>NZ_JABFMU010000019.1 GCF_013359695.1 Pseudomonas sp. C2B4
CTTTTTCAACTCCCTTTCGGCTTCGATGACCTGAAGCAACTCACTGTCGAAAACTTCGTAACTCATTGTTTATCAAGGAGTTTTCCGTTTCGACTGCGCCGGAAGTGGGGCGAATTATAGATATCTGAAATCTGCCGTCAACACCTAATTTGGTTTTTCTATCAACTGGAACAAATTGCTGCCTATATGTAGACGCGCCAGCGACGATTGCGCAATATATTGCCCAATATCAAGAACAGCACCACGCTCTCTACTTTGGACGATGCCACTCCATGAACGATCAGCCTCGCAGCCTTGCCTCGACCTTGTTTTCGGTCGGCCTGCTATTAATAGCCATGGCGTCGATCCAGTCCGGTGCCTCCCTGGCCAAAAGCATGTTCCCTTTCATCGGTGCTCAAGGGACCACAACCCTGCGATTGATCTTTGCCAGTGTGATCATGTTGCTGCTGTTACGCCCATGGCGGGCGAAACTCACAGCGAAGTCTCTGCGGACCGTCATCGTTTACGGCATGGCGCTGGGGGGTATGAATTTCCTCTTCTATATGTCCTTGCGCACAGTCCCCCTGGGTATTGCGGTGGCACTGGAATTCACCGGGCCATTGGCCGTTGCCATTTACGCTTCACGCCGGGCAATCGACTTTCTGTGGATCGCCCTCGCGGCCGTCGGTTTACTGCTACTGATACCGACGGGCGCAACGACCGAGGGTATCGATCTGCTAGGAGCCGGATATGCGTTGGGCGCCGGGGTCTGCTGGGCGCTTTACATTCTCTTCGGTCAAAAGGCTGGCGCTGACAATGGCGTGCAGACAGCCGCGCTGGGCGTAATGATTGCCGCCCTGTTTGTAGCACCCATTGGTATCGTTCATGCGGGTGCCGCGTTGCTGACTCCGTCGCTGATCCCGGTGGCCATTGGCGTCGCCATCCTGTCCACGGCCCTCCCCTATACGCTGGAGATGGTCGCCCTTACACGCATGCCGGCCAGAACCTTCGGGACATTGATGAGCATTGAACCCGCATTCGGCGCGCTGTCAGGCTTGTTGTTCCTCCATGAATACCTGTCTCTGTCACAGTGGATGGCTATCCTCTGCATTATTCTGGCTTCAGTCGGCGCCACCATGACCATGGGCAGCGTCGCAAAGCCCGCAATTGCGGCGGATTAATGCCAGATTTGACGAGGTACTGGTATTTACCGCTCATTTAGGCCATGTTTAGGTCCGCAACCCAGTGCCAGACATGGATTTTTCAGGATAGGGATATCAGAACGCTTCATGCGAAAGCGAATACTGCCAGACCGGGCGTGAGATCCGGAAATGCACCAAGGACAGCAATGAAACGAATTTTGATACTGATCGCCGTACTTGCAATTGCGGGCTGTGCGGCAACATCGAAAACGCAGATGAAACACGGGAAGAAAGGGCTGCACATCAACTGTTCAGGGCTGTCATCCTCTTGGGACAAGTGCTACGCCAGCGCCGCCAACTCGTGCGCCCCCAAGGGTTACAAGGTCATTGCCAAATCCGGGGATGCCGTGGAAGAGCCCGGCGATTACCCGTTCGGCCTCAACCCTGCAGGCTATACCAGCCGCAGCATGATCGTTATCTGCAAGTAAATTGATGGCGCGGTGTCAGATTCCCGGATTCGAGATCTGACGACCGATTTCATCATAACTGGACTTCAGCACAGTGCGCTGAAGCTCCGGCGTGGCGAGCATCCGTGCCACCACCAGCGCTCCGACGCATTGCGACAGTATGGCCCAGGCCAGGCTGTCACTCTCCAGCACCTGCGCCCAACTCTGCTGAAGTAGGCAAATCCAATGTTCCGCCTGCTGACGAATCCTCTCATCTGAACGGGCTATCTCGGCCCCCAATGCAGGCAAGGCACAGCCGGTTTCCGGATGTTCGACATGGGACATCGTGAGGTAGCGCTTCAAACAGCGCTCCAGCTTGTCACGACCCTGATCAGCCCCCAATCGCTCCAGACTCTGGCGCAATTCATGTTCGACTATGGAAGCGAACAACTCGTCCTTCGATGAGAAGTGGCTGTAAAAAGCCCCGCCACTCAAGCCGATCGCTTTCATCAAGCCGTCGACACCTACCGTGGAAAAACCGGATGTCTTGGCAGACACCGCGCTGCTGTGCAGCAGCTTCTCCCTTGTTTCCGACTTGTGATTGGCCGAGTAACGCATTGCCTTTCCCTCAGAGTTGATCGCCTTGACGTTGGTCGAATCGTAGCATAACGTTCGTTTAGTTAACGATCGTTTACTAAAGGGATCCACCCATGAATAACAAGAAGGTCGTACTGGTTGTCGGCGCTGGGGATGCTACAGGTGGCGCCATTGCCAAGCGCTTTGCACAGGAAGGATTTGTAGCCTGTGTGACTCGCCGTAGCGCGGATAAGCTCCAGCCATTGGTGGAGTCAATCAAGGCCGCTGGCGGTGAGGCCCACGGATTTGCCTGCGATGCCCGCAAGGAAGAAGATGTGGTGGCACTGGTCGAGCAGATTGAAAGCGAGATCGGCCCCATCGAAGCGTTCGTGTTCAACATCGGTGCGAACGTACCCTGCAGCATTCTCGAAGAAACCGCCCGCAAGTATTTCAAGATTTGGGAAATGGCCTGTTTCTCAGGGTTTCTCAATGCCCGGGAAGTGGCCAAGCGCATGGCCAAGCGACAACGGGGCACGATCCTCTTTACCGGTGCCACCGCCGGCATGCGCGGTGCCGCCGGCTTTGCCGCATTCGCCGGCGCCAAGCACGGGATCCGTGCACTGGCGCAAAGCATGGCCCGAGAACTCGGTCCGATGAACATTCATGTTGCGCACATCATCGTCGACGGCGCCATCGATACCGATTTCATCCGCGACAACTTCCCGGAAAAGTACGCGACCAAAGATCAGGACGGCATTCTCAACCCCGAACACATTGCCGAAAACTACTGGTATCTGCACAGCCAGCCCCGCGACGCCTGGACCTTCGAACTGGACCTGCGCCCCTGGAGCGAACGCTGGTAAGCCCTCCCCCCCAACAACAATAAGCAGAGTGCACCGACGATGAGTAAAACCGTGGAGTTCTTGTTTGACCTGGGCAGCCCCGCCACCTATCTGGCGTACACCCAGCTACCCAAAATCTGCGAACAAACCGACAGCCAGTTGATCTACGTCCCGATCCTGCTCGGCGGCGTGTTCAAAGCCACCGGCAACGCCACCCCGGCGGCCATTCCGGCCAAAGGTCGCTACATGTTTCAGGACCTCGACCGATATGCCAGACGCTATGGCGTCCCGCTGAAATTCAATCCGCACTTCCCGATCAACACCCTGATGCTCATGCGCGCTGTCACCGGCATGCAACTGCGTCATCCCGAACGCTTCGCCGCCCTCATCGATTGCCTGTTCAAGGCACTGTGGGTTGACGGCCGCAGCCTTGATGAACCGGCAACCGTGGCGTCGGTGCTGACCCAGAACGGGTTCGATCCCAATGAAGTGCTGGCCCTGACCGCCGATGAGGAGGTCAAAGCCGCGCTCAAGAACAACACCGAGAATGCGGTTCAGCGCGGTGTATTCGGCGCCCCGAGCATGTTTGTCGGTGATCAATTGTTTTTCGGCCAGGACCGATTGGAATTCGTCCGCGAAGCCTTGAGTTAAATCTCGATGACTAACCGCCCCTGCGCCGCTCCCGACAGCAGCAGCTCATGGGCGGTCTCGGCGGTTTGCAGGGTGAACCGGCGCGGATCGAGTATCGGTTTGAGCCTGCCCGCCTCGATCAAGCGTGCCGCTTCGCCCAGAATTTCACCGTGATGCTCACGCCCCTGCCCCGTCAGCAACGGCAACAAGGTAAAGACACCGGAATAGGTCGCACCGCGAAACGACAGCGGCGCAAGACTGTGCTGCCCCCACCCCAGGCAACTCACCACGTGCCCGTGATACAGGCGCGCAGCCTTGAAAGAAGCATCCAGGGTTTCACCACCCACCGTGTCATAGACGATATCGAAGCCTTCCCCCGCCGTGTACTCGGCCACATAGTCCTCGACCGAAGATTGGCGGTAATCGATAAAGGTTGCCCCCAAGCCTTCTATGATCCCCTGCTGCCGCGCAGAGCCGGTGGCAAATACCTCGGCACCGAAAGCGCGGGCGATTTGTACCGCGACATGACCGACGCCACCCGCCCCACCATGGATCAACACTTTCTGCCCCGCACGCACCCGAGCCCGATCGACCAATCCTTCCCAGGCCGTGATCAGCACCAACGGCAATCCTGCCGCTTCACGCATGCTCAGATTCACCGGCTTTCGCGCCAGCAACCGTGCATCGACCACCGCGTACTCCGCCAGTGAACCCGGGGCCCCACCAATTCCCGTCGCCATGGCATAGACCTCATCGCCCGGCTTCCAGCCACTGACACCCTCGCCCAACGCCTCCACCGTTCCCGCCAGGTCCATACCCAACACCGCCGGCAAGGGCTGGCGCGCATGAGCGGCCTGGCCCGAGCGAATTTTCCCATCCAGGGGATTCACGCCGCTGGCCACGATCCGCACCAACACCTGACCAGCAGCCGGAACCGGCCGATCAATGGAGGCCAAACGCAGCGGGGCATTAGCCGCGTCAACCATCAGCGCTCTCATTTGCAGTAAGTCAGTCATTTCGCGTATTCCCGTCAGAGGTAGTTGTAGGATCGATCTTCCGTCAACTCACTCATGCCGATAAGACGCCATATAGCTATAGTAAGCATGCCCATTTGGCATTAATCAGGTACTCCGTGGACAAACTCAACGCAATGGCCATTTTCGTTCGCGTGGTCGAACGCGGCAGTTTTTCCGCCGTCGCCCGTGAATTGCAGACCAGCCAGCCGACCATCAGCAAAGTGCTGCGCGCGCTGGAATCAGAACTGGGGGGAAAGCTGATTGCCCGCAGTACGCGACGGCTTTCCCTGACCGATGAGGGGCAGCGCTACTACACCCAATGCCGACAAATACTCGCAGCAGTGGACGCGGCGGAGCACAGTTTCCAGTCCGGCCGGGAAACCATCGCCGGCCCCCTGAGAATCGGTTCCTCGGTCAGTTTCGGACGCTTACAGATTGCGCCGCGCCTGCCGCAATTCCTCAAGCGCCATCCTGAGGTTCAGATCGACCTGCAACTGAGCGATCAGAATCAGGACCTGATCAGTGAAGGGCTGGATGTCACGTTCAGGATCGGTGAACTGAGCGACACAGGCTTGATTGCCCGCCATATCGGCACCACCCACAGGGTGACTGTCGCGGCGCCGGAATACCTGGCGCACCACGGCCAGCCGCGAACACCCCAGGAACTCGGCAGACACAACTGCCTACTGTTCAACCTGCTGACCAGCCAGAACCTATGGAGGTATGAGAAAGGTGCCCAGCGCCACGAAGTACGGATCAAGGGCAATGCGCAAAGCAACAACTCCGAGGCGATTCGCGAGATGGTGCTGGGAGGCATGGGTATTTCGTTGTCGCCGGTGTGGCTGTTCAGCGAGGATCTGAAGGCCGGGAGAGTGACGGCGATTTTGCAGGACTACACCGCGCAGTCGCTACCGATACATGCCGTATCCCCGGCGAATCGTCGCCAATCCGCCAGGGTCAAAGCCTTTGTCGATTACATGGCGCTGGCGCTGGAATCAGCGCCAGCGCTGCAACCCATCAAATAGCTGCGGTGCGAGTGTTCAACCACTCAAGGGCCGCACCCTCGAGCAACGGGCTCAGACGCTCGCGCACTTCGGCGTGGTAAGCGTTGAACCACTGCTTTTCCTCTTCCGTCAGCAACGACGTTTCCAGGCAGCGGGTGTCGATCGGGCACAGGGTCAGGGTTTCGAATTTCAGGAACTCGCCGAATTCGCTGCTGCCTGCCTCGCGGTTCATCGCCAGGTTCTCGATCCGCACACCCCAGCGGCCAGGACGGTAAGTGCCCGGCTCGATAGAGGTGATCATGCCCGGTTGCATCGCGGTTTGCGGCGCAGGCGCGGCTTGATAGGCGATGACTTGCGGACCTTCGTGAACGTTGAGGAAGTAACCGACGCCGTGACCGGTGCCATGACCGTAGTCGACGTTATCAGCCCAGATCGGCGCGCGGGCAATGGCGTCGAGCAGCGGCGACAGAATGCCTTTGGGGAACCGTGCGCGAGACAAGGCGATCACGCCCTTGAGTACGCGCGTGCAATCGCGCTTCTGCTCTTCGGTCGGCGTACCCACCGCCACCATCCGCGTGATGTCGGTCGTGCCGCCCAGGTACTGTCCGCCGGAGTCGATCAGCAACAGGCCGTCGCCCTCGATCACCGCGTGCTCCTCTTCGGTGGCGTGGTAATGCGGCATCGCGCCGTTGGCGTTGAACGCCGCGATCGTATTGAAGCTCAGCGAGACGTAACCCGGACGGCGCTCGCGCGCGGCGGTGAGTTTTTCGTCGATGGTCAGTTCGGTGACGCGCTCACGGCCCAGCGCCGAGTCGAGCCAGGTGAAGAACTCACAGAGTGCCGCACCGTCCTGCTCCATGGCCTGACGGATGTGCCCGGCATCGGCCAGGCTCTTCTGCGACTTGGCCAGAGTGGTCGGGTTCAAACCTTCGATCAGCTTGACGCCGCTGTTCAGGTTGTCCAGCAGACCGGCCGTTACCCGCGCCGGATCGACCAGCAAGCTCGCTCCGCTCGGCACTGAACGCAGCGCATCAGCCACTTCGCTGTAGTCGCGCAGGGTCACGCCGTCCTGTTCCAGGACCGCGCGCAGCTCGGCATCGACCTTGCTCAACGCCACGAACAGGGTCGCCTGTTGTTGGCTGATCAAGGCGAAAGACACAAACACCGGGTTGAACGACACATCGCCGCCGCGCAGGTTGAACAGCCAGGCGATGTCATCGAGGGTGGCGATGAAATGCCAGTCGGCACCCTTGGCCTGCAAGGTTTCGCGCAGCTTGGCGAGCTTTTCGCCACGGCTGACAGTGGCTTGCGGTGGCAAGTGTTGATAGATCGGCTCGTTCGGCAGCGTCGGGCGATCAGTCCAGACTTCGCTCAACAGATCGATGTCCGTGCGCAGGCGTGCGCCGCGCTCTTCCAGTTTGCTGCCCAAGGTGCGCGCCGAGGCCACGGCCATCACCGCGCCATCGACCGCAACCACACCGCCTTCAGGGGTTTGTTCGGCCAGCCAGTCCAGAGGACTCGGTTGGCCCGGTTGCAGCTTGACCAGCTCGATACCGCTGCCCTTGAGTTCCTTGGTCGCTTGTTCCCAGTAACGGCTGTCGGCCCAGACACCGGCAAAATCCGGGGTCACGATCAGGGTGCCGACCGAACCATGGAAACCGGACAACCACTGCCGCCCTTGCCAGTAGCCCGGCAGGTATTCGGACAGGTGCGGGTCGGCCGACGGCACCAGAAGCGCGTGGATGCCCTCCCGGCTCATCAGCTCGCGGGTTTGCGCCAGGCGCTGGGGCACCGATCCATTGATCGAAGACTGCGTACTCATCGTGACTCCTGCTAACCGCTAATCATTTATTGTCATGTGCCGATCAATCTCGGCATTTATGGCCCTATTGCCAGAATGCCGGAGCACTGGCGCAGGCCGCTTTAATCAGTTGTGCCGCTTGATCGATATCCTGCTCGGTGGTGAAACGTCCCAGGCTCAAGCGAATGGTGCGACTCGCCGAACGGGCGTCGTGCCCCAGGGCCAGCAGCACATGGGACGGAGCATTGCTGGCGGAATTACAGGCCGAGGTCGCGGAAAACGCAATTGAAGCGAGCAATGCTGCCGAATTGAACTCGCCTTCACTGAAGGTCAGGCTCAGGGTATGGGGAATACGTTGGTTCGGGCTGCCGTTGAGACGTACACCGGGAATGCTGAACAGTTGCTCGAGCAAGCGTTCACGCAGGCGCACGATCAGCGTTTTTTCTTCCTCGAACGCAGCCGCTGCCAGCGCAAAAGCCTCCCCCATGGCAACAATCTGATGCGTCGCCAGGGTACCGGAGCGCAGACCGCCTTCGTGCCCGCCGCCGTGGATCTGCGCCAGCACGCGCTGTTGCGCCCGTTGGCCGACATAGAGCGCGCCAATCCCCTTGGGACCATAGAGTTTGTGCGCGGAGAACGACATCAGGTCCACCGGCCACTCGGCCAGGTCAATGGCCACCTTACCGGCGCCCTGAGCCGCGTCGACATGCAACAGCGCACCGCGATGGCGTACCACCTGGCCGATGGCCGGGATGTCGTTGACCGTGCCCAGTTCGTTGTTGACCAGCATCAGCGACACCAGGAAGGTGTCTTCGCGCATGGCTTCGCTGACCGCTTGCGGCGTGATCAGGCCATCGGCGTCCGGCATCAGGTACGTCACCGCGACGCCGGCATCCTGCAATTGTTTAGTGGTGTCGAGGATGGCCTTGTGTTCGATCTGGCTGGTGATGACGTGGCCGCCGGCAACGCCCCGCGCCTGGAAGACACCCTTGAGGGCGAGGTTATTGGACTCGGTGGCACCGGAGGTCCAGACGATCTGCTCTGGCGTGGCCCCCACCAGTTCGGCGACCTGGCGGCGCGCCTGCTCGACCGATTGCCGGGCCTGTTGGCCAAACGCGTGGGAGCTGGACGCCGGGTTGCCGAAATTGCCGCTCAGACCCAGGCACTCGACCATGACCTTGATGACCCGCTCATCCACCGGCGTGGTGGCGGCGTAGTCGAAATACAGCGGACGCTTATTCATAAAAGACTCGCAGAGCGTGTTCCGGGATCAGGAAGCTCGTGACTGTAAACGTCAAGACGCAGCCTTGTGAGCTGCGCCGAGGTTTCAGAACGTTACCAATACCTGATCGGATGCCGTTAAAGAAGTACAACTTCATTTAAAAGTGCGTTGGAACGCTCCTGAAAGGCGAGCTTAACAGGCATCGGGCAACCGGTTGAAGCAATGCGTCAGTTAAAGCTTTCGAGCAGGATCGGATACAGCGACGCCACCAGCAGCGCGGCCATGCCCCAGTTGAACAGGCGCAACCAGCGGCGGTCCTTCAGCACATTGCGCAACAGCGTGCCGCACGCGGCCCAGACACCGACGCTTGGCAGGTTGATGATCGCGAATACCGCGGCAATCACAATGACATTGGTGAAGTAGCCCTGCATTGGGGTGTAGGTGCTGATGGCGCCGATGGCCATGATCCAGGCCTTGGGGTTGACCCACTGGAACGCGGCGGCGCCCAGGTAGCTGATCGGTTTGGCCTCGCCCTTCTCACTGTCCGAGACCGGCCCGGAATGCGCGATTTTCCATGCCAGGTACAGCAAATATGCCGCGCCTACGTAACGCAGCACGGAATAGAGCAAGGGGTAAGTCTGGAACACCGCGCCCAAACCGAACCCGACCGCCACGACCAGCACGAAGAAACCGCAAGTGATGCCGAGCATATGGGGGATGGTGCGGTTAAAGCCGAAGTTCACGCCGGATGCCAGCAACATCGTGTTGTTCGGACCGGGTGTGATCGAGGTGACAAGGGCAAACAGGGCGAAGCCCAGCAGCAGATCGAGGGAGAGTGTCATGGTGGCAGTCCATCAGGGTCGGTCAGGTATTGACCCTATCGCACACCCCGACGCAAACCCATGGACAGTTAGGTGAAAGTTCGAGCAGTACAGTTATTGCTCAGCTTGGACGACCGTGCAGCTGTACAGCTCGCTCGGCGTTCATCTCACCCTGTTTGTCGAAGCCGAAAGTCTTTTGCGGCTCACCCAGTATTTCGGCCTTTTTCGCGTGGTACTCGTCGAATGACAAGCCGCGGCGATTCAACGCCTCCAGGGCCAATTCCCGGGTTTCTTCAGCGGTGTAGGGCCGCAATTCCGGGGACACATGGCTGGCACATCCGGCAAGAACGGACAGGGTCAGCAGCAGGAAAGTGGTGATCAGGGTTTTCATGGCGAGCGTCCTGGCAATCTGGGTTCGGGGCAATGAACACAGGCTACTCGCGCCTCCGGGCGGGCAGAAATCAACACGCTCGATAGTCGCTATCGAGTTTTTCTAATTTCCGTCTCTTGACCACCCATATATTCCATAAAGAACTATAAATATTAATTTAACTTCTTTTACGGAATAAAAACGAAGCTTTATAACAACGCCATCCGCTGACGAACTGTTGCTCAGGCAACTGTTCATCAGGCAACAGTCATTCAACAAACAGCCCTGAAAAATCAACAGCGCGTATTGATCAACGCGCTGAAAGCCCCGAAAACCGTGGCCTCGAGGGATTGGTACAGCTCTTGCTCAAGGGGGACAAGCCCAGTGATGACTCACTGTTTCCCCAGCAACTGTTTAAAAAGGAACTGATCATGTCGCGTGCACTGAAAGTCGTTGCCCTCTCCGGCGGTACCTGGCGCCCCTCCCGCACTCTGGTACTGACCCAAGCGCTGTTGGCGCAACTGGCCGAGCAACTGCCGATCGAGAGCAGGCTGATCGAATTGGGCGACATCGCCCGGCCACTGGGCGCGGCGCTGTCCCGCCAGGAAGTGAGCGCAGAAGTCGAAGCCGAACTGCAGGCGATTGAAAACGCCGACCTGCTGATCGTCGCAGCGCCGGTTTATCGCGGTTCCTACCCTGGCCTGCTCAAGCACCTGTTCGACCTGATCGACCTGAATGCGCTGATCAACACCCCGGTGCTGCTGGCCGCTACCGGTGGCAGCGAACGTCACGCACTGGTGCTCGATCACCAGTTGCGGCCGCTGTTCAGTTTCTTCCAGGCGTTGACCTTGCCGATTGGCGTGTATGCCACCGAAGCCGATTTTTCCAATTATCAAATAACCAGTGAGCCCTTGAAGGCCCGCATTCGTCTTGCTGCAGAACGCGCCGCGCCGTTGTTCGGCGTGCACCCCAACCCTCTGCTGAAAATCGCTTAAGGACTTCTTCATGGATGTTTTCTGGTTTCTGCCTACCCACGGTGACGGCCATTACCTGGGCACGACACAGGGCGCACGCCCGGTCACCCTTAACTACCTGAAACAAGTGGCCCAGGCCGCTGACAGCCTCGGCTATCACGGCGTGCTGATCCCCACCGGGCGCTCCTGCGAAGACTCGTGGGTGATCGCTTCGGCGCTGGTGCCGTTGACTGAACGCTTGCGGTATCTGGTGGCGATTCGTCCCGGGATCATTTCGCCAACCGTCTCGGCGCGCATGGCCGCGACCCTGGATCGGTTGTCCAACGGCCGCTTGCTGATCAATGTGGTGACCGGCGGCGATCCGGATGAAAACCGTGGCGACGGCAGTTTCCTCGACCACAGCGAACGCTACGAAGTCACCGACGAATTCCTGAAGATCTGGCGCCGTGTATTGCAAGGCGAGTCGGTGGATTTCGAGGGCAAACACCTGCGCGTGCAGAACGCCAAGGCCCTGTATCCGCCCGTGCAGAAACCCTATCCGCCGTTGTATTTCGGCGGTTCCTCCGATGCTGCCCATGACCTGGCCGCCGAGCAGGTCGATGTCTACCTGACCTGGGGCGAACCACCGGCAGCCGTGGCGCAAAAGCTTGCCGATGTCCGTGAGCGCGCAGCTCGTCACGGGCGCACCGTGAAGTTCGGGATTCGCCTGCATGTGATCGTGCGCGAAACCGCCGAAGAGGCGTGGAAAGCCGCCGACAAACTGATCGAGCACATCAGCGACGAGACCATCGCCGCTGCGCAGAAATCCTTTTCGCGCTTCGACTCCGAAGGCCAGCGGCGCATGGCGGCCCTGCATGACGGGCGTCGAGACAACCTGGAAATTTCGCCCAATCTGTGGGCTGGCGTAGGCCTGGTACGGGGTGGTGCCGGGACGGCGCTGGTGGGCGATCCGCAGCAGGTGGCGGCGCGCATCAAGGAATACGCGGACCTGGGGATCGAGAGTTTCATCTTCTCCGGCTACCCGCACCTTGAAGAGGCCTATCGCTTTGCCGAACTGGTGTTCCCGCTGCTGCCCGAGCCGTACGCCAGCCTGGCCGGACGCGGGGTCACCAATCTGACCGGGCCGTTTGGCGAAATGATTGCCAATGATGTGCTCCCGGCCAAAGCCACAGCCTGACCCCGCAAACCCTGCTCGCGAAAGCGTCCGCACAGTCGACTCTGATGTTGGATGTTCCGGCCTCTTCGCGAGCAGGCTCGCTCCCACAGTGGATATGTGTTGTTTCTCAAGAAGGAAACCCGCGTGACTGCCAAGCCGCACAGCGCCCTGATCTCCCCGTTGCAGACCGCCCGCCAATTGGCCGCCGGGTTTGCCTTGACCGCCGTCGAGCGCGACGAGCGTGGCGGTACGCCCAAGGCCGAGCGTGACGCCCTGCGCCACAGCGGCCTGCTGGCGCTCAGTATTCCCACCCGCTTCGGTGGCCTCGGTGCCAACTGGAGTGAAACCCTGACCATCGTGCGCGAGTTCGCCAAGGTCGACAGTTCGATTGCCCACGTGTTTGGCTTCCATCACCTGATGCTCGCCACCGTGCGCCTGTTCGCCCGGCCCGATCAATGGCAGCCGTGGTTTGAACAGACCGCGCGCAAGAACTGGTTCTGGGGCAACGCCCTCAACCCGCTGGACACCCGCACCGTGGTGAAAAACCTCGGTGGCTGGCGTGAGTTTTCCGGCAAGAAAAGTTTCTGCTCCGGCGCCAGCGATTCGGAAATGCTGATTGCCTCGGCGGTGGACGAGAGTGCCGGCGGCAAACTGTTGATCGCCGCCATCCCCAGCGGTCGCAGCGGCATCACCTTGCACAACGACTGGAACAACATGGGCCAGCGCCAGACCGACAGCGGCAGCGCCACCTTCGAACGGGTGCGCGTCGAAGAGTCGGAACTGCTGCTCGATCCGGGGCCGCTGAGTACGCCGTTCGCCTGCCTTCGCCCGCTGATCGCCCAGCTCACATTTACCCACATGTTCCTCGGTATTGCCGAAGGCGCCTTCGAGGAGGCGCGGCAATACACCCTGACCGAGACCCGGCCATGGCACAAATCCACAGCCCGGGATGTGCACCAGGACCCTTATGTGCTCGGCCATTACGGCGAATTCTGGGTGGCCCTCGAAGGCGTACGGTTGCTGGTGGAGCGTGCTGCCGATCTGCTCGACAAGGCCTGGGCCAAAGGTCCGGACCTCACTGCCGAAGAGCGCGGCCATCTGGCCACCGCCATTGCCACGGCCAAGGTCGCCGCGACCCGCAATGGCCTGGAGTTGTGCAGCCGTTTGTTCGAAGTGACCGGTGCCCGCTCGACCCATGCTTCGCTGCGCCTGGACCGTCACTGGCGCAACCTGCGCACCCAGACCCTACATGACCCGGTGGACTACAAGATTCACGAACTGGGTGACTGGGCGCTGAACCAGGCCTTGCCGATTCCGACTTTCTATTCCTAGCCTGCCCTCCATGGAGCGTGCCTTATGCAACTGCTGACCTTACCGCCCTCGCCCGCTCTGGCGACATCCATCCGCGCCACGGCCCAAGTGTTCGAAGACCCGAAATCACAGGCCTTGCTGGCGCATCTGCAACAAGTCGCGCCCAGTGAAGCCAGTGTGCTGATCATTGGCGAAACCGGCACCGGCAAAGAACTGGTGGCCCGACATATCCACAACCTCAGCGCCCGGCGCAATCGTCCGTTCGTGGCGGTGAACTGCGGCGCGTTTTCCGAATCCCTGGTCGAGGCCGAGTTGTTCGGCCATGAAAAAGGCGCGTTTACCGGCGCATTGAGCGCCAAGGCCGGCTGGTTCGAAGAGGCCGACGGCGGCACCTTGTTCCTCGATGAAATCGGCGATTTGCCGATGGCGATCCAGGTCAAATTGCTGCGGGTGTTGCAGGAGCGCGAAGTGGTGCGCCTGGGTTCACGCAAGAGCATTCCCATCAATGTGCGGGTGCTGGCGGCGACCAACGTGCAACTTGAAAAAGCCATCAACGCCGGGCATTTCCGCGAAGACTTGTATTACCGGCTCGACGTGGTCAGTCTGGAACTGAGCCCCCTGCGCGAGCGTCCGGGCGACATCCTGCCGCTGACCCGCCATTTCATCGACGCCTACAGCCAGCGCCTGGGCTACGGCAGCATCACCATCAGCAAAGAGGCCGAACTGAAACTGCGCAGCTACAGCTGGCCGGGCAACATCCGCGAGCTGGAAAACGTCATTCACCACACCCTGCTGATTTGCCGCAACGGCGTGATCGAACGCGACGACCTGCGCCTGTCGAACATGCGCATCGAGCGTCAGGACGACTATCACACGCCAGTCGATGACTCCGCCCAAGCGCTGCTGGATCGGGCCTTCCAAAAGCTCTTCGAGGAACAGGCCGGTGCTTTGCACGAGAAAGTCGAAGATGCCTTGTTGCGCGCCGCCTATCGCTTCAGCCACTACAACCAGGTGCACACTGCCGCGTTGCTGGGGTTGAGTCGCAACGTCACCCGCACTCGCCTGATCAAGATCGGCGAACTGGCGGTGAACAAGCGCCGGCCCACGGAAAACGTGCAGGGTGAACGCCTGATGCAGCTCTCGATTTAATTTTTGGGGATGCATTGGGGGAACAGGGGCCGGGGGCGCAGCGCCTGGAATCCGGGACAGATCCAAAATAAGCGGTGCGACCTTCGCGAGCAGGCTCGCTCCCACATTGGATCTGTGTCGTTCACAAAATCCCTTGTGGGAGCGAGCCTGCTCGCGAAGGCGTCTTGTCAGCCACCGATAATTCAGAACCCCGGCGCAATCTGTCCTTTATAGCGCGTCAGGATGAACTGCCGCACGTCATCGGAGTTCAACGCCTTGGCCAGCTTCTGCAGGCCCGGGTCGTTGATGTTGTCCGGCCGGGCGACAAGGAACTCGATGTACAGGCTCTTGCCCTTCTCGACGATCAACGCGCTGTTGGTGTCGATCCCGGCTTCCAGCGCGTAGTTGGCAAACACGAACGCCAGGTCCACCTGGCTCACCGAACGCGCCAGCAATGCACCTTCCAGTTCACGGATTTTCAGGTGCTTGGGGTTTTCCGCGATGTCCCGTTGGGTCGCGAGGGTGTTGCTCGGGTCCTTGAGTTTGATCAGCCCGGCTTCGTGCAACAGCACCAGCGCGCGACCGGTGTTCACCGGGTCGTTGGGGATCGACACGGTGGCGCCGTCCTTGAGCTCGGAGATGTTTTTGATCTTGGTCGAGTAAGCGCCGAATGGCTCGATGTGCACGCCGACCACCGGCACCAGATCGGTGTGACGGGTCTTGTTGTAGTCATCGAGGAAGGGTCGGTACTGGTAATAGTTGGCGTCGAGGTTCTTCAGCGCCAGTTGCTGATTCGGCTGGATGAAATCGGTGAACACCTTGATGTCCAGGTCCACGCCTTCCTTGGCCAGGGTCGGTTTGACGAATTCGAGGATTTCCGCGTGGGGCACCGGTGTCGCACCGACGGTGAGTTTTTCATTGGCGTGAACGCTCAACGAAACCAGGGCAGCCAGAATGGCCAGGGTCTTTTTCATGTTGTACTCCTAGGCAGATTTAATGGCCGTCGTGGGGTGGACGTGTGGCCGGGATTGTTGGTTTTGAATCGAATCGTCAGCGGTGGCTGTAACGCGCCACCAATCGGTCACCGCTCATTTGCAGGGCCTGGACCAGGATCAGCAACAGCACCACGGTGACCACCATCACGTCGGTCTGGAACCGCTGGTAGCCGTAGCGAATCGCCAGATCGCCCAGGCCACCGCCACCGATCACGCCGGCCATCGCCGTGTAATCGACCAGCACAATCGCGGTCACCGTGATCGCCGCCAATAGCCCTCCCCGGGCTTCGGGCAGCAACGTGTAGCGAATGATTTGCCAGGTGTTGGCGCCCATGGCCTGGGTCGCCTCCACCACGCCGCGATCGACTTCGCGCAACGCGGTTTCCACCAGCCGCGCAAAGAACGGCGTGCACCCCACCACCAGCGGCGGAATGGTGCCCGGCACGCCCAGCGAAGTGCCGACCAGCACGGTGGTCAGGGGAATCAGCACGATCAGCAGAATGATGAACGGCAGCGACCGCAGCATGTTCACGATCACCGACAGCACCCGGTAAACCCCGACGGCTTCATGCAACTGACGCTTGCCGGTGAGGAACAGCAGCACCCCCAGTGGCAATCCCAGCAGCACGGTAAATCCGAGGGCCGCACCGAGCATGCTCAGGGTGTCGAGACAGGCCTGACCGATGTCGGCCCAGTAAATGTTCTTGAACAATTCGGCCATGATCAGGACCAGTCGTGGCGCGGTGGTTTCACGCCGTTGAGCAGCCAGTTGCCGACCACGTGGTATTTCCAGCGCACCGGGTCGTGCAGGGTATGCACCCGGGCATTGCGCCAGTGACGGTCGAAGTTGTGCTTCTTCAGGGTCGAGCGGGTGCCCCCGAGTTCGAACAGTTTGTTGCTGGCTTCGATGGCAATTTCAGTGGTCAGCACCTTGGCCTTGGCCACGGCCAGGGACGCACGGGCAACGTTGTCTTCATCCGGTGCCGGACGCGCCGCATCCAATGCAAGGCCCGCTCGTTCGAGCAGGGCCTCAGCCGCTTCCAGGCGAATCTCCAGGCCACCGACCTGAATAATGGTCAGCGGGTCTTCGCTGGCCTTTTCCACGCCGGCGTCGATCCAGGGTCGGGCGGACTGTTGGACGAATGCGATGGTGTCGCGCAGAGCGGCACGGGCGATGCCGGCGTCGATGGCGGCGGTGGTCAACTGGGCGAACGGGCCGGCCAGAGTCGGGCTTTCATAGGAGCGATACGTCGGGAACAGATTGAACGCCGGGACGTGCAGGTTCTCTGCCAGCACCGTGCCGCTGGACGTTGTGCGCTGACCGATGCTGTCCCAATCATCAACAACGACCAATCCCTGGGTGCCGCGTTCGACGAAGGCCAACTGCCCCTTTTGCGCTTCATCCAGCGCCAGCACCGCCAGCCAGTGGGCATAGAGCGAACCGGTGCAGTAGCCTTTGCGCCCGTTGATCACATAGCCATCACCGTAACGCCGGATGGTCGCCTGTATGTCCTGCACGTTCTTGCCGCCGGTTTCCGACAAGGCGTTGGCAAAGCGGTGTCCCTGCAGCGCCAGCGCGAAGAAATGCGCTTGCTGCTCCGGTGAGCCTTGCAGGCGGATGTCTTCCAGCAGGCAGTAATGGTTTTGCGGAATCTGCCCCAGGGACGGATCCGCCGCCGAGATGATGGCAATGACCTGTGCCAGCACCGCGTAGGACACCTGCGCGCCGCCGAAGGCCTTCGGCACGGTGATGCCCCACAGGCCGCTGTTGGAGTAAAGGTCGACGATCTCGGCGGGCACCTGACGGGTGCGATCGCGCTCGGCGTCCTGCTCCAGCAAGACCGCGGCGATTTGCTCGGCGACTCGCAGCGCTTCGGCTTCGTCGGCGATGCGGTGGGCGGCCGGTGGGTTGATCGGATAGACGGCAGACTGGGACATACAAGACTCTCGATAACGTGTTTATCAAGGTCATTGCAGCTTCTGTGCCTGACGCGAGAGCCCCTGTTTTCGGTGGGTTCGGGGGTGTTTGGCGGGTTTCAGGATGACGAAGCAGAACAATCTGTTGCTTCACTGTTGATAGCTGAACAGTGGCTCGGGTGTTCGATTTACCCCTGTAGGCGCTGCCGCAGGCTGCGATCTTTTTGTGAACTCGAACGATACCGAAAGTCAAAATCAAGAGATCGCCGCCTTCGGCAGCTCCTACACTTGTTTGTTCTGCTCATAGGCAGCGGATTCACAACAACATCAGGGAGAACCATCATGAGCGTAAAACCCATTCCAGAGGGTTATCACAGCATCACGCCCTACCTGGGCATTGCAAAAGCCGCCGAAGCCATCGACTTCTATAAAAAAGCCTTTGGCGCCATCGAAGTCATGCGCCTGTCCATGCCCGATGGCGGCATTGGCCACGCCGAACTGCGCATCGGCGACTGCCCGATCATGCTCGGCACCCCATGCGATCAAGGGCCTTTGAGCAATCCAGACAATTCGCCGTCCGTAGGGTTGCATTTGTATGTGACCGATGTGGACAAGTCTTATAAACAGGCGATTGCCGCAGGCGCCAAAGTGGTGTCGGAGGTCAAGGATCAGTTTTATGGCGACCGCTCCGGGACGCTGAAGGATCCCTATGGTCATCTGTGGTTTCTGGCCACCCGCAAGGAAGACCTGACCCAGGAGCAGATCGAGCAGCGGGCGAAGGAGATGTTTCAGCAGGGTTGAGTTCTTCAGTGCCTGTGGTGCCGCCTTCGCGAGCAGACTCGCTCCCACAAGGGATCTTTGGTGTACACATTGTTTGTGAGCACACGAGTTCACCTGTGGGAGCGAGCCTGCTCGCGAAGGGGCCCGACCAGACACCCGCTTATCTCCATGAACAATCACCTTTCTTTGCGATTTATCCAGCGCATTGACCCTCTAGGGTGCAGTGCATCAAAGAACACGAAACATTTTCTTTCACATCCCGCTTCGGGATTTCGGGTGCTCATCCGTCCTATCTAGATGCAGTCCTGTCGCGTAGGCAAAAGCCACGACCTGACCTTTATCGTCCTCATCGCTGCGAAGCCCGTAGCAGAGGCCTTTTCATCCAGACAAGACCCTTGATCATGTCGAAGAAATCCCGTTCCAAAATCTGGTTTCTGGTCCATAGCTGGCTGGCGCTGCCCATTTGGTTTTTCGTGCTGATCGTCTGCGTGACCGGCACCCTGGCGGTCGTCAGTCAGGAAATCGTCTGGCTGGCCAACCCGCAAATGCGCGCCAGCCCGCCCTCGGACGATGCGCCGCGCCTGAACTACGACCAGATTGTCGCCGCAATCAAGAAGGCCGAGCCCGACACGCTGGTGGAGGGCATCAATCGCCCGGACGAATCACACTTTGCCCTGGACGTGAATGTCAGCTACCCCGACGGTCGTTCCGTAGTGGTGTACGTCAACCCGTACACCGGCGAGATCCAGGGCCCCGCGCCGCAATTCAATTTCCAGGCATTCACCCGCGCCCTGCATGGTTGGTGGCTGGTGCCGTTCACCAATGGCTACAGCTGGGGCTGGTATCTGGTTTCTTTTCTCAGCCTGCCGATGCTGGCTTCGCTGGTGACCGGGCTGGTGGTGTACAAGCGTTTCTGGAAAGGCTTTTTCCGGCCAACCCTGCGCATTCGTCACGGCGCACGGATTTTCTGGGGCGATTTCCACCGGCTCAGCGGCATCTGGTCGATCTGGTTCATCGCGGTGATTTCCATCACCAGCACCTGGTTCCTGATCCAGGCGTTCATGTTCGACAACCAGATTTCCATCTCTACCGCACCGGTTGCCGCCGTGGTTCCCCGCGAAAGCGTGCCACTCACTGCCGACGGTTCGCCTGCACCGATGATCAGCCTGGAAGCCGCGATCCAACAGGCCAAGGAACGCATTCCCGGCCTCGACGAAAGTTTTGTCAGCCTGCCGGCGAATGCCTTCAGCTACCTGTCGGTGGGTGGTCGCAGCTGGTATCCATTGATGTACCAGACCGCCGACATCAACCCGTACACCGGCGAAATCGCCGCCACTCGCCTGCTGTCGGATCGCTCCGGCCTGGAATTCGTGACCGAATCCATGCGCCCGCTGCACACCGGTGATTTCGGCGGGATCTGGATCAAGTTGATCTGGTTCTTCTTCGGCCTGCTGCTGAGCATGATGGTGCTCAGCGGCCTGTTGATCTGGACCAAGCGCACCGCACTGGCCACGGCCAATGCCCTCAAGCGCAGCAACAAACACCCACGCAGCGAGCGTGTTTCGGCCACCGGCGGTCAAGCCACGGAGGTCAGCCCATGAGCCTGTTCACTGCGGAAAAACCGGCGTCGAAACTGAGCCGTTTCTGGCACAGATGGCGTTTCCACATCAACATTCTGCTGTTGCTGGTGCCGCTGGGTTTCATGCCCAAGTACTTCGCCGACGCAGCGCTTTTTCGCGGTGACACCGGACTGGGCGAGCGGGAAATCGGCGAAATCCAGGTCGGACCGTGGAGTCTGCGCCTGGCCGAATTGCGCAACGAAGCGCCGCTGCTCGATGGTCCCGCCGGCTACATGAAAAGCTTCAATGCGGCGCTGTGCGACAGCTGCCGCCATCAGGTCAAGGCCACTTACCTGCGCCTGGGCAAACCCCGCAGCCTGCGCGCCGCCGGGGTGATTTTCTTCGGCACTCCATACCGCATGGGCGCCATGTTGCCGGTCCCGGAAAAGACCAAGGCCGACGCTGAACTGTGGATCACCATGGAAGGCTGGGACGGTTCCATGCATCAGGCATCCATCCCTCTGAGCCAGGCCTCCCCCGCCACCCTCGCCTGGCTGAACAAACAAGGAGGCAAACCATGATCAACGTAACCCGCCCGCTGCGCGCCACGCTGCTGGTGCTTTGCGCCGGCTTCAGCGCCAGCGCCCTGGCCCACAACCCCATGTGCGAATGCAAGGCCATCGACGCCGAGCAGATCAAGTGCACCGGCGGTTTCTCCGATGGCAGCGGTGCACCGGGCGTGACCCTGGATGTGATTGGCTACGACGAAACCATCCTTGTGCCGGGCAAGCTCGGCGCCGACTCGACCTTGACGTTCAAGAAACCCGGTGCCGAGTTCTATGTGCTGTTCGACGCCGGCCCCGGCCACGTCGTCGAGATCGACCAAGCGGACATCGAAACCCCATGAGCCACCCAACCACACAAGTCGTCCGCCCGGCCGGTGCCGGCCATGAAACCCTCAATGTGTTGCTGTTGTGCCTGATGATCCTGGCGATTGCCGGCTCGGTGGTTGCCTGGCGCCATGAGTCGCAGGACGCGCCCCATGTGAGCCGTCATCAACTGGATGCCCGCCGCGACCTGAGCGCTTCCGAGCAAGGCATCTATGCCGATTTGCGCGTGACCCTGGACGAGATTCATTTGCTGCGTCAGGAACAACACACCCTGCCGACACCTGAAACCCTGGCCGATGAAGGCTTTGCGCCGTTCGCCCAGGATGCCAGTTCCGTGAGTCGCGGCGGTCACGCCTGGCAGTTGCTGACGGACAAGGCCTACATCGGCCAGAGCCAGACGCCCACCGTCGCCGGTTCGTTTCTGATGCGCCTGACCGCCGGCGACGATGCGCCGGACATCTGGCTTAACCGCGCCACTGACATCAAAGCCCCGGCCGACCTCACCGATGCAGCCCTCGAAAGTGCCGGCTGGCAGCAGATCGTCGCGCAATTCGATGCCGGCGTGACCCGCCAGCACCGGCACTGAACCCTCGCCTTCACCCGAGAGAAGACCGCTTTCCCATGCCCATTTCATCTTTACGCTCTGTTCTGCGCCTGACGCTGGTCGGCCTGCTGGCCTGCCTGCTGGCTCCCCTGGCCAGTGCCGACGAGGCCAAGCGCCTGCGCATCGGCATCACCCTGCACCCCTATTACAGCTACGTGGCCAACATCGTCGGCAACAAGGCCGAAGTGGTGCCGCTGATTCCAGCCGGTTTCAACCCGCACGCCTATGAACCACGGGCCGAAGACATCAAACGCATCAGCGGGCTGGATGTGATCGTGCTAAACGGCGTCGGCCATGACGATTTCGCCGACCGCATGATCGCCGCCAGCGAAACACCGGACGTCAAGGTGATCGAAGCCAACGAGAACGTGCCGCTGCTGGCCGCCACCGGGGTTGCCGCACGGGGCGCCGGCAAGGTGGTCAACCCGCATACGTTCCTGTCGATCAGCGCCTCGATCGCCCAGGTCAACAATATCGCCCGGGAACTGGGCAAACTCGATCCGGCCAACGCCAGGACTTACACCGAGAACGCCCGCGCCTATGGCAAACGCCTGCGCAAGATGCGCGCCGATGCCCTGGCCAAATTGACCCAGGCACCGAATGCCGAACTGCGCGTCGCCACGGTGCACGCGGCTTACGACTACTTGCTGCGTGAGTTCGGCCTGGAAGTCACCGCCGTGGTCGAACCGGCCCACGGCATCGAGCCGAGCCCGAGCCAGTTGAAGAAAACCATCGACCAGTTGCGTGAACTGGACGTGAAGGTGATTTTCTCGGAGATGGATTTCCCGTCCACCTACGTCGACACCATCCAGCGTGAATCCGGCGTGAAGCTGTACCCGCTGTCGCACATTTCCTATGGCGAGTACACCGCCGACAAGTATGAGAAAGAGATGACCGGCAACCTCAACACCGTGGTGCGGGCGATTCAGGAGTCGGGCTCATGACATCGAAAGAAACCCTCCTGGCCAACACCCAATCCCCTGTGGGAGCGAGCCTGCTCGCGAAGACGACCAATCAGTCGCCATCATCGTTGAATGACACACCGCATTCGCGAGCAGGTCGAAACGTCGCACCGTCGCTCCCACAGGTTTCGGGACCGACCCTGGATTTTACGGAGGTCTGCCTGACCCTCGGCCGCACGACGATCCTCGATAAAGTCACCTTTCAGGTCCGCCCCGGCAGCGTGCATGCGCTGGTCGGCCCCAACGGCGGTGGCAAGAGTTCGCTGATCAAGACCCTGCTCGGGCAGATGCCGCATCAGGGCCGCTTGAGCCTGCAATGGCCGGGCGAACCGGGCACCATTGGCTATGTGCCGCAGTCACTGGAATTCGACCGTGGCCTGCCGATGACCGTCGATGATTTCATGGCCGCCATGTGCCAACGGCGCCCGGCGTTCCTCGGTTTGAGCAAGCACTACGCGGCAGCGATTGGCGAGGCGCTGGAACGGGTCGGCATGCAGGACAAGCGCAAGCGGCGCATGGGTGCGTTGTCCGGTGGCGAGCGCCAGCGGGTATTACTGGCGCAAGGGCTGATTCCGCCGCCACAGCTACTGGTACTCGATGAACCGATGTCGGCCCTCGATGAGGCCGGCATCCAGGTGTTTGAACGCTTGCTCGTTGACTGGCGGGCGGCGGGTATCACCGTGCTGTGGATCGAGCACGATCTGGAAGCGGTCGGGCGCCTGGCGGACCACGTCACCGGGCTCAACCGCCGGGTGCTGTTCGACGCCACGCCGCAACAGGCGCTGACGCCAGATCGCCTGCTGACATTGTTCTCGACCCATCCGCGGAGCCTTGCCTGATGAGTTACGAAGCCTTTCGTTTGATGGTGCAGGGCTGGGCCTCATCCGGGTATTTGCCCGAGGCACTGGCCTATGGATTTGTGGTCAACGCACTGCTCGCCGGCCTGCTGATCGGCCCGGTGCTGGGCGGGTTGGGCACCCTGGTGGTGGTCAAGCGCTTCGCGTTTTTCTCGGAAGCGGTGGGCCACGCCGCGCTGACCGGCGTGGCCATCGGCATTTTGCTCGGTGAACCCTACACCGGTCCCTACGGCAGCCTGTTCGGCTACTGCCTGCTGTTCGGCATCCTGCTCAACTACCTGCGCAACCGCACCGGTCTGGCGCCGGACACCTTGATCGGCGTGTTTCTCTCGGTGTCCCTGGCGTTGGGTGCGAGCCTGCTGCTGATTCTGGCGGGCAAGATCAACGTGCACATTCTGGAAAACGTGTTGTTCGGCTCGGTGCTGACGGTCAACGGCAATGACCTGTTGGTATTGGCCATCGTCGGTTCGCTGGTCATGGCGCTGGCCTTGCCGTTGTACAACCGCATCATGCTCGCCAGCTTCAACCCGCAGCTGGCAGCCGTGCGCGGGGTGGCGGTAAAGACGCTGGATTATCTGTTCGTGATTCTGGTGACCCTGATCACCGTCGCCGCGGTGAAAGTCATCGGCGCGATTCTGGTGGGCGCCCTGCTGGTGATTCCGGCGGCGGCAGCGCGTTTGCTCAGCCAGTCGCTGAAAGGCTTTTTCTGGTGTTCGGTGCTGATCGCCACGGTGAGCACCCTGTGCGGAATTCTCGCGCCGATTGTCTTCGACCTGCCGATCCCGTCCGGCGCCGCGATCATTCTGGTGGCCGGTATCGCCTTCGCCCTCGCCGCCATCGCCCGCGGTGTCGTCCCCAGCCTGAAAGGGAACCTTGGATAAATGCCTTCCTCTCTGCGACAACTGACCCTGGCCCTCGCCCTCTGTGGGCTGGTCAATACATCCTTTGCGGCCGACAACGCCAAACCGCTGCGCGTTTTGGCATCGCTGCCGGTCACCTATGGCCTGGGCGAAGTGCTGCTCAAGGGCACCGATGTCAGCCTTGAGCGCGCGGCCCCGGCCAACCTGCCCGGCAGCCGTCAGACCGCTTACTTCACTGGTCGTGGCGCCTCGGCGCTGGCCAAACTGGCGACCGACGCCGACGCGGTCATCGGTCTGCGTTCATTGTGGGCGGATGACCCGCTGTACCCGATTGCGCGACGCAGCAACATCCGCATCATCGAAGTCGATGCCGCCCGCCCCGTGGACGGCGCCCTGCCCGGCATCGCCGTGCAGCCGGGCAACAAGGTCGATGGCTTGAACAGTCAACCCTGGCTGGCCAGCAACAACATGGGGCGCATGGCCGATGTGATGGCGGCTGACCTGGTGCGCCTGGCACCTGCGGCCAAGCCGGCGATCGAGGCTAATCTGGCGGCGCTCAAGCAGCGCCTGCTCAAACTCAGTGCCGACAGCGAAGCGCGTCTCGCCGCTGCGGACAACCTCAGTGTGATGAGCCTCAGCGATCACTTCGGCTATCTGGTCGGCGGACT
Source organism: Pseudomonas sp. C2B4 (assembly GCF_013359695.1). Taxonomy (GTDB): domain Bacteria; phylum Pseudomonadota; class Gammaproteobacteria; order Pseudomonadales; family Pseudomonadaceae; genus Aquipseudomonas. Next base: position 24,511 of record NZ_JABFMU010000019.1, read on the forward strand.
CAATCTGGAACTGATTGGCCAGGACGCGCGACCGGATGCCGAATGGACACCTGAAGCACTGAAGGATTTGAGCGCGACGCTCAAGGACAATGATGTGGCGGTGGTGCTGCATCATCGGCAACCTTCGGAGGCGGTGAAATCGGCCATCACACAAGGCGGGAGCCGACTGGTGGTGTTGAGTACCGATGCCGAGGATCCGGTGGCTGAGCTGGAGGGGAACGTGGATTTGGTGATCAAGGGATTGAGTGGGGCGTGACCCCGCGCCCACTGAGATTTCCCTGTGGGAGCGAGCCTGCTCGCGAAGGCGGCATCAAATTCAACCCATACGTTGACTGATCCACCGCATTCTCGAGCAGGCTCGCTCCCACAGGTATTGCGTCGTCCTCCAGGCATGAAAAAGCCCGCTGACCGTCACCGGTTCAGCGGGCTTTCCATATACGCGGAAGATCAGTGCGCCACTGCCGCCTGCTCATCCATCTTCTGCCGCAAACTCAGCGGACGCATGTCGGTCCAGGTTTCTTCGATGTAGGCCAGGCACTCCTTTTTCAGGCCTTTCTTGCCCACGGCGCGCCAGCCTTCCGGGATAGCTTTGTAGTCGGGCCAGATCGAGTACTGCTCTTCGTGGTTGACCACGACCTGAAAGAGGATGTCCTCGCGGTCGAATACTGACGTCATGCTGTTTCTCCATCACTGTAGGGTGGGCTGCACGCCGCGTGCAGCCGGTATGTAGAAGGAACGTTTCAGAACCCGGAAAATTTAGAGACTGGCAGTGGCAGCGGCCATTGCCCGACCGAAAATCTCGGCCACCTGGTCGATTTCCGCTGCGGTAATCACCAGCGGCGGCAGGAAGCGCACCACACCGCCGTGTCGACCGCCCAGTTCGAGGATCAAGCCGCGCTTGAGGCATTCGCGCTGCACCAGCGGTGCCAGGCGCGCAAACACCGGCGGATGGCCCATGGCATCCGGCTCACCGGTCGGATCAACCAGCTCAACACCCAGCATCAGACCGCGACCGCGAATGTCGCCCAGTTGCGGGAAGTCGCGCTGCAGGAGGCGCAAATGTTCGCTCAGGCGCTCGCCCATGGCGGCGGCGTGTTCGCAAACCTTGTGCTCGGTCAGGTAACGCATCACGGCGGAACCGGCGGCCATGGCCATCTGGTTGCCACGGAAGGTCCCGGCATGGGCACCCGGCGCCCAGGTATCGAGCCAGTCGCGATACACCACCACCGCCAGCGGCAGGCTGCCGCCGATGGCTTTGGACATCACCACCACATCCGGGATGATCCCGGCGTGTTCGAAGGCAAACATCTTGCCGGTGCGGGCGAAACCGCTCTGGATCTCGTCGACGATCAGCGCCACGCCAGCCTGCTCGGTGATGCGACGCAAACCGCGCAGCCAGTCCAGATCAGCCGGGATCACCCCGCCCTCGCCCTGCACCACTTCAACGATCACTGCCGCCGGCAGTTGCACGCCGGCTTCGGGATCGTTGAGCAGGTTTTCCAGGTAATGGAGGTTGGCCTTCACCCCTTGCGCGCCACCCAGACCGAAGGGGCAGCGGTAATCGTAAGGGTATGGCATGAATTGCACGCCGTTACTGAGCAATGCACCCAGTGGCTTTTTCGGCCCCAGGCTGCCCATCAGGCTCAGCGCGCCCTGGCTCATGCCGTGGTAACCGCCCTGGAACGACAGCACGGTGCTACGACCGGTGGCAGTGCGTACCAGTTTCAATGCGGCTTCCACCGCGTCAGTCCCGGTAGGTCCGCAAAACTGAATCTTCGCCTGCGCGGCCAATGCCGGTGGCAACAGGCCGAATAAGTCCTGAACGAACCGGTCCTTGACCGGCGTGGTCAGGTCCAGCGTGTGCAGCGGCAATTCGTCGGTCAGCACTTGCTGGATGGCTTCGATCACCACCGGATGGTTGTGTCCCAGGGCCAACGTCCCGGCACCGGCCAGACAATCGATGAAGCGGCGGCCTTCGACGTCTTCGACATGGATGCCCTTGGCCCGTTTCAGCGCCAGGGGAATGCGACGCGGGTAGCTGCGGGCATTGGATTCCTGCTGGCTCTGGCGGGCCAGCAGCGGTGATTCGTTGAACTGATAAAGCGTCTCGGTCGGGGCGATCTGGGCCGGCTGATCTTCGATAAGGCTGGTGGCGACTGACATTTCTGGACCTCAGTAAGGTTTTCCTGTTCTGGAAACGCTTCAGCGGCTCAAGGATTTAGACGCTCGATCAGCTTTTGATAAAGCGGATGTCAGGCCTTTGTGCATGGGGATCGCTTCGAGCCCTGCGACCACAAAGGCCTGGGCACAGGGCTGATAACCCAGATGCCGGTAGAAGGCTTCGCTGGTGCGGGTGCTGTTGAGTCGTGCCTCATGCAGGCCCTGGCCGATCAGCCAGCCTTCGAGATCCTGTACCAGCGCTTGCCCGGCGCCTCGGCGAAACCATTCCGGTTGCACATAACAGAACGCCACCTGACCGCTGTTCGAGGCCATGGCGACGCCAATCGGTTTGTCCTGCAACAGGGCGATGTTCAGGTACAGCCGCGGGTCAGTGAGCCAGGGCTGGATATGTTCGGTGGTCTTGTTGTGGGTCCAGGTGGCAACGGTTTGCGGATCGTTGCGATGATCGCGCGCGCAACCGACGCGGATGGAGCGCTCGATGATGCGGCTGATGATGCCGGCGTCGGCAGGGGTTGCCTTGCAGGTGTGAATCGGGTCATCCATGGCGCTGTTCCCTCAATCCATTGAGTGCGGGGAACGATAGTCCTGCGAAGTCGGAGCGGCCAATGGAGAGACGTTACTTTTGATGTGCACCACACCACCAACTGTGGGAGCGAGCCTGCTCGCGAAAGCGTTCTGTCAGACACATCAATGCTGGATGTGTTGCCGTCTTCGCGAGCAGGCTCGCTCCCACAAGGAACAGTGCTTTTAGCCCGGCTGCAACGGCATGGTCAGCTCAACCCGCAAGCCATCCGGCCGGCTGTCGAAATGCAAGGTGCAGCCACAGCGCTGGACGATGGCCTGGACAATCGCCAGGCCGAGGCCGCAACCAGTGCTCTGGCCGTTGCGCCAGAAACGCTGGGTCAAATGTTGCAGGTCGTCTTCGGCAATGCCCGGCCCATGGTCGCGGACCACGAACTGCACACGGTTGCCGGTGGTTTGCAGGCTCAGTTCCACCGGCCCGTCACCGGGCGTGTGGCGCAGGGCATTGTCCAGCAGGTTGCGCAGCGCGGCGATCGACAGCACCGCAGGCATTTTTACCGGAGCCTCAGAGAACCGCGCCGGTACCTGCAACCTGATGCGCTGGCGATCGCCGCCGGCCGTGTCCTGGATCGCCAGTTTCGCCACTTGTTCGGCGCTGCACTGCACGCCGTCATCGAACGACAGACTGCCCTCGACCCGCGCCAATAACAGCAGTTGTTCGAGCGTCCGGTGCAGACGGTCGGCACCCTCTTCGGCCCGGGCCAGGGATTGATCCCGTGCCGCGCCATCGGTCATGCGGGCCACTTGCAGGTGGGTCTTGATCGCGGTCAGCGGGCTACGCAGTTCGTGGGCTGCATCCCCGGTCAACCGACGTTCGCGTTCGATGGCCTTGCCGATCCGCTGGAACAGCTGATTCTGCGTGTCGAGCAACGGTTGCAGCTCGCTGGGCAGCGGCTGGACCTGCAAGGGCTCCAGGGAGTCGGCGCTGCGGCGCATCAAGGCATCGCGCATGCGATTGAGCGGGGCCAGTCCCTGGCCGATCCCCAGCCACAGCAGGCACAGGCAACCCAGCAGCGCCACGCCTACCGGCACCGAGGCGGCCAGCAGGATCGACATGTTCAAGGCCTCTCGCTCGATCTGCCGATCCGCCGTGGTGATCCGCAGATCGCCCCGCACCAGGGTAAAACTGCGCCACGGCGCGCCGTCGATGATCTGATCGTGGAAGCCCAGCTTTTCCGCTTCCAGGGTTTGCCCCGGATCGCTGTGACTGCGGGCGAGGATTTCCCCGCGCAACGAGCTGACCTGACAGGCCATGCCACCGGGAATATTGAGCTGCTCGGCACTGAAATGGGTGCCTTCGCCCTTGCTCGGTACCGGCGGCAATTGTTCCATCAGCCCGGCGACCATCCGTGCCGAGGCCACCAGGCGCTGGTCGAGGGAAAACATCATTTGATTGCGCAGGTCGCTGAGCATCCAGGCCGCTGCCAGCGCCCAGATCAGCGCGAACGCTCCGCCGAGCGTCAGGCTCAAGCGCAAACGCAGGCTCATCACTTCGATTGCTCTCCATCATCCGCCGGGCCCAGTCGATAACCCAGACCGCGCACGGTCTCGACAATGCCGTTGCCGAGCTTTCGCCGCAGGTGATGGATATGCACGTTGAGGGCGTTGCTTTCCAGTTCGTCATTGAAACCGTAGACGCTGTCCTTGAGCTGCTCTGTGGACAGCACCCGGCCACGGTTATGCAGCAGGGCCTGCAACAGTGACTGCTCGCGACGCGAGAGGTCCACTGGCCGGCCGGCGAGTGTTGTTTCGCGGCTGCTCGGATCGTACGTCAGGGCGCCATGCTCGATCAGGTTGACGCTGCGCCCCGCCACCCGTCGCAGCAGGGTGTGCAGGCGCGCGGCCAACTCGCGCAGATCGAAGGGTTTGAGCAAGTAATCGTCGGCGCCGGCCTGCAAACCGTCGACACGGTCGGTGACCGAGTCCCGCGCCGTGAGGATCAGAACCGGCAGCTCCAGGCCGTTCTGGCGCAACTGCTGCAACAACTTCAGGCCATCTTCGTCGGGCAGGCCGAGGTCGAGCACCATCACATCGAACTCCGCCACCTTGAGCATCGCCCGGGCCGCGGACGCCGTGGCCACGTGTTCCACGGTCAGTCCCTGGGCGGTCAGGCCGGCGACGATGCCGCTGGCGATCAACTCATCGTCTTCGCAAACCAGTACGTGCATGGGCAGCTCCATAAAAAATACGAGTCAAACAAACCGGTATTAAGTCCGGATTATGTCGGTGAATGCGGCGGGAGAGAAGCTCGGATCCCGCGTACAGCCATCGCTGCGAAGCCGCTTTTTGCCCAGATCAATATCACTCCGTTCACGAAAACAAGCCCACAACAAAACTGGCAAACTTATCCGAGATCGAAACAACGAAAAATAAAAATCAAAACAAAAACGCCCCCAAAGCGTAGTAACTTCAATACGCAATTTAGAACCCATTACTCTGAAATTACATCAACCCCATCATTCACTTTTAAACAACCACTGAAAGGAATCAGTTCATGCCAGCACTTAAAAACTTTGTAGCCATCGACTGGCGTTCGGGTAAAGACAAAATTTACTTCTTCTTTAAGGACATCAACCAATACTCTCGATTCGATCTCGCTAATCATACTGTCGAAGCGGAATACCCCAGGAAGATCAACGCCGGCACCTGGCATGACTTTCACCTGCACGCCAAAGACCTTCGCTTTGGGTTCACGACGACTGCTCACGAATCAAAAATAGAAGGCTCTGCCAGTGTGCGCGAGTTGGACCTGGATGTTTCGTGGCTGTTTTATTACGTCGGCGACACGCCGACAGTCTGCCGATACGATCAGGATCAGGACAAAGTCGTTAGCGTGCATTCAGTAAAAGACTCGAAATGGCATCAACTACTTCCCTACTTTGATCGCATTGTTGCCGGCACCTGGTGATATTCGCCTGGCTACCCTTTCGTATTTCGCTTCCTTATGAACGATGGCACATTCCTCAATCTCGACCTTCAACCTGAAGCGGTAACTTTCAAACAAAAGAAAATAAACCACCTTCCCATTACCAACAAACACTATCCCGGACTGGAACTCTACAAACACAGAATCATTGGCGCCGTCCAGGACGACCATCCGCTGTTTAATCGTTATTACTATATTTTCCTGACCAACAACCAGTTCATCCGATACAGCATCGAGAACGATCGTGCCGAAACGGGTCCGATCAATATTGACGACCATTCCTGGCCGGGGTTGTTACGCGACTGAACGTCGTGGTGTCGGCACAACCGGTCAGTTGGGCGCGGTTAATCATTGGTTAATCGCCGCCGCCCATTGTGCACCTCACTTGCACAGGGATAAGGGTTACCCATGCGTCATCTGTTTTTACTTTTTGTGCTCTTGATTTCGGGTGTGGCCCAGGCAGGGACCAATCCGTTCGAGACCAAACCTGAATTCCTGCCGGTGGAAAAAGCATTCGTTTTCACCTCCGAACGCCTTGAGTCAGGTGAAACACAGCTCTATTGGCAAATCACCGACGGTTACTACCTTTATCAGAAACGCCTGAAGTTCGATGGGTTGCCTGCCGAGCACCAACCTGTTTTGCCGCCGGGCGAATCCCACAGCGATGAGTTCTTCGGCGAACAACAGGTTTATCGCCAAGGCCTGGAGTTGAAGATTCCGGCGGGTGCGAGCGGCAAGATCAAGGTCAGCTTTCAGGGCTGCGCGGATGCCGGCCTGTGTTATCCGCCACAGACCAAGGTCGTGGATCTGGTCGGCAATGGGGCTGTTTCCTCGACGAACGAAGCACCGGACCAGGCCCTGGCCAGCAACCTTCAACAAAGGGCGCTGGGTTGGAGTCTGCTGGTGTTCTTTGGCCTGGGGCTGCTACTGGCCTTCACTCCGTGTTCGCTGCCAATGTTGCCGATTCTCGCCGGGTTGATCGTCGGCAGCGGTGCCTCGCCCAAGCGCGGTTTTGCCCTGGCCGGCAGTTATGTGGTGAGCATGGCGCTGGTATACGCGGCGATGGGCGTGCTGGCGGCGCTTCTGGGTGCGAACCTGCAGGCACTGTTGCAGAACCCTTGGCTGCTGGGCAGCTTCGCGGCGATTTTCGTGCTGCTGGCGTTGCCCATGTTCGGCTACTTCGAGCTGCAACTGCCGGTGGCGGTGCGTGATCGCCTGGAAAACGTCTCGCGTAATCAGCGCGGCGGCAGCCTGCTAGGGGCCGGCGTGCTGGGGGCCTTGTCCGGTCTGTTGGTCGGCCCGTGCATGACCGCGCCGCTGGCCGGCGCCCTGCTCTACATCGCCCAGAGCGGCAATGCGCTGCATGGCGGGCTGATCCTGTTCGCCCTGGGCATCGGCATCGGCGTGCCGCTGTTGCTCCTGGTGACCATCGGCAATCGCTTCCTGCCCAAACCCGGCGCCTGGATGAACCTGGTCAAGGGTATCTTCGGCTTCCTGTTCCTTGCCACCGCCTTGTTGTTGCTGCGCCCGGTTCTGGATGAATCGCTGTGGGTCGGCCTGTGCGGCGCGTTGCTGTTGATCGCGGCGTACAGCGCCTGGAAGCAATCGGACGGTTTTGGTCGAATTGCACACCTGTTCGGGGCTAGCGCCTTGCTGCTCGGTCTATGGGGCAGCCTGTTGGTGATTGGTGCCGCCGGTGGCAGTGATGATCTGTTCAAGCCGTTGCAGGTGTTCCGCGCTTCGAACTCGGCCGTCGCCGCAGTGCCAACGGGCCACGACGCCTTCACCACCCTCAAGGACCCCGCTGCCCTGCAACGTGAGCTCGACGCGGCGCAAGCACAGGGCCAGTGGGTATTGCTGGACTACTATGCCGACTGGTGCGTGTCGTGCAAGGTCATGGAAAAACAGGTGTTCGGCAAAACCAAAGTGCTCGAAGCCCTCGGCGATGTGCGCTTGCTCCGACTGGACGTCACCGCCGACAATGCCGCCAGCCGCGAACTGCTCGGCCGTTATAAAGTGCCGGGGCCACCGAGCCTGTTGTGGATCGGTGCCGACGGCGTTGAGCGTCGCAGCCAGCGCATCACCGGCGAGGTCGATGCCGAGACTTTCCTGCAACGCTGGACCATCACCCGAGACGCCCGTTAATGCTGACCTTTACCCTCGGCACCTTTGCCATCGCGCTCAACCATCTGCTGCTGATCAGTGCATTGGCGCTGGCGACGTTTGTCGGTTGGCGGGTGGCCAAGCGCGGTGGCGAGAACCCCGAGTCGGCCCTGTTCAGCCTGTTCCTGATCGGCATGCTCGCGGCGCGGATCGGGTTCGTCGCGATGTACTGGACGCACTATCGCAATGATCCCTGGCAGGTCATCGACCTGCGTGACGGCGGTTTCCTTGCCTGGCCGGGTGTGATCGCGCTGGTCCTCGCCACCCTGTATCGAGGCTGGCGTCGCCCGGGTCTGCGCCGCCCCCTGGGTTTTGGTGTGGGCAGTGGCCTCGCATTCTGGCTGCTGGCGACCTTCTCCCTGGCGATTTACGAACAAGGCACGCGCCTGCCTGAGATCACCCTGCGCAATGCCGCCGGTGAAACCGTGCAACTGGCGGACTACAAGGGCAGCCCACTGGTGATCAACCTGTGGGCCACCTGGTGCCCGCCCTGCCGCCGCGAAATGCCCGTGCTGGAAAACGCCCAGCAACAGCGCCCGGACCTGACGTTCCTGTTCGTCAATCAGGCCGAAAGCATGCAAAGCGTCGCCACCTTTCTGGAAACCCAAGGCCTGAGCCTGTCCAACGTGCTGTTCGACGGCAGTGGTCGCCTGGGCCAGGCCGTGGGTTCCATGGCGTTGCCGACTACGCTGTTCTATAGCCCCGACGGTCGCCTGTTGGGCAGCCATCTGGGCGAGCTGTCGCAAGCCAGCCTGGCCCGCGCCCTGGAAAACTTCGACTCCGCACCCGCCACCTCTTCAAGGAAACTGCCATGCCCCGCCTCCGCCACCTGCTGACCCTGACCTTGGGTGCCGCCCTTCTGCACCTGCCGTCGGTGCAGGCCGAAGAGCTGCCTGATGCGATCAAGAAAATCGAATCCAAAGGCGCGAAAATCGTCGGCCAGTTCGATGCACCCGGTGGCTTGCGCGGTTATGCGGCGCAATATCAGAACCGCGGCATGGCGCTGTACCTGACGCCGGACGGCAAGCACGTACTGCTGGGCAATCTGTATGACGCCGAGGGTAACGACCTGAGCAGCGCGCCGTTGCAAAAACTGGTGTACGCGCCGATGGCCAAGGAGGTCTGGGGCAAGATGGAAGCGAGCAACTGGATCGCCGATGGCAGCAAGGATGCGCCGCGCGTCGTCTACATGTTCAGTGACCCGAACTGCCCGTACTGCAATGTGTTTTGGGAACAGGCGCGGCCCTGGGTCAAGGCCGGCAAGGTGCAGCTGCGCCACATCATGGTGGGCATCATTCGCGAAGACAGCCCCGGCAAGTCCGCTGCGCTGCTTGCCGCCAAGGACCCGCAAAAGGCCCTGCACGACCACGAAGCCGCTGGCAAAGGCAGCTCGCTCAAGGCGTTGAAGGAGGTACCGCCGGCGATTCAGGCGAAGCTCGCCGCCAACATGCAATTGATGGAAGACCTGGAGCTGCAAGCCACTCCGGCGATTTTCTACATGGACAGCAAGGGCGAACTGCAACAGCAGCAAGGGGCGCCGTCGCCGGAAAAACTGGTGAAGATTCTCGGGCCGAAGTGACCTCAAGGCCCCTTCGCGAGCAGGCTCGCTCCCACATCTGAACTGCAAACAAAGTTCCTTTGTGGGAGCGAGCCTGCTCGCGAAGGGGCCAGTAAAAACGACTAACTTCTCTGCGCTAAAAACTCCAGCAGGGTTTCGGTCACAAACCCCGGGTTTTCCAGATTGGAAATATGCCCAGCCTCCGGCACCAGCACACACGGGCAACCGATCAACCCGGCCATTTCCTGCGCTTCACTCGGCGGGCGCGGCTTGTCCTGATCGCCACAGATCACCAATGTGGTCGCTGCATCCAACTCGCCCAGGCGCGGCAACAGATCGTCGCGGCCAAACGTGATGCGTCCCATCGGCACGATGCTTTCGCGCAGACGCTCGGCTGGCAGCGCGGCCAGTTTGGCGCGGAAATCCTGATACAACGCCGACTGTGGATCGATACCGGGACGGAAGAAGATCGGCACCACGATATCCAGCAACTGCGGCGCGATCACACCGGTTTCCTCGATCATCTTGAACAGCGAGAAGTAGTACTGGCGGGTCGGTTCCGGCTCGACGCCGACGTAGGTGTCCATCAGCGCCAGGCCGTTGAGCCGCTGCGGTGCCGATAGTGCCAGACGCACACCCCACATGCCGCCGACCGACAGGCCGACCAGGGTCACGCGGTCGATATCCAGATGATCGAGCAGCGCCAAAGCCTGGCGTGCCACATCGTCCAGCGACATCGTACCGGCAGGCAAGGCTCCCGATTCGCCATGGCCCCACAGGTCCAGGGCGATCACCCGGTACTGTTGCGACAACGCGGCGATCTGCGGCGCCCACATGGCCTGGTCCCACAGGTAACTGCCAGCGAGCAGGACGGCCGGGCCGGTGCCTTGATCGATGTAGTGAAGGGGTTGTCCGTCAATGGTTACAAAGGGCATCGAATGGCTCCATGGGGAAATTGGAGCTGGAAGGTTGAGCGGCTGACGGTTTGCAGTCAATCGCACGATTGTATGCGCTTGTACAGCCGCCTTCGCGGGCAAGCCCGCTCCCACAGGGATCAAGGCTGTTCACAAATTTCGTGTCCAACAATCCGCTGTGGAAGCAGGCTTGCTCGCGAAGGGGCCGGTACAGGCACTAAAGAATCAAAGCCCCTCCAGTTCCGCCATCAGATCATTCAGGCGATCCACCTTCTCCTCGGTGATGTCACTGGCCGCCAAACCTTCGATGTACCCCGCCAGTTCCTCCACCGTGCTGCACTCGAACATCGCACGCAGCGGCACGTCCCGTTGCAGGGTTTTCTGCACCCGAGAGGCGATCTGCGTGGCCAGCAACGAATGCCCGCCCAGTTCGAAGAAGTTGTCGCGGACACCGACCATCTCGACCTTGAGCACTTCGGCCCAGATCGCCGCCAGGGTTTGCTCCAGGTCATTGCGCGGCGCCTGGTAATCCTGGCTCTGCAACTGGCCGATTTCCAATGCCGGCAAAGCCTTGCGATCCAATTTGCCGTTGGCGTTCAGCGGCAGTTTGTCGAGCCACAGCCAGTGCAGCGGCACCATGTATTCCGGCAGTTCGGCGCGCAGGCGCTGCTTGATGCGCTCCAGGCGTTCAGCCGGATTCAATGCTGAATCCGCAGCCACCAGATAACCCACCAGATGCTTACCGTTCACGCCTTCCTGCACACCGACCGCCGCGTCGCGGACTTCCGGTTGCTCATGCAGGCGCGCTTCGATTTCACCCAGTTCGATGCGGTAGCCGCGAATCTTTACCTGATGGTCGACCCGTCCGACGTACTCCAGCACACCATCACTGCGACGGCGGGCCAGGTCACCGGTGCGGTACAGACGCTCGCCCGGCGCACCGAATGGGTTGGGCACGAACACAGGTGCGGTGCGCAGCGGATCGCTGACATAACCGCGCCCGACCCCGGTGCCGGCGACGCACAACTCACCCACAGCACCGAGCGGCACCAGTTCCAGCGCGCCATCGAGCAGGTACAGCAGGTTGTTATCGGTCGGCGTGCCAATCGGCAAATAGCTGCCGCGGGTCGAGGCCATGTCGACCCGGAAGAACGCCACATCGTCCGAGCATTCCGCCGGACCGTAGGCATTCACCAGCCCGATCTCCGGGTAACGCAGCAGCCACTGGTGCGCCAGCTCCGGCGGCATTGCTTCGCCGGTCGGCAGCATCCAGCGCAGGCCGTCGAGGCTCATGCGCTCCTGGGCGAGCATGCCCTGGATCAGCGACGGCACGCTTTCCAGCACAGTGATGCCCTGGGCCGAAACGTGTGCCAGCAAACCCTGGGGGTCGTGGGCGATGGTGTTTGGCACGATGTCCACCCGCGCACCGAACAATGGCGCGGCGAGGAACTGCCAGACCGAAATGTCGAAGCTTTGCGAGGCGGTCTGGGCAATCACGTCGGCGTCGCTCAGGGCCAGGTACGGCACCTTGCTCAACTGGTTGTTCAACATGCCGCGCTGCTCGACCATCACGCCCTTGGGCAGACCCGTGGAGCCCGAGGTGTAGATCACGTAGGCCAGATTGTCCGGCGCGCTGTAGATGCCCGGATTGGCCGTCGATGCCTCGCTCGCCTGCACCTCTTCCCACACCAGCAACTTCGGTCGATTGACGCAACCGAACTCATCGAGCAGCGCCAGTGCCTGTTCGCGGCAGGCCAGCGTGCAAACCAGCAACGGCGTACGGCTCAGATCAATGATGCGGCTCAGGCGCTGACTCGGCAGCCCCGGGTCCAGCGGCAGATATCCCGCCCCCGCCTTGAAGCTGCCGATGATCATGCCGAGCAGGTCAAGGTTGCGTTCAGCCAGCAACGCCACCGGTTGGTCCAGTCCGACACCGGCAGCGATCAAGGCATGACCGAGGCGGTTACTGCGCTGGTTCAACTCCTGGTAGCTGTGCTGCTGATCCAGGCAAGTGGCGGCGATTCGCTGCGGATGCGCGGCCACCTGCGCCTCGAACAATGCTGCGTAGCTCTGTTCAAGCGGGTAGTCGTGACTGCTCTGGTTGCAGCCGTGGATCAGGAACTCCTGCTCCTGGGCGCCCAACAATGGCAGATCGGCCATGTCACCGTGGAAGCCCTCGACCAACGCCAGCAGCAGTCGCTTGAACTCGCCAAGCATGCGCTCGACCGTGGATTCGTCGAAGTAGCGCTGGTCGTAGGACAGGTGCAGGCCCAGGTCATCCCCCGGATAGCACACCGCCGTCAGCGGGAAGTTGGTGTGGGTGCGGCCCGAATCCGAAGTCGCGTTGAGGCTTTGCGCACGGTCCAGCACCGAGACTTCCACCGGGGCGTTTTCGAACACGAACAGGCTGTCGAACAGCGGCTGGCCCTTGGGCAACTCGCTCTGTTCCTGGATGTTCACCAGCGGCAGGTATTCGTATTCGCGCAGCTGCATGTTGCTGTCGAGCAAACCGGTCAGCCACTGGCGCACGCTGCAGCGCTGGCCGTCCTGCGGCATCTGCACCCGCAGCGCGATGCTGTTGATGAACAGGCCGACCGTGCGCTGCATTTGCGGCATGTCCACCGGACGCCCCGCCACCGTGACGCCGAACAGCACGTCGCGATCACCGCTCAGGCGCCGCAGCACCAGGGCCCACGCCGCCTGGGCGAAGGTGTTGATGGTCAGTTGATGGGCCTGCGCCAGTTCCCGCAGTTGCGCGCCGTCGCGGGCGTCGAGCCGGGTGTAGCGGTCGCCGACGATCATGCCGCCGCTGTCGCCGGCATGTTCGCGCAGGAACGGCCGGTCGCTCGGGATCGGCGTGGTCCGCTCGAAGCCTTGCAGATTGGTTTTCCACCACTGCCGCGCTTCGGCCAGGCTCTGGCGTTGCAGCCAGCCGATGTAGTCGCGATAACGCGGCGGCACCGCCAGTTGCGCTTCCCGGCCTTCGCCGAGGGCGCTGTAGATTTCGAAGAAGTCGTTCATCAGCAGCGAGCGACACCAGGCATCGATGAGGATGTGGTGGTTGCTCATCATGAACCAGTAACGCGCCGCGGCGACCTTGATCAAGCGCAGGTGGAACGGTGCCTGGTTGAGCAGATCGAACCCGGCCTCGCGCTCGGTCTTGAGCAGGACTTGCAGCTTCGGTTCCTGCTCGGCGTCGGTGATATCGCTCCAATCCAGGTATTCAATCGGCGTGCTGCCCGGCTTGTGGATAACCTGCAGCATGTCTTCGCCGACGTTCCAGCAGAAGGATGCGCGCAAGGCTTCGTGACGGGCAATCACCGCTTGCCAGGCCTGGGTGAAACGCTGCGGATCCAGCTCGCTGTTGATGCGATAGCGGTCCTGCATGTAGTACAGGCCGGTGCCCGGTTCCAGCAAGGTGTGCAGCAGCATGCCTTCCTGCATCGGGGTCAGCGGGTAGACGTCCTCGATGACGGCGGCCGACACCGGCAGCGCATCCAGCTGCGACTGGCTGAGTTTCGCCAGCGGGAAGTCCGACGGCGTCAGGCCGCCCACGTCATCGCGCAAGCAGTGTTCGATCAGGCTTTGCAGTTCGCCCACGTAGGCGTCGGCCAGCTCGCTGATGGTGTGCGGATCGAAGCGTTCGGCGCTGAAGGTCCAGCGCAGCACCAGTTCACCGCCATAGACCTGACCGTCGACGCTCAATTCGTTAGGCAACGGCGCCCGCGGATCGTGGGCCGCACCGATGGTTTCATCCAGCGGACGGAACAACGCATCGGCACCGAAGCTCTGGTCGAACTGACCGAGGTAGTTGAAGGTGATCGGCGCCACCGGCAACGCGGCCATGCTGTGGCGACTCAGGTCATCGGCGAGATAACGCAGCACCCCGTAACCCAGGCCTTTGTGCGGCACGGCACGCAGTTGTTCCTTGATCGCCTTGATCGAGTCGCCCTGCGCTTGCACGGGCGTCAGGCGCAGCGGATAAGCACTGGTGAACCAACCGACGGTACGGGTCAGGTCGATCTCGTCGAACAGTGTCTCGCGACCATGGCCTTCCAGTTGAATCAGTGCCGAAGCGTGACCGCTCCAGCGGCACAGCACACGGGCCAAAGCGGTCAGTAACAGATCGTTGACCTGAGTGCGATAGGCGCTCGGTGCCTGTTGCAGCAATTGCCGGGTGCGTTCGCTGTCGAGGCGCACGCTGACGGTTTGCGCATGCCGGTTTTGCCGGCCGCCCTCGGGATGATCACAGGGCAAGTCGCCGCTTGGCCCTGCCAATTGCGTCTGCCACCAGCCCAGTTCTTCACGCAGGGATTCGCTGCCGGCATAGGCCTGCAAGCGTGCGGCCCAGTCCTTGAACGCACTGGTTTTCGCCGGCAGTTTCACCGACTGCTGCGCCTTGAGTTGGCGATACAGGGTTTGCAGGTCGTCGAGCAAGACGCGCCAGGAAACCCCGTCCACCACCAAGTGGTGAATGGCGATGAACAGCCGTTGCTGCCCCTCGGGACCATCGACCAGCAGCACGCGCATCAGCGGCCCCTCTTCAAGGTCAAGGCTGCGCTGGGCGTCGGCGAACAGCGCGGCGCATTTGTCCATGGACGAAACGCGCACCTGCCACAACACCGGCGCATCGGAAATCGCCTGGTGCTCGGCATGCCATTGGCCAGCGACTTCGCTGAAGCGCAGGCGCAAGGCATCGTGCTGTTCGATCATCGCCAGCAACGCTTGCTCCAGGCGATGGGGTTCCAGTGTCGAGGTCGGTTGCAACAGCAACGCCTGGTTCCAGTGCTGGCGCTGCGGGATATCGGTGTCGAAGAACCAGTGCTGGATCGGTGTCAGGTGCGACTTGCCCGAGACCAGGCCCTGTTCTGCGGTGACCTGCTCGGTGCGGGTCGCCACGGCGGCGAGGGTTTGTACGGTCTGGTGCTGGAACAGGTCCCGCGGGCTGAAGTGAATCCCCTGCTGGCGCGCACGGCTGACCACCTGAATCGACAGAATCGAGTCGCCCCCCAGTTCGAAGAAGTTGTCGTTGAGGCCAACCTGTTCGACGTTGAGTACTTCACACCAGATCTGCGCCAGGGTCTGCTCAAGTTCGTTGCTCGGCGCCACGTACTGTTGACGGTTGAGCTCCGGGTCCGGTGCCGGCAGTGCGCGACGGTCGAGCTTGCCATTGGCGGTCAGCGGCATGCTGCCCAGCAGGATCAGGTGCGTGGGCACCATGTAATCCGGCAACTGCGTTTTGAGGTGCGACTTCAGGGCTTCGCGCAACGCGGATTGTTGCGCGTCATCCTGTTCAGCGACGTCGGTGACGAGATAGCCCACCAACTGCTTGCCACTCGGCGCATCGAGCGCCAACACCACCGCTTCACGTACCGATTCGTGGTCCAGCAACCGGGTTTCGATCTCGCCCAGTTCGATGCGGAAACCACGGATCTTCACTTGATGATCGATTCGCCCCAGGTATTCCACCAGCCCGTCGCCACGCTGGCGCACCAGGTCACCCGTGCGATACATCCGCCCGCCATTGGCCGCGAACGGATCGGCGACAAAGCGTTCGGCGGTGATACCCGCACGCTCGTGATACGCCTGGGCCAGACCGGCGCCGCCGACGAACAACTCGCCGGTCGCACCTTGCGGCACCAGGGCCAGATCGGCGTCGAGAATGTACGCCACGCGATCGCCGATCACACTGCCGATCGGCACGCTGCCCAGGCCTTCCTCCAATACTTCGGGAGCCAGGCTGGCCAATGGCATGACCACCGTTTCGGTCGGCCCATAGGCGTTGAAAAACAGGCTCGGCTTGAATGCTGCGCGGATCCGCTGCAAGTGTTCCCCGGTGAGTGCTTCGCCGCCGGTAATGATCATGCGCACCGGCAAAATGTCATTTTTCGTCGCCAGCCATTGCGCCAACTGGCTGCCGTAGCTTGGGGTGAAACCGAGGATGTTGATGCGATGGGTGCGGATCAGGTCGCAGATTTCTTCGGCATCCCATTGACCTTGCGCACGCAACACCACCTGCGCACCGCTCAGTAGCGGCACCAGCAAACGCTCGGTGGCGGCGTCGAAGTTGATCGAATAGAAGTGCAGCTCGCAGTCGTCCGGGCGCATGCCGAAGCGCTCGATCACAGCGCGACAATGCATGGCGATTTCACCGTGAGACACCACCACACCTTTCGGCTTGCCGGTGGAGCCCGAGGTGTAGATCAGGTACGCCTGATGCTGCGGCAGGCTGATAAAGGGCAGCTCGGTGACCGGGTAATCGGTCAGCGCGGGGCTGTCATCCTCCAGGCACCAGCGGTTCACGGTCGCCGGCAGATCACCCAGGGCGGCAAACATCGCCCGGTCACTGAGCAGCAGGCCGATGCCGCTGTCCTCGATCATGTAATGCAGGCGATCGAGCGGGTATTCCGGGTCCAGCGGCACATAGGCGCCGCCGGCCTTGAGGATCGCCAACAGGCCGATGACCATCTCCAGCGAACGCTCCAGCGCCAGGCCCACACGAACCTGCGGCCCGACACCGCGCTCGCGCAGCGCCCAGGCCAGGCGATTGGCGCGGCTGTCGAGTTCGGCGTAGCTCAAGGTCTGCCCGGCGAAGGACAGAGCCGGTGCGTCCTTGCGCACCAGCGCCTGCTCGGCGAACAGGTGATGGATGCATTGGTCGAGACGATGCTCCCCCGGCTCGACGCCGAGGCTGTCGAGCAACTGCTGCCGTTCCGAGTCATCGAGCAATGGCAGTTCGCTCAGGCGCTGTTGCGGATCGGCGATCAGCGCTTCCAGCAGGTTGAGCCAATGTTTGGCCATGCGCGCAATGCGCGGTTCGTCGAACAGATCGGTGCTGTAGGTCAGGCAGCAACCCAGGCGATGGTCGAGGTCGGTGACTTCCAGATTGAGGTCGAACTTGGTCGCACGGGCATCGTTGGCCAGGTACTCGACGGTCATGCCGGCCAGGGTGCGGCTTTGCTGGAACTCCCAGCGCTGCACGTTGCACATCACCTGGAACAGCGGGTTGTACGCGGCGCTGCGCGGAGGTTGCAAGGCCTCCACCAGATGATCGAACGGCAGGTCCTGATGGGACTGGCCTTCGATCACCGTGTGGCGCACTTGCTCGAACAACTCACCGACCGACATCTGGCCATCGAGCTGGCAACGCAGCACCTGGGTGTTGAGGAACGCGCCGATCAACCCTTCGCTTTCCGGACGAATACGGTTCGCCACCGGCGCGCCAATGCGCAGGTCGGTCTGGCCGCTGTAGCGGTAAAGCAGCACGGCCAGTGCCGCAGTCATGGTCATGAACAGGGTCAGGCCCTGTTGCGCGTTGAAGGCACGGACCCGTGCCGCCAGGTCATCGCTGAGGTCGAAGCGGAACAGTTCGCCCTGGTGGCTTTGCACCGGTGGACGCGGACGGTCGCCGGGCAACTCCAGCAACGGATGTTCGCGGCCCAGCTGCGCGGTCCAGTAGTCGAGTTGGCGTTGACGCTCGCCGGACTCCAGCCACTGGCGCTGCCAGACGCTGTAATCCAGGTATTGCACCGGCAACGGTGCCAGCGGCGATTCACGGTCGTCGACGAAGGCTTCATACAGTGCACTGAGTTCGCGAGCGAAAATGTCCATCGCCCAGCCTTCAGTGACGATGTGGTGCAGGGTCAGCACGAAGTAGTGTTCCTGCTCGGCGGTCTTGACCAGGCAGGCGCGCAACAGCGGACCGGCCTCCAGATCGAACGGCAGGTGCGCTTCATCATCGGCCAGTTGCTGCACGCGCTGCTCGCGGACATCAGCGGCCAGTGCCGAGAAGTCCTTCCAGTCCATGCGCACGCCCGTCTCGGCCTGCACCTGCTGACGGGCCACGCCGTCGATGCTCGGGAAAGTGGTGCGCAGGGTTTCGTGGCGAAGGATCAGTGCTTGCAACGCCGCTTCGAAACGCCCGACATCCAGCACCCCGCGCAGGCGCGCCATGCCGCCGACGTTATAGGCCGGGCTGTCCGGTTCCATTTGCCAGAGGAACCACATGCGCTGTTGGGAATAGGACAGCGGCACCGGTTGGCTGCGGTCGACCTTTTCGATTGGTGGTTGTTGGTTGGTGTGGCCGCTGGCCTGAATCAGGCGGATCTGTTCGGCAAATGCGCCCAGCTCACTGTTCTCGAACAGTGCGCGCAGCGGCAGTTCGACGTCGCAGGCCTGACGGGTGCGGGAGATGATTTGCGTGGCCAGCAGCGAATGACCGCCGAGGGCGAAGAAGTCATCGCGCAGACCGACTTGTTTCAGGCCGAGCACTTCGCGCCAGATCGCCGCAATCTGCTGTTCCAGTTCGGTGACCGGCTCTACGTGTTCGCGAACCTGCCACTGCGGTTCCGGCAAGGCGCGTCGGTCGAGCTTGCCGCTCGGACTGAGGGGCATCGCGTCCAGGCGCATCAGCTGCGCGGGGACCATGTATTCCGGCAACTCGGCGGCCAGCGCGGTTTTCAGGCGCGTGGTCTGGACCTCTTCGATTTCACTTTCGTCGGTCGCGGTGTAGTAACCGATCAGTTGTGCGCCAGCCGAGCTTTCGCGCAAAAGCACCACTGCTTGGGCGACGCCGTTTTGGGCGAGCAGGCGCGCTTCGATTTCTTCCGGTTCGACGCGGAAGCCGCGCAGTTTGACCTGCTGATCGAGACGGCCGAGGTATTCGATTACGCCATCGGCGGTCCAGCGTGCACGGTCGCCGGTGCGGTACAGCCGCGCGCCCTGTTCGCCCAGTGGGTCGACTACAAAACGCTCGGCGGTCAGCGCAGGACGGCCGAGGTAACTCCGGGCCAGGCCAATGCCGCTTATGCACAGTTCGCCGGGTACGCCGGCTGGAACCGGATTCAAGTCGTTGTCGAGCACCCGGCAAATGACATTACCCAACGGCCGGCCAATCGGCGAACGCTCGCCATCGGCGCTGGAGCAGTGCCAGTGCGTGACGTTGATCGCGGTTTCGGTCGGGCCATAACGGTTGTGCAGTTGCGCCGCCGGCAGTTGCGCCAGCACGCGGTTGCGCAGTTCGGCAGGCAGGGCTTCGCCGCCGGAGAACACCCGGCGCAGGCTGGTGCATTCGGCGCTCAGCGGTTCGTCAATGAACAGCGATAGCAGCGGCGGCACGAAGTGCAGCGTGGTCACGCCGTGAGCTCGAACGAGCTGCGCGATACGGTGCGGATCGCGGTGCTCGCCGGGACCGGCGAGCAACAAACGTGCACCGGTGATCAGCGGCCAGAAGCATTCCCACACCGACACGTCGAAACTGATCGGTGCCTTTTGCATCAGCACGTCGCTGCCGTTCAGGCGATAGGTGCTCTGCATCCATTGCAGACGTTCGGCCAGCGCCGCGTGGGTGTTGCCGACGCCTTTCGGTTGCCCGGTGGAGCCGGAGGTGTAGATCACATAGGCCAGGTTGTCGCCGTGCAAATGCAGGCCTGGCGCATGGCTGGGCCAGCTCTCCAGATGCAGGGCGTCCATGGCGATCACGCTGACGCCGTCAGCGGTCGGCAAGCGGTCGAGCAAAACGGTCTGGGTCAGCAGCAACTCGACGCCACTGTCGTTGAGCATGTAGGCCAAACGCTCGGCAGGGTAATCCGGGTCCAGCGGCACGTAGGCGCCACCGGCCTTGATGATTGCCAGCAGACCGATCAGCAATTGCGGCGAACGCTCGGCGGCGATGGCCACGCACACATCGGGGCCGACGCCTTTGTCGCGCAGGTAATGGGCCAGGCGATTGGCCTGGGTGTGCAATTGAGCGAAGTCGAGGCTGCCGCCGTCCCACAGCAATGCGGTGCGTTCCGGGGTCAGTCGCGCTTGTTCGTTGAGCAGCTCCGGCAGCCACTGTTGCGCCGGATCGCAGGGGGCAACGCTCCAGGCAAATTGCTGATCGTGTTCCGTCGAGGTCAGCAGTTGCAGGTCGCCGAGCGCCGTGGCCGGTTGCTCACAAATGGCTTGAAGCAGGTTGTTGAAATGCTCGGCCAGACGCTCGATGGTCGCAACGTCGAACAGCTCATCGGCGTAGTCGAAGGACAAGGTCAGGCGACCGCTGCGATCTTCTTCGCTGTGCAATTGCAGATCGAACTTGGCTTCACGGCTGTGCCACGCCAGCTCTTCGGCGAGCAACCCCGGCAGGCGTTTCAAGGCACTGAGATCGCGTTGCTGGTGGTTGAACATGACCTGGAACAGGCCCTGTTCGCGGGCCTGCGGGAAGGCTTCGAGCAATTGTTCGAACGGCAGGTCCTGATGCGCTTGCGCGCCCAACGCCGCCTGACGGGTTTGCTCCAGCAACTCGATGAACGACAGGCGCGAATCCAGCTCGGCACGCAGCACCTGGGTGTTGATAAAGAAGCCGATCAGGCCTTGGGTTTCCAGGCGCGGTCGGTTGGCATTCGGCACGCCGATACGGATGTCACGCTGTCCGCTGTAGCGATGCAACAAGGTCTGGAACGCTGCGAGCAGCAACATGAAGGTGGTCGATTCATGGGCCTGGGCGGTCCGGCGAATGGCCTCGCTCAGGGGCGCGCCCAGGCGAACCGTGTGGCGGGCGGCGCTGTGGATTTGCTTGGCGGAACGCGGATGGTCGGTGGCCAGTTCCAGCGTCGGGTGTTCGTCACCCAGTTGTGCTTTCCAGTAAGCCAGTTGCCGTTCACCCTCGCCTTGCGCCAGCCACTGGCGCTGCCAGCTGCCGTAATCTGCGTACTGCGTGGGCAATGGCGCAAGCACAGCTTGTTGCCCCTGAGACGCTGCCGCGTACAGCCGGGAAAACTCGTCGATCAGCACATTCAGCGACCAGCCGTCGGCGATGATGTGGTGCATCGTCACCAACAGCTGATGGTCTTCGTCGTCCAGGCGCACCAGCGTCACCCACAGCAACGGGCCTTGTTCCAGATCGAACTGGGTGCGGGCGTCATCCTCGCGGATCTGTTGCGCACGAACCTCCCGCTCGGCGAGCGGCAGATCGCTGAGGTCGATCCGTTGCAGGTTGAACTCACCGGCGGCTTCGACCTGTTGCAGCGCCACGCCGTCACGCTCGAAGAACCGCGTGCGCAGGGATTCGTGGCGCTCGATCAACTGCTGGAAGCTGGCACGCAATGCGTTCTCGTCCAGCTCGCCGCGCAGGCGCAGGGCTCCCGGGATGTTGTAGGCGCTGCTCTGTGGATCGAGCTGCCAGGTTATCCACAGGCGGTTTTGGGCCAGCGACTGTGGCATCGCCTCGGTGCGCGACAACACCGTGATATCGCCTTGGGCGCTGCCGCCGTCTTGCTGTTGCTGCGCAACAGCGCGGGCGAACGCGGCCAGGGTCGGCGCCTCGAACAGCAGGCGCAGGTTCAGCTCCAGCCCCAGCGCTTCACGGACTCGGGCAATCACCTGCGTGGCGGCGATGGAGTTGCCACCGAGCAGGAAGAAATGATCGTCGGCGCCGACCTGTTTGACGTTCAGTTGTTCGGCCCAGATCCGGCCGATCAACGCTTCCAGCTCAGAGGCCGTCGCCGTCGAGTCCTGTCCTTCAGTCGTGGCCGACGGGTACACCGCATAGCTGTCCAGGCTGCCATCCGCCAGGCGATTGCGGCACGCCGAGCGTTGCAGCTTGCCGCTGGAGGTCTTGGGCAACGCGCCGGGATTGAGCAGCACCACCACGCCCGGCGCTTCCTGAAACGCCTCGGCAACGGCCTGGCGAATCGCCTTGATCAAGGCGTCGGGCGGCAGGATTTTTTGCACGCTGCGGCTGATTTCCGCGGCGATGCCGATGCCTTCCTGACCCTCGACATTGACTGCGAACGCCGCGACACGCCCCTTGCGCACCACCTCCACTTCACGCTCGACGGTCTGCTCGATGTCCTGTGGATAAAGGTTGTGGCCGCGTACGATCAGCATGTCTTTCAAGCGACCGGTGATGAACAGTTCACCACCGCGCATGAAGCCAAGGTCCCCCGTGCGCAGCCAGGTCTGGCCGGCGTGCTGGACGAAGGTTTTGGCCGACGCCTCGGGATTGCGCCAGTAGCCATGGGCGATGCTCGGGCCGCTGGCCCAGACTTCGCCGACGGCATTGTCTACCAGCTCGGTCAGCGTGACGGGGTCGATGATCAGCACCCCATGATCGGGCTGACGGATGCCGCAACTCATGATCGCGCTGCCCTCGCCCGCTTGCGCGCGGTTCTGCGTCAGGGCCTGATCGTCGACACGCAGGTTGCCGATGCCCTGGCCACGCGGTGTACCGGCCACAAACAGCGTGGCTTCGGCCAGACCGTAAGAGGCCATGAAACTGTCTTGGGTGAAACCGCAGGTGGCGAACTTCTCGGCGAAGCGCTCCAGGGTATCGAGGCGAATCGGTTCGGAGCCGGAATACGCCACGCGCCAGCCGCTCAGGTCGAGCCGCTCCAGCGCCGATTCGCTGACCCGCTCGCTGCACAGTCGGTAGGCAAAATCCGGCCCGCCGCTGATGGTGCCGCCGTACTCGCTGATCGCTTCCAGCCAGCGCAATGGCCGGCCGAGGAAGTACGCCGGCGACATCAACACGCAGGGTACGCCGCTGAAAATCGGTTGCAGCAGACCGCCGATCAGGCCCATGTCGTGGTACAGCGGCAGCCAGCTGACGATCACGTCGTCAGGGTTCAGATCGATGCCGAAACCGTGACGGATCAATAGTTCGTTGGCCACCAGATTGCCGTGGCTGACCTGCACGCCTTTAGGCAACGCGGTGGAACCGGAGGTGTATTGCAGAAAGGCAATGTCATCGTCCTGCAGTTCCGGCGCGACCCAGCGCTCGGCCAGCCCGTTGTCGAGCGTGTCGACGCACAGCAGGGGCGGCGCCCCTTCAATTTGCTGCAAGGCATCGCGCAGGCCGGCGCTGGTCAACAGCAGGCGCGGTTCGGCATCGCTGATGATCGACAGCAGGCGCTCCTGATGGTGACGCTTGGCCGACTCCGGTGGATAGGCCGGCACGGCGATCACCCCGGCATACAGGCAACCAAAGAAGGCCGCGACGTAATCCGGGCCGCTGGGAAACAACAACACCGCACGCTCGCCAAATTCAGCCTCGGCCTGCAACGCGCCGGCAATCGTCCGCGCTCGCAGATCCAGCTCGCGATAACTGAGCACAACAGCCTGATCTTCGCTTTCCGAGAGAAAGCGCAAGGCCACCCGGTCCGGCGTCAGGGTCGCGCGGCGCTGGAGGGCTTGGACCAGTGTGCTGGGGAGTTCGAACGCGTCGGTCATGAGGTTTCCTGCCTGAATTCGGCTTGCAAATGGAATCGGTTTTTGTGGGAGCGAGCCTGCTCGCGAAAAGGCCCTGTCAGTCAACACAGAGGCTGAATGACGGACTGCATTCGCGAGCAGGCTCGCTCCCACGGACATCGCGCCCTATTCGAGGGCGCGCAGGACGCGGTCTTCGCCGACCGCGCGAGGCATTGGCAATGCTGTGTGTCCGGGGCATCTGCCCGGAGCCATTCACCAATGAGAACGGATGACATCTTGAAATAATTAGTCGCCGGGGCTGAACGCCAACCGGGGCGGGGATGAGTCAGCGTGTCGCAGTTCTCGTTCTGCACCTTCACGGAGCATTAGTTCTCTTTCTCAATTGACAATCATTATCATTCAACATAATTTGTCGCTCGATGTGTAGGACGGCCCCGGCCTTCTCGTCGTCCCACCAACCTATTTGGCAGCAGGGTGATTTCCATGACGGAACAAGTGTCCACAAGCAGGTGCGATTCGCCGCTACTACAGGCCTTCGTCGACAATCGACTGATCCTGGTCAAGATTGCAGCGCGCATCACCGGCTGCCGCTCGCGTGCCGAGGATGTGGTGCAGGACGCATTCTTCCGGCTGCAATCGGCGCCCCAGATCACGTCCTCGTTCAAGGCTCAACTCAGTTATCTGTTCCAGATCGTGCGCAACCTGGCGATCGATCACTACCGCAAGCAGGCGCTGGAGCAGAAGTATTCCGGGCCTGAAGAGGAAGGGCTTAACGTGGTGATTCAGGGGGCTTCACCGGAAACGTCGCACATCAATTTCTCCACCCTGGAAAACATCGCCGACGCACTCACCGAACTGCCGAGCCGCACCCGCTACGCCTTCGAGATGTACCGCCTGCACGGCGTGCCACAAAAGGACATCGCCAAGGAACTCGGCGTCTCGCCGACCCTGGTCAACTTCATGATTCGCGATGCGCTGGTGCACTGCCGCAAGGTATCGGGCAGTCGTGCGGATGCCAGCGCCCGCCGTTAAGACCTGTGATTTGCATCGCCCTCATTCGCGAGCAGGCTCGCTCCCACATTGAATCTTTGCTGAACACACCCTTTGTGAACACCTGGGATCAAATGTGGGAGCGAGCCTGCTCGCGAAGACTGACTCAAGACCGGCGAAGGTCCTGAGCCCTACGCATCAAACCAACTCACACCGCTCAAAAAACCGCTCACGCCCCAACACCATCAGCGCGGCGCGTTTGTGCGGGAAGTCGAATTCCTTTTCGCAGTGGAATCGCTGCCCCTGCATATACCCGATCATCTTGCCGTTGTCGGCGCGAGGCTCGGCGACCACTCGCTGAGTGCGCGGATCGTCGAGAAACAGGTAGTGCGTCAACGCCGATAACCAGCTCGCCACCTTGTGCGGGCCACGGTGGTTTTCTTCCCCCACCAGCATGTGAATGCCACGGTCGTAATCACCGGCCTCGTAGAACGGGGCGATGCGATCTTCCTTCGCCCAATAGGCTTCGAAATAGGCGAACGGCTGATCGTCGAAACAGCCGATCAGTGTCACGGTATGGGGGTCGGCATCGAGCTTGGCCAGGTATTCGCGATGCTGTTCGAGGCTGCCCTCCTCCTGCCAGAAACTGGCGACCCGTGGACTGTTTTGCCAACGGTTGAAACGGGCCAGGTCCAGGTCGATGTCCACCGTACGCAGGGAAATCCACATCCCCAGCCGCGCATCGAAACGCCGATAGACCTCGCCCCGGGGTTTGACCGGTCGCAGCGGATGGCGCTTGCCGCCACTGATGACCATCTGCTGTGGATAACTGCCGGTCAGCGCCTGCCTCAGCCAAGGCTGTGGCAGCTGCCAGAACAAGGTGCGCTCGCAGCAGTATTGGTTCGCCGTTTCCGTGGCGATCAGCAAGCCGCTGAGCAAGGCTTCCGTCGGGGTTTCATCGAGTTGCCAGGTCAGGCGCTGGCAGTCCGGGTCTCGGGCGAACAGCCAGTAATTGGTGGCCCAGATGGCTTCCTTGGCAGGCCGGTCGCAGCCCTCCTCCATCTGCAACAGCATTTCGGGGGCGCGGGTCAGCCGCAGCTGGATCAGCGGCTGTCCTTCAAGGCTGAGGCTCAGCCGGTTTCCGGTTTCATCGGCTTCAAGGCTGTTGCCTGTGGGTAAGGCCAGGGCATTCAGATTGGGCATGGGTCGGGCTCACGATAATCGTCGACAGTTCTACGATGTGACGTGAGCCGGGGCGGGAAATTTAAGAGGATCGGATCAAGATGGTGTACATATCCGTTTCTTTGACAGAGGCTCCCCGATCCCCTGTGGGAGCGAGCCTGCTCGCGAAGAACGTCAACGATAACGCGCCCTGGCTGGAGATTTGAGTTGCCTTGTCGTTTCTCGCGAGCAAGCTCGCTCCTACAGTTGGATGTCATACTCCAGCGAATTCAGGTCGGCTTTCAGGCCGCCTTCGCGAGCAGGCTCGCTCCCACAATTAGATCGCAGACAGGCCAGTAACCAAGTCGGCTGACAGGCCGCCTCGAGGTTGCTCTTGCGGCGCCCGCCCCCCTCGAGAGACCGAGCGCACGACACCTGACGCGTCATCCCGACTAATGCGGAACCGGCACGACCGCAATCTTGTACGGATCGAAAATTTTCAGCATCTGACCATTGTCCCGCAGCTCCTGCAGCAGTTTGCCGAACGCCTCACCCGTGATTGGCGCGGCCGGGCGCAGGATGGCGTAATGGTGATAAACCTGGTCGACGCGATCGGACACCAGCAACTGATCGGCGACTTTCAAATTGCGCAGAAAGTAGTCGCTCAAATAGGAGCGCGTGACCAGTGCGATGTCGGCACGGCCCCGCAGCACCATCAGCAGGTTACTGTCATGGGAGTAGGTCAACGTGGCGTTGTAGTGGGTGGTGAGGTATTTGGGTTCGGCATTGAAACTGGCGAACTCGTAGTGGTAGCCACTGAACAGCGCCAGACGCTTGCCAGCAAGATCGGAAAAATAATCTTGCTCACGCACTGGCCGGCCTTCGGGCTGGCGTTGCGCGACGAAAATCTCGGCATCTTCCAGACCCATGTCGACATCGGTGCGGGGAATGTCTTTCCAACCCCAGGCAGGGTTTTCGAAGATCGCCATGTCGATCCGGCCTTGCTTGAAATCACCGAAACGCCGGGGAATGGAAGTGGGTACCAGGACGAACTGATAGTCGCTTTGCAGGGCGTTGAGGGCCTCGACCAGTTGCGGCAGCAACCCCGTGTCGGCACCGGTTTCCGGGCGTACGGTATAGGGAGGAAAGTGTGCGGCACCGATGCGCACCAGTTGTGCAGCCTGGGACGGAATCAGCCATAACGCCGCAAACGCTGCCAGCAAAATCCGTAGAGCCGTCCGAATTGGCGAAGACATCAATACAAGCCACTCCCCAAAAATACTGCATCAATGCATTCAAGCTAGGCGGTTTCGTACAGTTAGCCAGTTTCCTGCCGCCCCACACACACTTATTATTTTTCCTCCAACACCAGGATCAGCGCCTCATCGGCCAACTGGTCGAGGCTCATGCTGCCATCGGCGCGAAACCAGGTGGTGGTCCAGGACAGCGCCCCGGTGAGGAAACGCCGGGTGATGAACACATCACCGCGTATGAATCCCGAATTCTTGGCCTCACCCAGCACCTGCAGCCAGATGTCTTCATAGATGTCGCGCAGCGCCAGGACTTTTGCCTGGCCCTCCTCGGACAGCGAGCGCCATTCGTAGACCAGCACCGCCATGGCCTCGCCACTGCCGCCCATGATCGACTGCAATTCGCAGCGGATCAATGCCAGCACCCGTTCGCGCACGTTGCTGGCCTCGGCGATGGCCGCACGCATCAACGCCGTGTTGTAGCGGATCGTCTCCTCCATCACGGCCCGCAGGATCTCGTCCTTGCTTTTGAAGTGGTGGAAGATGCTTCCCGACTGAATGCCCACGGCGCCCGCCAGGTCGCGCACGGTGGTGCGCTCGTAGCCTTTATTGCGAAACAGGTGGGCCGCCACTTGCAGCAGCTTGCCACGGGCGCTGTCCGGATCAGTCAGTTGGCCGTCGTCGACCAACTCGCGCATGACCCCCAGGGCTTTTTGCTCGTCCACCCGTTCTCTCCTACAGTCATGATCACCGCTAAAACAGCGGGGTTGCGCGGGCAATTTAAGCTGGCATTGGCAACCAAGCAAGCGCTCGGGCCGAAGATATTTCAGCCGTTTACAAACCAAGCGCTTGCTTGGTAGTCTCGATGCACGACTGTCGGAGGTGGTTATGGAATTGACTGCGCCCAAAACAATTCGCATCGGTTGCGCCAGCGCCTTCTGGGGAGACACCTCGACCGCCGCCGCGCAACTGGTGGAAGGTGGCCGCCTGGACTACCTGGTGTTCGATTACCTGGCGGAAATAACGATGTCGATCATGGCCGGCGCCCGGATGAAAGATCCCCAGGCCGGTTACGCCAGCGACTTCGTCGAAGTCCTGAGCCCGCTGCTCACACAACTGGCCGAGCAAAAAATCCGTGTCATCAGCAACGCCGGCGGAGTCAATCCGCAGGCGTGTGCCGCCGCCCTGCAAGCCGCCTGCGACAAGGCCGGGGTCGCCTTGAAGATTGCCGTGCTGCTGGGTGACGATCTGCAACCGCAGTTCAAACAGCTGGGCACTCACGGTATCCATGAAATGTTCAGCGGTGCTCCACTGCCACCGATGTGTGTCTCGACCAACGCCTACCTCGGGGCGCCGGGCATCGTCGAAGCCCTGCGTCTGGGCGCGGACATCGTGATCACCGGGCGGGTGGTTGACAGCGCCGTGGTCAGCGCCGCACTGATGCATGAGTTCAACTGGTCGTGGCACGACTACGACAAACTGGCCCAGGCCGCGCTGGCCGGGCACATCATCGAATGTGGCGCGCAGTGCACCGGGGGCAATTTCACCGATTGGCGCGACGTGCCCGACTACGAACACATCGGTTTTCCCATCGTCGAAGTCAGCGCCGACAGCCAGTTTATTGTCAGTAAACCCGAAGGTTCCGGAGGCCTGGTCACCCCCCTCACCGTGGGTGAGCAGATGCTCTATGAAATTGGCGATCCGCGGGCCTATCTGCTGCCCGATGTGGTGTGTGATTTCACTCAGGTCAAACTGGTGCAGCAAGGCAGGCATGCGGTGCAGGTGCATGGCGCCAAAGGCTTGCCGCCCACCGACCAGTACAAGGTCAGCGCCACATACCCGGAGGGTTTCCGCTGCACCGCCAGTTGCCTGATCGCCGGCATCGATGCGGTCGACAAGGCCCGGCGCGTCAGCGACGCGATCATCAACAAGACGTCGGAAATCTTCACCCAGCGCGGCTGGGGGCCCTACAGCGATGTGAACATCGAACTGCTCGGCAGCGAGGCCACTTACGGCCCCCACGGCCAGCGTCGGGACAGTCGCGAAGTGGTGATCAAGCTCGCCGTGCGCCATCCCAACAAGCAGGCATTGATTGTGTTCTCCCGGGAAATCGCCCAGGCCGCCACCGGCATGGCACCCGGGCTGACCGGCATCGTCGGCGGGCGGCCGACGGTGTATCCGCTGATCCGCTTGTTCTCATTCCTCATCGACAAAACCCTGTGCACGCTGGAAATTGATCTCATGGGCGAGCGCCATCCGTGCACCCTGCCCGCCCTGGATGTGCTCGACACCCACGATTTGCCTGCGCCGTTCGAACCACCCAAGCCAGACGGCCCGGCCGACGCCAGCGTGGCGCTGATCAAGCTGGCGGTTGCCCGATCGGGTGACAAAGGCAACCACAGCAACATCGGCGTCATGGCCCGCAGGCCCGAATACCTGCCATGGATCGCCGAGGCGTTGACCCCGGCAGTGATCGTCGACTGGATGAGCCACGTCCTCGACCCGGTGCACGGACGTGTCGAGCGCTGGTACTTGCCCGCCACCCACAGTCTTAATTTTCTTCTGGAGAATGCCCTCGGCGGCGGAGGCGTGGCCAGCCTGCGCATCGACCCGCAAGGCAAGGCGTTCGCCCAGCAACTGCTGGAAATCCAGATTCCGGTGCCGCAGCGCATCGCCGACCAGGTCAACTAGAGGACTGCCACCATGGCCTACGATTCGATTTTCAAAGCCGACCTGTTTGCGGGCCAGACCATCATCGTCACCGGCGGCGGCAGTGGCATCGGCCGCTGCACCGCCCACGAACTGGCGGCCCTCGGCGCCCACGTGCTGCTGGTCGGGCGCAAGGCCGACAAGCTGAAAACCGTTGCTGCCGAAATTGCCGAAGACGGTGGCAAGGCGGACTGGATCGTCTGCGATATCCGTGACGAAGACGCGGTCAAGGATCGTGTCGGCGACCTGATCAAAAAGCACGGCCCGATTCACGGCCTGGTCAACAATGCCGGCGGGCAGTACCCATCCCCCCTGGCTTCGATCAACCAGAAGGGTTTTGAAACCGTGATGCGCACCAATCTGGTCGGCGGTTTCCTGATGGCCCGGGAAGTGTTCAACCAGTCCATGAGCAAGCACGGCGGCGCCATCGTCAACATGCTCGCCGACATGTGGGGCGGCATGCCCGGCATGGGCCACTCCGGCGCAGCGCGTTCGGGCATGGACAACCTCACCAAGACCGCCGCCTTCGAATGGGGTTATGCGGGGGTGCGGGTCAACGCGGTGGCGCCGGGCTGGATCGCGTCCAGCGGCATGGACACCTACGAAGGTGCGTTCAAGGCGGTGATCCCGACCTTGCGCGAACACGTGCCGCTCAAGCGCATCGGTACCGAATCGGAAGTCAGCGCGGCGATCGTTTTCCTGCTCAGCCCGGCGGCCGCGTTCGTCAGCGGCAGCACCTTGCGCATCGATGGCGCCGCCAGCCTCGGCGGGCGGGCGTGGCCGATCCACAAGGCGACCAACAGTGAGTCATACAACGGATTTCACCGTGCCTATCTTCCGGACGTGCTCAAGGACAAGGAATAAGCCATGCCGGTGATTCAGTCGCAACTCGATCCCAACAGCGAACAGTTCGCCCACAATCGCGCGGCGATGCTGACCGCGATCGAACAGGTCCAGGCACTTGAACGGAATCTGCTGAACAAGGCCGCCGAAGCCAAAACCAAATTCGATAAACGCGGGCAGTTGCTGCCTCGCGAACGCCTCAATCTGCTGCTGGACCCTGGCGCGCCGTTCCTCGAACTGGCGAGCCTGGCCGGCTACAAACTGCACGACGACAAGGATGGCAGCTCGGCCGGTGGCAGCCTGATCGCCGGCATCGGTTACGTGTCCGGGGTGCGGGCGTTGATCGTGGCGAACAACAGCGCGATCAAGGGCGGGACCATTTCCCCCAGCGGCCTGAAAAAGTCCCTGCGCCTGCAGCAGATCGCCATGGAAAACAAACTGCCGGTGATTACCCTCGCCGAAAGCGGTGGCGCCAACCTCAATTACGCGGCGGAGATTTTCGTCGAAGGCGCGCGCAGCTTTGCCAATCAGGCGCGAATGTCGGCCATGGGCCTGCCGCAGATCACCGTGGTACACGGCTCGGCCACGGCGGGCGGCGCTTATCAGCCGGGATTGTCGGATTACGTGGTGGTGGTGCGTGGCAAGGCCAAGCTGTTTCTTGCCGGGCCGCCCCTGCTGAAAGCGGCAACCGGTGAAGTCGCCACCGACGAAGAATTGGGCGGCGCCGAGATGCACGCACAAACCGCCGGCACCGCCGAATACCTGGCCGAAAACGATGCCGACGGTGTGCGTCAGGTGCGCGAGATCGTCAGCCTGCTGTCATGGAACGAGCAGTTGCCGTGGCGCCCCGAACCGCAATGGGAAGCACCGCTCTACCCCATCGATGAACTGCTGGGACTGATTCCGGACGACCCGAAAAAGCCCTACGACGTACGCGAAATCATCGCTCGCATTGCCGACGGTTCGAACTTCCTCGACTTCAAGAACGAGTTCGATCAGCAGACCGTGTGCGGTCATCTGAAAATCCAGGGTCGCACCTGCGGCTTCATTGGCAACAACGGCCCGATTACGCCCAAGGGCGCGAGCAAGGCTGCCCAGTTCATTCAACTGTGCGATCAGAGCCAGACGCCCTTGCTGTTTTTCCACAACACCACCGGGTTCATGGTCGGCACCGAATCGGAGCAGCAAGGCGTGATCAAGCATGGCGCCAAGATGATCCAGGCCGTCGCCAATGCCCGGGTACCGAAACTCACGATCGTGGTCGGCGGTTCCTATGGCGCCGGCAATTACGCGATGTGCGGTCGCGGCCTCGATCCACGCTTTATCTTCGCCTGGCCCAACAGCCGCACCGCCGTGATGGGCGGCGCCCAGGCCGGCAAGGTGCTGCGCATCGTCACCGAGGCCAAACAGGCCAAGGACGGCCTGGTGCCCGACCCGAAAATGCTCGACATGCTGGAACAGGTCACCGCGCAGAAACTCGACAGCCAGTCCACGGCGCTCTATGGCAGCGCCAATCTGTGGGACGACGGTTTGATCGATCCCCGGGACACCCGGACCTTGCTCGGTTACTTGCTGGATATCTGTCATGAGGCCGAGGTGCGGCCGCTGCAAACCAACAGTTTTGGCGTGGCCCGGCTCTAGGCCGACTAACAAGGAGAACAACAAAAATGATCTTCACCCAGGAACACGAAGCACTGCGCCGCACCGTCCGCCAATTCGTCGATCACGAGATCAACCCCTACGTCGAGGAATGGGAAAAGGCCGGGCGTTTTCCGATCCATGACATCTTCCGCAAGGCTGGCGACCTTGGCCTGCTGGGGATCTCCAAACCGGAAAAATTCGGCGGCATGGGGCTGGACTACAGCTACTCGATCGTCGCCGCCGAAGAGTTCGGCACCATCCATTGCGGCGGCATTCCGATGTCCATTGGCGTACAGACCGACATGTGCACCCCGGCCCTGGCACGTTTTGGTTCCGATGAGTTGCGCGACGAGTTCCTGCGCCCGGCGATCAGTGGTGAACAGGTCGGCTGCATCGGCGTTTCGGAAGTCGGTGCCGGGTCCGACGTGGCCGGGTTGAAAACCACGGCGCGCAAGGATGGCGACGACTACGTGATCAACGGCAGCAAGATGTGGATCACCAACTCGCCAAGCGCCGATTTCATTTGCCTGCTGGCCAACACCTCAGACGACAAGCCGCACATCAACAAGTCGCTGATCATGGTGCCGATGAACACACCGGGTATCAGCCTCAGCTCGCACCTGGACAAGCTCGGCATGCGCAGTTCGGAAACCGCCCAGGTGTTTTTCGACAATGTGCGCGTACCGCAACGCAACCGCATCGGCCATGAAGGCGCGGGGTTCATGATGCAAATGCTGCAGTTCCAGGAGGAACGCCTGTTCGGCGCAGCCAATATGATCAAGGGCCTGGAGTACTGCGTCGACAGCACCATCGAATACTGCAAGGAGCGCAAGACGTTCGGCAGCGCGCTGATCGATAACCAGGTCATTCACTTCCGCCTGGCCGAATTGCAGACCGAAATCGAATGCCTGCGCGCGTTGGTCTATCAAGCCACCGAGCAATACGTCAAAGGCCAGGACGTCACTCGCCTGGCGTCCATGGCCAAGCTCAAGGCCGGTCGGCTGGGTCGCGAAGTCAGCGACAGCTGCCTGCAATATTGGGGCGGCATGGGTTTCATGTGGGACAACCCGGTGGCCCGCGCTTACCGTGATGTGCGGCTGGTGTCGATTGGCGGCGGTGCCGACGAGATCATGCTGGGGATCATCTGCAAACTCATGGGCATCCTGCCGGGGAAAAAGAAATGAGCAGCCTGCCGGTTTGCCAGACGCTGCTGCTGGAGCCGCATAACGGCGTGCTGCACATCACGCTTGATCGCCCGCAAAGCCGCAATGCCATGAGCTTGCAGATGGTCACCGAATTGCGTGCGGTGCTGGCAGCGGTGCGTGATGACCGCACTGTTCGCGCCCTGGTGATTGGCGGTGCCGGCGGACACTTCTGTTCTGGCGGCGACATCAAGGACATGGCCAATGCCCGCGCCCAGGGCGCGACGGCGTACCGCGAATTGAACCGTGCATTCGGCGCCCTGCTGGAAGAAACCCAGCACGCGCCTCAAGTGGTGATCACCGTACTGCAAGGCGCGGTGCTGGGTGGCGGCTTCGGACTGGCCTGCGTCAGTGATATCGCCATTGCCGAACACCAGGCGCAATTCGGCCTGCCGGAAACCAGCCTCGGCCTGTTGCCGGCGCAGATTGCACCGTTCGTGGTCCAGCGCATCGGCCTGACCCAGGCCCGGCGCCTGGCTTTGACGGCGGCACGCTTCGATGGCACCCAGGCGCGGCGCATGGGCCTGGTGCACTTTGTCGAGCATGACCCGCAGGCGTTGGCCGAACGCCTCGATGAGGTACTGGCCCATGTGCTGTGTTGTGCGCCGGGGGCGAATGCGGCGACCAAGCAGTTGTTGTTGGCGAGTGCCGCGCAGCCAGCAGGTGAGCTGCTGGATCAGGCGGCCGAGTGGTTTAGCGAAGCGGTGACCGGAGCGGAAGGCGTCGAGGGGACCATGGCCTTTGTGCAAAAAAGAAAACCGGGGTGGGCCCTTTAAAAGCATCGCTGGCAAGCCAGCTCCCACAGGTTCTGTGAACGACAGAGATCCCTGTGGGAGCGGGCTTGCCCGCGATGAGGCCATCACTGCCACTGAACACTTTGAGAGAAAAACCATGCCCGGATTCAGCAAAATCCTGATCGCCAACCGCGGTGAAATCGCCTGCCGCATCCAGCGCACCGCCCAGGCCCTGGGCTACCGTACCGTCGCCGTGTTCAGCGACGCCGATGCCGACGCGCTGCATGTGCACATGGCCGATGAAGCCGTGAACATCGGCCCGGCCCCGGTGCAACAGTCTTACCTGAACATCCCGGCAATCATCGACGCCGCCCGCCGCACGGGTGCGGACGCTATCCATCCGGGTTACGGTTTTCTCTCGGAAAACGCCGGCTTCGCCCGCGCTTGCCAGCAGGCCGGCATCACCTTCATCGGCCCCAGCCCCGAAGCCATCGAACTGATGGGCAGCAAACGCCTGTCGAAAATCGCCATGATCAACGCCGGCGTGCCGTGCATCCAGGGTTATCAAGGCGCCGAACAGGATGACGCGACGCTCAGCCGCGAAGCCGAACGCATCGGCTATCCCCTGATGATCAAGGCCAGTGCCGGCGGCGGTGGGCGCGGTATGCGCCTGGTGCACGATGCCGGTGATTTGCTCGAGCAGATCCGCACCGCCCGCTCCGAAGCCCTGCACGGTTTCGGCAGCGACGAACTGATCCTCGAACAGGCGCTGATCGAGCCGCGGCATGTCGAGGTTCAACTGTTCGGTGACCAGCACGGCAACCTGATCTACCTCGGCGAGCGTGATTGCTCCATCCAGCGTCGCCATCAGAAAGTCATCGAGGAAGCGCCCTGCCCGGTGATGACGGCTGAACTGCGCCAGGCCATGGGCGAGGCGGCGCTCAAGGCCGGTCGCGCGGTGAATTACGTCGGCGCGGGCACCGTGGAATTCCTGCTCGATGCACGCGGCCGGTTTTACTTCCTGGAGATGAACACCCGACTGCAGGTGGAACACCCGGTCACCGAATTGATCACCGGCCTGGACCTGGTGGCCTGGCAACTGAACATCGCCGAAGGACAACCGCTGCCGCTGCGTCAGGAGCACGTGCAACTCACGGGGCACGCCATGGAAGTGCGCCTGTATGCCGAAGACCCGACCCAGGGATTTCTGCCGCAAACCGGGCGCATCGCGGCCTGGGAACCGGCGCTGCAAAGTGGCGTAAGAGTCGATGATGGCCTGGTCGAAGGCGGACACATCAGCCCCTTTTACGATCCGATGCTGGGCAAGATCATCGCCCATGGCGCCACTCGCGAAGAGGTCCGTCGCAAGTTGCTGCGGGCGGTGCAGGACAGTGTGCTGCTGGGCGTGCAGAGCAACCAGCGTCTGCTCGCCAGCCTGTTGCAACACCCACAATTCATCAGCGGCGAATTCAGCACCGGATTCATCGCGCAGCATTTCGCTGACCAACCATGCCTGCACCCCCATGTGCCCGATGCGGAGGAGCTGGCCATTGCCGCCGCCCTGCTCTATCAAGCCTCGGCCCAGGCGCACCGTGGTCCTCTGGCCGGTTGGCGCAACAACGCCAGTGTGCCGCTGCACTATCGCCTGGGCCTGGAAGATCAGGCGTGGTTGGTGGAGCTGAATGCCGTACCGGGCGAGGCCTACCGGATTCAGATCGCCAGCCGCCGCCTTGAACTGAAGGTCATAGAGAGTGATGGACGCTGGGCCACCCTGGAAATCGATGGCATCCGTCGACGCTACGCCTACCGCCTGCAGAACGGGCAAATCTGTCTGTTCACCCGTCCGGGCAGTGTGTGCCTGACGGACCGGACCCAGGCCCTCGTCGGCAGCCAGGCCAGCGTCAGCAGCGGCACTCTCAAGGCGCCGATGGATGGCGCCATTGTTGATGTGCTGGTCAGCGAGGGTAGCCCGGTGAGCAAGGGTCAATTGCTGGTGGTGCTGGAGGCCATGAAAATGGAGCACCCGCTCAAATCGGGCATCGACGGCGTGCTCAAGCGCTTGCAGGTGCGGGTTGGCGATCAGGTCAAGAATCGTCAGGTTTTGCTGGAGGTTGAATAAGCCGCTAGGCGGAACCGTCGGGTTTGGCTACGCTCAAAGCCTATCAGGACGCGGATACCAGGAACCCTGCGATGCCTCAATGGCTGGTCATTGATCTGGAAGCCACCACCGATGAAGGTGGCTGGCCAGTAACAGAAATGGAAATCATCGAAATCGGCGCCACCCTGGTGGACCGCAAAGGGCGCGAAGTGGATCACTTCCAGTGCTTCGTGAGGCCACTGCGGCGGCCGCTGCTGACACCGTTTTGTCGGGCACTGACGCACATCACCCAGGCCGACGTCGATACGGCGCGGACGCTGGACGAGATTTGGCCGACATTCGAGCAATGGCTCGGGACGCATCACGCGCAACTGGAAGGTTGGGTCAGCTGGGGCGATTACGATCGCCAGCAGCTCGTACAGGAATGGCAGCGCCTGCAACTCGACAGCCTGCTGAGCCGTGTACCGCATATCAATCTCAAGCAGCGCTTTGCCAAGGCGCGTCGCCTGGAACGTCCGCTGGGGCTCAACGGTGCGCTGCAATTGGCCGGCCTGCAATTCACGGGGCTGCAACACCGGGCACTGGAGGATGCGCGCAATACCGCGCGCCTGCTGCCACAGATCTTCCCCCCTCTGGAGAGGTGACGACGCCGGCCCCCTTGTGCATACTGGCCGGCCCTTTTTAGCCCTTTTCGAGGAATCGCCCATGTTTAAAGTCAACGAGTACTTCGACGGCACCGTCAAGTCGATCGCCTTTGGCACCGCTGAGGGCCCGGCGACCATCGGCGTCATGGCTCCGGGCGAATACGAATTCGGCACCAGCCAGCGTGAAATCATGCACGTGGTGTCCGGCGCCCTGACCGTCAAGCTGCCTGACAGCAATGACTGGGAAACCTTCGCCGCCGGCAGCCAGTTCAACGTGCCCGCCAACAGCAAGTTCCAGCTGAAAGTGGCCGTCGACACCGCTTACCTGTGCGAATACCGCGGTTAAACCCTCGGGTTTCACGGCGAAAAAAAACGCCCGTGTCCTTTAAGACACGGGCGTTTTTCATTTCCAGGCGATTATTCCAGGATCGTCACCGGCATGCCGACTTCAAGCCGGCCATTGCTGTCATTGACCAGATTCTGGCCAAACATCGCACCATCGGCCTCGGCACGGTATTTCTGCAAGGTGGCCAACGGTTCGCGATCTTCGCTGCGTACACCGGTTTGCGGGTCGATGGTCGTCAGAATGCAGCGTGAGCAAGACTTGACCACGCGGAACTCGACATCGCCGATGCGAATGCGTTTCCAGCCATCCTCGGCATAGGCGTCACTGCCTTCGATCACCAGATTCGGTCGAAAACGCAGCATTTCCAGCGGACGACCGACCCGTTGCGACAGATCCTCCAGCGACGCCTGGCCGATCAGCAACAGCGGGAAACCGTCGGCGAACGCCACTTGATCGTCATCCTTGCCGTAACCCGCCTGGGTAGTGCGTGCCCGATCCAGTGGCACTTGCACCAGGCGCGTGGGTTTGCCGATGAACTCACTGACCCAGGCTCCGGCGGCGTCGCCCGCATCCGGTACGCGCAAGGTGTCGCGCCAGATGGTCACGCCGCGCAATTCAGCGTCGCTGCCAGGCAAAGCGATATCGATCGGTGTATGGCCCGGCGCACTGAGGGTCAGCCCGCCATCGGCATTCCACAACGCCGATAGTTGGCTCATCTGCGCCACCGCCCGCTGGGTCAGGAAGCGCCCGCTGGCCTCGTCCACCAGCATCCAGCGTCGATCTCCGTCCAGCCCCAGCTTGTCGAGGCCGACCTGCTGCAAGGTTTCGCCCTTGCCGGATTTCAACGGATAACGGTAAAGCGCGCTCAGACGCAACATGGCCAGCTCCCTGGTGGACAAAAACGTCACCCTATACGAGCTTGATCGCTGAATCAAAGTGCAAAAACCACTGTAGGAGCGAGCTTGCTCGCGAAAAATCCAAGGACGCCGCTGAGCATCCGGATTTACGCGTTATCGTTCACGACCATCGCGAGCGAGCTCGCTCCTACAGGGTTATCAGGCGGGCACTTCGTCCAGCATCAGGCGCTGGCGCACCACGTCGACCAGTTTGTCCGGCTGGAACTTGGAGAGGAAATTGTCACAGCCGACCTTCTTGACCATCGAGTCGTTGAAACTGCCGGACAAGGACGTGTGCAGAACCACATAAAGGCCACGCAGGCGCGGGTCGTTGCGGATTTCGGTGGTCAGGCGATAGCCATCCATCTCCGGCATTTCCGCGTCGGTGAAGACCATCAGCAGCTTATCGGTCATGTGCACGCCGGTATCGGCCCAGGCCTTGAGCATGTTCAAGGCCTTCAAGCCATCACTGGCAATGTGCATTTTCACGCCCAACTGACCCAGGGTGTCGCGCAATTGCGCCAACGCCACATTGGAGTCATCCACCAACAGCACTTCACGGCCACGGGCACGCTCCAGCACCGGGTCGTCAAGCTTGTCGCGGGACACCTTGGCATTGTAAGGGACGATTTCAGCCAGGACTTTCTCCACGTCGATGATCTCCACCAACTGGTCGTCGACCTTGCTGATGGCAGTCAGATAATGCTGGCGACCGGCACTGGACGGCGGCGGCAGAATCGCTTCCCAGTTCATGTTGACGATACGGTCTACCCCACCGACCAGAAACGCCTGCACGGAACGGTTGTACTCGGTCACGATAATCGTACTGTTTGGCCCCGGCACCAGCGGACGCATGCCGATCGCCTGGGACAGATCGATCACCGGCAGGGTCTGGCCGCGCAAATTGACCACGCCGCAAACGAACGGGTGACGCTGCGGCATCAAGGTCAGTTTTGGCAGTTGCAGGACTTCCTGCACCTTGAACACGTTGATCGCGAACAATTGCCGTCCGGCGAGCCGGAACATGAGAATTTCCAGGCGATTCTCACCCA
Source organism: Pseudomonas sp. C2B4 (assembly GCF_013359695.1). Classification (GTDB taxonomy): domain Bacteria; phylum Pseudomonadota; class Gammaproteobacteria; order Pseudomonadales; family Pseudomonadaceae; genus Aquipseudomonas. The sequence continues at coordinate 63,589 of NZ_JABFMU010000019.1, forward strand.
CCAGTTGCGTACGTTGGTCTACCGTATCGAGAATGCCAGCCATCAATGACTCCTGGGCTTGTACTGATGAATTCACTAATAGAGGGTTATCGGCTACGTTTGCCAGATCTTGACCCCTCGCAAAATGCCATGCTCAAACATTGATGTCACATTAACATCATGCTTTACTGGCGCCGTGATTTTCATCTGCTACTCTTTTTCGGCACGACCACGGTTTGCGCCATAGGTTCCGCTGCGTAAGGGATTCCCCTAGCAACAATCAGGCACAACCTGATATTCGCGATATCCAATAGCCATTAATGTGACGCCATTCTCATTGCATGAATGGAGTCAGGCTTTTGTGTGCGATCGCAGGTCAGTGGCCAACCACCCTCTCAAATAGTTCCCCGGCACGGATTCCAGCCGGCCGGAACGCGATCTCACGACGAAACGGTTACGTCGGGACGCCCATCGTCCTCGTCAGCACACACGACATCCCCTCATTAGTCATGACGTTGTGGAGATAAGCATGCCGGACAATCGTAAAGAGTGGGCGAAGCGGGTTCCGGAGTTTCTTGTCGAGGCCGAATCACTCCTGGCCAAGACCGAGGAATGCCTGAGTCATTTGCAGCTGATCAGCAATGACAAGGACGCCATCGACTGCATGCTCAGCACCCTGCTCAAACTGGCCAGCAAGGCGGACGCCCTTGCACTGGCGGCCGTTTCGGAATTTTCGCTGCACATCCATGGTTTGCTCAATCACGCGCACAATCATATGGAACTGCACGACGAAGCCCTGAGCGCACTCAAGGACTGCCTGACATTGATCGCCTGGCAACTTGAGCTGATAGACCAGAACACCGGCCAACTGAGTCTCGATGAAACCGAGCAGACGACCCTGATCGAGGCTTTTGCCTTCCAGGTCGGACAGAGTCAGTTTCAACCGCCTGTTAATTCCAAGCCGTTCACACTCGTTCCCTACCTGGAGCGACAGGCTTAGATCCACAGAACTGTGTCGAACTCCACATTTTCAAAATAAAGATTGCGCACTAACTTGGGCGTATTCATGTCGTAATTGATTAATGCATGCCCATTAACGACAAGCACAAATAAATATCCAACCTCCGGGCAATTGAATGCCTGTCATGACTAGGGTTTTGCCTGGCGTCTAAAGTCAAGAATCCATGGACAATTGAATTCTTTCCGGCACCGGCCACCACACTTCCCGCGATGGAACTCACACCCGCATTGCTTTGTTTCCTGACTCCATGGACATATATCGCATGCGCGACCAACGGTATCTTAAGTGGTATTATGCCGCCCATTAGTTGACGTCAATTAATGGCAATATGATTGCCACGACTGCAGCCCGATCAAGTTTCAGGTTGAAATTCTTGTACAGAAACTATGCACCGTTGATGTCCATGTACAACATTACAAAACAGAGGCCTGTCAGCGAGCATGACCGGTCTGCCCGCAGCGAACATCCATTGGCTCCATCCGCTATGTACGCCAGCTTCAAGTCAATCGCCACGTGGCCACCTTCCCGAGAAAACGCGCGCCGGTTCACGCTGGTGTTATGCGCCTGCTCTACGCTCGGCAGTCTGTTGATCTATGCCCTCTCCATTCACTTGCCGCTGGGTCTGCTGGTGCTCAACATGGCGGCATTGGGTTGCGTCTGGGTGCAATATCGCCTGTCGCGCAAATCGATCAAGTTTCAACCGCAGGAACTGGCCGATCGCTTGCTTGAGGTCCAGGAAAACGAACGTCACCGGCTCAGTCGGGAACTGCATGACGACATCGGCCAGTTGCTGACGGCTGCCAAACTGCAAAGCGACTGGCTCAAACGCCGAATGCCGGAAGAACTCCAGGGGCAATGTTCCGTACTGTGCGACACGCTGGAAGAAACACTCGCCAAAGTCCGCGACGTGTCGGCCATCCTCAATCCCCGGCAATTGACCAGCCTTGGACTCGAAGCCAGTCTGCGCGCACATTTGCTCAAGACGCTGGCTAACACCTCCGTGCACTGGAGCCTGGAATGCCATCAACGCCTGACCGGGATACCGGAAGAAATGGCCGTGGCGGCCTATCGCATTACCCAGGAAGCCGTCACCAACATTCTGCGGCATGCCCAAGCAAAGAATCTTCTGGTCTGCCTGCAACGTTTACCGCAAGGCCTGTCACTCTCGATCAGTGACGACGGCCAGGGATTCGCCCCGGCCACGGATCCAGGTCGTGAGGGACAGCGCGGAATGGCCGGGATGTCGGAGCGGATCCATCAACTGGGCGGCACACTGACCGTGACCAGCGAGCCGGGCAAAGGCACTCAAATCGAAGCTCTCTTCCCCTGGGCGCCCCGCGCGCTCGAACGGGCCAGTACGAATAAGGTTATGCATTGACTTGTAACTTACTTCTGGTGGATGACCACTCGCTGATCAGGGCAGGCGTGCGCGCCCTGGTGCTGGACCTTCCCGGTTACGCGGTAATTGGCGAGGCCAATGACGGCTCGCAGTTGCTGGCGATGGTCGAGCATTTGTCCCCGGACATCGTTCTGCTGGATATTTCCATGAAGCAGATCGGCGGCCTTGAAGCCTTGCAGCAGCTCAAGCGGATTCGTCCGCAGAGCAAGGTACTGATCCTGTCGATGCACACCGACCCGGCATTGATCATGCAGGCGCTGGAGTCCGGGGCGCATGGCTATTTACTCAAGGACACCACGGCCACCGAACTCGAACATGCGCTGGAAGCCTTGCGCAACAACGAACGCTACCTGAGCCCGGCCATTGCCCATACCGTTATCACGCAGGCATTGACCCGAACCCAGAAAACGCCCGACCCCGCGGACTCGCACAATCTGACGGCCCGGCAACTGGAAATCCTGCGATTGATTGTTCGCGGGAAATCCACCCGGGAAATCGCCAACGGCCTGGGCCTGAGCGTCAAGACCGTTGAAACCCATCGTTCGCAGATCATGAAGCGTTTGCAGATCTTTGATGTGGCCGGCCTGGTGTTGTTCGCCGTGCGCGAGCAGATCATCAGTCTGGACGACTGACCGATTCCGTCGCACTCAACAGCGGCGAGGTTTCAGGCAAGTGCACCCGAAGTGCTGCCGGCCTAGCCGAGAACCGCAGGTTGTCGCCTTCCAGCGGCTCGCCGTCAAGGTTGATGAAGAGGCCTTCAGAAGCCTTGATCTCGACCCATGGCAGGCGGGCCCGCACGAACATGCTTTCGATACCGAAACCATCGGCCAGCAGGCTCTTCAAGGTCCCAACCACTTCCTGCGGGGCGGGCAAAATGCTGATATCGAGCAACCCGTCGTCAGCCAATGCCTGCGGGCATAACACATGACCGCCGCCTGCCTGCCGACCATTCCCGATGCCCAGCGCCAACAGCTCGCCACGCCAATGAAAATCCGGGCCATGCAGCTCGCCATAAGCGGCGTGCAACTCACTGAAGCGTGACAGGCCCGTGAACAGATAAGCGGCGCCGCCGAGCACCTTTTTCAGCTCCTCGGAGGTATTGGCCGTCACCTGACTGCCAAAACCGCCCGTGGCCATGTTCAAAAACACCTGCCCGCCGGCTTCCCCCAGATCAATGGCGCTCGGCGTCACGTCCAGCAGATCCAGCGCCTCGCCAGGCTCCAGAGGAACCCCGGCAGCGCGCGCGAAATCATTGGCCGTTCCCAGCGGCATCAAGACCAGACTGGCCGGTGTCGAATGTGCAGCCATGGCCTCGGCAATGTCACGCAGGGTGCCGTCACCGCCACCGGCAATGATCTGCCTGTAACCGGCGGCCAATGCTTCATTGACCAGGCGCTGAGCGTCGCCAGCCTCCCAAGTCAATCGAACGGCCAGCTCCCAACCTTGTTCGCGCCTGTTTTCGACGGCCGCACGAACCTCCTCGTTGAGCGCCTGCTTGCCATGCAGAATCAACAGCGCCTTGCGATCGCTCATGTGTTGTCACTCCCGGGATTAAATGGCGTATGGGAGATGTTGACCGCGCTGAACCCGATAAAAGTCGCGCAAGTTCGAATTATTTTGCAGCGAACTTCTTGAGTCCTGTATGACGAGATTTTTCTTACAAAACGTGAGGAATCGGCTCAATTGACCAAAGTGTGTGATTGGTACACCTTGATGCCCGTGGTTCCGGTCATTCGCAATGACAAACACAAGGACGTGCCATGCACAGTCAGAACCTCAACCTACCGGTCCGTTCGGTTGCACCGCTCGCAGGGAGCCGGGCCAGCCATCAGGCTGAACTCAAAAACAGCGTAGAACCCAATGGAGAAGTCGATATGGAACCTCGTGTCGCTGAGCTGGAGACCCGCCTCAAGTGCATCCGAAAAGACATGGAAGCAGTTCACAGTGACGTCAAATCCATCAAGCACAGGCTTGCCTATGCTGCGGGCGGCGCCGCCGTGGTACTGGGGCTTCTTGGCTGGATCGCCAACAGCCGCTTCGACCAGCTCGTGACGCTGCTCCTGGCCCATTGATCAGCCATGAACGCAAAACCCGGTTCGAAAACCGGGCTTGCGTGGCAACACGACGAAGGGGGGTTAACTGATGACTTCGCTCAAAGGAATGAAGTACACACTATCTCCAGCAACCAGCGTCCGACCTTCCAGCACCTCTACTAACCCATCGGCCCAGGCGGCACTGCGCAACACCCCGGAACTCTGATTCCTGTAGATGATGGCCCGTCCGTTTTCCAGGCGACCGCGCAGATATTCACGTCGATTCCCGGCTACGGGCCAGTCAAACCCGGCTGGCACTTGCACCTTCAGCGGCTCCACCTGTTTGACGCCCTGACGACGCAAAAGATAAGGCCTGGCCAATAAGGCAAAGGTCACCAGCGTCGACGCCGGATTGCCGGGAAGCCCGATGACCGGTACGCCGCGGAAATGCCCGAATGTCAGGGGTTTGCCAGGCTTGATGGCGAGCTTCCACAAACTCAACTCTCCCTCTTCCCGTAAGGCGATGCCCAGAAAATCAGCCTCCCCCACCGACACGCCACCCGTTGAAAGAATCAGATCGACATCTTTCAATTCGCCAAGTCGAGTACGCGTAGCGACCAGATCATCGGGAAGAATGCCAGCGTCGATAACTTCACAGCCTAAACGGCGCAACCAGCTGCAAAGCAGAACACGATTGCTGTTATAGATCTGTCCGGGGCCCAGGGTCTGTCCTGGCTCAATCAACTCATCCCCGGTCGACAACACCGCCACGCGAACCTTGCGAATCACGTCCAGCTCGGCGCAACCCAGCGAAGCGGCGAGACCTTGTTCTATCGGCCCAAAACGCGTACCCGCCGGCAGAATCAGTTCACCGACCGTGGTTTCCTGGCCTTGTGGACGAATGTTTTGTCCAATGGTCAGTGTTTCGGTGAAACGCACGCGCTCATCCGCCAGCACTTCGGTATTTTCCTGCATCTCGACACAGTCGGCGCCGGCAGGAACAGGCGCCCCGGTAAAGATTCGCGCACAGGTTCCAGGCTTCAAGGCGTCCGGTGCCTGCCCGGCAAAAATCTTCTGGCTCACGACCAGTGGCTCGCCGGCCCAGTCGGCCTTGCGCAGGGCATAACCGTCCATGGCGCTGTTGGGCCACGGTGGCAGATCCAGCGTCGACACCAGATCGTCGGCCAACACCCGCCCCGTAACCTGTGCCAATGGCAAGCGCTCGCGATCGACAATCCTTGAGGCGTCAGCCATTTCCAGCAAACGCGCCAGGGCCACTTCCACCGGCATCAGGCTGCCGGTCTTGCCTGGTTTACCCGCGGGATTCACAGGGAGCCGCCTGTTTCAGGTGAGTGACGAAATTGCAGGGACGATGCCGCGAATCCAGTTGCTCGCCAAGAATGCCGTCCCAACCGGTGCGTACCGCATTGGTCGAACCCGGCAAACAGCAAACCAGCGTGCCATTGGCAAGCCCCGCCAGAGCGCGGGATTGAACGGTCGATGTACCGATGTCCGCCACCGAAATCTGTCGGAACAGCTCACCAAATCCATCGACCTGTTTATCCAGCAGACAGCTCACCGCTTCCGGCGTGCTATCGCGACCGGTGAAACCAGTGCCGCCAGTGATCAGCACCACCTGCACGACATCGTCGGCAATCCAGTTGGCGACTTGCGCGCGAATTTTGTAGAGATCATCTTTGAGCAACACCCGGGCTGCCAGGTTATGGCCGGCAGCCGTCAAGCGGTCGACGAAGACCTGGCCTGAGGTGTCGGTTTCCAGGGTACGGGTATCGCTGACCGTCAGAACCGCGATGTTGAGCGGTGCGAAAGGTACATCAGCCTTGGCTTTCATAGGCTCGTCCAGTTGTAGGAGAAACAGCCCGGTGTTATATCACAGCGCCCCATTTTCTCGCCGCCCCCATGGAGAACTGCCATGACTTCGAAATCGGTTTTTCCGCCCTGCTCCATTCTCCTCCTGGCAGGTGGTCGCGGCCAACGCATGGGCGGCCAGGACAAGGGATTGGTGCAATGGCAAGGCGAGCCACTGATTGCCCATCTGCATCGCAAGACACGCCCCCTGAGCGATGACCTGATCATTTCCTGCAACCGCAACCAGGAAAAGTACGCGCCCTATGCCGACCAATTGGTTCATGACGACGAAGGCGATTTTCCAGGGCCATTGGCTGGTATTCGCGCGGGTTTGAAAGCCGCTCGACATACGCATCTACTGGTATTGCCTTGCGATGTGCCACGCATTGACGAGGCGTTGCTCGCCAGCATGCGCGAAACAGCCAGCCAACATCCCGACAAGCCATTGATGCTGCGACATGACGACCACTGGGAGCCGTTGCTGTGCGTGATCCCCGTGGCACTTCGCGGAAATTTCGAGAGCGCCTGGAACGATGGTGAACGCAGTCCGGGGCGACTCATGCGAAAGCTGGGCGCAACTGCGCTACAGTGTCCTGACAACGACCCGCGCTTGGCGAACCTCAATACACCGGAACTGTTAAGCGCGCACAACACTGTGTCAGACTGACAGCACCCGAGGAACTTGCACGTGCCGTACACGTCTGAAGCTCAGTAACCAAAAGTATTCAATTTCGGAGACACACCCATGACTCAACGGACGCTGGCCACTTTCATGCTCGCACTGGGCCTTGCCACCCTCGCCGGTTGCGCATCCCCAACAGTGATCACCTTGAATGACGGTCGCGAAATCCAGGCCGTCGACACGCCACAATATGACAAGGATTCGGGCTTCTACGAATTCGAACAACTGGATGGCAAGCAGACCCGTATCAACAAGGACCAGGTCCGCACCGTTAAAGAGTTGTAATCTGCGCGGCGACTACCGGATACAAAAATGCCCCGACTTGTCGGGGCATTTTCTTATCTGACACCATAACTTATGGGTTCGGTTCTTTCGCAAGCCTGTCCACGCGCGTCAATGCCTGCGTGGCTTCGGTAATGCATTTTTTGTCATCGTTGGCCGCATTGGCCGCTTCCGCGCTGGCCTGCATCCGCTTGACTTCCATGCTGGTATTTTCGGACGTTGACGGCAGGGTGGTCACCTTATCCCTGAGTTCCTGAAGCTTGATGGTGCAAAGGTCGTGTTCCCCTGCCGCGAATACCGGAGAGGCCAACACTGCAGCGCAAATGAACATTCCAGCGAAAACGGTACGTTTCATGGGTATCTCCTTGCATGGAAAGTCTCGGAACCGCCGGATGATCTGGCTGCGATACCGAGGTCTTTGAACGCCACGTTCGTGGGGCCTGTTCAAATGACTGCAAACCGGCCCATAAATTCGATTTTTCCTGGCCACGCCTGGAATCGGACGTTAATCACCCTTGATCACCATTGCAGGGTGATCGTGCTCTCGAATTCTCTTTCCTGCCCGGTGACCGGGTCCACAAACTTCAGCCCTTGGGCCAGGAGCTTCAATGGATTGGCGTAGTCGTCCTCCACATCCTTGAGTACCTGTGGATAAAACGGGTCATTGCAAATGCTCGCGCCCAACGCTGTCATGTGTACCCGTAACTGGTGCTTTTTGCCCGTCACCGGATAAAGGCCATAGCGCCAGAGATCACCATTCTTTTCCCTGACCTCGACAGCCGTTTCGGTGTTTGGGGCACCCGGCCCCTCCTGCATCCGGAAGAAAGGTTCGCCGTCGACGAGTCGGCTTTTATGAACCAACGGAAACGAATGCTCAGGCAATGCCCGGGCAATGGCCTCGTAGCGTTTTTCGATCTGTCGTGACGGAAACAACGACTGATACGCCGAGCGACTCTGAGGATTGGCTGAAAACAATACCAGCCCCGCCGTATGCCGGTCGATACGATGCAGGGGGACCAGGTGCGGGTTGTCCAGACGACGGATCAGCCGTCTGAGCAAGGTCTGTTCGACATATTCACCGGCTGGCGTCACGGGCAGAAAATGCGGCTTGTCCGCCACCACCAGATGCTCGTCCGCATACAGGATCGACTCGACCACCGGGATCGTTTTTTCATCGGGGACTTCGCGAAAATAGTGAATCCGCAGTCCTTCCTTGTAAGGCAAATCGAGGGCGATCGGCGCGCCATGCCCGTCGAGGACACGGCCACGGGCGATTCGGTCCAGCCACTGCTCACGGCCGATGGCGCTGAAATGCTCGCACAGGCAATCGAAAACGGTCTGCCACGAACCAGGCGGCAAGTAGAGCGTGCTGGCCTGACTGTGCGCCGCGGAGAAAGGTGAACTGGACATACGGAAACTCTAACCCTCAATACAGGGCGACATTATCCAACAGTGTCGGGAACGAACCTAGCGGAGAATCCCTAAGCCGGTATTTGCCTGCGCGCTGCCGCTTCGGTGTACTCCTTGAGCCAGCGCAGTACATCGACCGCCTCCCAGCGACCCGGGTCATACAATGCATACAACAAGCCCTGATAACCCACGACATCCAATTGTCGGTGATAGCCCGCGCGCTGGAACAAGGCTTCGATTTCAGCGAAACAGGTATTGAAATGCAGCTTGTTGAATGGCGTCTTGCCTTCCGTTACCAATCCGTCCAGACGCAATTCGAGGACAGCCTCGCGTACCACGTCCACCGACATCCGGTTCACGCTGCTCTTCAATTGTTCGACATTGACCACGATTCATCCCTCTCACGCCCGGACTTGCCCGCTGCTCCCTGAATCAGGGACAGCAGCGCGACAACCCGAATAACTGTATACGCATACAGTATCCGAATCGCAACCGTTAAGCCAAGGGGATCATTCGCAAAGTTCGACCAGCGGCCCCACCGCCATCACAAAAAACGTTTAACGCAGAAATGCCACTACATCGTCGGACCCGAACGGCCAGCCCAGTTCGGCTCCGGTATCGACCCGACGCAGTACCGGAATACGCAGGCTGTAGGACTTGAACCATGTTTCGTCGTCAGCGATGTCCACCAGCTCCACCAGCAGACCGCGCTCGACAAACTCCATCAGCATGGCCTCAGCCACTTCACACAGGTGGCACCCAAGGGTGCCGAACAGCTGACATTCAGGAAGCATGAGCGCTCAACCGAAAAAATTTGAGTGCTTATTCTAGGCCTGCCCCGAAAAACCGTCGAGCGCCCGCCGTTGGCCAGGCGCGCAAGACCGGCACTCAATCCTGGCTGACAGCGCCGATCTTGTGCACCGACAAATCCGCCCCGTAATACTCTTCTTCCTGGCTCAGCCGCAGACCATGGAACGCCTTGATAGCGCCATACACCGCGAATCCACCGATCAATGCCACGACCACGCCCAATGTCGTGCCGATCAACTGACTGATCAGGCTCACCCCGCCCAGCCCTCCCAATGCGCTCTGGCCGAAGATGCCGCAGGCAATCCCCCCCCACACGCCACACAGGCCATGCAATGGCCAGACACCCAGCACATCGTCGATGTGCCATTTGCCTTGAGCGGCCGTAAAACACCAGACAAACAACGCGCCGGCAATCGCACCGGTCACCAGCGCGCCCACAGGGTGCATCAGGTCGGAGCCGGCACAGATCGCCACCAGCCCGGCCAACGGGCCGTTGTGCAGGAAGCCCGGGTCATTGCGCCCGACAATCAGGGCCGCCACCGTGCCGCCCACCATGGCCATCAGCGAGTTCACCGCCACCAGTCCGCTGACCCCTTGCAGGGTTTGTGCGCTCATCACGTTGAAGCCAAACCAGCCGACGATCAGGATCCACGACCCCAACGCCAGAAACGGAATACTCGACGGCGCGAATGCCACCAGGCGCCCTTCGCGGTATCGACCATTGCGCGGTCCCAGCAGCAACACCGCCGCCAACGCCAGCCAGCCGCCCATGGCATGGACCACCACGGAGCCTGCAAAATCATGGAAAGCGGCGCCGAAGCGTTCCTGCAACCAGGCCTGAAAACCAAAGTTGCCGTTCCAGATCATGCCTTCGAAGAAGGGATAGATGAACGCCACGATCAGCGCTGTTGCGCACAGTTGCGGAACGAATCGCGCACGCTCGGCGATGCCGCCGGAAATGATCGCCGGGATCGCCGCCGCAAAGGTCAGCAAAAAGAAAAACTTCACCAGCCCGTAACCGTGATCGGCATTGATCACGGCCGCCGGCTGCATAAAGGTCACCCCATAGGAAATCCAATAGCCTATAAAGAAGTAGGCCAGGGTCGAAACGGCGAAGTCGCTGAGGATCTTCGACAGCGCATTGACCTGGTTTTTTTGCCGAACCGTGCCGACCTCCAGAAAGGCGAAACCGGCATGCATGGCCAGCACCATGACCGCCCCGATCAGAATGAACAACGTGTTGGAGCTATGGACCAGGCTGTCCACAGCGCTTTGCAGATTTTCCATGGATTAGGCAGACCTTAAGGCTAAGAAAAGCACCAAAGCAGTTCGCGCGGGCAATCCATGCACCAAGTTGTGACGTCACGCATCGAGTACGTCACTCCCGATGAACCGCTTTGGCGCACAGGGTTCGTCAAGGTCAGTCACGACCGGGACATTTGCTCGGGATTTGATTATTTGAGTTAAGGTTTTACGTGAATCATGCCCGGCAACAGCGCATTGGCACTGCCTGGCGCACCACGACACAGCAAAAGTTGTACCAGTCGTTTGTACTGAACCTTCGCGCAAGGCTCATACTCGAACGTTTCAGACGCCACTTATGGAGATCACCCATGGCCAGTACCAAGGCAAAGACTGCTCAAGAAATCCTGATGAACGACTTTCAGACACTGGTCAGCGACACCGAAAAGTTGCTGGAACATACGGCGTCCCTGGCCGGTGATCAGGCCGACGAGTTGCGCGAGCAGATCCACGACAGCCTGCTGCGTGCCCGGGAAACCTTGAAGCTGACCGAAGACTCCTTGCGCGAACGTGGCGAGGCTGCCGTCACCGCCGCCGAAGATTATGTACAGGCCAACCCGTGGCAAGCGGTCGGCATTGCCGCCGGTGTGGGTTTCCTGATCGGCCTGCTGGCAACCCGGCGCTGATTATGGCGACCGAAGATTTCGGCTCGTCCACGACGGGCGCAAGTTCCTCATCGCGGCGCCTGGGTGCCGCCGTACTTGGATTGCTGCACAGCCATGTCGAATTGTTCGGCATCGAACTGCAGGAACAAAAGGCACGCACCGTAAGCCTGCTGCTGTTTGCTGGCCTGGCCTTGGTGTTTGCCCTGCTGTTGCTGGTGGGATTGTCAACGCTGGTGCTGATCCTGTTTTGGGACACCAATCGCCTGGCGGCCATCATTGGCCTTTGCGCGTTCTATGCCCTGGCAGCGGTCTTCTGCGGCATTCGCCTGAGGGCAGCGATTTTTGATGAATCCTCACCCTTCCATGGCACCCTGGAAGAGCTGGCCAACGACAGGGAGCGCTTGCTGCCATGAACCTGCCTGAACTGCCTCGCAACAGCTCCCGCACGGAAATGCGCAAGGCGTTGATCCGTCTGCGCATGGAAATGCATCGCCAGGAAATCCGCCACGAATCCGCGCAACTGCTGCAACCCCTGCAGCGTGTTCGCGAAATGAAGCAAAACCTGCATGAAGGCTTCGGTATCAAGCACGCTCCACTCTGGGGCGTAGCGGCGGTGACGCTCCTGGGGTTTCTGACCGGCAAGGGCGCCAGGACTGGCGGCGTCAGCAGCCTGACCCGACTGCTGCAGCTCGGCACCACGCTGGGCCCCCTGATCAAACTGGTGATGCAAGGCTCCTCGCGTAAACCCTGACCTGTCACTTCTGGCTACATTCTTGCAATGCCCACGGAATGAACCTCTTAACCGAGAGGTTCAATCCTGCATGACTGCCCGGCAGTACCCGGTCACCAGGTTTAATCCAAAAACAAGATCAACCAAGGAGGCCTCGTGATCGACGGGCAACCGCTCGCCTGTTTTCAGCCGTTCATCGACACCGCTACCGGCCGGATCGCAGGCGTGGAGGCGTTGGGCCGACTGCGCCAGGCAGACGGTCAGTTGGCCTCGGTGGGACCGTTGTTCACCGACCCGCGCACGAACGCCGTGGCCCTGCGCCGCCTGGATCGCCAATTGCGCGATGACGCATTGAGCCGCCTGCACCAGGCGCCCTCCGACTGGTTTCTCAGCCTGAACATTTCCCCGCGCTGGATCAGCCGATTACGCCCGGACCAGCCACTTCCGAGCCTGAAGCAACTGGGCAAGTACGGTGTCGACCCACGGCGAATCGTCTTCGAGATTACCGAACTGGGCGGTGATATCCAGCGACTGGCCCAAGTGGTCGCACGTTACCGATCAGCCGGTGCACGGATCGCCATCGATGACTTCGGTGCGGGCTACTCCCAGCTCGATCGCGTGTTGGCACTGCAACCGGACATTCTCAAACTCGACATGCGTTTGTTCCAGGCGGCGGCGCTCGGCGGACCGAGCACCGACGTGGTCAAGGCCCTGGCTCAAATGGCGGAGAAAACCGGTTGCTGGATCATCGCCGAGGGCGTGGAAACCGACGCTCAGCTTAATTTTGCGCTGGAGTGCGGCTCACGCTTTGTACAGGGTTTTCTGTTCGCCGAGGCTCAGGCACATTTCTTTTCCAGCGACGCCTTCGTCGAGCGCTTTGCACAACTGCGACAGCGCTATGTTCAGCAGAAACTGGCCGAGCGCGGACGCCTGATGATCATGCGCCAGCAACTCGGCGAACTGATGACGATCCTGCAGACCTGGGCCCAGGCTCGCGCCCCGCTCAGTGACTTGCCCCAACTGGATGCCTTTCCCTGGCTGTTACGCTTCTACCAATGCGACCGTCACGGCACCCAATTGACGCCGAACCTGGAATGGCGCAACAGCGGTTGGGTGGCTGACAATCGCTATCTGGGCCATAACTGGTCCTGGCGTCCGTATTTTTATCACTTGCTGGCAGAGGGCTGGGAGGAACGGCGCCTGACCCTCTCCAATACCTATCGCGACGCGACCAGCAATCAGTACTGCCTCACCGCCGGGCAGTTTTTCGACAATGGCGAACGCTTGCTGCTCATCGATATCGATGCGGTAGGACTCTAGGCGGGCGTTTCCACTTGCAGGTCCCGGTGCGAACCGGGAAGCTAGGGACTCAAGTCACCCGACGGAGAGACCCGCCTTGGATTGGCACACCCTGCTTACCCGCGAACGCCTCGGAAAGCCTCTGCACAGCCCGCAAGAACTCGGCCGCAGTCCTTTTCACAAAGACCATGACCGCATCATCTTCTCGGGGGCTTTTCGTCGTCTCGGACGCAAGACCCAAGTGCATCCGGTCTCCAGCAACGACCATATCCACACGCGCCTGACCCACTCGCTGGAAGTCAGTTGTGTCGGCCGTTCGCTGGGCATGCGCGTCGGTGAAACCATCCGCAGCGCCCTGCCAGACTGGTGCGAGCCCAGCGACCTGGGGATGGTCGTGCAATCGGCCTGCCTGGCCCATGACATCGGCAATCCGCCGTTCGGCCACTCCGGCGAAGATGCGATCCGTCATTGGTTCCAGCAGGCTGCCGGTCGTGGCTGGCTGGATGCAATGAGCGAGGCCGAGCGTAATGACTTCCTCAACTTCGAAGGCAACGCCCAAGGCTTTCGGGTCCTGACCCAGCTGGAGTACCACCAGTTCGACGGAGGCACGCGTCTGACCTACGCCACCCTCGGCACTTATCTGAAGTACCCATGGACAGCCAGGCACGCCGATTCGCTTGGGTACAAGAAACACAAGTTCGGCTGCTACCAGAGCGAACTGCCGCTGCTCGAACAGATCGCCCAGAAACTGGGCCTGCCGCAACTCGAAGAACAGCGCTGGGCGCGTCACCCGCTGGTGTACCTGATGGAGGCCGCCGATGACATCTGCTACGCCCTGATCGATCTTGAAGACGGCCTGGAAATGGAGTTGCTCGATTACGCAGAAGTCGAGTCCTTGTTGCTCGACCTCGTGGGTGACGATTTGCCGGAAACCTATCGTCAACTCGGCCCCGGGGATTCTCGCCGACGCAAACTGGCCATCCTGCGCGGCAAAGCCATCGAGCACCTGACCAATGCCGCCGCACGCGCCTTTGTCGAGCAGCAAGACACTTTGCTGGCCGGTACGCTGCCGGGCGATCTGGTGGAACATATGCACGGCCCGGCCAAACGTTGTGTCCTGAATGCAAAAGACATGGCGCGCAAAAAAATCTTCCAGGATAAGCGCAAGACCCTGCACGAAATCGGCGCCTACACGACACTGGAAATCCTGCTCAATGCCTTCTGTGGCGCAGCCCTGGAACAACACAACGGACGCACGCCATCCTTCAAGAGTCGGCGAACGCTCGACCTGTTGGGTAACAACGCACCCGATCCGCATGGCTCATTGCACACGTCATTTCTGCGGATGATCGATTTCATTGCCGGAATGACAGACAGCTACGCCAGCGACATGGCGCTGGAAATGACGGGGCGCTCCAGCCACTGACAAGTGCTGGTCGATCAGCCATTACGCCACCTGTAATGGCCGATCAGTCCCCCAAAAACCAAGTGCACTCAAGGCTCGCTGAATTCCCCTACAGCTAGTGTCGAGTGAACTGATCGATTGCCGAGTATTGACGCGAAACAATCACGCCTCCTTTGTTCAATAAAAGAAGCGTGAATAATATGATCAAAGAACATTTGCGCATCTTGCTGGTGGAAGACCACCCCTTTCAGCTCAGGGCAACACAATATCTGCTCGAAAGTTACGGCTTCACCCGTCTGACCACAACCGACAGCGCCCAAGGCGCATTGCAAAAGATGCTTGGTGCGGAGCAACCTTTCGACATTCTTTTGTGCGATCAATGTCTGCCCGATATTTGCGGGATTGATTTGGTCAGGTTCGCCAGTCATCACGGATTGATCAAACATGCCATCCTCCTAAGTAGCCTGACGCCCACTGAATTGGAAGGACTTGAAAACGTGGCAAATGTTCATGACCTTCCACTATTGGGGTATTTGGTCAAGCCGTTAAAACAGGCCGAATTCATACAAATATTGACCTCAACACCGAATAAACAACAAGCAGAAAAAGCCACCAAAAAATAATAAAAAACCCACAAGCCATTTTATCAAACAGCAACTAAACGAAAACAACTTTCATTCATCCTCATAAAAAACCTAGTTGACTCGTAAGCCCATTCCTTTTTGCCTGTAGGAACATTCCTATATTGCTGCTACAGGTACGTCAGTTCATACGTCACCTCAACTATCTGAGCTAAGGTGCGCCCTTTATTCAGCTCGCATGGGATTTGATTATGAACTCCGTTTTTATTGTCGACGACCACCCTGTCATCCGACTTGCCGTTCGAATGCTACTTGAACACGAAGGCTACAAAGTCGTCGGTGAAACCGACAATGGGGTCGATGCCATGCAGATGGTCCGCGAGTGCATGCCTGATCTGGTCATTCTCGATATCAGCATTCCCAAACTGGATGGCCTGGAAGTACTGGCCCGTTTCAACGCCATGAGTACTCCTCTGAAAACATTGGTACTTACGGCGCAATGCCCGACACTTTTCGGTATCCGTTGCATGCAATCCGGCGCTTCGGGATATGTCTGCAAACAGGAGGATCTCAGCGAGCTGGTCAGCGCCATAAAAGCAGTATTGTCAGGTTACAACTACTTCCCAAGCGAAGCATTGAATCCGGTTCGCGGCGATGAAGCGCGTTGCGCCGAACTGGAACTATTCAAATCCGTCAACGATCGGGAGCTGATGGTGTTGCAACTATTTGCACAAGGTCGCACCAACAAGGAAATTGCCAAAGGCATGTTTCTAAGTAACAAGACTGTCAGCACTTATAAAAAACGCCTCATGCAAAAACTCAAGGCCAAGTCTTTGGTTGAACTCATCGAAATGGCAAAACGTAACGCGTTAGTGTGAGAGACAGGATGCCCAGTCGTTTAAAGGACTACTTGATACTGATGACCGTGGGCCTGTGCCTGAGCACCTCATTGCTCGCGGCACAAAGCAGTGATCCCTACACATTGCTGAGTCGCTCGGCGGCTGGGCACCTGGCGATCCAACTGGATGACTCGCAACGGCAATGGCTCAAGAACAAACAAGAACTGATCCTTGGCACCTCGGCACCGGACTACCCGCCCTTCGACCTGACGCTCAGCGGCCACGACTATGAAGGTTTCACCGCTGATTACGCGGGCATTCTCGGCAAGGTCACCGGCTTGCCGATCAAAATAAAGCGCTTCGCATCCCGGGGAGCGGCCATTGAAGCGCTTGAAAACAACGAAGTCGACCTGCTGGGTACCGCCAATGGGTTCGAGGCTCGAAATCCTGACATCGTGCTGTCAGCCCCCTATGCCGTGGACCAACCGGTTCTCGTGACCCGTGAAGGCGAAACCCGATCCCTGACCGATGGCCTGGCCGGTATGCGCCTGAGCATGGTGTACCACTACCTGCCGCTGGAGGAAGTCAAAGCCCTGTATCCCCAGGCGATCATCACACCCTACCCGTCCTATCAGAACGCAATCAATGCCGTCGCCTTCGATCAGGCCGATGTGTTTCTTGGCGACACCATTTCTACCCATTACATGATCAACAAGGGCTACCTGAACAACATCCGCATGGCCAACTTCGGCAAACACGAAGCACACGGTTTCAGTTTCGCGGTGCACAAGAACAATCCTCAGTTGCTAGCCATCATCAATGCCATGCTCATGGCCATTCCCACCAGTGCTCGAGAAAACATTGCCAAACGCTGGAGCGCCGGAAGCGACATTCTGCTCACCGATCACAAGCTGGCACTCAGTTACAGCGAGGAACGCTGGCTTGCACAACATCCGGTCGTCCGCGTGGTGGTCAATGAAGCTTTCGCACCGCTGACGTTTTTCGACAGTGCTGGTAACTTTCGTGGCGTTGCCGCAGATTTGCTTGAGCTGATCAGATTGCGCACCGGTTTGCGCTTCGAAATCCAGCGCAGCCGAAGCGATAGCGAAATGATCCAGCGAGTCGAGAATGGCCAGGCTGATCTGATCGCAGCACTGCTCCCCAGCGCGCAACGGGACACCTCGCTGAATTTCAGTCGCCCCTACCTGCAAAACTCCTATGTTCTGCTGACGCGCAAGGCAGAAGCCAGCCCGACCAACCTTACACAGCTTCAAGGCAAACGCCTGGCCATTGCCCAGGGTCATCCGTTGATAACGTACCTGCGCAGCGAATTCCCGCTGGTAAAGCTCATCGAAACACCAGATACGTTCAGCGCCGTGGAGATGCTGGCGGAGGGACAGGCAGAAGGCACAGTGAACTCACTGGTGATAGCAAATTACTTCATTTCATCGCTGCTTTTCGAACATACCCTGCAGATCAGTACGACCATCGGCACCGAGCAGCCGGCCTTTTCCCTGGCCACCAGCCGGGAGGCCAAAGAACTGCACGATATTCTCAACAAGGCGCTATTGAGTATCGCTCCAGAGGAACTGGGCATTATCAACAGCCGCTGGCGGGGTTATTCGGCGTCCTCGCACAGCACCTGGCGCAACTATCACCGGCTGTTCTATCAGATCGTCACCGCTGCCGGCGTGTTGTTACTGATTTCCGTGGCCTGGAACGCTTACATGCGTCGTCAGATCAATCAACGCAAGGCAGCCGAGCGCGCGTTGAATGATCAGTTCGAATTCATGCGCTCGCTGGTCAATGGCACGCCTCATCCCATCTATGTACGAGATCGCCAGGGTCTGCTGCAAAGCTGCAATGACAGCTACCTGCAAGCCTTCAATGCGAAACGCGAAGACGTTATTGGCAAAAGCGTCATCCAGGGCACCCTTAGCAACGCCTTTGAAGCCCGGGAATACCAGGCCGACTATCAGCGCGTCGTGACCGAGGGCAGGCCCTTGATACTGGACCGCCCGTTGCACATTGGCGGTCGCCGGTTGACGATCTACCACTGGATACTGCCCTACCGTGACTCAAGCGGTGAAGTGCAAGGCATCATCGGTGGCTGGATAGACATCAGCGAACGCCGGCAACTGCTCGATGACCTGCGTTGCGCAAAAGAGCGTGCCGATGAAGCCAACCGGGCCAAAAGCACGTTTCTGGCCACCATGAGTCATGAGATCCGCACGCCGATGAATGCGGTCATCGGACTGCTTGAACTGACACTCAAGCGGATCGAGCACCAACATCCCGATCGCCCCGCCATTGATGTGGCGTACAACTCGGCGAAGGATCTGCTGGAACTGATCGGCGACATTCTCGACATCGCACGCATTGAATCCGGACACCTGAGCATGAGCCCGGAACGTGTCGATCCAAGAGAAATCGTGGCGTCGGTGGTACGTATCTTCGACGGCCTGGCCCGGCAGAAAGCGCTTGAACTCAAGTTGGATTTCAATCCGGACAATCCTCCCATCGATGTTTTGCTGGACCCGATGCGCTTCAAGCAGGTGCTGTCCAATCTGGTCAGTAACGCCATCAAATTCACCGAACAGGGAGCAGTCAGCATTACCGTCGACCTGCGCCCGACTACCGAGCCCGGTCAGGTGCAGTTGCAAGTGCAGGTCCAGGACAGCGGCATCGGGATCAGCGCCCAGGACCAACAACGCCTGTTCGAGCCCTTTGCTCAGGCCGAGAGTGCTGGACAAGCCGCCCGAGGCGGTACCGGACTTGGCCTGGTCATCTGTCGCAGCCTGTGTGAAATCATGGGCGGGAGCCTGCAACTGAGCAGTCAGCCAGGTGTCGGCACGCAAGTGCAGATGTCGCTGTTACTGTCGGCGCTACCACAAGAGGCCAGGGAGGAAAAAACTGAAACACCGATCCAGGTCGCCGTCACCCCATTGAACGTTCTGGTGGTCGATGACCATGCGGCCAATCGCTTGCTCATGTGCCAGCAACTGGAATTTCTGGGCCATCACTACAGCATCGCGCAAGACGGTCAGGCAGGATTCGAGGCATGGAAAGCCGACGTCTTCGATCTGGTGATCGCCGATTGCAACATGCCGGTCATGAATGGCTACGAACTGGCTCGAGCCATTCGCCAGCACGAAAAACAAAAGCTACAACCGCGATGCACTGTTCTGGGGTTCACCGCCAATGCACAACCGGAAGAAGTTCAACGCTGCAAGCTCGCCGGAATGGATGACTGTCTGTTCAAGCCCCTGACGCTAAGCGCGCTGAGCCAATGGGTTAAAAGCATTTCACCGACCTCGCCCACACCGGCTTTCAGCCTGGAAGGCCTGCAGCAGTTGACCGGTGGCAACCCGGTATTGAACCATCGTTTGTTGACCGAACTGCTCAACAGCAACCGTCTGGACCGTCAGGGATTGCTCGCGCTGTGCGGCTCCACGGACCCACAGGCATTTCTCGACATCGCCCACAAAATGAAGGGCGCCGCCCGAATCGCTCAGGCCACCCGATTAATCGACAGTTGCGAGGCGCTCGAAGCAACCTGCCGCGATGATTTCCACCCCGACAAAGTCGCCGAGCGCTGTGCGGCCGTGGAGCGCGCCCTGCTGGAACTGGACCAGGCACTGCTGCAAAAAATCGGGAAGAATGACGAAAGCAGGATGACGGAGGCTTAACTATGCTTGGACGCTGAGCAGTGTGTTAACCATCACGGAGTGACCTGCATGCCCAGCCCACTGCGTCCGGATAAACGGCGGTTTTCCCTGCACGTTCACATCAGTGTGATGTTTACCTGCCTGCTGTTGCTGACCGGAGTGGTACTGGGCATTTTCAATTATCAACAAACCACACAGATCATCCTGTCCAGCAGTGAAAAACTCTTCAATCGCATAGAGCAGGATGTACGCCTCGATTTGAAGGCGACCTATGAACCGATCCGCCACCTGCTGAGCCTGCAGGTCGTCAACCCCGCAGTCCAGGCATCGGACCTGGAGCATCGCCTGGCGCTGCTTCGCCCCTTCAGCCAATCGCTCACCGACAACCCGGACCTGGCATCGCTGTACCTGGGCTACGGCAATGGCGACTTCTTCATGGTTCGCCCTCTGCGAACCGTCGACTTGAAAACCCTGCTCAAAGCGCCGGAGACAGCGGCTTATCAAGTGTGGAGCATTGAGCGAAACAGCAGTGGCCAGGTGAATTCGCAGTCCTTGTTTTTCGACCGGGACCTGGCCTTGATCGGTCGCCAGGTCAATCCGGACGAGCCTTACGATCCGCGTACCCGTGCCTGGTTTACCAGCGCCAGTGGCGATAACGACCAGATCACCACCGAACCCTATATTTTTTTCTCCACCCATAACGTCGGCACCACCCTGGCCCGACGCAGTGGCGAGCAGGTGGTGATGGGCGCAGACCTGACGCTGGCCGAGCTCAGCGCCACCCTGGCCAAACATGTGGTGACCCCTGCCACGGAAATCGTGCTGTTCGATGGCGAGGGCAATGCCATCGCCTACCCCGACGCCAGCCGGTTGATTATCGACGATCAGACTGCCCGCCTGAGAAAGGCCGCCGACCTGAGCCCCAGCCTGGGTGCACTGCTCAACAGTCCGCTGCAAAGCAATCGCCTGAATGCCGACGGTCGCCAATGGATCGCGGCCCGCAGCAGCATGCAGGAAGGTGGCCCGCAGGGTTTGCAACTGGCGCTGCTGGTGCCGGAAGACGAATTGCTCGTCGATGCCTACCGCATGCGCTGGCAAGGTGCGCTGATTACCCTCGCAACGCTGCTGTTATGCGTGCCGCTGGGCTGGCTGACCTCGCGAGTTCTGGTCAATCCACTGCGCGCTCTGGTGCGGGAAGCGGATGCGATTCGCAGCTTCGATTTCAATTTTCCGCTGTCCCGTCGCTCCCCGGTGCTTGAAATCGACCAACTGAGCGTGTCGATGGCACGCATGAAAGATACCTTGGCGAGCTTCTTCCAGATCACCGACAGCCTCAGCGCCGAAACCCGATTCACCCCGTTGCTGCAACGCGTCCTGTTTGAAACCGTGAAAATCGGCCAGGCCCAGGCCGGCCTGATCTACCTGCGCGAAGGTGACGGCGATCGCATGGAGCCCCACGGTCTGGTCATCAATGACACAGCGCAGAACCTGTCGTCCTTTGACATACGGACCCATGCGCTTCAGGACCCGCAGAGCCCTGCCTGGCTGCAGCAGTTGTCGACCGACGACAATGTCGTCAGCAATCTCGGTTTCGAGCAGGCGGGGGATTTGCAGAAAGTGCTGCTCGCACTGAAATGTCCGCGGGTTCATCTGATCGGTATCCGCTTGCACAATCGCCATAACGAAACCGTGGGCCTGCTGGTTTTTTTGCTGGCCGACAGCGGTAACCAAAGTGATCTGGAGAAGCTGCGCCCGGACCGCATTGCGTTCCTGCAAGCCGTATCCGGCGCGGCGGCTGTGAGTATCGAAAGCCAACGCCTGCAAAACCGGCAAAAGCAACTGCTGGACGCGTTCATCAAGCTACTGGCCGGTGCGATTGACGCCAAGAGTCCCTACACCGGCGGACATTGTCAGCGTGTGCCGGCCCTGACCCTGATGCTCGCCCAAGCCGCCGCAGCAAGCAAGGACCCGGCCTTCAGCGGCTATCAACCCTCGGATGAAGAATGGGAGGCGCTGCACATCGCCTCCTGGCTCCACGACTGCGGCAAGATCACCACCCCGGAATACGTCGTGGATAAAGCCACGAAACTGGAAACCCTGAATGATCGTATCCACGAAATTCGCACCCGTTTCGAAGTGCTCAAGCGCGATGCCTGGGTCAGCTACTGGCAAGCGCTCGCCCAGGGTGGTGATGAGCAACACCTGGTGCAATTGCGCGATGCAACGTTGGCCGGGCTGGACGATGATTTTGCCTTCGTAGCCCACTGCAATCTTGGCGGCGAGGCCATGGCGCAGGCAGACCTGCAACGCCTGCGCAGTATCGGCCAGCGCACCTGGACGCGAACCCTGGATGACCGACTGGGTGTTTCCTGGGAAGAGAACCGGCGTCAGGCCCGCACCCCGTCCCCCACCCTACCGGTCACCGAGTCGCTGCTGGCGGACAAGCCCGAGCATCTGCTCGAACGCGCCGAAGCCGAGCTCATAGCGCCGGACAATCCCTGGGGCTTCAAACTCGACGTACCACGCTACAAGTACAACCGCGGCGAACTCTATAACCTGAGCATTACCCGCGGCACCTTGACGGGCGAAGAACGCTACATCATCAATCACCACATGGTGCAGACGATCCTGATGCTCAGCCACCTGCCCTTCCCCGGCCATCTGCGCAACGTTGCGGAAATCGCCGGTGGCCACCACGAAAAAATGGACGGCACCGGTTACCCCAAACGCTTGAAGCGAGAGGAGATGAGCCTGCCGGCGCGAATGATGGCGATTGCCGATATTTTCGAAGCGCTGACGGCGGCCGACAGGCCCTACAAGAAAGCCAAGTCATTGAGTGAAGCGCTGGGCATCATGGCCAACATGTGCCGGGATGCGCACATCGACCCGGAGTTATTCGCACTGTTCATCAAGGCGCGCATCTATCTGCAGTACGCCGAGCGATTCCTCGACCCACAGCAGATTGATGCGGTAGACGCGTCAGCCCTGCTGATCAAGGCCGGCCTGTCGACTTGATCAAAAATCAGCAATCGGTCAGACGCAGGAAAATCGCCGCCAGTTGTTCGATACCGGCCTGATCCTGCGCGGTGAAGCGAGCCAGCTTCGGGCTGTCGAGGTCCAGTACCCCGATCAGGCGACCGTCCTTGACCAGTGGCACCACCAGCTCGCTGTTCGATGCACTGTCACAGGCGATATGCCCGGGGAACGCGTGCACGTCTTCGACCAATTGTGTCTGCAAGGTGGCCGCCGCCGTCCCGCATACGCCCCGACCGAACGGAATCCGCACGCAGGCGATCTGTCCCTGGAACGGGCCCAACACCAGCTCCTCGTCACGATTGAGGTAGAAGCCGGCCCAGTTCAAGTCTTCAAGTTGATTGAACAGGAACGCCGAAAACTGCGCGGCGTTGGCGATGAAATCCCGCTCGTCCGCCAGCAGCGATTCCAGCTGCGCGTGCAGCATGCCGTAGCCTTCGAGGCCCTGGCCGCTCTTTTGTAAATCGATCATGCCTTGTGCTCCAACAGTTTCAGCCCGACCCAATAGCGGGCAAATTGATACGCGCAACGTCCGTTACGATTGCCGCGCCCCGTGGCCCAGCGCACCGCGAGGATGTCCAGCTCTTCGGTACGTTGCCATTCGAGGCCGGCCTTGTCGGCCAGTTGACCGATCCAGTGTTCGACGACGTTGAGAAAGTGTTCCTGGGTAAACGGATAGAACGACAGCCACAGGCCAAAGCGATCCGACAAGGCGATCTTGTCTTCCACCGCCTCACTGGGGTGCAATTCGCCATCGACCCTTTTCCAGTTCTCGTTATCGCTTTCCTTTTCCGGCACCAGGTGGCGACGGTTGGAAGTGGCGTACAGCAACACGTTGTCCGGTGCCTGTTCAAGGGAACCATCGAGTACACTTTTGAGCACGCGATAGTCGCCCTCGCCCGACTCGAACGACAGGTCATCGCAGAACAACACAAACCGCTGGGGCAGTTTGGCGATCTGTTCGACCACCCGCGGCAAGTCCGCCAGGTGATCACGCTCGATTTCGATCAGGCGCAAACCGGCGTTGGCGTGCTCGGCGAGCAAGGCGCGAACCAGCGAGGATTTACCGGTGCCACGCGAACCCCAGAGCAAGGCATGGTTGGCCGGCATGCCATCGAGAAACTGTTGGGTATTGCGCCCCAATTGTTCCACTTGCCGGTCAACGCCAATCAGGTCGGACAGGCGCATGTCGAGACTGACGTGCAGCGGCAGCAGAAAACCGCCACGTCCTTCACGCTGCCAGCGCGCAGCCAGGCAGTCTGTCCAGTCGATGGCTTGCCGAGGGGTGGGCAGCAGCGGTTCGATGCGGGCCAGAACGGCATCGGCGCGTTCAAGAAAAGCATTCAATCGGGAATCCACGTCTTCTCCTCGGGCACGTTCACAGTAATGATGACGATACAGCGACAGAACACAGCGTTCGATGACCGTACCAAGCCCCTGTACAAGGGCTCGCGGGAACATCGGCTTCCATGCATGATCGGCTATGCTTGAGCAGCGAAGGGAAACGGAAGTGGTTCAGCACCCGATGGATATCAAGTTCACCAACCGGCTGTCTTACAAGCAAGCCCGGCTTACTGTGCTGGTCGGTTTCATTCTGGGCACGCTGCTCAGCCTGCTGCAAATAGGCATCGATTATGCCAGTGAAGACGCCTCCATCAACCGTGAAATCCTGTCTTTGCTGGAAATCAGCCACAACCCTGCCTCCCGCATTGCCTATAACATCGACGCCGAACTCGCCCAGGAACTGACACTGGGCCTGCTGCGCTCCCCGGCGATCATCGGCGCGAGACTGACCGATAACAACGGCAACGTGCTGGCCAACGTCAAGCGACCCGGCCTGCAAAGCGGCTATCGCGTGATCAGCGACCTGCTGTTTGGGGCCGACCGGCGATTTGAAGATCGTCTCTATCTGGACCACTTGCCAAACGAATCCCTCGGCACGCTGCGACTGGACGTGGACACTTACTCATTCGGCTACCGGTTCCTGCGTCGCGCCGAAGTCACCCTGCTCAACGGCTTCGCCCGCAGCCTGATCCTGACCGGCCTGCTCCTGGCATTGTTCTATGTGATGCTGACCAAACCCTTGGTGCGGGTTATCCGCGAGCTCAGTGGGCGCGATTCGCGCAGCGCTGAACCGACCTCCCTGGAATGCCCGGCCGGCCATGCCAACGATGAAATCGGCGTGCTGGTGAAGGTCGCCAACCAGCAATTCGAAAATGTCTCCACCGAAATCCAGCAGCGACGCAACGCGGAAAATCGTCTCACCGATTATCTGAGCCAACTGGAAAATATCGTCTCGGCGCGTACCGCCGAACTCAAGGCCATCAACGCCCGCCTCAGCCAATCCAACCTGGAACTGGAAGTGGCTCGCAGCACCGCCCTGGACATGGCCGAAGCGCGCTCGGTCTTCCTGGCCAACATGAGCCATGAAATCCGCACGCCGCTTAATGGCCTGCTGGGGATGATCGCACTGTCACTTGACGGGCCGCTGAATGCCGAACAGCAGCAACAACTCGCCATCGCCCATGACTCGGGCAAGGTGCTGGTGGAATTGCTCAACGATATTCTCGATCTGTCGAAATTCGATGCCGGCCAGCTCGAGCTCGAACACATCCCGTTCGACCTCGGCTCGCTGGTCGAAGACACCGCCAACCTGTTGTCGCAGAACGCCGCGCCCAGTGTCGAACTGACCTGCCTGATCGATCCGCATTTTCCGGCGCTGGTGCTCGGCGATCCGACCCGGGTACGGCAGATCGTCAGCAACCTGCTGTCCAACGCGCTCAAGTTCACCCGTTTCGGTCGGGTCGATGTGCGCCTGTCGACCTTCGGCGATGGCGTCAGAATCGAAGTCTGCGATACGGGTATTGGCATCCCGCAGGACGCCCAGGTCAAGATCTTCCAGCCCTTCACCCAGGCCGGTGCCGGGATTACCCGGCAGTTTGGCGGCACCGGATTGGGCCTGGCCCTGACCCATAACCTTTGCGAAGCCATGCACGGACGCCTGACCATCAGCTCCGAAGCGGGGTTTGGCAGTCAGTTCTGTGCGCAGTTGCCACTGCCCCGCCATACCCGGGCCCTCTCCCCGCCATCCTTGAAGGGCAAGGTTATCGCCATCACCTCCGCCAGCAGCGGCCTGGCGGAATTACTCGGTAGCGTGCTGCCCGGTTGGGGGGTGGAATATGAGCAGCGTGCGATCGACGATCCATTGATCGGTCTGAATCCCGATGTGCTGATTACCGACTGTCCCGAATGCCTGTTCAATCTGCGCCCCACGTTCACGGCGCCGATTTTGCTGGTGACCGCTTACGGCAGTTTCATGCCCACCGAACAGGTCAACGCCCTCGCCCCCCTGCAGCAGCAGGCACGCCCCTTGGCACGCAATGCCCTGCACCAGACCTTGCGGCGTGTGCTGCAACCGGACATCGCCATCATCGACGACACCCGGATCGACACCCCATCCCCGCAACGCCGCGCACGGGTGCTGCTGGTCGAAGACAACCCGGTCAATCAACTGGTGGCCAAGGGCATGCTCGGCAAACTCGGATGCGAGGTGATCGTCGCCGCTCATGGTGTCGAGGCATTGGATCAACTGGAAAGCAGCGATTTCGATTTGGTGTTGATGGACTGCAACATGCCGGTGATGGACGGCTACGAAGCCAGTCGGCAAATCCGCCGCAGCGGGCGCTGGCCAGAGCTGCCCATCGTCGCCCTGACTGCCAACGCCATGTCCGAAGAACGCGAACGTTGCCGCGCGGCAGGCATGAACGACTACCTGGCCAAACCGTTCCGCCGGGAAGAGCTGGCCGCCCTGCTGGATGTCTGGATACCCGTTACGACAGTGCCTTGATCTGCCCCAGCAGGTGATCCAGGCCGTCGCGCAACGCATTCAGGCGATCCAGATCCACGCCACTGTCGCACAACAGCCGGGCTTTCAGCGGCCCGACCTGATCGCGCAGCGCCAGACCGGCGGGCGACAGACTCAAGTGCACCTCTCGCTCATCCCGGGCCGAACGCTGGCGCTGCACCAGCTGGAGCTGCTCAAGGCGCTTGAGCAAAGGTGTCAGCGTGCCGGAATCCAGCGCCAGGCGCTCGCCCAGCGCTTTGACGGTCGGCTGCTCCGGCACTGTTTCCTGCCACTCCCACAACACCAGCATTGCCAGGTATTGCGGGTAAGTCAGGCCCAATTGATCAAGCATCGGCTTGTACGCCCGGATTACCGCCCGGGAAGCGGCGTACAGCTTGAAGCAAAGCTGGCTGTCGAGATTCAGGGAGTCGACGGACAAGCTGTTCATTTGAGCAGGGCTTCGATCTCGCGGCTCAGGTCCTGAGGCTTGGTCGCCGGGGCGAAACGCTTGACCAACTGGCCATCCTTGCCAATCAGGAATTTGGTGAAATTCCACTTGATGCCCTGGGAGCCGAGCACGCCCGGTGCACGTTTTTTCAACTGCACGAACAGTGGATGGGCATCCGCACCATTGACCTCGATTTTTTTGAACAGCGGGAAGCTGACGCCGTAGTTCAACTCGCAGAACTCACTGATCGCCCCTTCATTCCCCGGCTCCTGCTTGCCGAACTGATTGCAGGGAAAGCCCAGTACCACCAGGCCTTGATCCTTGTAGGTCTGCCACAGTTCTTCAAGGCCCTTGTACTGAGGGGTAAACCCGCATTTGCTGGCGGTATTAACCACCAGCACGGCTTTGCCGGCGAAATCCGCCAGGGTCTTTTGCTCGCCCTTGATGGTGGTGCAAGGGATGCTTAGCAGATTGTCGCTCATGATGGAGGCTCCGGATTCGAGAAGATGAGCCAAACATAGCGAGCAATTGAATTGTGTGCAATTTAATTAATCAAATACCCACCACTGTAGGAGCGAGCCTGCTCGCGATGGTCGTCACCGATAACGCGGGAAGCCTGGCATCCCGCGTTGCTCTTTAGCCCATCGCGAGCAGGCTCGCTCCTACAGGGCTCGCATCATTTACGCGGCACCAGGTCCAGACATACCGAATTGATGCAGTAACGCAGACCGGTCGGAGGCGGGCCATCGGGGAATACGTGGCCCAGGTGGGCGTCACATTTGCTGCAGACCACTTCCGTGCGAATCATGCCGTGGCTGACGTCGCGGATTTCGGTCATGGCACTGTCGCCGATCGGCGCGTAGAAGCTTGGCCAGCCGCAACCCGAATCGAATTTGGTTTTGGAGTCGAACAGCGGCTCGCTGCAGCAGATGCAGTGGTAAATGCCGTCGACCTTGCTGTCGTTGTATTTGCCGGAAAACGGGCGCTCGGTGCCCTTGAGACGGCACACGTTGTACTGCTCGGGGTCGAGCATGGCCTTCCATTCTTCCAGGGTTTTTTCCAACTTTTCCATCATCACACCTCGGCGGCTGAAAAAGCCCGATCTGTACCTTTTCCACGGATCGGGCGGCACGTATGATTGCGCCTCGTCAAACGCCAGTCTGGCAGCCAGACCACGCGCATTCAAACGGATTTATGGGTGCTGCTCTCAAGGCGTCAGGCCTGTGTGATTACGCAGGATTCCCAGTACGGTTGTTCATACGCCGCCTGGATCGTTCATTTTCGGGAACACATCGCCATGCAGGTCAGCAAATCGAACAAGCTCGCCAACGTCTGCTACGACATTCGCGGCCCAGTGCTCAAGCACGCCAAACGCCTGGAAGAGGAAGGTCATCGTATCCTCAAGCTGAACATCGGCAACCCGGCGCCCTTTGGTTTCGAAGCACCGGACGAAATCCTCCAGGACGTGATCCGCAACCTGCCGACTGCCCAGGGCTACAGTGACTCCAAGGGTTTGTTCAGCGCACGCAAGGCCGTCATGCAGTACTACCAGCAAAAGCAGGTGGAGGGTGTCGGCATTGAAGACATCTACCTGGGCAACGGCGTTTCCGAGCTGATCGTGATGTCGATGCAGGCCCTGCTCAACAACGGCGACGAAGTGCTGGTGCCGGCTCCGGACTACCCGCTGTGGACCGCAGCCGTGAGCCTGTCGGGCGGTAATCCGGTGCATTACCTGTGCGACGAGCAGGCCAACTGGTGGCCGGACCTGGCCGACATCAAGGCCAAGATCACCCCGAACACCAAGGCCCTGGTGATCATCAACCCGAACAACCCGACCGGCGCGGTGTACTCCAAGGAAGTGCTGCTGGGCATGCTGGAGCTGGCCCGTCAGCACAACCTGGTGGTGTTCTCCGACGAGATCTACGACAAGATCCTGTATGACGATGCCGTCCACATCTGCACCGCGTCCCTGGCGCCTGACTTGCTGTGCCTGACCTTCAACGGCCTGTCCAAGTCCTATCGCGTCGCCGGTTTCCGTTCCGGCTGGATTGCCATCTCCGGTCCGAAACACCACGCTCAAAGCTACATCGAAGGCATCGACATGCTGGCCAACATGCGCCTGTGTGCCAACGTGCCAAGCCAGCACGCGATCCAGACCGCGCTGGGTGGCTATCAGAGCATCAACGATCTGGTGCTGCCGCCCGGGCGCCTGCTGGAGCAGCGCAACCGCACCTGGGAACTGCTCAACGACATTCCGGGCGTGAGCTGCGTCAAGCCGATGGGTGCGCTGTATGCATTCCCGCGCATCGACCCGAAGGTCTGCCCGATCCACAACGACGAGAAGTTTGTCCTCGACCTGCTGCTCTCCGAGAAGCTGCTGGTGGTACAAGGCACGGCCTTCAACTGGCCATGGCCTGACCATTTCCGTGTCGTGACCCTGCCACGGGTTGATGACCTGGACATGGCCATCGGACGCATTGGCAACTTCCTCAAGTCCTATCGCCAGTAAGCGGCCTGTCACCGTGCGACGCTCACACTCGTCGCACGGTGATTCATTCAGCAACACATGTGTGTACCTAGCGGACTCTCGCAGCCCCGGCCCCTGCCCCACTACTCAGAAGCGTTTCTCGCCTAGTAACGGCGGGGTCTGCAACGCCCACGGGTCCTACAAACACTTCCCTGTTCAATATCAGAAATGCCCTGCAAGCAGCTAAGCTATTGCCGTAGGACACAGTTTGAAATAGTCACCCGGTTGAATACCCCGGTGCAGCACCTTATATACCCCGCAGTACGCTACATCTTTAGCATAAGGAGATTTCTACAACCATGATGCGCATCCTGCTGTTTTTGGCCACTAACCTGGCGGTCGTGCTGATTGCCAGCATCACCCTGAGCCTTTTCGGCTTCAACGGGTTCATGGCGGCCAACGGGGTTGATCTCAACCTCAATCAGCTGCTGATTTTCTGTGCGGTCTTTGGTTTCGCCGGCTCCCTGTTCTCGCTGTTCATCTCCAAATGGATGGCGAAAATGAGTACCAGCACCCAGATCATCACCCAGCCACGGACTCGCCACGAGCAATGGCTGCTGCAAACCGTCGAGCAACTGTCCCGGGAAGCCGGGATCAAGATGCCCGAAGTCGGGATTTTCCCGGCCTACGAGGCGAATGCGTTCGCCACAGGCTGGAACAAGAACGACGCGCTGGTCGCGGTCAGCCAGGGCCTGCTCGAGCGCTTCTCGCCGGATGAAGTGAAAGCCGTTCTGGCTCACGAGATCGGCCACGTGGCCAATGGCGATATGGTGACCCTGGCGCTGATCCAGGGCGTGGTGAACACCTTCGTGATGTTCTTCGCGCGGATCATCGGCAACTTTGTCGACAAGGTGATCTTCAAGAACGAAGAAGGCCAGGGCATCGCTTACTACGTGGCGACCATCTTCGCCGAACTGGTCCTGGGTATCCTGGCCAGCGCCATTGTCATGTGGTTCTCGCGCAAACGGGAATTCCGTGCCGACGAAGCCGGGGCAAACCTGGCCGGTACTGCCGCGATGATTGGCGCCCTGCAGCGCTTGCGTGCCGAACAGGGCCTGCCGGTGCACATGCCCGACACCCTGAATGCCTTCGGCATCAACGGTGGCATCAAGCAAGGGTTTGCTCGCATGTTCATGAGCCACCCGCCGCTGGAAGAGCGTATCGACGCACTGGCTCGTCGTCGGGGCTGAGTCATCCAGAGGTAAACAAGAAGGCCCGCAGAGATGCGGGCCTTTTTTTTGTCTGCTTAAATGTTGGATGCCCCTTAGGTCCCCTTCGCGAGCAGGCTCGCTCCCACAGGGGGTTTGTGAACGACACGCATCCATTGTGGGAGCGGGCTTGCTCGCGAAGGGGCCGGGACAGTCAACCAAGATTACCGACTGGAAACCCGATAAACCCGCTCCTCAAGCCGCGTAACACCCGCCTCTAGAAACTTCCCGCTCTCGCTCAGCACATCCTGATCCTCCAGGACTTTCAATGTCCAGGAAGCCCCGAACAACCGCTGCACTTCATCATCGAGCACGGCAAATGGCGGCCCCGACATTTCAGCCTGATCGTAATCCAGCGTAATCAATAGCCCCAGAGACCCCTTGGGCAATATCCGGTTCAAATGCGTCGCATACTGCTCACGCATCGCCGGCGGCAACGCAATCAGCGCGGCGCGATCATAAAGCGCGGAACAATCGGCAACGTCGCCAGGCGTCAGCGCGAAGAAATCCCCACACCAAAGCTCGATGGAGCCCGCCCGATAGACATTGAACGGCCCTTGTTCACTGACGGCCGGATCCAGTTGATGCTCACTGAAAAAATCCTCAACGGCCTTCTCCGACAACTCGATCCCCAGGACTTCATGCCCCTGATGGGCCAGCCACAACAAATCCAGGCTCTTGCCGCACAAAGGCACCAGCACCCGCGCACTTTCCTCCACGCCCAGCTGTGGCCAGAAACGTTGAAGATAAGGGTTCACCTGCGGCAGGTGAAAGCCGATCTGATTCGACGCCCACTTCTTGTGCCAAAACTCCGGCTGCATAAATAACCCCGAAAATTCGATCAAAACACCCTAAAACTTATATTAGATTTAGATCAATGATCTGACTGAAGATGGCGTCATCTTAACTCTCCGGAGCTCATTCATGTTCCCCAGCCTGTACATATCCCATGGTTCCCCCATGCTAGCCCTGGAACCCGGCGCCAGCGGGCCGGCCCTCGCGCGCCTGGCGGCAGACATGCCCAAACCCAAAGCCATCGTGATTGTTTCCGCGCACTGGGAAAGCCAAGAACTGTTGGTCAGCGGTAATCCCCGGCCCGAAACCTGGCATGACTTCGGTGGCTTTCCACGGGCACTGTTCGAAGTGCAATACCCGGCACCCGGCGATCCTCAGCTGGCAGCAGCAGTTGTCGAGCTGTTGAACGCCGCAGACCTTCCGGCACACATCGATACCCGGCGCCCGTTCGACCATGGGGTTTGGGTGCCCTTGTCATTGATGTATCCGCAGGCCGATATCCCGATTGTCCAGGTTTCCCTGCCCACCCAAGGTGGCCCTGCCCTGCAAACCCGTGTCGGCCATGCCCTGGCCAGCCTGCGCGGACAGGGTGTACTGCTGATCGGCTCCGGCAGCATTACCCACAACCTGCGGGAACTGGACTGGCACGCCGGCCCCGAGAGCGTTGAACCCTGGGCAAAGGTATTTCGCGACTGGATGATCGAGAAACTTGAGGCCGATGACGAAACGGCCCTGCACGATTATCGTCAACAGGCTCCGAACGCCGTGCGTAACCATCCCAGTGATGAACATTTGCTGCCGCTTTATTTTGCCCGCAGTGCCGGGGGAGATTTCAGCATCGCTCACCAGGGGTTCACCATGGGCGCGCTCGGCATGGATATTTACCGCTTCGGCTGACTGGAGACCGAGTCGCTGCCTTCGCGAGCAGGCTCGCTCCCACAGAAATAATTGGGGGGACCTCCGGGGGGAGTTGGT
>NZ_JABFMU010000001.1 GCF_013359695.1 Pseudomonas sp. C2B4
GTCAACACCTCTTTTTCAACTCCCTTTCGGCTTCGATGACCTGAAGCAACTCACTGTCGAAAACTGCGTAACTCATTGTTTACCAAGGAGTTTTCCGTTTCGACTGCGCCGTAAGTGGGGCGAATTATAGACATCTGAAATCTGCCGTCAACACCTAATTTCAGCTTCCTTTCAATAAGTTACAGGCGGCAGGAAAAACAGCCCCTTCACACAATCGGAAGGAGCAAATCCTGCCTCTCTATATAGAAGGAATCCTTAGAGCACGCCTGAATCCTTGAATGCGCCCACCGCTCCGGCATCCAGCCCTAGCACCCGCTGCAGAACCTCCAGCGTATGCTCGCCCAACAAAGGAGGCGCAAGACGGTACTCGACCGGCGTCTTCGACAAACGAATCGGACTCGCTACCTGAGGCACCATCCCGGCCAACGCATGGGGCAGTTCGATCGCCAGCCCGCGCGCCTTGACCTGTGGATCGGCGAACATCTGGGCAAGATCATTGATAGGCCCACAGGGAACTCCAGCCTGCTCCAACTGCGCCACCCATTCAGCGGTCGTCTTGAAAACTGTCGCCTGGCGGATCAGGGGAATAAGCACCGCCCGATTCGCCACCCGCAGCTTGTTTGTGGCAAAGCGCGGATCATCCGCCCACTGAGGCTGCCCGGCGACTTCCGCAAATTTGCGGAACTGCCCGTCATTCCCCACGGTAAGGATAAAGTCGCCATCCGCCGTAGGAAAATCCTGATAAGGCACGATGTTCGGATGAGCATTCCCCAATCGCTTGGGCGGATTGCCTGTCGTCAGATAGTTCATCGCCTGGTTGGCCAGGCACGCCACCTGTACATCCAGCAATGCCATATCAATATGCTGACCACCCCCGACATGATCCCGATGCGCAAGCGCCGCCAGGATCGCCACCGTCGAATACAGCCCGGTCAAAATGTCGGTCAGCGCCACGCCCACCTTCACCGGCCCTGCACCCTCATCCCCCTCAGGTCGCCCAGTCAGGCTCATGAGGCCGCCTAGCCCCTGGATCATGAAGTCATAACCCGCGCGCTTGGCATAAGGGCCGGTTTGACCAAACCCGGTGATCGAGCAATAGATCAGATTCGGATTGATTGCCTTCAACGATTCATAGTCCAGCCCATAAGCCGCCAGACCACCCACCTTGAAGTTTTCGATCAAAATGTCCGACTTCGCCGCCAGGTCACGCACCAGCTTCTGCCCCTCCGGACGGGTGAAGTCGATGGTCACCGATTGCTTGTTGCGATTGGCCGACAAGTAATAGGCGGCCTCGCTGGTGTTTTCGCCATAGGCGTCTTTAAGGAAAGGCGGACCCCAGGCGCGCGTGTCATCACCATTGCCCGGACGCTCGACCTTGATCACTTCAGCGCCAAGGTCCGCAAGAATCTGCCCAGCCCACGGCCCGGCCAATACCCGCGACAAATCAAGTACCCGCAAATGTGAAAGCGCGCCCATGGCGTTCTCCTATTAATAGAACGCTTGAAGGCCGGTCTGCGCGCGACCGAGGATCAGGGCGTGGACGTCATGCGTACCTTCATAGGTATTCACTACTTCCAGGTTGACCAGGTGGCGAGCGACGCCGAACTCGTCGGAGATACCATTGCCGCCCAGCATGTCGCGAGCCATGCGCGCGATGTCCAGGGACTTGCCGCAGGAGTTGCGCTTCATCATTGAAGTGATTTCCACCGCTGCAGTACCTTCGTCCTTCATGCGCCCCAGACGCAGGCAACCTTGCAGCGCCATGGTGATTTCGGTCTGCATGTCAGCCAGCTTCTTCTGGATCAGTTGAGTGGCTGCCAATGGGCGACCGAACTGCTGACGATCCAGGGTGTACTGGCGAGCGGTGTGCCAGCAGAACTCGGCAGCACCCAGCGCGCCCCAGGAAATGCCGTAACGCGCAGAGTTCAGGCAAGTGAAAGGACCTTTCAAGCCGCGGACATCCGGGAAGATGTTCTCTTCCGGCACGAATACGTTGTCCATGACGATCTCACCGGTGATCGATGCACGCAGACCGACCTTTCCGTGAATCGCCGGGGCGCTCAGGCCCTTCCAGCCTTTCTCCAGAACAAAACCACGAATGTCGCCTGCATCGTCTTTACCCCAGACCACGAACACATCCGCGATCGGGCTATTGGTGATCCACATCTTGCTGCCCGTCAGGCTGTAGCCGCCTTCCACTTTGCGTGCACGAGTAATCATCGAGCCCGGGTCGGAACCGTGGTTCGGCTCGGTCAGGCCGAAGCAGCCGATCCACTCGCCGGAAGCCAGTTTCGGCAGATATTTCTGCTTCTGCGCTTCGGTACCGAATTCGTTGATCGGCACCATGACCAGCGAGGACTGCACACTCATCATCGAGCGGTAGCCGGAGTCGATACGCTCGACCTCACGGGCAATCAGGCCGTAGCTGACATAATTCAGGCCACTGCCACCGTACTGCTCAGGAATGGTTGCACCCAACAGGCCGACCTCGCCCATTTCGCGGAAGATCGCCGGGTCAGTCTTTTCGTGACGGAACGCTTCGAGAATGCGCGGCGCGAGGCTCTGCTGGGCGAACTGCGCGGCGGTGTCGCGGATCATGCGCTCTTCTTCGGTGAGCTGTTGATCCAGCAGCAGGGGATCGATCCAGTTGAAGCTAGCTTTACCGGCCATGAGTGTGTCCTCTCGAAACGGGGTGAAATAAACGTGGACTGATCCTAGGCCGGGTTCGTCATCTGGGCAAACGAGGATTTCGCATACTGTTGTGCTAATTTCTCACTCCGAAACGTCGCAAACGGCAAATTGTGCGATGTATTAGTGAGGTTGACGTACATGCGCAGGAAGATACCCAGCACCACCGCCCTGATCAGCTTTGAGGCGGCCGCGCGCCATGAGAGCTTTACCAAGGCGGCACAGGAACTTTCACTGACACAGGGGGCGATTTGCCGACAGATCGCCAGCCTTGAGGAGTTTCTCAATGTTGAGCTGTTCCGACGCTCACGACGCGGAGTAAAGCTGACAGAGGCTGGCCTCTCCTACAGTCGTCGGGTCGCCACCCAGCTCGACGCGGTCGAGCGCGACACCCTGTCCGTGATGGGCCAGCAAGGTGCCAACGTGATCGAGCTGGCAGTGGTGCCGACCTTCGGCACCCAATGGCTGTTGCCTCGCCTCAAGGACTTCCAGCAAAAACACCCGGAAGTAACGGTCAACCTGACCAACCGCACACGCCCCTTCCTGTTTGCCGACACGGACTTCGATGCCGCAATTTACTTCGGCGACGCAGACTGGTCCGGCACAGAATCCCACCGTTTGATGGGCGAACATCCACTCCCCGTTTGCAGCCCCAACCTGATGGGGAAAAACACTCATCTGACCGCCGACGAAATCGCTGAGCTACCTCTTTTGCAGCAGACCACCCGCCCCTACGCCTGGCGACATTGGTTTAACTCTCAGCGACTGAATGTCCCTCGCGACATGACAGGACCACGCTACGAGCTATTCTCCATGCTGGCCCAGGCAGCCATGCACGACATGGGTATCGCCCTGATTCCACCGTTTCTGATTCAGCGTGAATTGGCAGAGAAAAGACTGGTCATTGCCAACCCGCAGGCACTCTCCAGCATCAAGGCTTATTACCTGATGATTCCTGAACGGAAGGTCGAATCTGCCTCTTTGCGGGCTTTTCGGGATTGGCTGGTCAATCAGGCACACAGCTACAGCCTAGAAGGCTGAAGGCTTACAGCCATTAGCTGACCCCGTAGTCAATAAAATAAAAACCCTACAGATATAAGTATTTGTCGCATATCCGAAGACTGTACCCACAAGCGGTACAAACGTCCCACAAGCGCCTGAATACATGGCTTTGCGCCTGTATTCAAAGGCGATACAGCATCATTCATAGGGCCGATGTGAAAATTGCTGAATTTTGGCAAAATCGTCTGAAAGGCACGCTGTACAAGGGCTTGAACCGAATTGATGCGACATTCGGTCACGGGGTGACTTGTAGTTAATTTTCCGTCACACGTCATAATCCCTTGAAGGGCACAAAGTTCGCCTGCAAAATGCCGCGCCCCGCCCTGATTTAGCGGGATCGTGCTGATCGGCCGCCCCAGCCGCACCATCCGTAGTGCATGGGTTTACTTAATAAGATCACGCAGGAGATTTGACGTGCACATTGGTGTTCCTCTCGAAACCCAGACGGGTGAAACACGGGTTGCTGCTACCCCGGAAACCATCAAGAAGCTGATCGGCCAGGGTCATAAGGTCACTGTACAAAGCGGCGCCGGCGTTAATGCCAGCGTTGTAGACAGTGCCTATGAAGCGGCAGGCGCAACCATTGGCAGCGCCAATGATGCGTTTGGTGCCGAGCTGATTCTCAAAGTGGTCGCACCCAGCGACAGCGAACTGGTGCTGATCAAGCCCGGCACCGTTGTCGTGGGCATGCTCAACCCGTTCAGCAATGAAACCATCGCCAAGCTGGCCGAGTGCGGCATTACCGCGTTCGCGCTGGAAGCCGCGCCGCGCACCTCCCGCGCCCAGAGCCTGGATGTGCTGTCCTCCCAAGCCAACATCGCCGGCTACAAGGCTGTGTTGCTGGCAGCTCACCACTATCCGCGCTTCATGCCGATGCTGATGACCGCTGCGGGCACCGTGAAAGCGGCGCGCGTGCTGATTCTCGGTGCCGGTGTTGCCGGATTGCAGGCCATCGCCACGGCGAAGCGTCTGGGTGCGGTGATCGAAGCGTCTGACGTACGC
The DNA here is from genome assembly GCF_013359695.1 of Pseudomonas sp. C2B4. GTDB lineage: Bacteria > Pseudomonadota > Gammaproteobacteria > Pseudomonadales > Pseudomonadaceae > Aquipseudomonas. Next base: position 4,753 of record NZ_JABFMU010000001.1, read on the forward strand.
CCGGCGGTTAAGGAACAGATTGAATCCCTCGGCGCCAAATTCGTCGACGTGCCTTACGAGACCGATGAAGAGCGCGAATGCGCCGTCGGTGTCGGCGGCTATGCCCGACCAATGCCGGCCAGCTGGATGCAGCGTCAGGCTGTGGCCGTGCATGAACGCGCCAAGCAGGCCGACATTGTCATTACCACCGCTCTGATTCCGGGCCGCAAGGCGCCGACGCTATTGAGTGCGGAAACCGTGGCGCAGATGAAGCCGGGCTCGGTGGTCATCGATCTGGCGGCCGCCCAAGGTGGCAACTGCCCGCTCACTGTGGCTGACCAGGTAGTCGTCGAACATGGCGTGACCATCGTCGGCCCGACCAATCTGGCGGCCGCGGTCGCAGCCGATGCCTCGGCCCTGTATGCACGCAACCTGCTGGACTTCATGAAACTGTTGTTCGATAAAGAAGGACAACTGGTGATCAACCTTGAAGACGATATCGTCGCCGCGTGCCTGATGTGCCGCGACGGCCAGATCGTGCGCAAGAACGGCTGAGGATAAAAACAATGGAAGACATGCTGATCTCTCACGGTATCTACAACCTGATCATCTTCGTACTGGCTATCTATGTCGGCTACCACGTGGTCTGGAACGTGACTCCTGCCCTGCACACACCACTGATGGCCGTGACCAACGCCATCTCCGCCATCGTGATCGTCGGTGCCATGCTCGCCGCCGCCCTCACCGTGACCCCACTGGGCAAGACCATGGGCACCCTGGCCGTGGCCCTGGCCGCAGTCAACGTATTTGGTGGCTTCCTGGTCACCCGACGCATGCTGGAAATGTTCAAGAAGAAGGCGGCTCCAGCAAAAGCTCCGGCAGCCAAGGCCGAAGCAGTCAAGGCTGAGGTGCAGCAAGCATGAGCATGAACCTGGTTACTTCCCTGTATTTGATCGCCTCGGTTTGCTTCATCCAGGCGCTCAAGGGTCTTTCGCATCCGACCACCTCGCGTCGCGGCAACCTGTTCGGCATGCTCGGCATGGGTCTGGCGATCCTCACCACGGTTGGCCTGATCTACAAGCTCGGCGCCGAACTGGCCCATGACGGTATCGTCTACGTGATCGTCGGCCTGCTGATCGGCGGCACCGCCGGTTCGATCATGGCCAAACGCGTTGAAATGACCAAGATGCCCGAGCTGGTCGCCTTCATGCACAGCATGATCGGCCTGGCAGCGGTGTTCATCGCCGTGGCTGCCGTGGTCGAGCCGCAGTCGCTGGGCATCGTCCAGCAACTGGGTGATGCGATCCCCGCTGGTAACCGCCTGGAACTGTTCCTCGGGGCTGCCATCGGTGCGATCACCTTCTCCGGTTCTGTCATTGCCTTCGGCAAACTGGCTGGCAAGTACAAGTTCCGCCTGTTTCAGGGTGCGCCGGTACAGTTTAGCGGTCAGCACAAGCTGAACCTGCTGCTGGGCCTGGCCACGCTGGCACTGGGTGTGACCTTCATGCTCACTGGCGACTACACCGCTTTCGGCGTGATGCTGGCGCTGGCCTTCGTGCTCGGCGTGCTGATCATCATCCCGATTGGCGGCGCCGACATGCCGGTGGTGGTGTCGATGCTCAACAGCTATTCCGGCTGGGCAGCGGCGGGTATCGGCTTCTCGCTGAACAACTCGATGCTGATCATCGCCGGCTCGCTGGTGGGTTCGTCCGGTGCGATCCTGTCGTACATCATGTGCAAGGCGATGAACCGCTCCTTCTTTAACGTACTGCTCGGTGGTTTCGGCAACACTGCGGACGCGGCCGGCCCTGCTGGCTCGAAAGAAGCGCGCCCGGTGAAATCCGGCTCGGCTGATGACGCGACCTTCCTGCTGACCAACGCCGACACCGTGATCATTGTTCCGGGCTACGGCCTGGCGGTAGCGCGGGCGCAACATGCGCTGAAGGAACTGACCGAGAAGCTGACTCATCGTGGCGTGACCGTGAAGTACGCGATCCACCCGGTTGCCGGTCGTATGCCAGGCCACATGAACGTATTGCTGGCCGAGGCTGAAGTGCCTTACGACCAGGTGTTCGAGATGGACGACATCAACTCCGAGTTCGGCCAAGCCGATGTGGTACTGGTGTTGGGCGCCAACGACGTGGTCAACCCGGCCGCCAAGAACGATCCGAAATCGCCGATTGCCGGCATGCCGATTCTCGAAGCGTTCAAAGCCAAGACCATCATCGTCAACAAACGCTCGATGGCCAGCGGCTATGCCGGCCTGGACAACGAACTGTTCTACCTGGACAAAACCATGATGGTGTTCGGTGACGCCAAAAAGGTCATCGAAGACATGGTCAAGGCTGTCGAGTAACCCTCGCTGGCAATAAAAACGCCCCGACTTGTCGGGGCGTTTTTGTTTGCGCAAATCGGCAGGCACAACGCTGTTTTATTACCGAAACGGTAACGGTGTTTTGCTTGAAAGCCGCGGAATAGACGCCTCTTTTGCGACCTTGGTAGCGGGACAGGGAGCAGCGAAATTCAATAGACTGCGCATCCAGCTACCCGCTTCCCGAGATAACAATCCATGTACCGTGACCGTATTCGCCTGCCTTCGTTGTTGGATAAAGTGATGAACGCCGCCGAGGCTGCCGCTTTGATTGAGGACGGCATGACCGTCGGCATGAGCGGCTTCACCCGCGCCGGTGAAGCCAAGGCCGTCCCCCACGCACTGGCGGAACGGGCCAAGGTCACGCCACTGAAGATCAGCCTGATGACCGGCGCCAGCCTGGGCAACGATCTCGACAAGCAGCTCACCGAAGCCGGCGTATTGTCACGGCGCATGCCATTCCAGGTGGACAGCACCCTGCGCAAGGCAATCAATGCTGGCGAAGTCATGTTCATCGACCAACACCTCTCGGAAACCGTCGAGCAACTGCGCAACCAGCAACTGAAACTGCCGGACATCGCGGTCATCGAAGCCGTCGCCATTACCGAACAAGGTCATATCGTGCCCACCACCTCCGTGGGCAACTCGGCCAGCTTCGCGATTTTCGCCAAACACGTGATCGTCGAGATCAACCTGGCGCACAACCCGAACCTCGAAGGCCTGCACGACATTTATATCCCGACCTATCGTCCGACCCGCACGCCGATTCCGCTGGTCAAGGTCGAGGATCGCATTGGCAGCACCGCCATCCCGATTCCGCCGGAAAAAATCGTCGCGATCGTGATCACCAACCAATCCGACTCGCCTTCCACCGTGCTGCCGCCAGACGCGGAAACCCAAGCCATCGCCGACCACCTGATCGACTTCTTCAAGCAGGAAGTGGACGCCGGGCGCATGACCAACAAGCTCGGCCCGCTGCAGGCCGGGATTGGCACCATCGCCAACTCGGTGATGTGCGGCCTGATCGATTCGCCTTTCGAAGACCTGACGATGTACTCCGAAGTGCTGCAGGACTCGACCTTCGACTTGATCGACGCCGGCAAGCTGAGCTTTGCCTCGGGTAGTTCGATCACATTGTCGAGCCGCCGCAATGCCGATGTGTTCGGTAATCTGGAGCGTTACAAGGACAAACTGGTGCTGCGCCCACAAGAGATCTCCAACCACCCGGAAGTGGTGCGTCGCCTGGGTATCATCGGCATCAACACGGCGCTCGAGTTCGACATTTATGGGAACGTGAACTCCACCCACGTCTGCGGCACGCGGATGATGAACGGCATTGGCGGTTCGGGTGACTTCGCGCGCAACGCGCATCTGGCGATCTTCGTCACCAAATCGATCGCCAAGGGCGGCGCCATTTCCAGTGTGGTGCCTATGGTCAGTCACGTTGACCACACCGAGCATGACGTCGACATTCTCGTCACCGAGGTGGGCCTGGCGGACTTGCGTGGCCTGGCACCCCGCGAGCGCGCCCGCGTCATCATCGATAACTGTGTACACCCGGATTACCGCCAGGCATTGAATGACTACTTCACGGCAGCCTGCGCAATCGGCGGGCACACCCCCCACATCCTGCGCGACGCCCTGAGTTGGCACATGAATCTGGAAGAAACCGGACAAATGCTCGCCGTCTGATTGGTACAGATAGCAGCTGATGCAAACACAGTTTCGTCAGCTGCTTATCGCTAAGCGTAAATCCTTCAAAAACTGTACTGCTGTACCGGTCATTTTCTACCGTAATTCCCTACGCCACCCTATCAAACCAGCAAAAACGCACTATTTAGGTGCGGATAGGTACAGTTGCCTCAATTTTGACCAGTACACCCCCTATAAACAGTTAACTGAGCCCTCACAATACAGATGAACTGTATCTACAGGGACTAGGCAAACAAGAGGATCATGGGCACCAGTTAAACCACTACCTAATCCCGCCACAAGCGGAAGGATGAAAACCATGGAACGTACACTCAGTTCCGATCTGTTCTTCGAAGACACTGCTGCAAAAACCCAGGCTTCCCTGCCTCTGCGCGTTATCGCCAACCTGATGCTGTGGCAGCGCCGCATCTCCAGCCGCCACCAACTGGCTCGCCTGGATTCGCGTCTGCTGGCTGATGCCGGGATCAGCGAAGCACAACGCTTCGAAGAGCTGAGCAAGCCGTTCTGGCGCTAAGTCAGCGTCGCTGGCCCTGACCTTAAGGTCCACCGCCAGCAACCCGAATTGAAAAAGCAAAGCCCGTCGTGGGAAACCACGACGGGCTTTGTCGTTTTGACGATCCAAAACCAACAATACAGAGGAAGAAGTCGCCAATAGGTACAGTTGTAATAACATCGCAACTGAACCAGTACAATTCAGTCTTGGTGTGTCTGTTGCCAGTATCCGGTCGGGATCAACATGAGATCCCATCCCGACTGCAAAAGGACTGCACCATGAATCGCACTTTGGATACTTCCATTTCCACGCCTCAATCCAATCATCGCGTGAGCTGGCTCCGCAGATTGCTCAGGAGGTTCGGCGACAGCCTGGAAAGGAGCAGAACCCGGCATTTACTGGGCCAACTGGATGATCGGCAGCTCTCAGACCTGGGCATCAGCCACGCTGATCGTGCCAAAGAATTGGATAAACCATTTTGGCGCTGATGCGCTGCCCGAACAGAAGGCACTGTTCGAATCGCTATGAGCAGGCCTAATATCAAACCAGAACTTGGCGAGCGCGGAGTGTCTAACGTCTGACTCTCCAGACACCACGCCATATTTCAATTGAATTATCCAAAGGAGCTACACCATGTCCCGTCTTCGCCTGCTCAGCGCTGCAGCCCTGATTGCCGTGGCTGCCAATGCCCACGCCACCAGCTTCATCGTGACCACCGATGCCGTCGTCGGTGCACTCAAAGCCACCTCCGATGCAACCTCCGACGTCACTTCGTCCTTTAAAGATGACAAGATCGTACTGGCCGCTCGTGACGACGCCGCCAGTTTCGTCGCCAGCGAGGGCAACATCCGCGGCGTAAAACTGGAAAGCGCGCTCGACCACATCCGGCATCAGGCTCCTCAACTGAATGCAAGCGATGCGCAATTGGCGCAAGCGATTCTGGCGATCTAAGCAAACGTCTGACGCGGGACACGCCCAACGTGTCCCCATGTTCATGTTTCGGCGCTGGCTCTAGTCCGGGCATTGCGCTAGCCTTGGGACTCGCTTTCAACTGCCGAGTCTCATGCGTTTTCTTTCACGCCTGTTAATCACTTCTGCCTTTATGGCGGCCAACTATTCGGGCTCGGCCTATGCCTTCGACGCCTTTAATCTGTCGACGCAAGGCACCGTGGCCAGTGGTTATGCCTCAAGCCTGGTGACCTCCGCCCCCTTCGACCATAAACTGCTGCTCGCCGCCCATGATGACGCCGCAGCGTTCATCGCCAGTGACGGCCAATTGAGAGGCGCCCAACTCGAGTCGGCCCTGCGCTATCTGCGCCAGAACCAGCCAAAACTTCATGCCAGCGACCTTGAACTGGCACAGGCAATTCTCGTCCAATAGTTATCCTTAGTTCCTCCGGAGTCGTTCCATGCGTAGCCCGCTGATTGCCGCCACCCTTGGCCTGCTGTTGTTGGCCGATATGGCCCAGGCACATACCCTGGTAGCCACCAGTAACATCCTCATTCGTGCCACCCAGCGCACACTGGATTTCACTTCTGATACCACCACGTCCATCAGGGACTCGAAACTCGTGCGCGAAGCACAGGATGACGCCGCCAGCTTCGTTGCGACCAATGGCGATATTCGTGGTGCGCACCTGGAAGCGGCCTTCGACATGTTGCGCACCCGCGTGCCGGAAGCCCGTGATGCCAGTGATCAGGTTCTCGCCGAAGCCATCCTCGCACTGTGAAGCTATCCACAGCCTGGCTACTGGCCGGGGCGCTGTTGCTGTTCGGCAACAACGCCCAGGCCGGCCTTGAACTACACCTCAAGACAGAAGATCTGAGTCCCGCACAACAGCAGGCCAGTCAGGCGTTGCTCGATGAAGCCATGCAGGCGCTACCGCCGCGCTTTATCGAGCACCTCGACCGGCGCATCGACGTCGGCTGGACCGACGACATGCCCACAAACGCCTATGGCCAGGCATCGTTGGTGTCCGAACTCGATCTGAATCGCAGGTTGCTGGCCAGCCTCACGGACGGCAGCGCCGCCACCAAAAAAACCTACCGTCCCCATGGCACCGTACGCCGGGAAATGCTCGCTACGGTTTTGCACGAACTGACCCACATTTATGACCGTTCACGCCTGTGGCCCCAGGCGGAGCGCACACTGATCCAACGCTGTACCCGACAGGACAGCAGCTCAGGCCTGGTCGGCATTCCCGACGAATGTCGCGGTCAGTCCGGGCGCCGCTTCACCCTCAGCGACGATCCGCGCCTGCTCGACCTTGCCGGCTGGCCGCAATACGTGGGCCGTCGTGGCGAACGTGAACAGTACAACCGGCAGATCGCACGCAGTCCGGACATCTACGAAACGAGCAGTCCCAAAGAGTTCGTCGCGGTCAACATGGAGTACTTCCTCCTCGATCCGGGTTACGCCTGTCGCCGCCCGGCCCTGTACCGCTACTACAAAGAACACTTCGGCTGGGCACCTGCCGCCAAAGACACCTGCGGCAAAACCTTCGCGTTCCTCAATGCCGGCAATGACTTTGCCAAAACACCGCTGGGCCAGGTCGATCCGGAGCGGGTGTATGCCGTCGACTATCTGCTGGCCGAGGCCAATCAGAACTGGGTCAGCCGCTGGGGCCACAGCATGTTGCGGCTGGTGATCTGTGCTCCGGGCCGGCCTCGTGGGCCGGACTGTCGGCTGGACCTGGACCAGCATCTGGTGTTGTCCTACCGCGCCTTCGTCGGCGACGTGCAGCTGTCGAGCTGGGATGGACTGGTGGGCAAATACCCCTCTCGCCTGTTTGTCCTGCCGTTGGCCCAAGTGATCGATGAATACACCAAGACCGAATTGCGCAGCCTGGCTTCAGTGCCGCTGAATCTGTCGCGCAACGAAATCGAAGAGGTGGTGGAACATGCCGCCGAGATGCACTGGAGCTATGACGGAAACTACTTTTTCCTCTCCAACAACTGCGCAGTAGAAGGCCTCAAACTGCTACGCAGCGGCACCAACAATTCGAAGCTGGTCGGACTGGACAGCATCATGCCAAACGGGCTGCTCGAAGTGCTCAAGGGGCGCGGCCTGGCCAACACCAGCGTGCTGGACGATCCCCGCGAAGCGCTACGCCTGGGTTATCGCTTCGACTCCTTCCGTGAACGCTATCAAGCGATGTTCGAGGTGTTGAAGAAACACTTGCCGATCAAACAGGACAAGGTCGAGGACTGGCTGGCCTTGAAAGCCGAGCAGCGCCGCCAATGGTTTGATCAGGCTGACCTGCGCACCAGTGCGGCACTGCTGCTGCTGGAGCAGGCCAGTTTCCGGCAGCAATTGGTGCTGGCCCAGGATGAAGTGAAACAACGCTATCTGGGCGCCCGGGAGCTGCAGAACGGCGGCATGGACAGAGCCAATAAAACCTTGCAGGAGATTCTGGCCAACAGCGGCTTCCTCAGCCGCCCGGCGGAACTGCTCGGCAGCGGAGGCTATGGATTGCCGCAGCCGAATGAATGGCAACGCCTGGAATCGGAAAGCAGCCTGCGCCAGAAACAGCTTCAGGCACTGAGCGGAGATCTGGACAAGGAAGTCAGGGCCTTGCTTGAACCGGAACGTGCAGCGGAAATGGCGGCTAATGAAGCCAACGTGAAGCAGATTGGCGAGCATCTGCGCACACTGCACAAGGCGTCGGGCGGGTTGGAGTTGCCTTAAGTGAGTATTTTTGTGGCGAGGGAGCTTGCTCCGTCGCCACAATCAAACAGCGACTCAGTAGAGCACGCCCTCTAGGACCTCATACACAATCCCGCTCCCCACCGCGATCAGCACAACATCCCCCCCGGCCCGACGCCATTCGTAACCCGGGTAGTACGGCAGTCGCCCCAGTGCACGGTTATCCAGTCGCTCACCATAGTAACCATGGGGCAAAGGCCGACCCCGAACCAGACGAATACCCGGCGGTGGCGGAGCCCCGCGTACGAAATAGTCGCGATGGTCGTGAATGGTCTGGCGCACTGGACCGAAGTCCCGTGGAGGAGGTCCGCCACGATGGTTGTCCTGCCCGCCACGATGATCATCGCCGTGATTGTCGTAATGGCCCTGCTGCGGGCCGCCGTGGTCGTGATCGTCGCGTTGATCGGCGCTGGCGTGCAGCAACGGGGTCGCACTGAGCATCAGCACACCCAGGCTGGCAATCAGACGTTTCGGCATTTTCATTGGGGGTTTCCTCACAACACACACAGCAAAAAGGGCTTCAGAACGCAGTCCTGAAGCCCTCGGTCTTGCTGGTTAGTCTGTGCCGGGAGGCTCTAATTCCTCTGTATCAGGAACTTTACCTTCAGCTGACACGGGCCTTACGCACACCATCAGCCAGTGCCGAGCAAAGGCTCAGTACGCCATCGATCGCCTGATCCGGCGTCGAGGCATCGGCGATGTGATCGATCAATGCCGAACCCACCACCACACCGTCCGCCAGACGCGCGATAGACGCCGCTTGCTCCGGTGTACGGATGCCGAAGCCGATGCTGATCGGCAGGTCGGTATGGCGACGCAGACGAGCGACCGCCTCTTCGACGTGCTCCAGTGTTGCCGCGCCAGCACCGGTCACACCGGCAACGGAGACGTAATACACAAAGCCGGAGCTGCCGTTGAGCACGGTGGGCAGGCGAACGTCGTCTGTGGTCGGGGTGGTCAGACGGATGAAGTCCAGACCGGCAGCCTGTGCCGGGTCGCACAGTTCGCCATTATGTTCAGGCGGCATATCGACCACGATCAAGCCATCGACACCAGCCTCTTTCGCATCAGCGATAAAACGCGGTACGCCGTACTTGTGAATCGGGTTGAAGTATCCCATCAGCACCAGCGGCGTTTCGTTGTTGTCCTTGCGGAACTCACGCACCATTTCCAGGGTTTTCACCAGGTTCTGCTTGGCAGCCAGGGCGCGGATGTTGGCGAGCTGGATCGCCGGGCCGTCAGCCATCGGATCGGTGAAGGGCATGCCCAATTCGATCACGTCGGCGCCAGCGGCCGGCAAACCCTTGAGGATCGCCAGGGACGTGTCGTAGTCCGGGTCACCGGCGGTGACGAAGGTCACCAGGGCAGCGCGGTTCTGTTCCTTGAGTTCGGCAAAACGTGTTTGCAGGCGGCTCATCAGTGTTTCTCCTGCTTCGATTGTTCCATGTGGTGCATCACGGTCTGCATGTCTTTGTCCCCGCGACCGGACAGGTTGACCACCATCAGGTGATCCTTCGGCAGCTTCGGTGCGCGCTTGAACACTTCAGCCAGGGCGTGAGCGCTTTCCAGTGCAGGAATAATCCCTTCCAGGCGGCAGCATTGGTGGAAGGCAGCGAGGGCTTCGTCGTCGGTCACCGAGGTGTACTGGACGCGGCCGATGTCATGCAACCAGGCGTGTTCCGGGCCGATGCCCGGATAGTCCAGGCCTGCGGAGATCGAGTGGGCGTCGATGATCTGGCCGTCGTCGTCCTGCAACAGGAAAGTGCGGTTGCCGTGCAGCACACCCGAAACGCCACCGTTCAGGCTGGCAGCGTGCTTGCCGGTTTCGATGCCGTGACCGGCCGCTTCAACGCCGATGATTTCAACGCTCTTGTCGTCGAGGAACGGGTGGAACAGGCCCATGGCGTTGGAACCGCCACCGATGCACGCCACCAGGCTGTCCGGCAGACGACCTTCCTGGGCTTGCAGCTGGTCGCGGGTTTCCTTGCCGATGACGGCCTGGAAATCACGAACCATCGCTGGATAAGGGTGTGGACCGGCGACGGTGCCGATCAGGTAGAAGGTGTTGTCGACGTTGGTCACCCAGTCACGCAGGGCTTCGTTCATCGCATCCTTCAAAGTACCGGTACCGGCCACGACCGGAATCACTTCGGCACCCAACAGCTTCATGCGGAATACGTTGGCCTGCTGACGCTCGATGTCAGTGGTACCCATGTAGATCACGCAGTCCAGGCCAAAACGTGCGGCCACGGTGGCGGTCGCGACGCCGTGCATGCCCGCGCCAGTCTCGGCAATGATGCGTTTCTTGCCCATGCGCCGCGCCAGCAGAATCTGGCCGATGCAGTTGTTGATCTTGTGCGCGCCGGTGTGGTTCAGCTCTTCGCGCTTGAGATAAATCTTTGCGCCGCCGCAGAACTCGGTCAGACGCTCGGCGAAATAGAGTGGGCTTGGACGACCGACATAGTCGCGCTGGAAGTAGGCCAATTCTTCCTTGAATGCAGGATCTTCCTTGGCCGCTTCGTATTCACGGGCCAGGTCGAGGACCAGCGGCATCAGGGTTTCAGCGACGTAACGGCCGCCGAACGCGCCAAACAGGCCGTTAGCGTCAGGGCCGTTGCGCAGATTTGTCTGGGTCATTTGGCGCTCCAGTTGAATGCGTGAAGAGAGAGTGGGCTTCACTCTACCCCTGACGCTGCGACCTGAAAACCGATAAGATCGCTGCAACCTGTCAGGAAAACTCACAGATACCATGAGCCACGACCTGCCCCCCTTGAATGCCTTGCGCGCCTTTGAAGCCACGGCCCGCCTGAACAGCGTCAGTCAGGCTGCCGAACAGCTGCACGTCACCCACGGTGCGGTCAGCCGGCAACTGAAGGTGCTGGAAGAACACCTCGGCGTAAGCCTCTTCATCAAGGAAGGTCGCGGCCTGAAACTCACAGATGCCGGCATGCGATTGCGCGATGCCAGCGCTGAAGCCTTCGAGCGCCTGCGCACGGTGTGTGCCGAACTGACCCAGAGCACGGCCGATGCGCCTTTTGTGCTGGGCTGCTCGGGAAGCCTGCTGGCACGCTGGTTCATTCCGCGCCTGGGACGATTGAATGCCGACCTGCCTGACCTGCGCCTGCACCTGTCCGCCGGAGAAGGCGATCTTGATCCCCGCCGCCCAGGCCTGGACGCCTTGCTGGTATTTGCCGAGCCACCCTGGCCGGCGGATATGCAGGTATTCGAACTCGCCAGCGAACGGATCGGCCCGGTGATGAGCCCTCGATTCGCCGGCTATGCCAGGCTCAAAGACGCGCCCGCCACAGCCCTGCTCAATGAATCATTGCTGCACACCACATCGCGCCCACAAGCCTGGCCCAGTTGGGCACAGCAGAGCGGCCTCGACGCCAAGTCGTTGAAATACGGTCAAGGTTTCGAGCATTTGTATTATTTGCTGGAAGCGGCCGTGGCCGGATTGGGCGTGGCGATTGCCCCTGAGCCACTGGTGACCGAGGACCTGAAGGCCGGCCGACTGGTCGCGCCCTGGGGGTTCAGCGAAACGCCGGCGCAACTGGCGCTATGGCTGCCCAAGCGCGCCGCGGACGGGCGCGCCCGGCAACTGGCGCAATGGCTCAAAAACGAGCTGTGCCAGACGGATCAGTCACCGCGTTTGAACAGCAGGTAGGCCGCCAACAGGCCCAATGCACCGACGGCCACACCGGCTGTCGTCCAAGGGTGCTCCTGGGCGTAGTCCCGAGTCGCGATCCCGGTTTCCCGGGTTTTCACCTTGACCTCCTCATAGGCATCGGAAAGCAGATGGCGCGAATGTCTCAGCGCGTTCTCAGCGTTGCCTTTGAGCACCTTGAGGGTCTTGCGCGACTCGTCCGAGGCGTCGTCCTTCAGGCTCTCCAAGGATTTGAGCAGACTCTCGATCTCCGCTTCCATGCTTTGCAATGAGGCTTTGCGTAACGAGCTGTTGGCCATGGTGGCTCTCCTTCATTGTTGATGAGTGGCGTGTGTTGGTTGGGACTTCAGGGGCTCGAGAAAGTGCAGTAAATGTGAACGTCCATGTCGGAACGACCAATAGAAGTAAGACAGAAAATCACTGCTAGGCTGTATTTCACACCCTGAGGAGAACGCCATGTCTGACCATCACACCTACAAGAAAGTCGAACTGGTTGGCTCGTCCACCAGCAGCATTGAAGACGCGATCAACAACGCACTGGCCGAGGCCAGTAAAAGTCTCAAATACATGGAATGGTTTGAAGTGACCGAAACCCGCGGACACATCAAGGATGGCAAGGCTGCGCACTTCCAGGTGACGCTTAAAGTCGGGTTCAGGATTGCCAGCAGCTGACGTTGGTCTAGCCTTCTGAACTTGCGCGCTGGCCGAGTGCCATAGGGAATGGCAAGGCGCTATATAACTAAAATCTGGCCAAAGGCTGGGTGCTCCCTTTTGATCCGACCAGAGATTGCGACTGATGAAGAAGTTTATTTTGGCGGCAGGTTTGTTGAGTCTGGCGGGGACAGCCTTTGCTGACGTCAAATCCTGCGAAGAACTGAAAGCCGAGATCGCGGCAAAGCTAGATGCCAAGGGCGTTTCCGGTTATTCGCTGGAAATTGTCGATAAAGGAGCAGCCGCTGGCGGAAAAGTCGTCGGTACCTGTGAAAAGGGCACCAAGGTCATCGTCTACAAGCGTTAAGCGGGTTACCAAAACCTGTAGGAGCGAGCTTGCTCGCGATGGTCGCCAACGATAACGCTGGAAGCCTGACACCCTGCAGTGGTCTCAGGTTCATCGCGAGCAAGCTCGCTCCTACAAGTCAATGCGCCAAATGTCAGCCTTTCATGACTTGCGCCAACAGCTCGTAGGAATGCAGACGATCAGCATGTTCGTACAGGTCGCAGGTAAAAATCAGCTCGTCGGCCTGGGTCTGCTCGACCAGTACGTCCAGCTTGGCGCGGATTTTCTGCGGGCTGCCGATCATGGCCAACCCCAGGAAATCCATCACCGCCTCCCTCTCGTGGGGTAGCCACAGGCCATCCATGGTTTTCACCGGTGGACGCTGCACCAGGCTTTGGCCGCGCATCAGCGCGAGAATGCGCTGGAACACCGAGGTCGCCAGATAGTCGGCTTGTTCATCGGTGTCGGCCGCCACCAGTGGCACGCCGAGCATCACGTAAGGTTTGTCCAGCACCGCTGAAGGCTTGAAGTGATTGCGGTAGACGCGAATCGCTTCATGCATGTAGCGCGGTGCGAAATGGGAGGCGAAGGCGTAGGGCAAACCGCGCTCACCTGCCAGTTGCGCACTGAACAGGCTTGAGCCCAGCAACCAGATCGGCACATTCGTACCGGTGCCCGGCATCGCAATGACGCGCTGGTCTGGCGTGCGCGGGCCGAGGTAACGCACCAGCTCCGCCACATCGTCCGGGAAGTCGTCTGCGCTGCCGGAGCGTTCGCGACGCAACGCACGGGCAGTCAACTGATCGGAACCAGGGGCACGACCGAGCCCCAGATCGATGCGGCCCGGATACAGGCTTTCAAGGGTGCCGAACTGTTCGGCAATCACCAGGGGGGCATGGTTGGGCAGCATCACGCCACCCGAACCCACGCGAATGGTCGACGTGCCGCCCGCCAGGTATCCCAGCAACACCGAGGTCGCGGAACTGGCAATGCCATCCATGTTGTGGTGTTCGGCGACCCAGAATCGGTTGTAGCCGAATTTCTCGACGTGCTGCGCCAGATCCAGCGAATTGCGCAGCGACTGGGCGGCGCTGCCGTTCTCTCGAACGGGCACAAGATCGAGGGTCGAGAACTTGATATCGGACAGTCGTTTCATAAACCTGCTTCTCCAATTGAGGGCGCAGGTTTTTTCTTGCGAACTAAAACCTGCCGAATCCAAAGGCGTGATTCATGCAATGAGGGCATATACCCGAGTTTCAATAGCGCGGGAAAAATTCCTGCCCAAAAGCCGCCAGGATCGGATGAAGTGAACTTTGATTCACAGACTACCCTCACAATCCTGGTAACCGAAACCATACAGGCGCGACCTTTCGCGCCGGATTTTGAGGAGAAAGGCATGGCTATCATCAAGAAAGCATCGGCCCATTGGGAAGGTGACCTGAAAACCGGCATCGGCTCGATTTCCACGGAAACCGGTGTGCTCAGGGAAGCGCCCTACGGCTTCAAGGCGCGTTTCGAGGGCGGCAAAGGGACCAATCCGGAAGAGCTGATCGGCGCAGCCCATGCGGGCTGTTTCTCCATGGCATTTTCCATGATTCTCGGTGAGGCCGGCCTGAAGGCCGATAGCATTGATACCAAGGCCGAAGTCACCTTGGACCAGGTGGATGGCGGATTTGCGATTACAGCGGTAAAACTGATCCTCAAGGCGAAAATTCCCGGTGCCAGCCAGGCGCAATTCGAGGAGCTGAGCAATAAGGCCAAGGAAGGTTGTCCGGTTTCCAAGGTTCTGAATGCGAAAATCAGCCTGGATGCGACTTTAGTTAGCTGAATCGGGGTTGGCGCCGTAAAAAATCGCAGCCTTCGGCAGCTCCTGCAATGAATCTCGTTCCCCTGTAGGAGCTGCGTAAGGCTGCGATCTTTTTGCTCGACAGCAGACTTGCCCGTCAAAATTGTGGTCGAATAAATGACAGCAGCCAAAACGCAGAATCCTGCGAGCTGCCTCAAAGGAGCTTCAACCATGAAACGTTTTGCCTTGACGGTTATCTGTTGCGCACTGGCCTCTTCGGCCTTGGCAGCACCTAAACCCTGTGAAGAACTCAAGGCCGAAATCGAAGCCAAGATCCAGGCTCGCGGAGTGACCTCCTATACCCTGGAAATCGTTACCAACGACGAAGTCCACGATCAGAACATGGTCGTGGGCTCGTGCGAAAATGGCACCAAGAAAATCATCTACCAGAAGAACGACCGCTGACCGACCTATGGCACACAGTTGATCTGTCTTTCTTCGGCGACTATTTCATTTTTGGCGTTGTACAGACGAGCTTCGGGCGTGAACGCCATGGAGCGGGCTTGCAACACATAACGCTGACCGGCCTCGAAATGGTCGTACTTGATGATCATGTAGCACAGCCGTTCCGAGCCACCGTCAAACAAATCCGAGCCCCCTCCAGGCACTTCAAAATCGAAGCGAACCGTGAGTTCGTGGCTACCGGGAGTGACCTGGAAAAACCGCCCGTCGCGCAAGCGCTGGTTGTCCAGTCGCTCGCCCATCAGCAATTTGTCGTTTGGAAAGGGTGTGGAGAAGTCGACCCACGCCATTTGCGGATTGGCTGCCGGCATCGGTGTCGAACAACCGGCAACCAAGCTTGCAGCCAGTAACAGCATCAACCTGCGCATGATGAATGTCCTGAGTACCGGGTATTCAGAATAGCGCCGATCAGGTGCGTTGGCAGCCCGCCGGTGTACCTTGGCCAATCACTTTTCGCTGCTGATCATAGAGCTTGGCCCATGGTCGGAACCCGATATTCCCTGCTTGCAATTGATAGCGCTCGCCGGCGTTGAATTCGTTGAATTTCACGTTTAACTGACAGTCACGCCACAGCGGCTTGGCGTCGGGGCCAATGTTGGTGGGCTGTACGGGAAACTGATAGCGAACCTTTAGCTCATGACTACCGGGCTGCACCTGGAAGTAGCGTTTATCAGTGGTCGCTTTGTCATCCACTCCCAGCGCCAGCAGCGCCGTATCTTCCTGATGGGATTCCAGATCAATCCATGCTTGCGTCGGATCATGATGAGGCAAGCCGAACCCGGCACAGCCGGCCAGCGTCAGCAGGCCTCCCGTCAGCATCAATTTGCGCATAGCGGAGCTCCAGTCAAGCGGGATAGTCTTGCGAGCAGACTCTCCAGGAATTTTTTATTTTGATCAGGCCGCATCCAAGCCTTGGGTTACTTGATCGCGTTTTGCGCATTTTGTTTCCGGCTGCGTTGCTTTTGTTACTCAACGGTTGTTCCAGCATCAGCTATTACAGCCAACTGGCCAGTGGCCAACTGCAATTGCTGCGCGCACGGGAACCCGTTTCCACTGTGATTGCCGATCCCCACCGAGATCAGAAACTGCGGATGCACCTGGCCCAGTCACAAAAAGCCCGGACCTTCGCCAGCCAGCAACTGCATCTGCCGGACAACCAGAGTTACCGGTTGTACGCCGACATCGGCCGTCCCTATGTCGTCTGGAACGTGTTCGTCACGCCGGAATTTTCCCTGAAGCCGCAGAATCATTGCTTCCCGATCGCCGGCTGCGTGGCCTATCGCGGCTACTACAGCCAGAGTGCCGCGCGTGGTGAAGCGGCGCTGCAACGCCTGCAGGGCATGGATGTGACCATCGGTGGCGTCGAGGCCTACTCGACCCTGGGCTGGTTCAACGATCCGATCATGAGCTCGATGATGGGGTGGGGCGATGAACGTCTGGCCACGCTGATTTTTCACGAACTGGCGCATCAGCGCATTTATGTGAAGGACGACACCGAATTCAACGAGTCATTCGCCACCTTCGTCGAGCAGGAAGGCACCCGCCAATGGCGTGCCTGGCGCAATCTTCCACCCGATACCGGGAAACAGGTGCAACAACGGGATCAGTTCATTCAGCTGGTGCTGGACGCCCGCACCCGGCTTGAAAAGCTCTACGCCCTGCCACTGCCACCCGAACAAATGCGCCAACGCAAAGCTGCAGAGTTCGAGCGCCTGCGCGGCGAGTACCGGCAACTGCGTGATAGCCAATGGGCCAGCGACAAGCGTTATGACGCGTGGATCAATGCGCCGATGAACAATGCGCGATTGCTGCCCTTTGGGCTGTATGACCAATGGGCACCTGCGTTTGCGGCATTGTTCAAACAGATGGGTGGGGATTGGGTGAAGTTTTATGTCGAGGTCGAGAGATTGGGTGCGCTGCCCGTTGAACAGCGTAAGACAGCGCTGAAGGCCTTGGCGGAGTCCAAGAGTTTCGGTGCCTGAGCCGGCCTCTTCGCGGGCAAGCCCGCTCCCACAGATGCGATGTCGTTCACAACATTGAAACACGACGCAAAACCTGTGGGAGCATGGCTTGCCCGCGATGGCGATCTCATTAGCCCCGCAAAAACGCCTGATGCATCTCATCCAACGTTTCAAAATGATAGGCCGGCGCTTCGGCGCTGAGCTCTTCCCGACTGCCAAACCCATAGCCCACCGCCGCCGCGTCCAGGCCGTTGCTGCGCGCGCCGATCAGGTCGTGCTTGCGGTCGCCGATCATCAGGGTGTTGGTTGGGTCCAGGCCTTCCTCGGCGATCAAATGGGCGATCAGCTCGACTTTGTTGGTACGGGTGCCGTCCAGTTCGCTGCCGTAGATCACTTTGAAGTGCTTGGCGAAGTCGAAATGCCGGGCAATTTCCCGGGCGAAAACCCACGGCTTGGACGTCGCGATGTACAGCTGTCGCCCCTGTCCGCCCAAGGTTTCCAACAGCGGCGTGACACCGTCGAACACTCGGTTTTCATACAAGCCTGTGACTTTGAAGCGTTCGCGATAGAAATTCACCGCCTCCCAGGCCTTGGCTTCGTCGAAGTCATAGAACTGCATGAATGCCTGCAACAACGGCGGGCCGATGAAATGTTCGAGCTTGGTGAGATCGGGCTCATCGATGCCAAGCTTGCTCAAGGCAAACTGAATCGAGCGGGTGATGCCTTCACGCGGGTCGGTCAGGGTGCCATCGAGGTCGAACAAAACGGTTTGGTAATGCATGAAAATTCCTGGGTAATAGTGAGACGCGTCAGATCTGGTCGTAGCCTTCGGCCAAATGCAGATCCTTGAGCTTCACGTAGTTCGCCGCGCTGTAGGTAAAGAAAGCCTGTTCCTTGTCCGTCAGCGGCCGTATCTGCTTCACCGGGCTGCCCACATAGAGGAAACCGCTTTCCAGGCACTTGCCCGGTGGCACGAGGCTTCCGGCACCGATGATGACATCATCGGCGACCACCGCACCGTCCATCACAATGCTGCCCATCCCGATCAGCACCCGGCTACCAATGGTGCACCCATGCAGCATGACCTTGTGGGCGATGGTCACATCATCGCCGATCAGCAATGGGTACCCGTCCGGGTTGAACGGCCCGGCGTGGGTGATGTGCAGCACACAGCCATCCTGCACGCTGGTGCGCGCACCGATGCGGATGCGGTGCATGTCGCCGCGGATCACCGTCAAAGGCCATACCGAACTGTCTTCGCCGATTTCGACGTCGCCGATCACCACCGCCGAGCGGTCGACAAAAGCGCCTTGGCCGAGCACTGGCGTGTGGTTCTGATACTTGCGAAGGGGCACGATAGGTTCTCTCTCTGTCGCTGATAGCTGCGGTGAGTGCCGATTGTAATTAAGATGGGCCAATGTTTCTTCCAGCCAAGGTGTCAACCGTGAGCGTGAACAACCCTCTTTTGCAGTCCTACGACCTGCCGCCGTTCTCCGCAATCCGTGCCGAACATGTGCAACCGGCCATTGAACAGATCCTGGCTGACAACCGCGCCGCCATTATCGAGATCCTCAAGAGCCAGGGCAAACAACCGACCTGGACCGGCCTGGTGCTGGCAATGGACGAACTCAATGACCGTCTCGGCGCTGCGTGGAGCCCGGTCAGCCACCTGAATGCCGTGTGCAACAGCGCCGAATTGCGCGAAGCCTATGAATCCTGCCTGCCGGCCCTGAGCGCCTACTCCACCGAGATGGGCCAGAACCGTGAGCTGTTCCAGGCCTATGAAGCCCTGGCCAACAGCCCGGAAGCCGCCGGATTCGACGTGGCGCAGAAAACCATCCTGGAACATGCGCTGCGCGATTTCCGCCTGTCGGGTATCGATCTGCCGGAAGCCGAACAGAAGCGTTACGCCGAAGTGCAGAGCAAACTGTCCGAGCTGGGCAGCCGCTTCTCCAACCAGTTGCTGGACGCGACCCAGGCCTGGACCAAACACATCACCGATGAAGCCGCCCTCGCCGGCCTGACCGACTCGGCCAAGGCGCAAATGGCTGCCGCGGCCCAGGCCAAAGACCTCGACGGCTGGCTGATCACCCTGGAATTCCCCAGCTACTACGCGGTGATGACCTACGCCCAGGATCGTGCGCTGCGCGAGGAAGTCTACGCCGCCTACTGCACCCGCGCGTCGGATCAAGGCCCGAATGCCGGTCAGAACGACAACGGCCCGGTCATGGAGGAAATCCTCGACCTGCGTCAGGAGCTTGCCAAGCTGCTGGGCTTCAGCAGTTTCTCCGAGCTGAGCCTGGCGACCAAAATGGCCGAATCCAGCGATCAGGTGCTGAGTTTCCTGCGCGACCTGGCCAAGCGCAGCAAGCCGTTCGCCGCTCAGGACCTGCAACAGCTCAAGGCTTACGCCGCCGAACAGGGCTGCCCGGACCTGCAAAGCTGGGACAGCGGTTTCTACGGCGAAAAACTCCGCGAGCAACGCTACAGCGTGGCCCAGGAAGCCCTGCGCGCCTACTTCCCGATCGATAAAGTGCTGAGCGGCCTGTTCGCCATCGTCCAGCGCCTGTACGGCATCGAGATCGCCGAACAAAAAGGCTTCGACACCTGGCACCCGGATGTCCGCCTGTTCGAAATCAAGGAAAACGGCCAGCACGTCGGTCGCTTCTTCTTCGACCTGTACGCCCGCGCCAACAAACGTGGCGGTGCCTGGATGGACGGCGCACGCGACCGTCGTCGCACCGTCGAGGGCGTGCTGCAAAGCCCGGTGGCCAACCTGGTGTGCAACTTCACCCCGGCCGACAGCGGCAAGCCCGCGCTGCTGACCCACGACGAAGTCACCACCCTGTTCCACGAGTTCGGCCATGGCCTGCATCACCTGCTGACCCGTGTCGAACATGCCGGTGTCTCCGGCATCAACGGCGTGGCCTGGGATGCGGTCGAGTTGCCAAGCCAGTTCATGGAGAACTGGTGCTGGGAGCCTGAAGGCCTGGCGTTGATTTCCGGTCACTATGAAACCGGCGAGCCCCTGCCTCAGGACCTGCTGCAAAAAATGCTCGCGGCAAAAAATTTCCAGTCCGGCCTGATGATGGTGCGCCAGCTGGAGTTCTCGCTGTTCGACTTTGAACTGCACGCCACCCACGGCGACGGCCGCAGCGTGCTGCAGGTGCTCGAAGGCGTACGCGACGAGGTGTCGGTGATGCGTCCGCCGGCCTACAACCGCTTCCCGAACAGCTTCGCCCATATCTTCGCCGGCGGTTATGCCGCGGGTTACTACAGCTACAAATGGGCAGAAGTGTTGTCAGCCGATGCGTTTTCGAAGTTTGAAGAAGAAGGCGTGCTCAACGCCGAGACCGGTCGCGCGTTCCGCGAAGCGATCCTGGCGCGCGGCGGTTCTCAAGAGCCAATGGTGTTGTTCGTCGACTTCCGTGGCCGTGAGCCATCGATTGACGCATTGCTGCGCCACAGCGGCCTGAGTGAAGGCGCGGCAGCATGAGTGAGGGTCCTGTGATTACCAAGCGACGCTTTATCGCCGGCGCGGTTTGCCCGGCTTGCAGCGAGCCGGACAAGTTGATGATGTGGAGCGAAGACAACGTTCCACATCGCGAGTGTGTGGCGTGCGGTTACTCCGACACATTGAATGAACAAGGTTTGTCCGTGCCCAAGGAATTAGGCACGCGGGTCAATACGCCCGTGGTGAAACCTGCGGATACCAAAGTCCAGGCCGTACAGTTCTTTCCGAATCCCAAGCTGAAGAAAAAACCTGACGAGCAGCACTGAGTAGAGTGAATAGCCTTCCACCGCGCAATGCGGTGGAAGGCGTTGTTACTGGATATGGGCCGACTGCAACCAACTCTTCATCGAACACGCCGCGAACGGGCTCGTGCTGCAATCGCCATTGGCCAACGCCTCACGAAGCTTGTCGACATCAGCCTTCATCATGTAACGCACGCCGTCCTTGAAGTGGGTGCTGTCACCAAAGCCACCTTCAGTCATTTCGCTCAACGCGTCTTCCTTGCTCCAACCCTGCACCACTACCCGGTACATGGCCGCCATCAGGCCGGTCCGGTCGGAACCATGTTTGCAGTGCATCAGGACCGGACCTTTGGCTTCAGCATCTTGAATGGCACGCAGAGCCTTGAGTACATCGGCGTCATCGACATGATTGGTGCGATAGGGCAGTTGCACTTGGGCGATGTCGGGTGCGGTCAACCAGCGTGAATCCGCTTCGGGCAGAAAATTGATCACCGTTACGACTTTGAGCTTATTCAGCAACGGTACCGCTCCACTGTCAGGTAGCGCACTGCGGTACAGCGTTGGCGACATCTGAAACAGGTTGTATTGCGCTTCGACCGGCTGCGCCCATTCCGCGGGACGTGGCACCGCAGAGTCGTCGGCGTGGACGAAAGTGAAAAATGCGGACAGTGTTAACAGTAACGTCGCAATTGAAAGACGCGGTAAGGACATACCTGAACGACCATGCGGATAGTGTGAATGGGCGCAGTGTCGCTGCTGGCTGGTTAAAGGCCTGTGAGGTGCCTGTCAAAGAATTGTGAATTGAGGGCGCTGTTTATTGTTACTTGAAATACACAGTTCAAAAAAGTAAAAAACGGCACAAAACCAAAGTGCCGTTTTATGTTGCGGACTATGCAGAGTCGTTCACTTGAAGAACCCGATGCATTCTCTGATCAGGGGTTGAGGATCTTCGAATAGGCTTTCGCCAGCCCCACCAATACCGCCTTGTCCTGCAAGTCGATGTCGCCATCACCGTCAACGTCAGTGGGGCTTTTCATCGTAAAAGTAACCCCACCGTCATTCGATACCGCCTCGCGAATGGTCGAGTCGAGCAAAGAACAGGTGACATCACCGATGACCGGGTCGTAGCCCTCTTCCTTAAGCGCAAATTGCATGGAAACCCTGACTTCCTTTGGATTGAAAACAGAGGGGCGAAATAACTGAAGAAATACACCACGTTGATTGTAATGCGACATGAATAAATCCCTTTAATAACGAAGACACGATCATTTCGTGTGAAGAAGAGGGTACTGATCCAATAGCAGAACACTACGGGCGATGTGTTTCCCGTCATGAATATCAGCGTATTGAACAAAGCTCGAAAAGCCTTTGGGTGCCGAACGGCACTGGCCTGGCAGGCGAACCTCGGATACTGTATGTACATACAGCTAAAGGATCGCACTGATGGCTACCCCCCTGCCTCCTCGCGGACGCGGCACCGCGACCAACCCGCACAACCGCTTCGCCCCCAACCGTTCGGTGACCGAGGACGACGGCTGGTATCAGGAAGCGCCGATGACCCAAGGCACTGAAGTGCGCATCGAAACGGCGAAAACCATCATCACCCGCAACACCTCTCCGGACCTGCCCTTCGATCGCTCGATCAACCCTTACCGTGGCTGCGAGCACGGTTGCATCTATTGCTATGCACGCCCCAGCCACGCCTATTGGGACCTATCGCCAGGGCTTGATTTCGAAACAAAGCTGATCGCCAAGACCAACGCCGTGGACGTGCTGGAAGAACAGCTGTGCAAACGCGGTTATCAATGCGCACCGATCAACCTCGGTTCCAACACGGATCCTTATCAACCGATCGAGCGCGAATACAAGATCACCCGGCAAACCCTCGAAGTGCTCCTGCGTTACCGCCATCCGGTGACCATCGTGACCAAGGGCTCACTGATTCTTCGCGATCTGGACCTGCTGACCGAACTCGCCCGGCAAAAATTGGTGGCGGTGATGATCAGCCTGACCAGCCTGGACGACGAACTCAAGCGCATCCTCGAACCCCGGGCTGCGGCGCCCAAGGCCCGGTTGCGGGCGATCAGGGTCATGCGCGATGCAGGCATTCCGGTGGGTGTACTGTGTTCACCGATGATTCCGATGATCAACGACAGCGAACTCGAAAATCTGCTCACCGAGGCCCATGCGGCCGGGGCGCAGAGTGCGGCTTACATGATGTTGCGCCTGCCGCTGGAAGTGGCGCCGCTGTTCGAAGAATGGCTGCTCGCCCACTACCCGCAACGGGCCGCACATGTGTTGAGCCTGATCCGCCAGAGCCGTGGCGGTGAGCTTTACGACAGTCGCTTCGGGGCGCGGATGCGTGGCGAAGGCCCCTTTGCCGACCTGCTGGCACAGCGCTTTGCCAAAACCATCAAACGCCTGGGGCTCAATCATCGCGAAGGCTTCAATCTGGATTGCGAAGCCTTTTGTCCGCCGGGTCGCCAAATGTCGTTGATTTAAGGACAATTGGCCTAAGGTTGAGTACGGGGAAACCCGCGCAGTGTTAGGCTGGTCACGTTTTATGTGACCTGGAACACGCGTTCTAGAGCGTTTTATTCAGTTTCAATTAAGATTCGACAGCTACCTTGCTCATCGAGTGACTGACGGGTCGAGTTTCAAGACCTGGATGTTTTTTAACCAGCCACTGGCTTCACACCGGACAACACGGGATAACTCCCTGAGCCCGCCAAAGAGGATGAATCATGAGTGACAAGGATAAACAGCCGTTGGCTGCGTCGGCTTCTGCCCAACCCGAGGTGGAAAGCGCCGATGCAGCGTTGAAGCGTATCGTTGACGGCTTTTTACATTTTCATCATGAGGTCTTCCCGCAGCAGGAAGAACTCTTCAAGAAACTCGCCACGGCCCAACAGCCACGGGCAATGTTCATCACTTGTGCCGACTCGCGCATCGTGCCCGAACTGATTACCCAAAGTTCGCCCGGCGATCTGTTCGTGACTCGCAACGTTGGCAACGTCGTACCGCCTTATGGCCAGATGAACGGTGGTGTTTCCACGGCCATCGAGTACGCGGTGCTGGCACTGGGCGTACAGCACATCATCATCTGCGGCCACTCCGACTGCGGTGCCATGCGTGCAGTACTCAATCCCGACAGCCTGGAAAAAATGCCCACGGTCAAAGCCTGGCTGCGGCACGCGGAAGTCGCGAAAACCATGGTGCACGAGAACTGCAACTGCACCGACGAAAACGAGAGCATGCATGTCCTCACCGAGGAAAATGTCATCGCCCAATTGCAGCACTTGCGTACCCATCCTTCGGTAGCCTCGCGCATGGCGAACGGTCATCTGTTCATCCATGGCTGGGTCTACGACATCGAAACCAGCGAAATCAAAGCTTACGACGCGGATCAGGGTCGTTTCCTGCCGCTCGACGGCAGTCACCCGATTCCGGTGGCGACGCCCAAAGCGCGCTTCTAAATCCTCCTAACAATCTGTGTGGTTTGACGCCGGCCGCTGTTTCAGCGGTCCGGCCTTGCCACGCCTGAAGAAAACTTCGGGAGAATCACCATGCGTGCTGCTCAATTGAAAGCTGTACTGCCACGGGAGCTATTGGCTTCGGTGGTTGTGTTTCTGGTCGCACTGCCCCTGTGCATGGGCATTGCCATCGCTTCGGGCCTGCCCCCTGCAAAAGGACTGATTACCGGGATCATCGGTGGCCTGGTTGTCGGCTGGCTGGCGGGTTCTCCGCTGCAAGTCAGCGGTCCCGCGGCAGGCTTGGCAGTGCTGGTGTTCGAACTGGTTCGCCAGCACGGCGTGGCCATGCTTGGGCCGATCCTGCTATTGGCTGGCTTTCTGCAGCTGCTGGCCGGGCGTTTCAAGCTTGGTTGCTGGTTCCGGGTCACGGCCCCGGCGGTGGTGTACGGCATGCTCGCCGGGATTGGTGTGCTGATCGTACTTTCGCAGGTGCATGTGATGCTCGACGCCGCGCCGAAACCCTCGGGCCTGGACAACCTCACGGCGTTCCCCGGCGCAGTGGCACAGGCACTGCCGTCGTTCGGCTGGCAGGCCGGTCTGCTCGGGCTTTCGACCATCGCCGTGATGTGGCTCTGGGAAAAACTGCGCCCGCGTTCACTGCGCTTCATTCCCGGCGCGCTGCTCGGGGTCGGCCTGGCGACGATCGCCAGCCGGCTGCTGGCATTGCCCGTCAAACGGGTTGAAGTTCCCGCCAACCTGGCCGAAGCCATCGACTGGCTCAAACCTGCGGACCTGCTCAACCTGACCGACCCCGCGCTACTGATCGCCGCTTTCGCCGTGGCTTTCATTGCCAGCGCCGAGACCCTGCTGTCCGCTGCTGCGGTGGATCGCATGCACAGCGGCCAACGCTCGGACTTCGACCGTGAACTGTCAGCGCAAGGTGTGGGCAATATGCTCTGCGGATTACTCGGCGCGTTGCCAATGACCGGGGTGATCGTGCGCAGTTCAGCCAACGTCCAGGCCGGCGCCACCACCCGTTACTCGACGATTTTCCACGGTCTGTGGCTGCTGGCGTTCGTGTTGTTGCTGTCGAGCGTCCTGCAAAGCATTCCAGTGGCAAGCCTGGCCGGTGTGCTGGTTTACACCGGTTTCAAACTGGTAGACCTCAAAACCTTTCGCGGTCTGGGTCGCTACGGCCGGATGCCGATGTTCACCTACGCCGCAACGGCATTGGCGATCATCTTCACCGACTTGCTGACCGGTGTTCTGATCGGTTTCGGCCTGACCCTGGTGAAGCTGGCGCTGAAGGCTTCTCGCTTGAAGATCAGCCTGATCGACCTGCCCCAAGAGGGTGAAATGGAATTGCGCCTGGTGGGTGCGGCGACCTTCCTCAAGGTGCCGGCGCTGACCCAGATACTCGGCAGCATACCGCCAGGCACCACGGTGCACGTGCCGCTCAATCATCTGAGCTACATCGATCACTCGTGCCTGGAGTTGCTGGAAGACTGGGGCCGGGCGAATGCGGCCAAGGGTTCGACGTTGTTGATCGAGTCACGCGGGTTGAAGCGCAGGCTGGAGGGGCGCGTTCGGACCAATATCGGCATCGGCGCGGCTGGATAAAAAACTGTGTGGGAGCGAGCCTGCTCGCGAAAGCGTTCTGTCAGTCGACATAAATGTTGAATGATCAAATGCATTCGCGAGCAGGCTCGCTCCCACAGGTTCCGGGGTGGATCAAGCCACGGTTTGATCCAGCGCCAGGCCCACACCCAGGCGGCGGGACATGCAAGGCCAGCGCTTCCACGCGGCGCCAGTGTCCGGGCTGCTGAGTTTCTCGCGGTAGGCTTCAACCGATTCCAGCGCAAAGCTGTCGTCGTTGAGCATCTCGTCCACGGCGTGGTGCACGGCCTCGTCCAGTTGGTTGGCAAATTCCTCACCGATCAACTGGTGAGCAATCAGATTGGCGACCGTCATGTCCAAGGGGATCAGTGGCTGGCCGAAATGCTTGATGTACAAGTCGTTGACCTCTTCGACGAACCGATGCGCCAGATAGGCTTCGTCCAGCAGGCTGTCGAGCCCGACATGCCCGGCCATGATCGCCGGCGGCTGGAGGAAGTACTGCTCGGCGATTTTCAGCACCGGTTTGATCTGTGATTCGATGCCCGCTTCCCTGGCGACTTCATTGGCTGCTTCCAGCAGATCAGGAACTTCGTCGATGTAGGCGGCGACAAAACGCGTCAGCACGCCGTTGGCGTCCGTCTCCGGCAACTGGATCGCCGGGTGTAGATGAGGCAGTTTACTTTCCAGCTGACGAGTCAGCAGGCGGGTCTCGGCTTCGTGTTGTTGGGCTTTTTGGATCTGCTCGCGCAATGCGGCGGTGTTCATGAAAACTCCAGGAAACAAAGGCAATGAAATAGGGAAGACATAACTTAGCTGGCTTACGAAAAATGCTAAGACGCATTTGTCATAATTGTTTCATCCTTGAGACGCCCGCGTTATATCGGTTTGCCACCACTCGTCTGCATCCTTCTCCATTCGTGACCCGCAACGCAAGTTAATGCTGTTTCAGATGATTTACGCCTTCACATTGCGAGGTGAGAGTCGCTGTCTATACTCGCTCATGAATGGAGTTAGCTGATGACGCCCGACTGCACTGCAGCAAGGCCCGGCGATTCAAGTTCGTAGTCTGATGCAGCCGCTCCCTTGCCGCAGGTGAAAGCCGGCGGGATAACAAGAACGATAAGGGGAACCCGCAATGATGCGACATCCACATGTCTGGATGGGCCTCCTGTTGTGGTCGATTTTCAGTCAGGCGCAAGCGGCCTGGACTGTGAATATGGCGCCTGGAGCGACTGAAATCAGTCACGCTGTGTTTGACCTGCACATGACCATTTTCTGGATCTGTGTAGTGATCGGCATCATCGTCTTTGGCGCCATGTTCTGGTCGATGATCCTGCATCGCCGCTCGACCGGGCAGGTCGCCGCAAAATTTCATGAAAGCACCACCGTCGAAATCCTCTGGACCATCGTGCCCTTCATCATTCTGGTGGCCATGGCGGTTCCGGCGACCGCGACCCTGATCAAGATGTACGACGCCAGTGAGCCGGATATCGATATCCAGGTCACCGGTTACCAGTGGAAGTGGCACTACAAATACCTGGGTCAGGACGTCGAGTTCTTCAGCAACCTGGCCACCCCCGCCGATCAGATCCACAACAAGGAAGCCAAGAGCGAGCATTACTTGCTCGAAGTCGACAAGCCGTTGGTGCTGCCGATCGGCGCCAAGGTGCGCTTCCTCGTGACGTCCGCCGACGTGATCCACTCCTGGTGGGTGCCCGCCTTCGCGGTCAAGCGCGATGCGATCCCCGGGTTCGTCAACGAAGCCTGGACCCGCGTCGACAAACCCGGCATCTACCGTGGCCAGTGCGCCGAACTGTGCGGCAAGGATCACGGTTTCATGCCGATCGTGGTCGAGGTCAAGGACAAGCCCGATTACGAAAAATGGCTGGCCGAGCGCAAGGCTGAAGCCGCGCAACTTAAAGAACTGACCAGCAAGGAGTGGACCCTCGACGAACTCAAGGAGCGCGGCGACAAGGTCTATCACACCACTTGCGTGGCCTGTCACCAGGCCGAAGGCCAGGGCCTGCCGCCGATGTTCCCGGCACTCAAGGGCTCGAAAATCGCCACCGGACCGATCAAGGATCACTTGGGCATTGTCTTCCACGGCAAGCCTGGTACCGCCATGGCAGCGTTCGGCAAGCAGCTGTCGGAAGTCGATATCGCGGCGGTTGTGACCTACGAACGTAACGCCTGGGGCAACAACAAGGGCGACATGGTCACGCCGAAAGAAGTGCTGGAGCTGAAACAGGCGGAAAGCAAATGACCCGGTCTATTGCGTACACCAGCAACCGGTCGGGGCAATGCGCTCCGGCCCGCCCAGCCTCTCTGTTTGCAGGAGACATGAAATGACGGCTGTCATCGATGACCCTGTCCATACCCATACCGAGCACGCCCATGGCCCTGCCAAAGGCCTGATGCGCTGGGTGCTGACCACCAACCACAAGGATATCGGCACGCTGTACCTGTGGTTTGCGTTTTCCATGTTCCTCTTGGGCGGCTCGTTCGCGATGGTGATTCGCGCCGAGCTGTTCCAGCCGGGGCTACAAATCGTCCAGCCGGAATTCTTCAACCAGATGACCACCATGCACGGTCTGGTGATGGTCTTCGGTGCGGTGATGCCGGCTTTCGTCGGCCTCGCCAACTGGATGGTTCCGCTGATGATCGGTGCACCGGACATGGCGTTGCCGCGGATGAACAACTTCAGTTTCTGGCTGCTGCCGGCGGCGTTCCTGCTGTTGGTGTCGACCCTGTTCACCCCCGGTGGCGGGCCGAACTTTGGCTGGACGTTCTACGCGCCGCTGTCAACGACCTACGCGCCGGAAAGCGTGACCTTCTTCATCTTCGCCATCCACTTGATGGGGATCAGCTCGATCATGGGCGCGATCAACGTGATCGCCACCATCCTCAACCTGCGCGCCCCCGGCATGACGCTGATGAAAATGCCGCTGTTCGTCTGGACCTGGCTGATCACCGCGTTCCTGCTGATTGCGGTGATGCCGGTACTGGCCGGTTGCGTGACAATGATGCTGATGGACATCCACTTCGGCACCAGCTTCTTCAGTGCCGCCGGTGGCGGTGACCCGGTACTGTTCCAGCATGTGTTCTGGTTCTTCGGTCACCCGGAGGTGTACATCATGATCCTGCCGGCCTTCGGTGCCGTCAGCTCGATCATTCCTGCGTTCTCGCGCAAGCCGCTGTTCGGTTACACCTCGATGGTCTATGCCACCGCGAGTATCGCGTTCCTGTCGTTCATCGTCTGGGCGCACCACATGTTTGTGGTCGGCATTCCGCTGGTAGGCGAGCTGTTCTTCATGTACGCCACGTTGCTGATCGCCGTGCCCACCGGGGTGAAGGTGTTCAACTGGGCCAGCACCATGTGGCAGGGTTCGTTGACCTTCGAGACGCCAATGCTGTTCGCCGTGGCGTTCGTGATCCTGTTCTCCATCGGCGGTTTCTCCGGGCTGATGCTGGCTATCGCCCCGGCGGACTTCCAGTACCAGGACACCTACTTCGTGGTCGCGCATTTCCACTATGTGCTGGTGCCGGGGGCGATCTTCGGGATCTTCGCTTCGGCCTACTACTGGATGCCGAAATGGACCGGACACATGTATGACGAAACCCTCGGCAAGCTGCACTTCTGGTTGTCATTCATCGGCATGAACATGGCCTTCTTCCCGATGCACTTCGTGGGGCTGGCGGGCATGCCACGACGGATTCCGGACTACAACCTGCAGTTCGCCGACTTCAACATGGTGTCGTCGATCGGCGCGTTCATGTTTGGCGCCACGCAGATCTTCTTCCTGTTCATCGTGATCAAGACCATCCGCGGCGGCCCGCCTGCACCGGCCAAACCGTGGGACGGGGCCGAAGGCCTGGAGTGGAGCATTCCGTCACCGGCGCCCTATCACACCTTCACCACGCCGCCGGAAGTGAAATGAAATGAGCGCCATGGCCTTTGTGGGAGCGAGCCTGTGTGGCGAGGGAGCTTGCTCCCGCTCGGCTGCGAAGCAGACGCAAAGCTTTTGGGGTCGCTTCGCGACCCAGCGGGAGCAAGCTCCCTCGCCACACAGGCTCGCTCCCACAGGGCTCTCGGCGCAGGTGAGAAATCATGGCTGACTCGATTTCGATGAAGAAACTGGTCACCCGCCTGTTGCTGGTGGTGGTGGCGATGTTTGTCTTCGGGTTTGCCCTGGTGCCGATCTACGACGTGATGTGCAAGGCGTTCGGCATCAATGGCAAGACCGCCGGGCAGTACGAGGGCGAGCAAACGGTCGATACCTCGCGGCAGGTTCGCGTGCAGTTCCTGACGACCAATTCCGTCGACATGTCCTGGGATTTCTATCCCAAGAGCGATGAGCTCACGGCCAACCCGGGGGCGGTGAACGAGATGATCTTCATTGCGCACAACCCCACCGACCGCCCGATGAGTGCCCAGGCCGTACCAAGCATCGCGCCCAGCGCTGCGGCGGCGTATTTCCACAAGACCGAATGCTTCTGCTTTACCCAGCAAGTGCTGCAGCCCGGTGAACGAATAGAAATGCCGGTACGTTTCATCGTTGACCGTGACATGCCCAAGGAAGTGAAGCATTTGACGCTGTCCTACACGCTGTTCGATATCACCGCCCGACATCCACCGGTCGCAGTAAACACTGGCGGTTGAGCGTGCCCGATAAGGAGAACAATAAATGGCAACTCATGAGCACTATTACGTTCCGGCCCAGAGCAAATGGCCGATCATCGCCACGGTCGGGATGTTCGTCACGGTGTTCGGGCTGGGCACCTGGTTCAACGATCTGAAGGCCGCCCGGCCGGAATCCCACGGCCCGCTGATCTTTTTCGTTGGCGGACTGCTGCTGGCCTACATGCTGTTCGGCTGGTTCGGCACGGTGATCAAGGAAAGTCGTGGCGGGTTGTACAGCGCCCAGATGGATCGCTCGTTCCGCTGGGGCATGAGCTGGTTCATTTTCTCTGAAGTCATGTTCTTCATCGCCTTCTTCGGCGCGCTGTTTTATGTGCGCCACATTTCCGGCCCGGCGCTGGGTGGCGAAGGCACCAAAGGCCTCGCGCATATGCTATGGCCTGGCTTCGAGTGGACCTGGCCGCTGCTGAACAACCCGGACTCCAAACTCTTTGTGCCCCCGAAGGAAGTCATCAGCCCCTGGGGCTTGCCGCTGCTCAATACCGTGTTGCTGGTGAGTTCCAGCGTCACGATCACCATCGCCCACCATGCCTTGAAAAAGGGCCATCGCGGTGTGCTGAAAGTCTGGCTGGCAATCACCGTGTTACTGGGCTGTGCGTTCCTCGGCTTTCAGGCCGAAGAATACATCCACGCCTACCACGAACTGGGCCTGACCCTGGGCTCGGGTATCTACGGCGCAACATTCTTCATGCTCACCGGGTTTCACGGCGCGCACGTGACCATCGGCACCATCATTCTGTTCGTGATGCTGATGCGCATCCTGCGCGGGCACTTCGACAACGAGCATCAGTTCGGCTTCGAGGCGGCGAGTTGGTATTGGCACTTCGTGGACGTGGTGTGGATCGGGCTGTTCATTTTCGTCTACGTGCTGTAGGAGCGAGCTTGCTCGCGATGAGCGTTAACGATAACGCGGGCTATCTGGATTAACGCGTTGTCATGAAGTTTTTCGCGAGCGAGCTCGCCCCTACAGTTACCAAGGCACGTGCGACACCAACTGGCCGCTGAAAAAACCCCAGGCGATCAATCCGAGGGTGATGGCGGCCAGGGCAACACGGACACTCAAGGCAATGACGAGGCGGTTCGAGCTGCTGTCGTCCTTGACCAGAAAAAACAGGCCGCTGAACAGGCTGACAACCGTGGCAATCAGCATCAGGACGATAGCTGCTTTGAGCATGGTGAGACTCCGGGAGACAAGCGATGCACTTGATTATAGCTATCGCACAGACCGACTTTCTGGCAACGCCATGAAGCGCTTCCGGCCGGGCGTTGTACCGACGCTGGTGGTCGCCATCCTGCTGCCGCTGATGGTGTCGCTCGGGTTCTGGCAATTGAATCGGGGCGCGGAGAAAAGCGCGCTGCTGCATACCTACATCGAACGGCGGGCCGCCGAACCGATGGCCAGCACCGCGCTGCAAAATATGGCAGACCCGGCCTTTCGCCGGGTTCGCCTGCACGGTCAGTTCGATGCCGCCCACAGTTTGTTACTGGACAACCGCCAGCGTGGCGGCAAGGTCGGCGTCGAGTTGCTGCAACCCTTTCAGGACCAGGCCACCGGGCTGTGGCTGCTCGTCAACCGCGGCTGGCTGCCATGGCCGGATCGGCGTACACCGCCGCAATTCACAACGCCCACTGAAGGCTTGAGCCTCGACGCCTGGGTCTACGTTTCGCCTGGTGCGACCTTCCAGCTCCACGCTGACCCAAGCACCAGCACCTGGCCAAAACTGTTGACGGCCATTGACCCGAACACACTCTGGACCGCCCTGGACCGCGAAGGCTTTGCCTACGAGTTACGCGCAGAAACCGGCCCGGCGACTTACCAGGCCGATTGGCCTGTCGTTGCCATGGGCCCGGAAAAACACATCGCCTATGCCGTGCAGTGGTTCGCCATGTCGATCGCCCTGCTCGGCCTCTATCTCTACCTCGGATGGCACAACACAAAGGAGAAACACCATGGGAGCGGCCATGAATCCACCCAGCATGTCTGAGACAAAAACGCCGCCGAGCCGACGCAAGGGGCGCTTGCAACTGCTGCTGATTGTGCTCGGGGTCGTCGGTCCGATGATCCTGGCCACCGGCATGTACAAATTGCAGTTCTGGGTGCCGGAAGGCCGCAGTTATCACGGCGAACTGATCGGCAACGGCCAGACACGTGCCGACCTCGGTGTGCAGGCCGACGAGCAGCGATGGCAGTTGCTGGTGACCGCGCCGAAAGAGTGTGCCGTGGACTGCCAGCAACTGGTGTACCTGGCCCGGCAGATTCAGATCGGCCTGGGTCGCGATGCCGGGCGAGCCAGTCATGCCATTGCCGCGGCACAGCCGCTGAGCAGCGATTACGACGCCAAGCTGACCCGGGAGTATCCTCAACTGCAGCGCTATCCACTGGACTTGAGCACCTTCAACAAGGCCACCGGCGACAAGGCTGTGCCGCAACTATGGATCATCGACCCCCACGGCAATCTGGTGCTGCGCTACGACCCGTCGGTCAAAGGCAAGGACCTGCTCAATGACCTGCGGCACCTGCTGAAACTGTCGAATATCGGATAAGGGCATCGTCATGGCCAAACCTGGATTTCGCCTCGCGCTGTTTGCCACCTTCCTGGCACTGATTGTGGTGTTGCTCGGCGCCTACACCCGCCTGACCCACGCCGGCCTCGGTTGCCCGGACTGGCCGGGCTGCTACGGCTTTATCAGCGTGCCGAAAAGCGAAGCCCAGCTGGCCCATGCCGAATTGCATTTCCCCGACACTCCGGTGGAAGCCCACAAGGGCTGGAACGAGATGGTTCACCGCTACTTCGCCGGCACCCTCGGCTTGCTGATTTCGGTGCTGGCAGGGCGCGCCTGGGTTCATCGTCGGCATCCGGGGCAACCGGTGAAGCTGCCATTGTTCCTTTTAGCGGTGGTGTTCGCCCAAGCCGCTTTCGGCATGTGGACGGTCACGCTCAAGCTCTGGCCGCAAGTGGTGACCGGGCATTTGCTCGGAGGATTCGCCACGTTGAGCCTGCTGTTTTTGCTGACCCTGCGCCTGTCCGGCGTACTGCCGGCGCTGACGGTGCCGCGTCGCTTGCAGCGCTGGGCGACCGCAGGGCTGTTGGTTGTGATCGTGCAGATCGCCCTCGGCGGATGGGTCAGCTCCAACTATGCCGCCGTGGCGTGCATCGACTTTCCGACTTGCCACGGGCAATGGCTGCCACCGACTGACTTCGCCAACGGCTTTCACCTGACCCAGCACATCGGCCCCAACTACCTCGGCGGACAACTGGACAGCGATGCCCGTACTGCCATTCACCTGACTCACCGCATCGGCGCGTTGCTGGTAACGCTGGTGCTGCTCGGCCTCGCCTGGCAACTGAAAGTCGTCGGTATGACCCGCCTCGCCGGGTTGGTGCTGATCGCCCTCGCCGCTCAAATCACCCTCGGCATCAGCAATGTGCTGTTTCATCTTCCGTTGCCAGTGGCGGTTGCACACAACGCCGGAGGCGCGGCGCTACTGCTGACCATGGTGTTGGTCAACTATCACGCGCGAACCAGTCTGGTTCGGGTCAAGCAGCCGAACCGCTGGCGCTTCAGCCCGCGTAAACACTCAGCCGGGCCCATAACAATAAAAGGAGAGATGCCATGGCGATTCTGATCGGCGAGCGTCACAGCCAGGCGATCTGGCGAGATTACCTGGAGCTGACCAAACCCAAAGTGGTGGTGCTGATGCTCATCACCTCGCTGGTCGGGATGTTCCTCGCGACCCGCGCCGGAGTGCCATGGACCGTGCTGGTGTTCGGCAATCTGGGGATTGCGTTGTGCGCCGGCGGAGCAGCGGCGGTCAATCATGTGGTGGACCGGCGGATCGACGCGGTGATGGCGCGCACCCACAAGCGGCCATTGGCTGAAGGCCGAGTCTCACCGACGGCTGCGCTGACATTCGCACTGGTGCTGGCGGTGCTCGGGCAAGCCTTGTTGCTGGCCTTCACCAATCCGCTGACCGCGTGGCTGACCCTGGCTTCGCTGCTGGGTTACGCGGTGGTCTACACCGGTTTTCTGAAACGCGCGACCCCGCAGAACATCGTCATCGGCGGTCTCGCCGGTGCCGCCCCGCCCCTGCTCGGCTGGACCGCCGCCACCGGTCACGTCAGCGCCGAACCCCTGCTGCTGGTGCTGATCATCTTCGCTTGGACGCCACCACACTTCTGGGCGCTGGCCATCCACCGCAAAGAGGAATACGCCAAGGCCGACATCCCGATGCTGCCGGTGACCCACGGCGAGCACTACACCAAGGTGCATATCCTGCTGTATACCGGCGCGCTGTTGGCTGTCAGCCTGATGCCTTACGTGATCCACATGAGCGGCCTGCTCTACCTGGTCTGCGCCATTGGCCTGGGCGCAAGGTTTCTGCAATGGGCCGTGGTGCTGTACCGTGGCACTCGGCCGCACGCGGCGATCAACACCTTCAAGTACTCTATTTATTACTTGTTCCTGTTGTTCATCGCCCTGCTCGTAGACCACTACCTATTGTTGAACCTATGACTCGAACCCAGAAAACCGTCTTCATCCTTGTCGCCCTGATCGCGCTGGTCCTGGGCCTGACCATCAACAAAGTGCTCTCCGGCAAAGGCCAGGGCGATCCGACAGCACTGATCGACGCCGGCATCATCCTGCTGCCGCAAAGCCGCAATCTGCCGGATGTGAAGATGACCGATCAGGACGGCAAGCCGGTGGCGGTCAACGAGCTCAAGGGCAAGTGGTCGCTGCTGTTTTTCGGCTACACCTTCTGCCCGGACATCTGCCCGACCACCCTCGCCCAACTGCGCCAGATCAAGAGCGAACTGCCGCCGGAGGCTGTGGACAAGTTGCAGATCGTGCTGGTCAGCGTCGACCCGAACCGCGACACGCCCAAGCAGCTCAAGCAGTATCTGGGTTACTTCGATCCGCAGTTCATCGGCCTGACGCCGACCTCGGTCGAAGAACTGCAAAAAGTCGCCAATGCGGTGAGTATTCCGTTCATTCCGGCGGACACCAGCAAGCCGAACTACACCGTCGACCACAGCGGCAACCTCGCGGTGATCGGGCCGGATGGCACGCAGCGTGGATTCATTCGGGCGCCGTTGAACAACCAGAAGCTGGTGGCGCAGTTGCCGGTGATGCTTAACCGTCAGTAAGAACACCGCAAAACTCTGTGGGAGCGAGCCTGCTCGCGAAGAGGCCATAACATTCAACATCACCGTTGGCTGATAGACCGCTTTCGCGAGCAGGCTCGCTCCCACAGTTACGATGTTTCAGGCACAAAAAAGGGGACGCTCATGGCGTCCCCTTTTTCGTTGCATCCACAGATCAGAACGCCGGCACGACCGCGCCTTTGTACTTCTCGATGATGAATGCCTTCACTTCCGGGCTGTGCAGGGCTGCCACCAGTTTCTTCATCGCGTCGCTGTCCTTGTCGTCCGGACGGGCCACGAGGATGTTCACGTATGGCGAGTCGCTGCCTTCGATGACCAGTGCGTCCTTGGCCGGATCGAGCTTGGCTTCCAGGGCGTAGTTGGTGTTGATCAGCGCCAGGTCGACCTGGGTCAGCACGCGCGGGATGGTCGCGGCTTCCAGTTCACGGAATTTCAGGTCTTTGCTGTTCTCGGTGATGTCCTTGACGGTCGACAGGATGTTGTTCGAATCCTTCAACTTGATCAGGCCGGCCTTGGCCAGCAGCAACAGCGCACGACCGCCGTTGGTGGCGTCGTTCGGGATCACCACGTTGGCGCCGCCCGGCAGTTCGGTCAGGGCTTTGTACTTGCTGGAGTAGGCGCCCAGGGGTTCCAGGTGAACACCGGCCACCGACACCAGATTGGTGCCCTTGGCCTTGTTGAATTCATCGAGGTACGGCTGGTGCTGGAAGAAGTTGGCGTCCAGACGCTTCTCCGCAACCTGCACGTTCGGCTGGATGTAGTCGGTGAAGACCTTGACCTTCAGGTCCACGCCTTCCTTGGCCAATGCCGGTTTAACGAACTCGAGGATTTCCGCGTGTGGGACCGGGGTCGCCGCGACAGTCAAGGTGTCGGCAGCGTGGGCGGAAAAGGCTGCAACGGCAGCGAACGCGACGAGTAGTTTTTTCATTCAGCTAACTCCTTGTGAGGCGCCCGTTTGGCGCCTGCCAGCGAATGGCCGGCTCATGCATTTAACTAAAAAGCTTACTTACGGGAAAAATGGACGACCAATTTGTCGCCCACGGTTTGCAGCACCTGTACCAGCACCAGCAGCAACACCACCGTGACCACCATCACATCGGTCTGGAAACGCTGGTAACCGAAACGGATCGCCAGGTCACCCAGACCACCAGCGCCCACCACACCGGCCATCGCCGTGTAGGACACCAGCGTAATGGCTGTGACCGTAATCGCTGCGAAGATGCCCGGACGGGCCTCAGGCAGTAACGCATTGGTGATGATTTGCCGCGTGGTCGCGCCCATGGACTGGGTCGCTTCGATGATGCCGCGATCCACTTCACGCAGGGCGGTTTCAACCAGTCGCGCGAAGAAAGGCGTGGCGCCCACCACCAGTGGCGGAATCGCACCGGCGACACCCAGGGAGGTGCCGGTGATCAGCACGGTGAACGGAATCATCACAATCAGCAGAATGATGAATGGCAGCGAACGCAGAATGTTCACCACCAGCGACAACATGGCGTAGACACCCTTGGCTTCCAGCAACTGGCGCGGGCTGCAGAGGAACAACAACACGCCCAGCGGCAGGCCCAGCAGCACGGTGAATAGCAGCGAACCGCCGAGCATCAGCAGGGTATCGCCAGTGGCCAGCCAGATTTCGAACCAGTCGATATTGGCGAAGAAACTTGTCAGGGCTTCCATTAGCGCAGCACCTCCATGTGGACGTCCGCTGCGGTGAAGCGGGCGAAGGCCGCTTCCATGTCACCGCCGGTCACGGCCAGGGTCAGTTGCCCGTAAGGGACGTCTTTGATGCGATCGATACGACCGGCGAGGATGCTGTAGTCCACACCCGTTTCCCGGGCGACGGTACCCAGCAGCGGCGCGTAGGTCGCATCGCCCTGAAAGGTCAGGCGCACAATGCGGCCGGGCACATGGGCGAAATCGTCACGCTGTTCGCTTTCGTCGATCTGTTCGTCTTCTTGCACGAAGCGCTTGGTCGTCGGGTGTTTCGGGTGCAGGAACACCTCGGCCACCGAGCCTTGCTCGACGATCACGCCAGCGTCCATCACGCCGACCTGATCACACACCCGGCGGATCACGTCCATTTCATGGGTGATCAACACGATCGTCAGCTTCAGCTCGCGATTGATCTCGGCCAGCAATTGCAGGACCGACGCCGTGGTCTGCGGGTCCAGTGCACTGGTGGCTTCGTCACACAGCAGGATTTTCGGCTTGGTCGCCAAAGCGCGGGCGATGCCGACACGCTGCTTCTGACCGCCGGACAACTGCGCCGGGTACTTGTTGGCGTGATCGGACAAACCGACTCGGGCCAGCAACTCGGCGACGCGCTGGTCGATGTCGCTGCGGGACAGTTCACCGGCCAGCGTCAGCGGCAGCGCGACATTGTCGGCCACGGTCTTGGACGCCAGCAGGTTGAAGTGCTGGAAAATCATCCCGACCTGTTGACGGAAACGGCGCAAGCCGTTGGCGTCGAGCGCGGTCACTTCTTCGCCGTCGACGATGATCTTGCCGCCACTGGAGTTCTCCAGGCGATTGATCAGACGCAGCAGGGTACTTTTTCCCGCACCGGAATGGCCGATCAGGCCAAAGACCTGACCGTTCTCAATCGTCAGATTGGTCGGGTGCAGGGCGGGGATATCCCTACCGGCGACGCGGTAGGTTTTATGGACGTTTTGAAACTCGATCACGTAGCGAACCTTGTGGGGCGCGTTGGAAAAGGATCAGCGGTTAGCCGGGCGCGCATTTTAGCCTGTCCGTATAGAGGTTCTTAGCATTTATTTCGTATTCAACCAGCGATTTGGCAATAACGCGATCAAAGGTCAGATAAAAGGAACGGCTAAAAACGTCGCCAGTCACTACTTAGGCATCTCCAAAAAGCCTGAGGAGTCTCGCCTGATGAGTACTAAAAAGCCTGCCACGCCAAAGAGCGACCTGGCCGGGACCGATACCCTGGACCGCAGCAACACCAACGCCAAGCTCGATAGCCTGGAAAAATTCCGCTCCGACGCCACCGGCCAGGCCCTGCGCACCAATCAAGGCGTGAAGGTGGCGGACAATCAGAACACCCTGAAAGCCGGCGCCCGCGGGCCATCACTGCTGGAAGATTTCATCATGCGTGAAAAGATCACGCATTTTGACCATGAACGCATTCCCGAGCGCATCGTGCATGCACGTGGCACCGGTGCCCATGGTTACTTTCAGAGTTATGAGAATCATAGCGTTCTGACCAAGGCCGGGTTCCTGCAAGACCCCGGTAAAAAGACGCCGGTATTCGTACGCTTTTCCACGGTGCAGGGGCCTCGCGGGTCAGGCGATACCGTGCGCGATGTGCGAGGTTTCGCCGTGAAGTTCTTCACCGAGGAAGGCATCTACGACCTGGTGGGCAACAACATGCCGGTGTTTTTCATCCAGGACGCCATCAAGTTTCCTGACTTCGTGCACGCAGTGAAACCCGAACCCCACAACGAAATCCCCACCGGCGGCTCGGCCCACGACACCTTCTGGGACTTTGTTTCGTTGCAGCCGGAATCGGCGCACATGGTGATGTGGGCCATGTCCGACCGGGCGATCCCCAAAAACCTGCGCAGCATGCAGGGTTTTGGCGTGCATACCTTTCGCATGATCAATGCCGAAGGAAAATCACGCTTCGTCAAATTCCACTGGCGCCCTGCTGCTGGCACCTGTTCGCTGGTGTGGGATGAAGCGCAAAAACTTGCGGGAAAAGACACCGACTACCACCGGCGCGACCTCTGGGAGGCCATCGAAATGGGGGACTATCCGGAATGGGAGCTGGGCGTGCAGGTCGTGGAGGAGGAAAACGAACACGCCTTCGACTTCGACATCCTCGACCCGACCAAGATCATTCCTGAGGAGCTCGTGCCCATCACCCCGCTGGGCAAAATGGTGCTCAACCGCAACCCGGACAACTTCTTCGCCGAAACCGAGCAG
Source organism: Pseudomonas sp. C2B4 (assembly GCF_013359695.1). Classification (GTDB taxonomy): domain Bacteria; phylum Pseudomonadota; class Gammaproteobacteria; order Pseudomonadales; family Pseudomonadaceae; genus Aquipseudomonas. The sequence goes on from NZ_JABFMU010000001.1 coordinate 44,603, forward strand.
GTCGCGTTCTGCCCGGGGCATATCGTGCCGGGGATCGACTTCTCCAACGATCCGCTGCTGCAAGGTCGGCTGTTTTCCTACACCGACACGCAGATCAGCCGACTCGGCGGGCCGAACTTTCACGAGATTCCAATCAACCGAACGATTTCCCCCCTGCACAACGGCCAGCGGGACGCGCTGCACCGCACCACCATCGACAAAGGTCGTGCGGCCTACGAGCCGAACTCCATCGATGGCGGATGGCCGCAAGAAACCCCACCCGCCGCGCAAGATGGCGGCTTCGAGAGCTACCCGGAGCGCATCGACGCCAACAAGATCCGCCAGCGCAGCGAGTCGTTCAGCGACCACTTCTCCCAGGCGCGGCTGTTTTTCCACAGCATGAGCCAGCACGAGCAGGAACACATCATCGCGGCGTACAGCTTTGAGCTGGGCAAGGTTGAGCGTGAGTTCATTCGTGCAAGGGAAGTGAATGAAGTCCTGGCCAACATCGATCTGGAGCTGGCCAAACGGGTGGCGCAAAACCTCGGTCTTCCGGTGCCGAAAGCGGGGACTGTCGAGGTGCCAAAAACCTCACTGGAGCGCTCACCCGCCTTGAGCCAGGCCAATCTGCTCCCGGGTGATATCAAAACCCGGAAAGTGGCGATTCTGGCGGCCGATGGCGTAGACGGCGCAGCGATCGACGCCATGAAGAAAGCGCTGGCAGCTGAAGGGGCGCACGCCAAATTGCTCGGCCCGACCTCAGCGCCGGTGAAAACCGCCGATGGTAAATCGCTGCCAGTGGATGCATCGATGGAAGGGTTGCCCTCAGTGGCGTTCGACGCGGTGTTCGTGCCCGGTGGCGCGGCGTCGATCAAGGCGCTGAGCACGGACGGCGTGGCGTTGCATTACGTGCTGGAGGCTTACAAGCATTTGAAAGCGATTGCGCTGCATGGCGAGGCGAAGCAGTTGCTGGATGTGTTGAAGCTGGAGGTTGATGCAGGGTTAGTCGTAGGGGCGGACGCCAAGCTGTTCAAGGCGTTTTTTGCGGCGATTGGGCAGCATCGGATTTGGGAGAGGGAGGCGAAGGCCAAGGCAATTCCGGCCTAGAAATTTTCATCGTCAGAAAGGACGCCATCGCGGGCAAGCCCGCTCCCACAGGTTTTACGCTATCCCTGTGGGAGCGGGCTTGCCCGCGATGCTTTCAAGGGGCTTTGCGAGGACTCAGAACAACCTGCGCCGGAACACTGCGTAGAATCTGCCGCTCCAGTTTCAAATCAAACTGCGGATCCAGCTTATTCACCCGCTTGGTCAGCAAGTTAGCTAGCCAAGGATAATCATCGGTACGCGGCACCTGAAGGCTCACGTCGCACTGAAAATTCACCACATCGGCGGCGATGGCATCCAATTGACGACGCATTTTGCCCATATCGGTGATTTTCAGCTTCACCGTGGTGCTTTCAGCTTCCGGGTCAATGACCTTGGCTTTGCGCTTGGCTTCGGCGGACTTGAGGTCCGCTTCGGTTTTTTCCAGTTCAGCCTTGCGAGCTTGAGCGAGCGCACCATTGACCCCGCCGGTCAGCGCAGGAGCCTTGGGCATCAAGGCGCGGGCCCGAGCCAGTGCGGTGGCAGCGGCATTGACATCACCTTTCTGCAGAACGGCCTGGCTGCGCATCAGGTAGGCTTCGGCCAATTGCCGTTGGTATTGCTCCAGGGATTGATCGTTGGGCGATTCAGCCTGCAAGGCGGCCAATTGACCTTCGGCGGTGGCCAGGTCGCTGCTGGCCAGGCTTTGCTCCAGCTGTGCAATGGCCGTGGCCCGCGCATCCGGGACCTCGGTGGCCGCCGGAGGCGTGCTTTGGCAAGCGCCCAGCAGCATGGAAAATGCGACAAGGAGCAGATAACGGGAGGCGAACGACTTCATTCCTGCGACTCTCTATTTGCGCAAAAAACGAGCAAGTCTACACCCCTCGACGGGGCAGAACAAAACTCAGCAGAAACAGCGCGGCGGCCGTCACTACAATCGACGGGCCAGCCGGGGTGTCCTTGAACCAGGACAGCGCCAGCCCGCCACACACCGCGAGTATGCCCAGCAGGCTCGCGCCCATTGCCATCTGTTCCGGCGAGCGGGCGTGACGTTGTGCCGCAGCCGCCGGGATGATCAGCAACGAAGTAATCAGCAAGACGCCGACGATTTTCATCGCCACGGCGATCACGACGGCGATCAGCAACATCAGTGCCATGCGCAGTCCCGCTACGGGAAGGCCTTCGACCCTGGCCAACTCTTCATGCACGGTGATCGCGAGCAAGGGTCGCCACAGTGTCACCAGCAACACCAACACCGCCGCGCTGCCACCCAGAATCCAGGCCAGATCGGTCGGACTGATCGCCAACAGGTCGCCGAACAGATAGGCCATCAGGTCGATCCGCACTTCGTGCATGAAGCTTAGTACCACCAGGCCCAGAGAGAGGGTGCTCGGTGCGAGAATTCCCAAAAGCGTGTCGGACGCGAGCGGTTGGCGCTGCTGCAACGTCACCAGCATCACCGCCAATAGCAGGCAGCCTACAGTGACCGCAACGGTCGGACTGACATCCAGCAGGAAGCCCAACGCCACACCCAGCAACGCCGCGTGGGACAGGGTGTCGCCAAAATAGGCCATGCGCCGCCAGACCACGAAAGAACCCAACGGGCCCGCGACGACTGCCAGGGCCAGACCTGCAAGCAGGGCGTAGAGCAGAAAATCAGCCATGCTTGCAGCTATCTCCGTGAACATGGTTATGGCCCGACGCGGGCGCCTTGACCACCGAGCCGTGCAAATCGTGGGCGTGGTCGTGATGGTGGTGATAAATCGCCAGGCTTTGTGCGTTTTTTCCGAACAGCTCGACAAATGCCGGGTCCCCGCTGACCTGCTCGGGGTGACCGGAGCAGCAGACGTGGCGATTCAGGCAGACCACCTGGTCGGTGGTACTCATGACCAGATGCAGATCATGGGACACCATCAACACACCGCAGCCGTGACGGTCACGCAGACGGGTGATCAGGCTGTAGAGTTCAGCCTGACCGGCCACATCGACGCCTTGCACCGGCTCATCGAGCACCAGCAACTCCGGTTCGCGCAACAGGGCGCGGGCCAGCAAGACGCGCTGCATCTCACCGCCGGAGACACTTTGCACGGGGCTATCGATCACCTGCTCCGCACCGACTTCCTTGAGCGCCGCCAAGGCCATCGCCCGGTCCACGCCCGGCACCAGGCGCAAGAAGCGCAGCACCGAAAGCGGCAGGGTCGGATCGACATGCAGCTTTTGCGGCATGTAGCCGACCCGCAGTTTCGGCTTGCGCCAGACACTGCCACTGTCGGGTTTTAACAGACCGAGCACAGCGCGCACCAGCGTCGTCTTGCCGGCGCCGTTGGGGCCGATCAAGGTGACGATCTGCCCGGGCTCGACGCTCAGCTCGATGTTATCCAGCACAGGTTGCCCGGCAAACGTGACAGCAACCTGCTCGAGGCGGATCAGCGCGTTGCTCATCAAGCCCCCTGGCAACCCGAGCAGAGACCGATCACTTCGACGGTCTGGCCTTCGACGACAAATCCGACGTCCTGCGCACTGGCGATGATCGCGTCGCTGATCGATTTCTGCTCAAGCTCGATGGCCGCATGGCAGTCACGGCAGATCAGGAACTGACCCTGGTGGGCATGTTCCGGGTGATTGCAGCCAATGAAGGCGTTGAGTGAGGAGATGCGGTGCACGAGGCCGTTTTCCAGCAGGAAATCCAGTGCCCGGTAGACCGTCGGCGGCGCCGCACGGCGTCCGTCCTGCTCGCTGAGCACCGCGAGAATGTCGTAAGCCCCCAACGGTTTGTGGCTTTGCCACACCAGCTCCAGCACCCGCCGACGCAACGCGGTCAGGCGCAGACCCTGGCGTTCGCAAAGAGCATCGGCCTCGGTCAAAGCGCTGTGCACGCAATGAGAGTGGTCGTGGGGACGGCTGGCAATCGGTGTTTTAGACATGAGCGGCGACGAGTTTTGTGAGAGACGTTATTATGTTACCCGTTCTCGCCTCTTCGAGTGGTCATCGTGTCCCGACTTTTTTCAATCTTTGTCGCATTTGTCGCAAGTTTTCTGCTGATTGGTCCGGCGCAAGCCGAAGTCAAAGTCCTCACCAGCATCAAACCCTTACAGCTGATCGCCACGGCGGTGCAGGATGGCGTGGCGATTCCGGAAGTCTTGCTGCCGCCGGGTGCATCGCCTCACAACTATGCCTTGCGCCCATCCGACGTACGGAAAGTGCAATCGGTGGATCTGCTGTACTGGATCGGGCCGGACATGGAAGGTTTCCTGCCACGAGTACTGAACGGCCGCATGCTGCCCAGCGTCGCCGTGCAGGATCTACCCGGCTTGAAATTGCGCCATTTCGCCGAAGATAACCACTCTCACGCCGAAGAAGCCGACGAACATGACCACGATCACCGTCCTGGCAGTCTGGACGCGCACTTGTGGCTTTCACCCGTCAACGCCCGGGTCATTGCCACGAAAATGGCTGCCGATCTCAGCGCAGCCGACCCTGCCAACGCCGCGCGGTACGCGAGCAACCTCAAGGCCTTTGATGAGCGTCTCGATGCCCTCGACCTGCGCCTGAAGAAACGTTTGGCCGGTGTCGAAGGCAAACCGTACTTCGTGTTCCACGAGGCCTTCGATTACTTCGAAGACGCCTACGGCCTCAAGCACGCCGGCGTGTTCAGCGTCGCCGCCGAAGTACAACCCGGCGCCCAACACGTAGCGGCCATGCGTGCGCGGCTGCAGGAAGTGGGCAAGACCTGCGTGTTCAGCGAACCGCCGCTGCGTCCGCGCCTGGCGGAAACCCTGGTAGCGGGCCTGCCGGTGAAACTGGCGGAACTGGATGCCTTGGGCGGGTACACGCCGGCGACCGCTCAGGGTTATGAGCAGGTGCTGGAGAAGTTGGGGAATGATCTGGCGGGGTGCCTGGAGTCGTTGTGACCACACAGATATCTGTAGGAGCGAGCTTGCTCGCGAAGAAATCTGCAGCACCGCGGGGTGTCAGGCACCCCGCGTCATCGTTAATGACCATCGCGAGCAAGCTCGCTCCTACAGGGCGAAAGGCAAAGGCGTGTTGACTGTCTGCCGCTGCGCCAACCGCTGCTGGAACTCCATCGGATCGTGAATCAACACATCCTGCCCGGCAAATGACTCCGCCGCGATCAACCGCGACAACCAGAACCGCACGCACGCCACCCGCAACATCGTCGGCCAAAGCTCAGCCTCGGCAGCGGTAAACGGACGCAGTGCGGCATAAGCTCCCAACAACGCCCGCGCCCGTGGTCCGTCGATCAAACCTTCATCGTCCGAACACCAGTCGTTCAAGGCAATGGCCACGTCGTAGAGCATCGGTCCCGAGCATGCGTTGTAGAAATCGATCAGGCCGGTCAGGTGCGTGCCTTCGAACATCGCGTTATCGCGGAACAGGTCGGCGTGGATGTTGGCTCGCGGCAACGCCAGAATTTTCTCTTTCTGCAGCGTGATTTCGTCCAGCGCCCGTTCAAGCAGATCTTTCTGTTCGGCATTCAGGTGCGACAAAAATTGCGTGCCCTCTTCCAGCATCCAGTCCAGGCCACGATCGGTTTTGCGCTTGATCATATTGGCCTGGGTCGCCAGGTGCAGGTGCGCCAGCAACTCGCCCACCTGAGCGCAGTGTTGAGCATTGGCTTGTTTGATGTGCTTGCCGGCCAGGCGTGGTTGCAACAATGCAGGCTTGCCGGCCAGCTCGCGCAACGCAACGCCGTCGGTGGTGCGCAGGGCGTAAGGCACCGGCAGGTCAGCTTCATGCAGCACATCGAGCAATTCAATAAAGAACGGCATCTCCTGGACCGGGCCACGCTCGACCAGTGTCAGGACAAACTCGCCCTGCTCCAGGCTGATAAAGAAATTGGTGTTTTCGCTACCGGCGGCAATCCCCTGGAAATCAAGCAGGCGGCCGAGGCCATAAGGGGCGAGAAAGGTTTCCAGCTCGGGCCGAGCCAGGGGGGTGAACACAGACATGTTTAAACTGCCAGTACGGGCGCCGCACATGCCGACGCCGATTAAAATTAAGGACGACTTACCACTTAAATATTTCCCACGCCGGAATCAGCATATCCGGGTAATCCGAGCGAATGAAGTTACCTTCCGAGCCATCCGCGCGCACCAGGAAATAAGGTTTACCGACTTTCGGCGTGACCTTGATGGCATACAAAAAGCCATTTTGCCGATATTCCTGAATGGTTTTATCGCCTTCCGTGCGGATCGTGACATCCGGGTCTGCCGAAGGTGCGTCATCTGCCGCCATGACGGCCAATGGAACGGTTGCAATCAAGCCAGCCAGCAACAGGCGATTTAGTGTGCGCATGATAACCTTGTCCCTTTGTCGTCAACGGTCCCGCTATTCTAGCGCCGGACCCGCCGAAAAGGTTGATCCTGCTCATGAGCCAAGCCCCCCTCGTCCTGGTGGACGGTTCGTCTTACCTGTACCGCGCCTTTCACGCGCTGCCACCGCTGACCACTTCCAAAGGCCTGCCGACCGGTGCGGTCAAGGGCGTGTTGAACATGCTCAAGAGTCTGCGCAAGCAGTACCCGAACAGCCCGTTCGCCGTGGTGTTCGACGCCAAGGGTGGGACATTTCGCGATGAAATGTACGCCGAATACAAGGCCAACCGCCCGAGCATGCCCGACGACATGCGCGTGCAGATCGAGCCGCTGCATCAGAGCGTGATCGCCCTGGGCTTTCCGCTGTTGTGCGTCGAAGGCGTCGAAGCCGACGACGTCATCGGTACCCTCGCCCGCAGCAGCGCCGCCGCCGATCGTCCTGTGGTGATCTCCACGGGCGACAAGGACATGGCGCAACTGGTCGACGGCCACATTACCTTGGTCAACACCATGACCGGTAGCAGCATGGACGTGGAGGGCGTAAAGGAGAAATTTGGCGTCGCTCCGGAGCAGATCATCGATTACCTGGCGCTCATGGGCGACTCTTCCGACAACATTCCGGGGGTTCCGGGCATCGGCCCGAAAACCGCTTCCGGCCTGCTGGTCGGTGTGAATGGCGGCCTGACCGAGCTCTACGCGCAGCTCGACATCGTCCCGACCCTGCCGATCCGTGGCGCCAAGACCCTGCCGGCCAAGCTCGAAGAGCACAAGGAGATGGCCTTCCTCTCCTATCAACTGGCAACGATCAAGGTCGATGTCCCGCTGGAAATCGGCCTTGATGACCTGCAAATGGGTCCGGAAGATCCGGAAAAACTCACCGAACTCTATAACCTGCTCGAATTCAAGAGCTGGCTGAACGATCTGCAACGGGACGCCAAGCGCATTGAGCTGAGCACCGCCGCCGAGCCTGAGCCGGTCGTCGATCTGTTCAGTGCCGCCGAAGCGCAAGCGCCGGTGGCCGTTTCTGAAACCCACTACGAGACCATCCTCGATCAGGTGCGATTCGACGTCTGGCTGGAGAAACTGAACAACGCCAAACTGTTCGCCTTTGACACCGAAACTACCGGTATCGACGCGCAACAGGCGCAATTGGTGGGGCTGTCGTTTGCGGTGCAGGCCAACGAAGCGGCCTACATCCCGCTCACTCACTCCTACATCGGCGTGCCGGAGCAACTGGATCGCGACACCGTCCTGCGTGCCCTCAAGCCGATTCTGGAAGACCCGAACAAACTCAAGGTCGGCCAGCACGCCAAGTTCGACATGAACATCCTGGCCAACTGCGCCATCGGTGGCGATCAGGCCAACGGCATCACCGTGCGCGGCATCGCGTTCGACACCATGCTCGAATCCTATGTGCTCAACTCCACAGCCACCCGCCATGACATGGACAGCCTGGCACTGAAGTATCTGGACCACACCACCGTGAGTTTCCAGGACATCGCCGGCAAAGGCGTGAAGCAGCTGACTTTTGATCAAATCGCGCTGGAGCAGGCCGGCCCCTATGCCGCCGAAGATGCCGACATCACGTTGCGCCTGCATGAAGCGCTGTTCGAGAAGCTCAGCGCCATTCCGAGCCTGGCCAGCGTGCTGACCGACATCGAAATCCCGTTGGTGCCGGTGCTCGCGCGCATCGAACGCCAGGGGGCATTCGTCGATGCCGCCCTGCTCGGCGTACAAAGCATCGAACTGGGCGACAAGATGGTGGCGCTGGAGCGTGAAGCCTTCGAGATTGCGGGCGAGGAGTTCAACCTTGGCTCACCCAAGCAACTCGGGGTCATTCTTTACGAGAAGCTTGGTCTGCCGGTGCTGAAGAAAACCGCCAAGGGCCAGCCGTCCACCGCCGAAGAAGTGCTGGCCAAACTGGCCGAGGACGACTATCGGCTGCCCAAGGTGCTGATGGAATACCGTTCCATGAGCAAGCTGAAAAGCACCTACACCGACCGCTTGCCGGAGCAGATCAACCCACGTACCGGGCGCATCCATACCTCGTATCACCAGGCAGTGGCCTCCACCGGACGTTTGTCTTCCAGCGATCCGAACCTGCAAAACATTCCGGTACGTACCGCTGAAGGGCGTCGCATCCGCCAGGCCTTCGTGGCGCCGACTGGCTACAAACTGCTGGCGGCGGACTACTCGCAGATCGAACTGCGGATCATGGCGCACCTGTCCCGGGACGAAGGCCTGATGAACGCCTTCCGCCACAATCTGGACGTGCACACCGCGACAGCCGCCGAGGTGTTCAAAGTCGAACTGGCAGACGTAACCTCCGATCAGCGCCGTAGCGCCAAGGCGATCAACTTCGGCCTGATCTACGGCATGGGTGCGCAGAAGCTCGGCAAAGACATCGGCGTCGACACCAAGACTGCCAAGGCTTACATCGATACCTACTTCGCCCGTTATCCGGGTGTACGCGAGTACATGGACCGCACCCGCGCGCAAGCGGCGGAGCAAGGTTATGTGGAAACCTTCTTCGGACGCCGGCTGTATCTGCCGGAAATCAACTCCAACAAGCCGCAGGAGCGCGCCGCCGCCGAGCGCACGGCGATCAACGCGCCGATGCAAGGCACTGCGGCCGATATCATCAAGAAGGCCATGGTCGCGGTGGATAACTGGCTGGCGACCTCCGGACTCGACGCCAAAGTCATCCTGCAGGTGCACGATGAATTGGTGCTTGAGGTGCGTGAAGATCTGGTCGACCAGGTCCGCGACGAAATTCGTGTGCACATGAGCGGCGCGGCGAAACTGGATGTTCCGCTGTTGGTCGAAGTAGGCGTAGGCAACAACTGGGATGAGGCTCACTGAGCCCGCTTTTAGAGGTTTCTGCTGCGGCATAGTGCCGCGGCAGAAAGCGTGAATTGCGCTTAGTTCAAAAAGCGCTTGGGGTTATTCCAAACGTGATTGAAAAAATTCTGAACTAATATGCAGATCCGCTACTCAGAGTAACTGAATGGCTGGTGAAGCCCTTCAATGCTCCTATGTTGTGTTAAGTGTTGGCAGATATCTGGACCCCGCCCTAGCGGTCTAGAACTTGAACCCCGGAACTTCCCCCTCCCCATAGAAGTCCGGGGTTTTTTTTGCCTGCTGCTTTTGACTGAAGAGCTATTCGGCAGCCTCGGCGCCCTTGTCCGCGAGTTCCATCCAGCCCGCCAACACAGTGTAGGCGTCTTCCAGCCCCATGCGTTTCGGCGCCGAAAACAGCTGAATCGTCACGCTGTCGCCCCAGCCCTTGCGGATTTCCGACTGAACCTTGAGCAACGTGTTTTTGGCCGCGCCATAGGTCAGCTTGTCTGCCTTGGTCAGCAGAATGTGCATCGGCATGCCGCTGGCAATGGCCCAATCGAGCATCAGCAGGTCGAAATCGGTCATTGGATGACGGATATCCATCATCAAAATCAACCCCTTCAAACTCTCGCGGCTGCCCAGGTACGCTTCCAGGTGACGCTGCCAGTGTTGCTTGAGCGGAATGGGCACTTTTGCGTAACCGTAGCCCGGCAGGTCGACCAGACGGCGTTCATCGTCTAGCTTGAAGAAATTCAACAGTTGCGTGCGCCCCGGGGTTTTCGAGGTTCGCGCCAGGCTGGCATGGGTCAGGGTGTTGAGCGCACTGGACTTGCCGGCGTTGGAACGCCCGGCGAAGGCGACTTCAAAACCTTCGTCGTCCGGACATTGGTCGACTTTGGCGGCGCTGAGCATGAAGGTGGACTGTTGGCACAGACCGAGGATGGGATTCTTGAGTTGCATGGGATTTCCGATGTGGGCGGCGCCGGGAATGGGCGCGGCAAGCAGTGTCGCTTCCGTTTCAGTGACGCCAGTATATAATGCCGCAGATTTTGTGTGCGCTTTGTCCCAGCGTAGGATGAAGTTCACGAGAGCGACAGACCTTGATTGCGCACTAGAACGCAGCACGCTCTCAACCCTGAAAAGGTCGTTTTATGACGAAATGGCTGCTAGCTGCCGGTGTCTTGATGCCGCTTTACAGCGCTCAGGCTACACAGGATCCGGAAGCTGTGTACAACCGTGTTTGTGGTGCCTGTCATTCCGGCCAACTACCCATGGCGCCCAAAAGAGGCGATCAGGAAGCTTGGACGCCGAGGTTGGCGAAAGGTATGGAGACGCTGGTGCAACACGTGACCCAGGGTTTCAAGGCGATGCCGCCGCGTGGTTTGTGCATGGACTGCAGTGCCGAGGATTACCGAGCCATCATCCAGTGGATGAGCGAGTAAGCCCGGCCCATAACTCTTAACCCTTAGCCGTAGTTGGATTAGCTGATGAACAAATTGATCGTGAGTCTGCTGTTGACCGTGGGAATCTCCGGCATTGCCCATGCTGCAGGTGAGCCAGTAAAACCTGGTGACGCCGCCGCAGGCCAGGCAAAAGCCGCCGTATGTGGCGCCTGTCATGGCCCGGATGGCAACAGCATGGCGCCAAACTTTCCAAAACTGGCGGGGCAAGGTGAACGCTACCTGACCAAGCAACTGCACGACATCAAGTCGGGCAAGCGCACCGTCCTGGAAATGACCGGTCTGCTGACCAACCTGAGCGATCAGGACCTGGCGGACATCGCCGCCTACTTCGCCAGCCAAAAAGGCAGCGTCGGCGCCGCGGACCCGAAAATCGTGGCGCGCGGTGAAGCACTGTTCCGTGGCGGCGACCTGGCCAAGGGCTTGCCGTCCTGCACCGGTTGCCACTCGCCGAATGGCGCGGGCAACGCAGCAGCCGGCTTCCCGCACCTGGGCGGCCAACACGCTCAATATGTTGCCAAGCAACTGACCGATTTCCGCAAGGAAGAAGGCGGCCGCACCAACGATGGCGACACCAAAACCATGCAAACCATCGCCAAACGGTTGAGCGACGAAGACATCGCAGCAGTGGCCAGCTACATTCAAGGCCTGCACTAAGACCGGCGAATCGGGCGTTGCGCGAGACATACATCTCTTGCAATGTTAACGCTCGATTAATCCGTCGCAGCAAGTATAAAAAGGGTGGCTTTGGCCGCCCTTTTTTGTGGCCGCTGCCGTTACACTACAGAACTCAGGCCCGCCATGACCTGTCTGAATACAGGTCACGCGAGGCGATAAAATTTGTCCAGGAGTAAAGCATGCGTAATCTGATCATCAGCGCCGCACTCGTCGCTGCCAGCCTGTTCGGCATGTCTGCCCAGGCCGCTGAAACCCCCGCCGCCCCTTACGTCGAACTGAGCAATCCGGTTCCGGTCGCCGTTCCTGGCAAGATCGAAGTAGTGGAACTGTTCTGGTACGGCTGCCCGCATTGCTACGCCTTCGAACCGGTGATCAATCCCTGGGTCGAGAAGCTGCCTTCCGACGTGAATTTCGTCCGTATTCCTGCCATGTTCGGCGGACCGTGGAACGCACACGGCCAGATGTTCCTGACCCTGGAAGCCATGGGTGTCGAACACAAGGTCCATGCTGCCGTGTTCGAAGCCATTCAGAAAGAACACAAGAAGTTGACCGACAAGAATGACATGGCGGACTTCCTGGCCACCCAGGGTGTCGACAAGGACAAGTTCCTGGCCACGTTTGACTCTTTCGCCATCAAAGGCCAGATCGTCAAGGCCACTGACCTGGCCAAGAAATATGAGATCACCGGGGTTCCAACCTTGATCGTCAACGGCAAGTATCGCTTTGACGTGGGCTCTGCCGGCGGTGCCGAACAAGCCCTGCAACTGGCCGACAAACTGATCGACAAAGAGCGAGCGGCTAACAAGGCTGCCGCCAACTAAGGGCAGCACCCGCCATGCGCCGCTGGGGAACTGAACGCATCGTTGGCCTGCATGATCCGCGGGTCAACGAGCATCATCTGGAGTCGACGGGCCTGCCCGAAGACAGCCGTTTGCGCTTGCTCAGTTTCAATATCCAGGTCGGCATCAGTACCGAGCGGTACCGGCATTACCTGACCCGGGGCTGGCAACACCTGTTGCCGCACACCGGGCGCGCCGACAATTTGCAGAAAATCGGCAACCTGCTGGGCGATTTCGATCTGGTCGCCTTGCAGGAAGCCGATGGCGGCAGCTTGCGCTCAGGCTACGTCAATCAAGTCGAACACCTGGCCCAGCTCGGCGCCTTCCCCTACTGGTATCAACAACTCAATCGCAACCTCGGACGCCTCGGCCAGCACAGCAACGGTGTGCTCAGCCGCCTGCGCCCGTGGGCGATTGAAGATCATCCGCTACCGGGACCCAAGGGTCGCGGGGCCATTCTGGTGCGCTTCGGCGAAGGTCCGGAAGCGCTGGTGGTGGTGATGATGCACCTGGCATTGGGCGCCCGGGCCCGCAGCCTGCAGTTGGCTTACATCCGCGAAGTGATTGGCGGCTATAAGCATCAGGTGCTGATGGGCGACATGAACACCCATGCCAGTGATTTGCTGCAGCACTCGCCGCTGCGCGACCTCGGCCTGCTCGCGCCGCAACTGGAGGCAACATTCCCCAGTTGGCGCCCGCAGCGCTGCCTGGACCATATTCTATTGAGCCCTACCCTGACCCTTGAAAAGGTCGAGGTGCTGGCCCAACCCATTTCCGATCACCTGCCGGTCGCGGTAGAGATTCGTTTGCCGGGTTCGCTCACGGCCGACGCATTGCCCGCGTTGAGTCCTGCCCCTTCGCGGAACCCCTGAATGAGCGACGAAGTACAGCGCTGGAAAGAGAAATACCTCAAAAGCATCGAACAACAGGAAAAGCTCGAACGTCGTTGGGATGCCCGCCTCGACCTGCTGCGTCGTGGACTGGTACGCAGCACCCTGGCGGCCGAAGGCACCGACCGCACCGTTGACCAATGCATGAAGGAAATGCGTGAAGTCGTGCGCACCGATGACATGGATGCCGGCCTGGCCGCCCTGCTCCCGCGCCTGGAAAAAGCCGTGCTCGACTCCGAGCAGCGTCGGGAAACCCGAGTCAATCAGACCAGCGCAGCCCTGACGGCGTTGGTCACTCAGCTGCAAAAATTGCCGCTGCCGCGGGAAGTCAGCCGACCGCTGAAGCACTTCGCCAAACAGCTCGATAGCCGCGTCAGCCAGGCTCGCGAGATCCCGTTGCTGCTTAGCGAATTGAGCGGTTTGCAGGGCAAAGCCTTGAGTCAGGTGGAGAATCCGCCAGAACACGCTCGCCCAGGTCTGTTGCAACGGTTGTTCGGCCATCGTGAGGCCGATGAGGCGGCAACGCCGGCTCCCCCTGTCGTCGAGCAGGTCGCCAAGGCGATGCCTGCCGAAGCGGTCTCAGCGCAGGTGATTTCGACCAGTGAACTTGCTTCGACCGTCGATGAACCGCAAGTCGAAGCCCAAGAACCGATCATTGCCGCTACCGAGCCACAAGTCGCTCAACCCCGCACCGAGACTCCGCAGCCCCTTGCTGCACCAGCGCCAGACGCCGTTCCTCCGCAGACACCAACCCCGGTCTCGGACGCACAACCGGATCAGCCCGACGAATCGGCGTCATCTGCCGAAACACACGCGCTCCACGCAGAGCCGGCAGGCAACCCCGATGAGCTGATCCCGACAGAAACGCTCGCCCCCCTGCCAGCGCCTCTGATTCACCATAGCGGTGATGCGCAACAGCCTGAGCACGACGTGCTTTACGCGCTGCCGGACTCCCCCGAACCGTCCTACAGTTCGGTGGCCAAGCACATCGAAGACACATTGCTGGGCCTGCTCGACGATTTGACCCTCCCCGAGCGTCACCGCCCGCAAGCCGAATCGATGCGCGACCGTCTGAAAAACGGCTTGAACTGGTACGAGTTGCTACCGATCCTCGATGATCTGGCGACCTTGATGTTGGCGATCTCAGACAGCGGCCAGCATGAGTTCGAAGCGTACTTGCAGCGTCTCAACGAGCGTCTGGAGTCGTTCCAGAGCAATCTGCAAGCCGCCAGTGCGGGTCATGCCGACAGCCGCTCCGCCGCCGAGGCCATGGACACGCAGATCCGCGAACAGGTCGACGGCCTGCAGAACAGCATGCACGAGGCGGCCGACCTGGACGATCTCAAGCACGTTCTGGAAAACCACCTCGAAGGCCTGCTCGGCACCATGGACCAGCACCGCAAGCAGCGCGACGAGCGCGAGCAAGAAGTCGCGGCCCGACTACAGAGCCTGGCGGAACGCGTGGCTCACATGGAACAGGAGGCCCTGGGCTTCCGTGAGCACCTGGAAGAACAACGCCAGAAAGCCTTGATCGACCCGCTGACCGGACTGCCCAATCGCGCGGCCTGGAGCGAGCGGCTGGATCACGAAATCCGCGAATGGCAACAACACGGCAACACACTGATGTTGGCCATGCTCGACCTCGACCACTTCAAACGAATCAACGATAACTACGGTCACCTGGCGGGTGACAAAGTGCTGAAAATTATCGCCACTGTGTTGCGCAAGCGTCTGCGCGGGACGGACTTCATTGCACGATTTGGCGGTGAAGAGTTTGTACTGCTCATGCCATCCACAGTCCCCGCGGCCGGCATGAAACTGCTGGAGCATTTGCGGACGTCAATCGAAGCCTGCCCGTTCCACTTCAAGGGTGAGCGAGTGACGGTCACCATTTCCATGGGCCTGACTGCGTTCAAACCTGGCGAACATAGTGATCTGGTGCTCAAAAGAGCCGATCAGGCGCTGTATCGTGCAAAGAATGCGGGTCGCAACCGAGTGGAGCTGGGCTAGAAGTTGGCGGCGGGCCAATTGTTCCATTTTATTTAAAACGTGGCGATTGCCCTCCGCAGGCAAGGCAGTACGTTACACTGTTGCATTACTGTCTTGCGTGTATTGCCTCTCGCCATGAAATTTCTCGCTCTCATCGCGTCGCTGTTACTACTGGCCGGTTGTGCCAGTGGCCCCCGTTTCGACACCAGTCACCCATCAGCCAATCACGACAGCCGCATCCAGTTCGTGGTGGTCCACTACACCTCCGCCTCGCTGGAGCGCTCGCTGCAACTCCTGACCCATGGTGAAGTCAGCGCCCATTACCTGATCGGCGACGACCAGAAGGCGACCATTTACAAACTGATGGATGAAAACCTGCGCGCCTGGCACGCCGGAGAAAGCCAGTGGCAGGGCCGGACCTGGATGAACTCCAGCTCCATCGGTATCGAAATCGTCAATCCGGGCTTCAAGGACACCCCTACCGGACGCCTCTGGTATCCCTACAGCGAAGCGCAGGTCCAATCCTTGATCGTCCTGCTCAAGGACATCAGCAAACGCTACGCCATCAGCCCGCGCAGCATCGTCGGTCACAGTGACATCGCCCCCTTACGCAAACTCGATCCCGGACCACTGTTTCCCTGGAAGCTCCTGGCTGCGCAAGGTATCGGCATCTGGCCTGACGAGAAGGCCGTGGCGCGGCAGCAGCCACAGTTCGAACAACAGCTTCCGAGTATCAGTTGGTATCAGGCACAGTTGGCCCGTGTCGGCTATGACACACCGCAGACCGGTGAACTGGATGTCGCCACGCGCCATGTGATCGCCGCCTTCCAGATGCATTTCCGACCGTCCCGTTTCGACGGCACGCCGGATGCGCAAACGGCGGCGCTGCTTCAGGTGTTGAATCAGACAAAATAATGACGCCCGCCCGACGGTCAGCGCGCATTTTCCAACCAGCAGCTATAACTCATTGGTAATCGTCGGATATTCCATAATGCCTGCTGCCCGAGAGACATTCCGTAGTTGGTTCTATCGCCCCTGGTTTTTGGCGATGATGGCGGCTGTCTTGAGCGCGATACTGCTGATGGTGGGCAGCCTGTTCATCGCCCTGCATCAACTCGAGCAGAACGAAAGCCAGGAAATGAACGCTCAGGGCGAACGCTTCCTCGCTCGCCTGGAGCAGCTGTTCGGGCAGTTGCGAGAAAGCCTCGACGACCTGGAAGCACAGCCTTTACGCGGTTGCGATGACGAAATGATCGCGACCTTGCAGCAGGTCAGTTTCAATTACCGCTTCGTTTACGAAGCCGCTTATATGGACTCCTCGCGGATTTGCTCCAATCGACCCCGCCAGGAAGGGTTATCGCTGGTACGACCACCGGACATCAAAGGTCCCACCTACAGCTACTGGCTGAACACCACCACCGAACCCGATGAAAACCGTGCGGCTCTCATGTTGGGACGCGGAAATTTCCGTGTCGCAACTTCCCGTGGGCATTTGACCGATATGGTCGATTTGTCCCCAGGCAGCAGCCTGCTGGTGGTCCTTGATCACGGCACCCGGGCGATTCCGGTGCTGGGGGTATCACAGGCCTGGCCCCCGACCGGGCACTGGCCGCCGGAAACGCCTGATGCGCTGCAAGTTACGCAGACACGCTTGATTTATCGCATGCCCACCGACAACCCCGAGTACCAACTGGTGCTGATCAGCCCGCGCGGTGGGCCCCATATACCGCCCGTGTGGTGGTGGTTACTGCCGGTTTGCCTGGGGCTGGCCTTGTGCGTCGGTTTCCTGGTGTTTCTGCTGGTGCGCCAGCGCCAGTCTCTGGACGCCGAACTCACCGGCGCCATCCGCCGTGGCGAGTTGCAGGTTCTGTATCAACCGATCTTCGACCTCGACAGTCGCAACTGCGTGGGGGCTGAGGCCTTGCTGCGCTGGCGAAGGCCGGATGGGACGCTCACCAGCCCCGACCTGTTCATTCCCATGGCGGAGAACACCGGGCAGATCCGCCAGATGACCGATTTCGTCCTGCAACGCTTGCTGGAGCAACTGGGGCAATTGCTGCGAGCCAATCCCCAGCTGTATATCTCGGTCAACCTGGCAGCGTGTGATGTGATGGTGCCGCGTATCGGGCAGGTAATGGCGCGCCTGCTGACGCTGCATCGAGTCGCTGCCAAACAGATTGCTTTCGAAGTCACCGAACGCGGACTGATCGATGTCGTCGTCGCTCGGGAAAACCTGCAAGCCTTGCGCGATGTCGGGCATCAGGTACTGATCGATGACTTTGGCACGGGCTATTGCAGCCTCGCCTATCTGCAAACGTTGCCGGTGGACTGCCTGAAAATCGACAAGGCCTTCATCGATGCGCTTGGCCATGACGCGGCCAGTAGCGGTGTAGCCCCCCACATCATCCACATGGCTCAGTCATTGCACCTGAAGGTCATCGCCGAAGGTATCGAGCATGAAGCCCAGGCAGCGTTACTGAGCAGTGAAGGGGTGAAATTTGGTCAGGGCTGGTTGTTCGCCCATGCGTTGAGTGCGGTGCAGTTCATTGAACTGATTACCCGCGGCCGCCGATTGGCCAATCGACGCCTGGATGATGAAGCGTAACGTCCGCTAGACTGTCAGCGCCATATAGAACTGCGTGCCCTGCCCCGGCCGCGAATAGACCCCCATCCGCCCGCCATGCAACTGCACGATTTCCTTGCACAACGCCAGGCCTAGCCCGGCCCCGCCTTTCTTGCGACCGACCTGCACAAAGGGCTCGAAGATTCGCCCCTGCTGCCCGTACGCAATGCCTTCACCATTATCTTCAACGCTGATGATCACCCGCTCCCCATGACGCCGGGCCTGCAAGCGTATGAGGCCACCCGCTGAGGTGTGGCGCAATGCGTTATCGATCAGGTTGTCGAGCACACGGTCCAGTTGCGGCTGATCGGCCTGCAACCGTGGCAGCGGCCCTTGCACCTCTACCAACAACTCGACGCCCTTCTCTTCTGCGCCGCTGGCAAAGCGTAGCTGTGCCTGCTCCAGCAAGTTCTCGATGGAACACGGCGCCAAGGTCAGTTTCTGCAAACCGTTCTGATAGCGCGAGAAATTCAGCAAGTCGTTGATCAATTGCATCAAACGCTGCATTTCTTCGTTCACCGTGTCCAGCAGATCGGCTTCACGGGAGTCCTGGGCGAAATGCGTTCGCTCGCGGAACAGGCCGAATGCCATGTGCATGCCGGTGACCGGAGTCCGCAGCTCATGGGAAGCGCGCAGCACGAATTCGCTGCGTACCCGCTCAAAGGCGCGCTGCTCTGTGACGTCGTGCAGCACCATGACCGCCCCGAGAATATGCCCCTGCGTATGGATGACAGGCGTCAGGCTGAAGGTCAGGAGCCGCGTCTCGCCATCGACCTCAATGCTCAAGTCCTCCGGTGCTTTTTCCAGCGTGCCGCCGCGCAGGACCAATTGCAGCTGCTCATCAAGCTCGGGACGCAGCAGTGCCGCGCCCAACCCCTGGCCGACCCGATCGTTATCCCATCCCAACTGGCGCTGCGCCACGGGATTGAGGTGTTCCAGATGCCCCTGGCGATCGATTATCAATAAACCGTCGTCAATGCTGTCGAGCACGGCCTGCAGTCGCTGCTGGCCTGCCAGCAGTTCATCGACGTTGGTGGCCTGGTGCTCGCGCAACGCCTCGGCCATGATTCCGAAACGTCGGGTCAGTTGGTTCAGCTCGACAGCCGAGGAAACCGGCAGCGTAACGTCGAAATTGCCTTGGCCGATGTTGTCCGCTGCCTGTGCCAACGCTTCGATGGGCTCACCGAAACGCCGCGCGATGGCATGGGCGGTCACGAAGCCGATGACCAACACCGCCAACCCGACCAGGCCGAGCAGGCCGGCAATCAACAAGGCGCGTTCACGGGCCTGGCGCTCGGTGTCGTTAATGTTATCCAGTGCGCGCTTGTGCTCGGTAATCAAGCCATTGCGCAGTGCGTTGAATTTTTCGGTGAGCTCGTCGTTGCCGCTCAGGACATGCGTGGTATTGGGCGCAACTTCATAGGCCTGGATAAAGCTGAGGTAGTCCGCCTTGGCTTTCTTGAAACCGTATTCACTGCCAGCATCCGCCGGCTCCTGGGCGATGCCTTCTTCCAGCAATTGGAAGTAACGCTGCTTGGAAGCCTCGAAGGCCGAAGAGTCTCGTTGCTCGCTGAGCATGATGATCAACTGGTCGCCCAGCGTTTGACGCAACTTCAGCCCGATATCGAGGGTGACGAAATTGTTGCGCACCAGCGCTTCCTGGCTCCCGGCCATCTGCATCACGCTGACCAGCCCAAGCAGCAGCCCAAGCAACGCGACGGTGATCAGTGCGGAAATGCTCAGGAACAGCCGGGTCCGCAACTTCATCGCCAGTTTCATCGGCGGCGGCTCACAAGTTGTACTGTTTGCGTTTGCGGTACAGCGTCGACGCATCGATACCCAGGGTCTTGGCAGCTTGATCCAGCGTGCCGGCGGTAGCCAGAACCGCGCCGATATGCGCTTTCTCCAGTTCATCCAGACTCAACGCGGCGCCAATGCGCGGCGCATTATTGACCGGTGTTTCGGCCATGCCCAAGTGGCTGATCTCGACCCGTTCCTGCGGACAAATGATGCTGGCCCGCTCCACCACGTTGCGCAGTTCGCGGATGTTCCCCGGCCAGCGATAACCCAGCAGCGCTTCGCGGGCCTCATCGCTGAACCCCCGGGCCGGGCGTGCGTATTCCTTGACGAAACGCGCCAGAAAGCGATCGGCGAGGTTAAGAATGTCTTCCCTGCGTTCGCGCAGGGGCGGCAGGTGCAAGGTGATGACGTTCAGCCGATAGAGCAGATCTTCGCGAAAACGACCGTCACGGACCATGTCCTCGAGATTCTGGTTAGTCGCCGCGAGGATACGGACATCGGCGCGACGGGTGACCGGGTCGCCCACGCGCTCGTATTCCTTGTCCTGGATGAATCGCAGTAACTTGGGCTGCAAAACCAGTGGAAAGTCGCCGATTTCGTCGAGAAACAGCGTGCCTCCATCAGCCTGATTGACTCGACCCAATGTGCTTTCACTGGCCCCGGTAAACGCGCCACGGCTGTGGCCGAACAATTCGCTTTCCATGAGTTCGGCGGTCAGCGACGGACAGTTGATGGTGATGCAGGACTTCTTCGCGCGTTTACTCCAGCCGTGAATGGCCTGGGACAGCTCGCCTTTACCGGTGCCGGACTCGCCGAGAATCAGGATATTGGCATCGGTAATGGCAACCTGGCGGGCCGTTTCGAGCACGACTTTCATGGCCGGGCTGTGGGAGTCCAGGCCATCCCTGGGTTTACGCACCTCGCCTTCCAACGCCTCGAGACGCGCCGACAACTGCCGAACTTCCAGCTGCTTGGCAGTGGCCAGGCGCAATTGATCGGGACTGCACGGCTTGACCAGATAGTCGGCGGCACCGGCCTGAATGGCATCGACAGCTGTGTCCACGGCCGAGTGCGCCGTGACGATCACCACCCGCATCCAGGGCGCTTGAATGCGCATCTGGGCCAACACGTCCAGGCCATTGTCTTCACCCAGGCGCAGATCGAGGAAGCACAGATCAAAGACCTGACGTTGCAGCAATGCTTCGGCTTGCGCGGCGCTGTTGGCTGTCGCCACGCTGTAGCCTTCGTCTTCGAGGCAATAGCGGAAGGTACGCAGGATAGCGGACTCATCATCCACCAGGAGAATACGGCCTTGATGCTCAGCGGCTGATTCCATTTTCCTACGCTCCTTAATGAAAGATCTTAATTAGTCCCGGAAAAATCGGGCAAGTTGCATGGTTCATTCTGATCCATTCCCGCCATAGCAGGTAGCAATCCCCCGAACCGGCCGGTTTTTCGCCTGATTGAGTAAGCTTCTTATAGATAGCTCCTTTTCAGACGATGGATCACGTCTTTTTCTGACAGCTGCGCCCTCCTCTCAATTCAAAAATATTGCGAAGACTGCCGCCTCGATCGTGCATTACGCACGACCGCGCCACGGCCCATCGTGCAGGATGCGTCCACAAAGCCTTTTTAAAACAGCTCAACTTATTGATTTATATATATTTTTTTCTGAAAAAAAATCTGGCATGCGGGCTGCAACAACCTGAATAACGCAGGGCAATAACAAAACGCCCTCAACCCGATGACCCCCGTGTGGGAGGAGCTTCAGGATGAATCGCCAACGTGCCACCCCATTGCATCTCTCGCCCCTGCACCTCCAGCAAGGCATGTTTGCCGTACTGGCGCTGTTGATCACCCTGATTGGCGGCCAGCAGTTTCTGCGTTGGGAGCAGAGCCAACAGCAAGAAGGGCCAAGCGTATCGTTTCAGCACCCGATCCAAACCCACTTCAGCGCCGCCAGCAGCGGTATGGCCGACAGCACTTCGATGCGAATGATGGACGTCGACCAGCATCAGGCGATGGACGAAACGCCTCGCCAGGAACGTTGGGTGTTCTAAATACACACACTTGGCGCGCCCGATGCGCCGGGAAACGCAGCACCTCTAAATAGAAGCGTAAGGAGAATCATCATGTTGAGCTGGGCAATCACCTTCCTGATCATTGCCATCGTCGCTGCCGTCCTGGGCTTCGGTGGTATCGCGGGCACCGCCACGGGTATCGCCAAGATTCTCTTTGTCGTGTTCCTGGTGATGTTCATTGCTTCCTTCTTCTTTGGCCGTCGCGGCCGAGGCTGAGCATGAGCGCTATAGACACTGGCAGCCGCCCTGCTTTCGGGCGGCAGGCTCAGGAATGACCCGAACGGGTACAGATTTCAGATATACGAAAGAAGCCATCGCTTCTTCCCTGCGCCCACCTGAGGAAGGCCGGCGCATGACCAAGGGGTCGGGACGTTCTGCCTGTTTCAGGGGCGGAGTGACCTACGGGTACAGGGAGTGCCTGCGCAGAGGGCCGGGTCAGGAAAAGCTGCGACGCAAGTTCGCCGGTCGATCATGACTCGACGGACTTGCGAAGAGCTTGAACACATAAACGTACAGCGAGCGCGATCCATCGTTTTCATCCTTTCTCCCGGCAATCCCCCCGCCTCTGGCCTGAAAATACTTTTCCCGGTATTTCATCATCGACCGTATATCGAGAAAAAAGGCGCTTCTTTTGCCGTAAATAATACCCGTGCGCTGTGGGATTTTCCTGAAAACATCCCCCCTTTGCGACTGATCAAAAAATACTCAATCTACGCTGTGATGGCCGGTTCACGGCACTTATACCTGCCGAAATGTCACATTCGAACCGTTTGCGACGTCGCTTTCAGTGAAAAAACCTCATGCCGATTCGGCATAGGGTAGGCGTTTACGGCATTAGACGTCGCTTCCTTGCATCGGAATAGTTGCGCCTTTTTTCGCCTGCCAGAGAGCCATAAAAAGCGCTCCGGGGCTCCTTATACGGGGGTAGATGCACACGACTTTTTCGCCACGAGCGTTCCAGTTCGCGCATCTGCCCGAGTCAAACTGAAGTAAGGGTAAAGATATGAAGAAGGCAAAGCTTAGCCTCGCCTGGCAGATCCTCATCGGTCTGGTCTTGGGGATTGCAATCGGTGCGCTGCTCAACCATTTCAGTGCCGAGAAAGCCTGGTGGATCAGCAACGTTCTGCAACCAGCGGGCGATATCTTTATCCGTCTGATCAAGATGATCGTGATCCCGATCGTGATCTCCTCGCTGATCGTTGGCATTGCTGGCGTCGGTGACGCGAAGAAGCTCGGTAGCATCGGCCTCAAAACCATCATCTACTTCGAAATCGTCACCACCATTGCCATCGTCGTCGGCTTGCTGCTGGCCAACCTGTTCCATCCGGGTGCCGGCATCGACATGAGCACCCTGGGTACCGTGGATATCTCCAAGTACCAGGCTACGGCGGCCGAGGTTCAGCATGAACATGCGTTCATCGAAACCATCCTCAACCTGATCCCGTCCAACATCTTCGCGGCCATGGCCCGCGGTGAAATGCTGCCGATCATCTTCTTCTCGGTGCTGTTCGGCCTCGGTCTGTCGAGCCTCAAGCCGGAACTGCGTGACCCGCTGGTGACGATGTTCCAGGGCGTATCGGAAAGCATGTTCAAGGTCACTCACATGATCATGAACTACGCACCGATCGGCGTTTTCGCACTGATCGCGGTCACCGTGGCCAACTTCGGCTTCGCGTCGCTGCTGCCGCTGGCAAAACTGGTGATCCTGGTTTACGTCGCCATCGCCTTCTTTGCCTTCGTGGTACTGGGCCTGATCGCTCGCCTGTTCGGCTTCTCGGTGATCAAGCTGATGCGCATCTTCAAGGATGAGCTGGTGCTGGCCTACTCCACCGCTTCCTCCGAAACCGTGCTGCCACGTGTGATCGAGAAGATGGAAGCCTACGGCGCGCCAAAAGCCATTTGCAGCTTCGTGGTGCCAACCGGTTACTCGTTCAACCTCGACGGCTCGACCCTGTACCAAAGCATCGCGGCGATCTTCATCGCTCAGCTGTACGGCATCGACCTGTCGATCAGCCAGCAGCTGTTGCTGGTCCTGACCCTGATGGTCACCTCCAAGGGCATCGCCGGTGTGCCGGGCGTGTCCTTCGTGGTGCTGCTGGCCACCCTGGGCAGCGTGGGCATCCCGCTGGAAGGCCTGGCCTTCATCGCCGGTGTCGACCGCATCATGGACATGGCCCGTACTGCACTGAACGTGATCGGCAACGCTCTGGCCGTGCTGGTTATCGCTCGCTGGGAAGGCATGTACGACGAAGCCAAGGGCCAGCGCTACTGGAACTCCCTGCCGCACTGGCGCAGCAAAGAGAAGCTGCCGGTTGGCGAGGTTTCCAGCAACTGATCAAAGTTGTGGGGATTGGCTTTTCTGTGGGAGCGAGCCTGCTCGCGATTGCGGTGCATCGAACAACAGCAATGTTGAATGTGCCGCCCTCTTCGCGAGCAGGCTCGCTCCCACAAAGTTTGAGTCAGATCTCAAATTCCTATTGCCCCCACAAGCAAGCCAAACAAACCCCGGAGAAATCCGGGGTTTGTCGTTTCTGGCCACCCCGCTATCATTCGCGCATCTTTTGGGGGATTTGACTGATGCTTAATGGCCTGTGGCTTGGCTTCTTCATCGTGGCCGCCGTGTCGGCGCTGGCGCAATGGCTGATCGGCGGCAACGCCGGAATCTTCGCGGCGATGGTGGAGAGCATTTTCGCCATGGCCAAGCTCTCGGTCGAAGTCATGGTCCTGCTGTTCGGTACCCTCACCCTCTGGCTGGGCTTTCTGCGGATCGCCGAAAAGGCCGGGATCGTCGAATGGCTGGCCAGGGCCCTCGGCCCGCTGTTTCTGCGGTTGATGCCGGAGGTTCCGGCGGGCCATCCAGCCATCGGCCTGATCACCCTGAACTTCGCCGCCAACGGCCTGGGCCTGGACAACGCCGCCACGCCGATCGGCCTCAAGGCCATGAAATCCCTGCAGGAACTCAACCCCAGCGACACCATCGCCAGCAATGCGCAAATCCTGTTTCTGGTACTCAACGCGTCGTCCCTGACGCTGCTGCCCGTGACAATCTTCATGTACCGCGCCCAGCAAGGTGCGCCTGACCCGACACTGGTGTTCCTGCCGATCCTGTTGGCCACCAGTTGCTCGACCATCGTCGGCTTCCTGGCCGTCGCGTTCATGCAACGTTTGCGTGTCTGGGACCCGGTGGTCCTGGCCTATCTGATTCCCGGCGCCCTCGCCCTTGGCGGCTTCATGGCGTTGCTGGCGACGCTCTCGGCGACCGCGCTGGCCGGTTTGTCGTCGATCCTCGGCAATCTGACGCTATTCGGCATCATCATGACATTCCTGGTCATCGGCGCGCTGCGCAAAGTGAAGGTCTACGAGGCATTCGTCGAAGGCGCCAAGGAAGGGTTCGACGTGGCGAAAAATCTGCTGCCGTATCTGGTGGCAATGCTGTGCGCGGTGGGTGTATTGCGGGCGTCCGGGGCGCTGGATTTTGGCCTGGACGGGATTCGCCACCTGGTGGAGTGGGCCGGTTGGGATACGCGCTTCGTCGATGCGCTGCCGACGGCGATGGTCAAGCCATTCTCCGGCAGCGCCGCTCGGGCGATGCTGATCGAAACGATGAAAACCTCCGGTGTGGACAGCTTCCCGGCGCTGGTAGCGGCGACGATCCAGGGCAGTACCGAAACCACGTTCTATGTGCTGGCCGTGTACTTCGGCGCGGTGGGCATCCAGCGGGCGCGGCATGCGGTAGGGTGTGCGTTGCTGGCGGAGCTGGCCGGTGT
Organism: Pseudomonas sp. C2B4; assembly: GCF_013359695.1. Classification (GTDB taxonomy): domain Bacteria; phylum Pseudomonadota; class Gammaproteobacteria; order Pseudomonadales; family Pseudomonadaceae; genus Aquipseudomonas. The sequence continues at coordinate 69,966 of NZ_JABFMU010000001.1, forward strand.
ACTGGGCGCGATTGGCGTCTGCTACTGGTTCTTCGGCTGATAGAAAAACCTGTGGGAGCGAGCCTGCTCGCGAAAGCGGTGTGTCAGCCAACATCAATGTTGAATGATAAAACGCCTTCGCGAGCAGGCTCGCTCCCACATTGGGTCCTGTGTCGGGCTTATGGTCTTGGCGGCGGCGCGACTTTCTGCCCTTGCTCCACCGCCCAAGCCACCACCTGCGCCGTCAATTGATCATTGGCCTGACCGAATCCAGTGACAACGGCGGGCACCTTCACATCGTTCAATGGCTGACGCACCTCAAAGCGGCGACTGGCAAGAATGCGCTGGTCATATCCGCGCACCAGCAGCGCATCCAGCCGCACGACCACACTGGCGGCGGTGCCTTGATACTCCGTCTGGAACGCCTGCAAATTGCCGCCTAGCTCCAGGTCTGCCAGGAAGTTACTGTCGTCGGTGCTGAGCAACGTCACCCGACCATCACGCTGAAAACCATCCAGCAGTCGATTGCGCAGCAGCACCGGTGCCGGGTCGCTCCAGCGCGAGCCCTTGTAGCTGCTCATCACATCACCCTGGGGGATGACCGCAATATCCGGCCGGTTCAAGGCCTCGCTGGCCTGGGGTTTGTTCAGGCGCAATGACCAGCGTTGGGGCATGGATTGGCTGGCTGGCGCGCTGGTTTGCGCTGACGGCAATCGATAGATTTCAAACGGTTCGGGTTTGGGCAGGATCGAGCACGCACCGATCAGCGTGAAACTGGCGAGGAGGGCGAGAGCGGTAAGCTTCATGGAGTGAATTCCTTGTGCTTGTCGCTGCCCAGCAGGTAACCGCTGGGGTCTGCCTCCAGGCGTCGCGAGATGGTGCGCAATGAGGTCAGGGTTTCGCGAAGCTCACGCACCGCCGGGGCCAGGCCATTGAGGCCCTGCATGCCACTATTGAGCGAGTCCTGGTTGGCAATGATCAGCTTGTTGATCGTCGCACTGCTCTGTTCCAGCGACTTCATGGCCTGCTCGGCACTGCCGATCATTTGCTTGCCATGGTCATTGAGCAGCCCGTTGGCATTGCGCATCAGCGCCGATGTTTGTTCCAGCATGGTGCCGGCTTGCTTGCTGATCGAAGCCAATTGCTGCATTGCCTGCCGAATATCATCGCGCTGGTCGGCGATGGTGCCGGTGGTGACGTCCAGATGCTCGAGGATCTTGCTGATATGTTGGATGTTTTGCTCTGAAAACATGTGGTTGGCGTTCTGCATCAGCGTGTTTACGCCGGACATCAAGTCATTGCTGTCGTTAATCAGCCGAGCGATGGGCGAGGGCGAGGCGACGATCACCGGCAGCTTGCCACCCTTACCCTTGAGCGTCGGACTCTGCGGAGTACCGCCACTGAGCTGAATGATCGACGTCCCTGTGACGCCGGTCAGCGCCAGCTTGGCCTGGGTATCCTCCTTGACCGGCGTATCACCAGCCAGGCGAATCCGCGCCAGCACCCGGCGCGGGTCTTGCGGGTCCAGACGCAGCGAAATCACATCGCCGACCTTGATCCCGCTGTACTGCACGGAGCTGCCGTTGGACAGGCCGCTGACCGTTTCATTGAACACCACTTCGTAGTCCTTGAACTCGGTGTCGACGCTGGACTTGGCCAGCCACAGGCCGAAGAGCAGGGCGCCTGCCACCACAATGACGGTGAACAGGCCGATCAATACATGATGGGCGCGGGTTTCCATGTCAGACCTCGTTGAGCTGTTGAGCGGCACTCAGCGCCGCGCGGCCGCGAGGGCCATGGAAGTATTCGTGAATCCACGCATCGTCGGTTTCCGAGACGACATCGATGGCATCGGCCACCAACACTTTCTTCTGCGCCAGCACCGCCACCCGGTCGGTGATGGTGTAGAGCGTGTCGAGGTCGTGGGTCACCAGAAAAACGCTCAGGCCCAGGGCGTCCCGCAAGGTCAGGATCAACTGGTCAAATGCGGCGGCGCCAATCGGATCGAGGCCGGCGGTGGGTTCGTCGAGGAACAGGATGTCCGGATCCAGTGCCAACGCCCGGGCCAGCGCCGCGCGCTTGATCATGCCGCCGGACAGGGACGCGGGGTACTTGTCCGCCGCCGACAGCGGCAACCCGGCCAGCGCCATTTTCACCGCCGCCAGGTGCTCGGCGTCATCACGGCTCAAACCGGCGTGCTCGATCAGGGGCAGGGCGACGTTCTCGGTCACGGTCAGCGAAGAGAACAGGGCGCCTTTCTGGAACAGTACGCCGAAGCGCCGCTCCACCAGCGATCGTTCCTGCTCGGACAGACTCGGCAGGTTTTTACCAAGGACCTTTACCATTCCCTCACTGGGCTGGCGCAAGCCGACGATGCTGCGCAACAACACCGATTTGCCACTACCGGAGCCGCCGACCACCGCCAGGATTTCGCCCTTGTACAAATCCAGATCAAGGTTTTCATGCACGCTCTGGCGGCCGAAGCGATTGCACAACCCACGGACTTCGATCACCGCCTCGGCGGGCGCTCGGGCAATACGGCTCACCAACTCATCTCCATGAAAAACAGGGCGGCCACGGCGTCGAGCACGATCACCACAAAAATCGACTGCACCACGGCGGAGGTCGTGTGCGCGCCAACGGACTCGGCGCTACCGCTGACCTTGAAGCCTTCAAGGCAGCCAATTGCAGCGATCAGGAAGGCAAACACCGGCGCCTTGATCATGCCCACCAGAAAGTGCTGAACACCGATGTTCGATTGCAGCAGCGACAGAAACATCGCCGGGGAGATGTCCAGTGACACCGCACACACCAGTGCCCCCCCGACAATCCCCGACACCATCGCCAGAAAAGTCAGCATCGGCAACGCAACGAGTAGGGCCAGGACCCGGGGCACCACCAGCAGTTCCATGGGATCGAGGCCCAGGGTGCGGATCGCGTCGATTTCTTCGTTGGCTTTCATCGAGCCGATCTGCGCGGTGAAGGCGCTGGCGGTTCGCCCAGCCATCAGGATCGCCGTCAGCAACACCGCGAACTCACGCAGGAAAGAGAACGCCACCAGATGCACGGTGAACACCGTGGCACCAAAGTTGGCCAATACCGTCGCCCCAAGAAATGCCACCACGGCGCCCACCAGAAAGGTCAGCAGGGCGACGATGGGCGCGGCGTCGAGGCCCGTCTGTTCAACATGCGCAACCATCGAGGTGACACGCCAGCGTTTCGGGCGAAACAGACCGCGGACGATGGTTTCCAGAATCAGGCCGACGAACCCCAGCAGTTGCAAGGTGTCCTGCCAGACCGTGTCCACCGCGCGACCAATGCGGGTCAGCAATTGAATGCCGACGCTGATTTCCGGCTCCTTGATCGGCACGCAGAAGTCCGTCAGGGAGCGATAGACCGTTTGCAGCAACGCGCGGTCGGCGGGGGAGATCGTGCAATCGGGGTGTTCGGCGGAACGGCCCAGGCGTTCGGAGCCCAGTAGCTCCACCAGCAGCGAAGCACCCGCCGTGTCGAGGGCGCCGAGGCCGTTGAGGTCGATGCGGGTGCTGTCGTCGTATCGGCCTTCGAGCTTTTCGCTCACCCGCTTGAGGTCGGCGTAGTGGGCGAGCGTCCAGTCCCCCGTCACCCGTATCTGAGGCGGAGTGTGCGAGGTATCCAGTTGGGCATTGCCGGCCACTGTGCTGCTGGTCATAAGCTCCGTGCTTTCTCGGCTGTTACGCAGACCTACGTAATAGCACGAACCGCACTACTTTTCTTTGATCGGTGTGCTGTCGGTGATCTTGAAGCGCAGCACACCGATGACCTGGCCATCTTCGGTCAGCACCCGCACCTGCCACTTACCCGCCGGATTGCCGGGGAAGTTCTGCTTGTGTGTCCAGGCCCGGTAGCCTTCCTTGCGTCCGCCGTGGATGTCCAGCGCAATGCGGTCGACCTCTTTACCGTTGAACTGCCAGACGTGATAAATCCGCTCGTCCAGGCCGCGTGGCGCGTTGATGGCGGTGTAGGCGTACAACCCGTCGGCACGGATCTGCGCAGCGCTGACCTCTTCCAGGCTCTTGCCCGGGGTGCGGTCCTGCAATTGCGTGCTGATGGCCACGTCCGTCATCCACAACGTCGCGGGAGGCACCCACGAGCGCAGAACCCAGCCCACGCCACCGATGCCTATGGTGATACTCAGGATCGCCAGCGCGTTGCGCACCGTACGGATCGGGAAGATCGAAGCGAGACTCGGGAATGACAGCAACACCGCGATGCCCAGCGCCCATTTGAAACTCTGCGACGTGGTCAGGTGCATGATCACCGGCAACGCCGTGAGCAGGGCAGCGAACAGGGTCAGGGTGTGCAACGCCAGGAACGCCCAGCGCCGTGGCGCCAGCCACTTGTAGTACAGCGGGTCGATGATGGAAATCAGTGCGGCGATACCCAGCAGCCCGGTGAAGAACAGTTGGCCGCTGTTCCAGGTGGTGGTGATGAAAAAGAACGGCAGGACGAAGAACAGGCTTTCCTGATGAATCATCTGCGTCGCGTAACGCAGCAGTGGCTGGGGAATTTCCCGCTTGAAGATTTTGGTGAACAGCTTGGTCAGGCTGTTTTCCAGCATCAGCCAGACCCAACTGATCAGCATGATGGTGGTGATCCAGCTCGCCAGGCCCTGCTGACGGTCCACCAAAATGAAGCTGCCGACCCCGGAGATAAAACCGCCAAGCGCAATGACCCCAGGATAGCGCTTCATCAATTCGAGGATGCGCTGTACGAAAAGGGTCAGAGTCGGCATTCGGAGGTTCACAGTAGTCGTAGGAAAATCCTCGACAGGGTAACGCCGGCGGGGCGGTGTGGCGAGAGGCCAGCGCCGGTTAACGTGCGAAACCTGTGGGAGCGAGCCTGCTCGCGAAGAGGTCGGCAGAATCCAGCATTGATATCGCCTGCTATACGCCTTCGCGAGCAGGCTCGCTCCCACAAGGACCCGTTACTTTGCGCGATGAAAGCGCCAGGCCGCCAGACTCAGCACGATCAATCCCAGCAGTCCGGCAATCATCCACAGCAACTGGTCATCACTGAGCAACGGCTTCTCGATCCTGATATACCCCGGTTGCAGGAGCAATTCGCGCATGGCCTTGTTGGCTTCTGCCAGGGTCACCGCGTGCAGTTCCTTGACCGGGTCGGCGAAACGGCCGTCCTCGTAGTCCCCAAGGGCGCTCCAGTAGTAATCGGCCAGCGCGCTGTTGCCTTGCACGGCCCAGGCCTGACGGGCGATGGCGGCCTGTTTGAGGCGGTTGAAGGTCTCTGCATTCAGGCCGTCCTTGAGTAACCCGGCCTTCAATTCTTCCAGCACCTTCTGTGCCTCGGCGACGTCATCGCGCTCCAGGTCGGCATTCAGGCTCATGAAGCCGACACCGCCGAACACTTCGCGCTCGGCCCACGGCCCGTAGGACAAGCCATGCGCCAGGCGTAACTGGCGATACAGCGCCCAGTCCAGATAGTCCTTGAGCAGGTCGAAGGTTTCGTCGTGTTGATCCTCCAGCACCGGTTCCGGTACCAGCCAGTGCAACTTGGCCCCGCCACCGACAAAGCCCCGCGTCAGATTTCGCTCATGGGCGGCGCTGGCCTGAATTTGCGGAAGCGCCAGGTGGTCGGTCGGCTCGATCGGTTTCAGCGCGCCATAGGTGCGGTCCAGATAGGCTGGCAACAAGCGGTCAAGATCGCCGACCACGATCAGTGTCATGTTGTTGGGCGCGTACCAATCCTTGCGCACTTTCTCCAGTTGCTCGCGGGTCAGTTGATCGACCTCGGCGCGTTCGGGGCATTTGAGGCCCAACTCCACGGCCAGTTGCTTGCTGGCGGTATGCCCCAGATCCTGGCGATCCAGCCAGCGCTGCAAGTGCGAGTAATGGCCGCCGTCTTCGCGCTCGACCACTTGCTTGGCGGCGTTGATGGCGTTGTCGTCGAATCGGGTCTGGGTCAGTAGCGCGAGCAGCAAGTCGAGGACCTTACGCTGGTTTTTCGCCGGGGCTTCGATCACGAACGTGGTGTCGGCGTTACTGGTGAAGGCGTTCCATTCGCCGCCCAGCGCCTGCATGCGCTCCTCCAGGCCGCCTTCGCCACTGGCGTCGATGCCGCTGAACAACAGGTGTTCGAGCAGGTGCGGCAGTTCTTTTTCGGCACAGCCGAAATCATCGATACCGACACCGATCACCAACCGAATCGCCACGTGCCCGCGTTCCGCGCCGGGCTTGAGCAGCATTTGCAGACCGTTGCGCAGCGTGTAGCCCTCGACCTGGAAGCGATCCAGGGCCAACGAAGGGAATGAGCCCAGCAACAGACAGACGAACAACAGACAACGCATAACGAGCTTCCAGGCAACCAATCGGAGATCCGTGTCGTCAATCAGGCCGTCTTCGCGAGCAGGCTCGCTCCCACACTTGATTTGCAGCGTTCACAAAACCAATGTGGGAGCGAGCCTGCTCGCGAATAGCCATCAGGCAGAACCAATGTTACTGACTGGCCACACTGCCAGACGTTCAAGGCGAATGCGTGATGTCCGCCAGATCATCGGCCGCCAGCGCTCCAGTTTCGGACGTTTCCAACACCACATAAGCGCTGCTGCAAAACAGCGAATTCAGCCGCTTCATATCGGCGATCAACTCCAGGTGCAGGGAACTGGTCTCGATACTCTGCACGATCTTACGTTGCAAACGGCTGACATGCGCATGGGCCAAGCGGCGCTCCTGTGCGCGAAAGCGACGTTTCTCACGCAGCAACTGACGGGCACTTTCCTTGTCGGCGCTGAGAAACACCGACAGGCCCAACCGCAAATTGGCAATCAACTGGCTTTGCAGCCCTGCCAACTCCTCCAGCCCCACCTCGGAAAATGAGCGGCGCTGGGAGGTTTTCTGCTGCTGAACCTTGCGCAACATGCGTTCGATCAGGTCGCTGGCGAGTTTAAGGTTGATCGCCAGCTCGATGATTTCGGCCCAGCGCCGACTGTCCTGATCACTGAGGTCTTCCCGGGGCATTTGCGCCAGATACAGCTTGATGGCGCTGTAGAGCGATTCCACGTCATCCGTCAGGCGACGCAGTTCCTGAGTGACGGCCGTTTGCTTGCCGTGCAACACGTCCTGCATGGCCTCGAGCATGTTATCGATCAGGTCACCCATACGCAGGGTTTCCCGGGCGGCGTTGGCCAGCGCGAGGCTGGGCGTAACCAAAGCGGTCGGATCAAGGTGTCGGGGTTTGGCGGTGCCATTGACTTGCGGGCGCTCCGGCAGCACCCACGCACAGAACCTGGCCATTGGCCCGACGCTGGGCAGCAGGATCAGGCAGCGCGCGGTGTTGTACAGCAGGTGGAAACCGATGACCATTTCCTGGGGGCTGAAATCCAGGCTGTCGATCCAGTGCACCAAGGGGTCGAGCACCGGAATGATCAGCAGCAGGCCAATCAGCTTGTACAGCAGACTGCCCAACGCCACCTGACGCCCGGCGGCGTTCTGCATGCTGGTGCTGAGAAACGCAAGAATGCCGCTGCCGATATTGGCGCCGATCACCAGGCCGATGGCCACCGGCAGGCTGATCACGCTGGCGCCCGCCAGGGTCGCGGTCAGCAGTACCGCCGCCAGGCTGGAGTAGGAAATCATCGCGAACAACGCACCGACCAGGGCATCGAGCAGGATATCGCCGGTCAGCGAGGCGAAAATGACCTTCACCCCTTGGGCGTGGGTGATCGGCGCGGCGGCCTCGACGATCAGCTGCAGCGCCAGAATGATCAGCCCCAGGCCGATGCTGACACGCCCCATCTGGCCAAGCCGCGTCTGTTTACGCGACAGGAAGAAAATCACCCCGAGAAAGATCAGCAGCGGCGACAACCATGACAGGTCAAAAGTCAGCACTCGTGCCATCAGCGCCGTACCGACATCGGCCCCGAGCATGGTCGCCAAGGCCGGCGTCAGCGCCATCAGGCCCTGACCGACAAACGACGTGACGAGCATCGCCGTGGCGTTACTGCTCTGGACCATGGCGGTCACCACGATCCCCGAGACGAAGGCCAGCCAGCGTTTGGACATGTTCTGGCCAATGACATGGCGCAGGTTGGAGCCGTAGACCCGCAGGATGCCGGTTCGGACGATGTGTGTGCCCCAGATGAGCAAGGCCACGGCTGAGAGCAAATTGAGCAGGGTGAGCATGCAGGCCCCCTGTGGTGGTAACGCCCCAAAGGAGCAAGTTGACGGTACCGCGCGACGTTCTACGTTCTGTACTTAAGCTGTAGTTGGCTAACGGTCTGGGCGCCAGCATCGCATAGCTAAAGAAGTGATTGAAACAAAACTGTCATGAAAACAGCTTCATGCGGGCAAGCAAAAGGGGCCCGAAGGCCCCTCGCAATTCGCTTTCTGTAGGAGCGAGCCTGCTCGCGATGGTATCAAGGACACCGCGTTCATTCAGACAGCACGCGTTATCGTTAACGACCATCGCGAGCAGGCTCGCTCCTACAAGGGTTTTGCGTTACTGCCCCGGAATATCCTTGCGCAGTTTCACCGGGTCCTGCTGTTTGCGTTTTTTCGCAATGGCAGTGCGCATCTTGATGTTGATCGCTTCCACCGCCAGCGAGAACGCCATGGCGAAGTAGACGTAGCCTTTCGGAATGTGCATGTCCAGGGACTCGCCAATCAGCACGATACCGACCACCAGCAGGAACGACAGCGCCAGCATTTTCAGCGACGGGTGCTTGTCGATGAACTCGCTGATGGTGCCCGAGGCCAGCATCATTACCAGCACCGCCACGACGATGGCCGCCACCATGACCGGTACATGGGACACCATGCCGACTGCGGTGATCACCGAGTCCAGGGAGAACACGATGTCGATGATCGCGATCTGGATGATGGTGTAGAGGAAGTTTCCGCCTTTGACACTCGGCTCATCGTCGGTTTCGTCTTCGCCTTCCAGCGCGTGGTACATCTCTTGCGAGCTTTTCCACAGCAGGAACAGGCCACCGAAGAACAGGATCAGGTCGCGCCCGGAAATACCCTGGCCGAACACTTCGAACAGGTCGGCGGTAAGGCGCATGACCCAGGTGATCGACAGCAGCAACAGAATCCGCGTGATCATGGCCAGCGCCAGACCGAAAATCCGGGTGCGCGCCTGCATGTGCTTGGGCATGCGGCTGACCAGGATCGAAATCATGATGATGTTATCGATGCCCAGAACGATTTCCAGGGCGGTCAGGGTGAAGAAGGCAACCCAGATTTCAGGGTTGGTCAGCCATTCCATGTGTATTCCTTTGAGCGAGTGTTATACCACAAAGGGCCCGGGCTTCAAACAGCGAAGCCTGGACCCCGAGTGGTGAGTCTTGGGCTTATAGAGTGCTGAACAGCGGAAAAATCCCCATCAGCAACGCGGCAACCAGTATGCACATGCACACCAGCACTGCCCACTTCAGGGTGAAGCGCTGGTGATCACCAAAATCGATCCCGGCCAGGGCCACCAACAGGTAAGTCGATGGTACCAACGGGCTCAACAAATGGACGGGCTGACCGACGATCGAGGCACGTGCCATTTCTACCGCGGTTATACCGTAGTGGCTGGCGGCTTCGGCAAGTACCGGTAACACGCCGTAATAAAATGCATCGTTCGACATGAAGAAGGTGAACGGCATGCTCACCAGTGCCGTGATCACGGCCAGGTACGGGCCGAGGAAGTCCGGGATCACCGACAACAGGCTTTTCGACATGGCATCGACCATACCGGTGCCCGACAGGATACCGGTGAAGATGCCCGCGGCAAAGATCAGCCCGACCACTGCCAGCACGCTACCGGCGTGAGCCGCGACGCGGTCCTTCTGCTGTTGCAGGCACGGGTAGTTGACGATCATCGCGATACTGAAAGCCACCATGAACAGCACCGGCAGCGGCAGCAGGCCGGCGATCAGGGTGCACATCAGTGCCAGCGTCAGGGCACCGTTGAACCAGATCAGATTCGGACGACGGGCATCCGGGAACTGCGAAACGCTGATTTCGCTGTGATCGATCTCATCACCAACCAGGTGCAGTTCACCCAGACGCGCACGTTCACGTTTGCCGTAGAAGTAAGCGATGGCCAGGATGGCCACGACACCAGCGGCCATTGCCGGGATCATCGGTACGAAGATCGCCGACGGGTCCACGTGCAGCGCACTGGCCGCACGGGCGGTCGGGCCACCCCAGGGGGTCATGTTCATCACGCCACCGGCGAGGATGATCAGGCCGGCCATGATCCGCGGGCTCATGCCGATGCGGCTGTAGAGCGGCAGCATGGCAGCCACGCAGATCATGTAAGTGGTCGCGCCGTCACCATCAAGGGAAACGACGAGCGCCAGTACGGCGGTGCCGACCGACACTTTCAGCGGGTCGCCCTTGACCATCTTGAGGATCTTGCGCACGGCCGGGTCGAACAGGCCGGAGTCGATCATCAGGGCGAAGTACAGAATGGCGAACATCAGCATCACGCCGGTCGGGGCGAGCTTGGTGATGCCTTCGAGCATCATCGGGCCGATTTTCGGGCCGAAACCACCGAACAGGGCGAAGACGATCGGGATGATGATCAGAGCGATCAGCGCGGACAGGCGCTTGGTCATGATCAGGAACATGAAGGTGATGACCATGGCGAAGCCAAGGAAAGTCAGCATGGGAATACTCCAGGCGTGGCGCGGCTAGGGAATGAGCGGACCGGGTGGGATCAGCGCAAAACGGGAAGCACGAGACGTACGGGTGGAGTTGTGGCGAAGCGGCGGGTAAAGGACATCAGGATCACCATTGTTGTTGTTAAATGGACCTGGCGAGCAGTCGAACACTCGCATTTGGCCAACCGGTCTATTGCCGGCAGTGAGGGCGATCCTAATCGCGCAAGCTTTCAGCCAGCTTTCGGCAATGAAAGCGTTGACGGGAAGTACAACCGGTCGTCGGACCGGGGCAGGGAGGCAGACCGGGTCGAGACCTTCGCGAGCAGGCTCGCTCCCACAGTGATTTTGTGTTTGACGCAGATCCAGTGTGGGAGCGAGCCTGCTCGCGAAGACGTCAGTGAGAACACATCAGGAGGCACCAGCATGGCCAACATCCACACAGGCGGCTGCCACTGCGGACAACTGCGCTACCAAATCAGCGGGCCATTGCACGATATCGCCCACTGCCATTGCTCGATTTGCCGACGGGTCAGCGGCGGCATTGTGACCACCTGGATCACCGTACCGGCATCCGCCTTTCAATGGCTGGCCGGGACGCCGGCGCGCTACGACTCTTCATCGACCTGCGCGCGTTATTTCTGCGGTCACTGTGGGGCGCAACTGGCGCTGGTGACTCACCTGAGCCCCGAGAGCATCGACGTGACCATCGCGACCCTTGACCATCCAGAGCAGGCGCCCGCCGAGCGGCACATCTGGACTGACAGCCGCTTGCCATGGCTGCACCTGGACGAGCATTTGCCCGGCGAGCCGGAAGAAACCTTATAAACTTACATTAAGCCTGATCAAAAAATAGACAGATCCAACGGACGAATCGCGCCCATCCAGATGGCGTGCTCGCTGTGGTCCAGCAGATCGTCGCCAGTGTCCGGGTGCAGGAACACCACCAGCCCCTTGCGGTTGAGCGCAAGCCACGGCAGCACCTCGCCGATCAACTCCGGTCCGAAGGCCAGTTGGCAACTCCAGTCCGGGTGCGGACCGACCGGGCGCTCGTGCACGCGGCCCATCTTCAGAGGGAACAATTGCGCTGCCTGCTCACACAAGGCGCGTGCTTGCTCGATGGTGCCGGCATCGAAATACACATGGGCGTGGTAGCCCTTGATCGTTTGCATCTGAAGCCCTCTGAATCGGTTCGAACCCTTGATGTTTCCTGCGGGTCACACGCCATATAGATGGGAAACAAGGAGCCCAGCCATGAAAAATGCCGAAACCCCAGTCGTGAAAGTGGTGCTTTATGGTGCCATGAGTAGCCTGGGCAGTGCGCTGATGGCTGAAATGCTGCGACGTCAGCATGAAGTGATCGCCATTCTCGATGACCTGACGGCACTCGCGCCGCGACCGGGTCTGCGCACCAAGACCGGCGACCTGTTTGAGGCTGAGCGGGTCAGGCAAAGTGTGGCGGGCAGTTCGGCCGTCATCTGTCTGTTAGACGCACCGGGGTTGCCGTACAACAGTGAGCATGTGGAAAAAAACGTCGTGCCCGGCCCGGTCGAGCAGGTATTGGCGGCGGATGCGTTGATCGATGGCATGCAGGCGGCGGGCATTTCCCGATTGTTTCTGGTGGGCGATTTCGACGTACTGGACGATCCGGAAACATTCGACCCTCTGCAACGTCACGCGGCCGAGGAAATCCGCGAGGCCCTGCAAAGCAGCGCCTTACGGTGGACCCTTGTGAATGCGCCGCGAGGTGTCCCCGGATTGACCATCGAACATTTCAGCCGGATCGGCAGCCATCTGGAACCTGACCTGGCCGAACCGATAGCGCGCCTGTCCCGGACGGCCGTGGGCATCGCCGACGAATTACACCTGAACCTTCACATTGGTGAGCACGTCAATTTCGTCGCGACTGAGAGCTAAACGGCAATAGACGGCAACGTCAGGCCATTGAGCGATTGCGCACTGCTGGCCTGCTCGGCCATCAACCAATCGACAAACCGCTGAATCAAGGCGCCGCGCCGTTTGCGCTGCGGCAGCACCACGTAATATCCCAATCGAGAAATCACCGTTTCGGCAATCGGGCGGCACAACAAACCTTGGGCCAGCAAGTTATCCACAAGGTGTCGCCAACCAATGGCCACACCCTGACCACCAATCGCGGCCTGGATCAGCAAGGTGTAGTTGTCAAAGCGCAACTGCCCCGGGGCAGGGGGCGAGGTAATTCCCAACTCGCGGAACACGCCACTCCAGTCGAACCAATTGCTGCTGTGCTCGCCACGTAAATGCAGCAGCGGAAATTCCAATAACGTCTGGGCGGGCAAGGGCAGGGGACGTTCATTCAATAGCTGCGGGCTGCACACGGGGAAGACTTCTTCGCTGAACAGCCAGTGACTTTCACCCTGCTTGAAGCGGCCGTCGCCAAACAACACCGCGACATCGATATCCGTACGGAGCATGTTGTGGCTGCGCTCACTGGTCACCAGGCTGACATCAACCTGTGGATTCGCCGCGTGAAAACGGTGCAACCGTGGCATCAACCAGTACGCGGCAAAGGCGAAATCGGTGGCGACCTGGAGAACTTCGTGCTGTTGTTGGGCACTTATCGCGCTCAATCCTGCGTCGATTTGCTGCAAACCGAGTTGAACCTGCTCGAAAAGGATGATCCCGACCTCAGTCAGCTCAATACCGCGATAGATACGATCAAATAACCGGGCTGCCAGTTGTTCCTCCAACCGCTTGATCTGCTGGCTGATGGCTGGCTGCGTGGTACCCAGCTCCACCGCCGCCGCCGTGAAGCTTCGGTGTCGGGCCGCCGCTTCAAAGGCACGCAGCAGATCCAGTGAGAGGTCACCGAGGGCGTCATACATAAGCTGTGCTTATCCTAGTCATTGCCGTGCATGGGCTTTACCACGAAGTGCGCGGGTTACATGCTCGATCCCAGCACTCTCGCATAAACATCCACTATGGAATGCCGCGATCACATGAAGCGCAAGAACATTCTTTTCATCATGGCCGATCAAATGGCCGCGCCAATGTTGCCGTTCTACGGCCCTTCGCCGATCAAACTGCCTAATTTGAGCCGCCTCGCCGCCCAAGGCGTGGTGTTCGACAGCGCCTATTGCAACAGTCCGCTGTGCGCGCCGTCGCGTTTTACCCTGGTCAGCGGCCAGTTGCCGAGCAAGATCGGCGCCTATGACAACGCGGCGGATTTCCCTGCCGATGTACCGACTTATGCCCATTACCTGCGCCGCCTCGGCTACCGCACCGCGCTCTCGGGCAAGATGCATTTCTGCGGGCCGGACCAGTTGCACGGCTACGAAGAACGCCTGACCAGCGACATCTATCCAGCCGACTACGGTTGGGCGGTGAACTGGGATGAACCGGATGTGCGCCCGACCTGGTACCACAACATGTCGTCCGTGCTGCAAGCCGGCCCCTGCGTGCGCACCAATCAACTGGATTTCGATGAAGAAGTGGTATTCAAGGCCCAGCAATATCTGTTCGACCACATTCGCGAGGATGGCGACCAGCCGTTCTGCCTGACCGTTTCGATGACGCATCCGCACGATCCCTACACCATTCCCAAAGCGTTCTGGGATCTGTACGACGACGCCGACATCCCGTTGCCGACAACCCCTGATCCGCACGATCTCGATCCGCACTCCCAACGTTTACTCAAGGTCTATGACCTGTGGGATAAACCGCTGCCTGTGGATAAGATTCGCGACGCACGCCGGGCCTATTTCGGGGCATGCAGCTATATTGACAGCAACGTCGGCAAACTCCTGCAAACGCTCGAAGATACCGGGCTGATCGATGACACCATCATCGTATTCTCCGGTGACCACGGGGATATGCTCGGCGAGCGTGGCCTCTGGTACAAAATGCATTGGTATGAAATGGCAGCGCGGGTGCCCCTGTTGATCAGTGCGCCCGGGCAATTCGGTGCCGGCCGGGTCAGCGCCTCGGTGTCCACCGCCGACCTGCTGCCGACCTTTGTTGAACTGGCCGGTGGCTCACTGGAACCGGGCCTGCCGCTGGATGGCCGCTCACTCGTCCCGCACCTGCAAGGGCAGGGCGGTCACGACGAAGTATTCGGCGAATACATGGCCGAAGGCACCATCAGCCCGTTGATGATGATCCGCCGCGGCAACTACAAATTCATCTACAGCGAAGATGACCCTTGCCTGCTCTTCGATGTGCGAAATGATCCCCGTGAACTGGAAGAACTCAGCCAATCACCGCAACATCGCCAGCTTTTCGACGATTTTCTCGCCGACGCACGGGCCAAATGGAACATTCCGGCGATACACCACCAGGTGCTCGCAAGCCAGCGGCGTCGGCGCTTCGTCGCTGACGCCCTGACTATCGGCAAGCTGAAGAGCTGGGATCACCAGCCGCTGGTGGACGCCAGTCAGCAATACATGCGCAACCACATCGACCTTGATGACCTGGAGCGTAAAGCACGTTATCCACAACCCTGCCAAAACCAATAATGTTAAGGGGAAGTCCATGCAACGGTTATCCACAGTACTGACGGTCGGGCTCCTGGCCCTGGGCAGTGCATCGGCGTACGCCGATCAATGCGAGACGGTGAAAATGGCTGATCCAGGCTGGAGCGACATCGCTGCAACCAATGCCATCACCGGGTTTCTGCTGGACGGCATGGGCTACAAGGCCAAGGTCGATACCCTGGCGGTGCCGATCACCTTTGGCGGACTCAAGGACGGTCAGGTCGATGTTTTCCTGGGCAACTGGATGCCGGCGCAACAGGGCTTCTACGACAAGTTCGTGGCCACCGGCGACGTCACGCAACTGGCGAAAAACCTCGACGGCACCGAATTCACCCTCGCGGTTCCGGATTATGTCTGGGATGCGGGCGTGCATACCTTCGCCGATCTGAACAAGTACGCAGACAAGTTCGACCGCAAGATCTACGGCATCGGCTCCGGCGCACCGGCCAACATTTCCCTGCAAGAGATCATCAAGAAAAACGATTTCGACATGGGCCAATGGAAACTGGTCGAGTCCAGCGAACAGGCGATGCTGGCCGAAGTGTCTCGCGCGGTGAAGAAACAGAAGTTCGTGACCTTCCTCGGCTGGACCCCGCATCCGATGAACGTGCAGCTGAAAATGCATTACCTCAAGGGCGGCGAGCAATACTT
Source organism: Pseudomonas sp. C2B4 (assembly GCF_013359695.1). Lineage (GTDB taxonomy): Bacteria > Pseudomonadota > Gammaproteobacteria > Pseudomonadales > Pseudomonadaceae > Aquipseudomonas. The sequence goes on from NZ_JABFMU010000001.1 coordinate 85,752, forward strand.
CGGCGACACCGGCAGTGTCCACACTCTGACCCGCAAAGGTTATGCACAGGCGTGCCCGAATGTCGGCAAGCTGCTGACCAACCTGAGTTTCACTCAGGAGATGGAGAACAGCATCATGGCTGAGGTGGTGAACAAGAAAGTCAGCAATGCCGACGCGGCCAAGGCGTGGATCAAGGCCAACCCGGCGGTGCTGGATAAATGGCTGGATGGCGTGAAAACCGTGGATGGCAAGGATGCGCTGCCAGTGGTCAAAGCCAAGCTCTAAACCTGTGGGAGCGAGCCTGTTCGCGAAGGGGCCATCAGATCCGACATTTATATCGACTGACACTCCGCATTCGCGAGCAGGCTCGCTCCCACAATGTCCGGTGCTGATACCCTTGTGCAAAACCCCAACCGAGAGGCTTCATGGCCCTTCCCAGCCGCCATTCACTCTTCCCGTTCCTCACCTGGTTGCCCCGGCAAACCCGCGCCAGCGTCGGTCGTGACCTGATCGTCGGCCTCAGCGGCGCGATTCTCGCGTTGCCGCAATCCATTGCCTACGCCCTGATCGCCGGTCTCCCGCCAGAATACGGTTTATACGCAGCGATCATCCCGGTATTGATCGCGTGCCTCTGGGGTTCATCGTGGCATTTGATCTGCGGTCCTACAGCCGCGATCTCCATTGTCCTGTACGCCAGCGTCAGCCCTCTGGCCGTACCGGCGACGCAGGACTACGTCACCCTGATTCTGTTGCTGACATTCCTGGCCGGGATTTTCCAGTGGTTGCTGGGCTTGCTGCGCTTTGGTGCGCTAGTGAATTTCGTCTCCCACTCGGTGGTGCTTGGCTTCACCCTCGGCGCGGCGGTGGTGATTGCCATCGGCCAACTCCCCAACCTGCTGGGTTTGGATTTGCCCAGCCACGCCACCGCGCTGGACAGCTTCATCACGTTGCTCAAACACCTCGACGAACTCGATCAACCCTCGCTGGTGCTGGGGCTGGCGACCGTGGTGGTGGGCATCCTCCTCAAGCTGTGGCTGCCGCGCTGGCCGACGCTGTTGATCACTCTGGGGCTGGGTGCGTTGTTGGTCTGGCTCTGGCCTTCGATGTTCGGCCATGTAGAACGGGTCAGCGCATTCATGGGCAAGCTACCGCCCTTCAGCCCTTTGCCGCTGGACCTCGACCTGATCCTGCGCTTACTGCCCAGTGCCGTGGCCGTGGGCATGCTCGGGCTGGTTACCAGCCTGTCGATTGCCCGCTCGCTGTCGGCGCGTTCGCAGCAGTTGCTCGATGCCAATCAGGAAGTCCGCGCCCAGGGTTTCTCCAATATCGTCGGGGCGTTTTTTTCCGGATCACTATCAGCCGGCTCCTTCACCCGCTCGGCCCTGAGCTACGAAGCCGGCGCCTGCTCCCCCCTGGCGGGGATTTTTTCAGCGCTGTGGGTGGCGCTGTTCGCAGTTTTCGGCGCGCAATTGATTGCACACATTCCGATCCCGGCCATGGCCGGCAGCATTTTGCTGATCGCCTGGGGTCTGGTGGATCATCGTGGTATTCGTGCGTTGCTGCGGGTCAGTCGCGCCGAGTTCCTGGTCATGGCCCTGACCTGTGTCGCCACCTTGCTGCTGGAACTGCAGACGGCGATCTATGCCGGGGTGCTGGCGTCGCTGTTCTTTTACCTCAAGCGCACGTCGCAACCACGGGTACAGCATGTGCGCGACGGCGACGAAGACATTCTGCGGGTGGGCGGCTCGATCTTTTTCGGCGCCAGCCATTACCTGCAAGTCCGCTTGCAACGAATGCATGGCGCACGCGTGGTGATCGAGGCGCAGCAGATCAACTTCATCGACTATTCAGGGGTGGAAATGCTGCATCAGGAAGCGCGGCGGCTATTGCGTCAGGAACGCAGCCTGACCCTGCGCCGGGCGCGGCCGCAGGTGGTGGAGGAATTGAGGAAGCTGGAAGGGGCAGAGAAATGCCCGATTAGATTTGAAGATTGAAACACCACTCCTGTAGGAGCGAGCCTGCTCGCGAAGGACGCAAGGACAACGCATGTATTCTGAACGCACGAGTTATCGTTGACGTCCATCGCGAGCAGGCTCGCTCCTACAGGGGGTTACGCGGCCAGTTGTCGGCGAAGTTCGGCCAACACCGGCGCCGTGTCCGGGCGCACCCCACGCCACAGGAAAAACGCCTCCGCCGCCTGTTCGGCGAGCATGCCCAAGCCATCCATCGCCACCGCCGCGCCGTGTTCGGCGGCCCAACGACAGAACGAGGTCGGCTCCTTGCCGTACATCATGTCGTAGCACACCGTTTTGCCCGGTTCGATCAGGCTGGCGGCAATCGGCGGCACATCGCCCGAAAGGCTCGCGGAGGTCGCATTGATGATCAGGTCCACCGATTCCTGCAGCCAGTCATAGCCGCTGGCCGATACCGGGCCCAGATCGCAGAACAGCTCGGCCAGTAATTCGGCCTTGTCCACGGTGCGGTTGGCGATGATCACCGACGCCGGCTGCTCGGCCAGCAATGGCTCCAGTGCACCGCGCACCGCGCCACCGGCACCGAGCAGCAAAATGCGTTTGCCCTTGAGGCTGAACCCGGCGTTGACCGTCAGGTCCCGGACCAGGCCAGCGCCGTCGGTGTTGTCGCCCAGAAGACTGCCATCGTCCAGCTTGCTCAGGGTATTTACCGCACCGGCCCGCTGGGCCCGCGCAGTCAAGGTGTCCGCCAGGCGATAGGCCTCTTCCTTGAACGGAACCGTCACGTTCGCTCCCCGGCCTTCGAGGAAAAATGCCCGGGCGCAGCCGGAAAAATCGTCGAGAGGCGCCAGCGAAGTGCTGTAGTCGAGTTTCTGCGCGGTCTGTTCGGCGAACAGCCGATGAATCAGTGGCGACTTGCTGTGGCCAATCGGGTTACCGAAAACGACATAACGGTCCATCAATATTCCTCGTTCAGGCCTCGGCCAACCAGTCGCGGTCTTGCAGGAAATACTCGGTCAGGCGCGCTTCTTCGCTGCCAGGTTGGGCTTTCCAATCGTAACCCCAACGAACCTGAGGGGGCAGGGACATGAGGATCGACTCGGTACGTCCGCCCGATTGCAGGCCGAACAGGGTGCCGCGGTCGTAAACCAGGTTGAACTCGACGTAACGTCCGCGACGGTACTCCTGGAACTCACGCTGCTCGGCGGTGAATGCATCGTGCTTGCGGCGCTGCACGATCGGCAGATAAGCATCGATGTAGGCATCACCAATGGCGCGCATGAAGGCGAAACTGGTGTCGAAGTCCCACTCGTTCAGATCATCGAAAAACAGGCCGCCGATGCCACGAGGCTCGTGGCGATGCTTGATGTGGAAATAACTGTCGCACCAGGCCTTGTAACGCGGGTAGACGTCCGGGCCGAATGGCGCACAGGCCTGCTCGGCGACACGATGCCAGTGCACGCAATCATCGATGTTGCCGTAATACGGTGTCAGATCGAAACCACCGCCGAACCACCAGACTGGCTCTTCGCCTTCTTTTTCGGCGATGAAAAAACGCACATTGGCGTGGGACGTCGGTACGTGCGGGTTGTGCGGGTGAATCACCAGCGACACGCCCAAGGCTTCGAAGCCACGCCCGGCCAGTTCCGGCCGATGGGCGCTGGCGGATGGAGGCAAACCACTGCCGAAGACGTGGGAAAAGTTGACACCACCTTTTTCGATGACCGTACCGTTTTCAATCACCCGCGTCCGTCCGCCACCGCCGGCAGGCCGGGTCCAGGCGTCTTCGACAAAGCGCGTGCCGCCGTCTTCGGCTTCCAGTGCAGCGCAAATGCGGTCTTGCAGGTCGAGCAGGTAGGCTTTTACGGCCTCGGTGCGGGTAGTCATGGCATCACCTTGGATCGGGCAAAGCTACGCGGCGCTCCACAGGAGCCAGCCTGCGCAAATGGGCGCGTAGCATACCACCGCCGATACGCTCGTCGCAGTTGACGAAGATCAAGCTTAGGAGTTCGATAGGGAGCTTCGCATTGACGACCCAAGGAGAAGGCAAATGGCAAAGCGTATCCAGTTCCGCGTCCATGGCGGCCCCGAAGTACTCGAGTATGTGGAGTACCAACCCGCCGAGCCCGGTCCGCAGCAGGTCCGCGTGACTAACAAGGCCATCGGCCTGAACTTCATCGATACCTATTACCGCAGCGGGCTCTATCCGCCACCGTCCCTGCCATCGGGCGTGGGCTCCGAAGGCGCAGGGGTGGTCGAGGCGGTCGGCAGCGAAGTCACCCGGTTCAAGGTCGGCGATCGCGTGGCTTACGGCAGCGGCCCCTTGGGCGCCTACAGTGACGTTCACGTTTTGCCCGAGGCCAATCTGGTTCACCTTCCGGATGCTATCAGCTACGAACAGGCGGCCGGGGTGATGCTCAAGGGCCTGACAGTGCAGTACCTGTTGCGTCAGACCTATGAACTCAAGGGTGGCGAAACCATCCTGTTCCACGCCGCTGCCGGTGGTGTGGGCTCCCTGGCCTGCCAGTGGGCCAAGGCCTTGGGCGTTAAGTTGATCGGCACGGTGAGTTCAGCGGAAAAAGCCGCCCTGGCCAAGGCCAATGGCGCCTGGGCAACCATCGACTACAGCCATGAAAACGTCGCACAGCGCGTACTGGAATTGACTGACGGCAAGAAAGTACCGGTGGTGTACGACGGCGTCGGCAAGGACACCTGGCTGACCTCTCTGGACAGCGTCGCGCCCCGGGGGCTGGTGGTGAGTTTCGGCAATGCTTCGGGCGCAGTGGATGGCGTGAACCTGGGGATTCTGGCGGCGAAAGGTTCGCTGTACGTGACCCGGCCGACCCTGGGAACCTACGCCAATAATGCAGAGAACCTGCAACGCATGGCCGATGAGCTGTTCGAGATGATCATCAGCGGCAAGCTGAACGTGGATATCAGCCAGCGTTATCCACTGGCGGAGGCGGCGAAGGCGCAGACTGAATTGTCGGCGCGGCGCACGACGGGCTCGGTGGTTCTGTTGCCTTAAAGACGCTTTCGCGAGCAGGCTCGCTCCCACATTGATCGTTGTCGAACACCCATCCTGTGTTCACTGAAGATCTACTGTGGGAGCGAGCCTGCTCGCGAATGGTGTCACCTCGGTCTCAATCCGGACGCACCACGTGCCCGGTCGCCAGATCGCGAATCACGCTCGGGTTCTTGCGCCCACCCAACATCCCGCCCAGCACCAGATCAACCTGCCCACGGAAATACTGCTCGACGCGAACCCGCGTACGCGCCGCCGGCCGGCCCTGCGGGTTGGCGGACGTCGACACCAGAGGCCCGACAAGGGCGCATAGGTCCCGTACCTGCGGGTGATCGCTGACGCGCAAGGCCACCGTTTCATGCACGCCGGTAATCCACTGCGGCAACAGATTCTGATGCGGCACCAGCCACGTGTTGGGCCCCGGCCAGGTGCTGGCCATGCGGTCCATCCACAGCTCAGGGAAGTCTTCGAACAGAAAATCGAACTGGCGAATGTTATCCGCAACCAGAATCAGGCCTTTATCCACAGACCGGCCCTTGATCAGCAGCAAGCGGTCCACTGCCTCTTCGTCCCACGGGTCGCAACCCAGCCCCCAGACGGCTTCGGTTGGGTAGGCAATCACCGCCCCTGCGCGAACGGCTCGTGCGGCTTGTTGCACACGCCAACTGTTGACCATGAAAAACTCTCCAGAATAAGGCTCTGCGCAGTTTACCGATCTTCCTTATAAAACCTAGCTCACCCGTGCAAACCAGCGCCCGTTTTCACAGACCGCACGGCCCTCCATTTCCAGTTCGGTCAGCGCCGCCAGCACCTTTGGCAAGGCCCAGCCGCTGGCATCGGCCAGGGCTTCACTGGTGTGGGGCGCGGCGTGCAACAGCGTCAGCAAGGGATGAAGCACATCGCTCGCCGGCGTCCCTGGGGATAAAGGCAGCTGCTGCCAACCCCGCAAGGCTTCGAAGATATGTTCGACGGTTTCCACCAGCACCGCGCCGTCGCGGATCAGTTGGTGGCAACCCTTGGCGCCCGGATGATGGATCGAGCCCGGAATCGCATACACCTCGCGCCCTTGCTCCACCGCCAACCTCGCGGTGATCAATGAACCGCTGGCCACACTGGCCTCGACCACCAGCACGCCGAGGGACAAACCACTGATGATGCGATTGCGCCGCGGGAAGTTGCTCGCCGTCGGGCCGGCGTCCAGCGGAAACTCGGAAAGCACCGCGCTGCCCGAGGCAATCATCGCGTCGGCCAGTCGCCGATTACGCTGTGGATAAAACTTTTCCAGTCCCGTGCCAAGCACGCCGACCGTTTGCCCGCCAACGTCCAAGGCTGCCTGGTGCGCGGCGGCGTCGATGCCCAGGGCAAGACCACTGGTGATGACAAAACCGGCACTCGCCAGGCAGCGGGAAAATGCAACGGCGGTGTCCATGCCCGGTCGTGAAGCACGACGACTGCCAACCATCGCCAGTTGCGGTTTTTCCAGAATGCCCGGATTTCCTGCCACGAATAACAGCGGCGGGGCATCGCTGATTTCCGCCAGCAGTGCGGGATAGTCAGGCTGGTCCCACATCAGTAAATGCTGGGCCGGACGCTCCAGCCAGGCCAATGCATGGCTCGCGCCATCGCGAATTTCCGCAGAGCGCCGAGCCTCCGAACAGGCCAGCGGCAAGCCCAATGCACGCCAGGCACTGGCCGGGGCGCTGATGGCTTTGGACGCTGAACCGAAGGCTTCCAGCAGCTTCTTGAAACGCGCCGGGCCGAGTTCAGGCAGACGGTGCAGACGTAAACGAGCTTCCAGTTCCGCAGGGGAAACCGGTGTGACGGCCGACTGTGACATGGATCTTCCTTGATCGTTATAAGCACCCGTCCAAGCGGGAATAAGCTGTGGATAACTCTGTTGGTAACTTGTGAAGCACGCTTACGGATTTCGCACTTTGTCCATCACCGCCAGCGAGCGCGATGCGTTGAGCACCAGACCGTAACTGAGTTTGTCGTAAGTACGGAAAACCATGAGCAGGCCCGCGCGCTCATCAGGAATTTTCAGCGGTTGGCCGGTGATCCGGTCACGCACGGTTTCACCTGTCTTCATCACCACCAACACATTGCCTTCGGCCAAGCCATCGCGCTGGCCCTTGTTCAGCGTCACCACATCCAATGCGCCGATCTGCGTGACCCCGCGTGGGACATCAATGATCAGGCCGTTGATATCGGTGCCGGGGGCGCTGGGCATGAAGGTCGAGTTGATCGAGCGTTCTTCGCCACTGAACAGGCGGTCGCCCAGGCGCACTTCCTGGGTTGTGCGCTGCAGCGCCAGCGTGGCGACATCACCTTCGGTCGCAACGATCTCGCCGCCGCCGACGTCGTCCGCGTTGATCCCCAGAAACTCCTGGGTCTGCGGATCGGTGTAGACCTTGCCCTGGCGGAAGATGCCGTAGACCGGTTGCGCCGGGTCGAAGTGGCCGCGGGCGAAGATGCGGTCACCCATACCGCTGAGCACACGTTCGGCATCACCGGCGACGATGTAGGGCGCCAGGTCGAAATCCTCGACCTTGTCGACGATGCGGTTGCTCAGCAGGAAGCTGTTGATCGATTTCAGCGGAATGCTCGGAATCGCATCGGCCACCGGGCTGCTGCGCACTCGTGGCGAGAGTTTGATAGTGCCTCGGGAGGCGCCTCGATTGAGCGTCAGTCGTGGCTGACCGTTGACGTAGACCAGCGAAAGCGTATCGCCGGGGTAAATGAGGTTGGGGTTTTCGATGTGCGGATTGGCTTGCCACAGCTGCGGCCACTGCCATGGTTCACGGAGGAATTTTCCGGCGATGTCCCAGAGCGTGTCCCCCGACGCCACCGTGTATTGCTGTGGAAAACCTTCCCTGAGTTGCACTTGCCCGTGCGCCAGGCCGGCAGAGACCAGAAGGAGCAGGGCGAGTAGTGATTTCCTCATGCGGTGAATCCCTTTATTATGTACGTTCGCGTGAAACGCCAGAGCCATCAATGGCTCGCTCCCGGCTTGCTTATGAAGAGAAGGGAGCTACGTTTTACAACGGTAGCCTGCATCTTCGGACCAGCCACCGACCCGACCTTACTTCACACGTGCAGTCATCAAGCTTATGGCCATTTTGAACATCCTCGAATTCCCTGACTCGCGCCTGCGCACCATCGCCAAACCGGTGGCCGTAGTGGACGATGAAGTACGTCAGTTGGTCGATGACATGTTTGAAACAATGTATGAGGCTCCGGGCATCGGCCTCGCCGCGACCCAGGTCAACGTGCACAAACGTATCGTCGTGATGGACCTTTCCGAAGACCGCACCGAGCCACGAGTGTTCATCAACCCCGAGCTCGAACCCCTGACCGACGACATGGGCCAGTACCAGGAAGGCTGCCTTTCGGTACCGGGTTTCTACGAAAATGTCGATCGCCCGCAACGGGTCAAGGTCAAGGCGCTGGACCGCGACGGACAGCCTTACGAACTGATCGCCGAAGACCTGCTCGCCGTGTGCATCCAGCATGAATGCGACCACCTCAACGGCAAATTGTTCGTCGATTACCTGTCCACGCTCAAACGCGATCGCATCAAGAAGAAACTGGAAAAGCTTCATCGCCAGAACGCCTGATGCCCCTCTTCAAAGGCTTGCTGCGGCAAGCCTTTTTCTTTTCAAGAAGCTTTGCAATAGAGAGCCACCCATGACCGAGCCACTGCGCATTGTCTTTGCCGGCACCCCGGAATTCGCCGCCGAACACCTCAAAGCCCTGCTGAGCAGTCCTTACGAGATCGTCGCGGTCTACACCCAACCGGATCGCCCGGCAGGTCGTGGGCAGAAGCTGATGCCGAGCCCGGTCAAGCAGTTGGCGCAGGAGCACAACATCCCGGTGCTGCAACCGCCAACGCTGCGCAACGAAGACGCTCAGGCCGAACTGACCGCGCTGAAACCGGACTTGATGGTAGTGGTCGCTTACGGCCTGATCCTGCCGCAAGTGGTACTGGATATTCCTCGCCTGGGTTGCATCAACAGCCACGCCTCCCTGCTGCCGCGCTGGCGCGGTGCGGCGCCGATCCAGCGTGCCGTCGAAGCGGGTGACGCAGAAAGTGGCGTGACGGTCATGCGCATGGAAGCAGGGCTCGATACCGGGCCGATGTTGCTGAAGGTCACCACGCCGATCAGCGCCGAAGACACCGGTGGCAGCCTCCATGATCGACTGGCTGAAATGGGCCCACCGGCCGTGGTGCAGGCGATTGCCGGCCTCGCCGCCGGAACGCTGGAAGGTGAAGTGCAGGACGACAGCCTCGCCACCTACGCGCACAAATTGAACAAGGACGAAGCCCGCATCGACTGGACGCGCCCGGCTGTTGAGCTGGAGCGACTGGTACGCGCCTTCAACCCGTGGCCGATTACCCACAGCACACTGAACGGCGAAGCGCTGAAAGTCCTGGCTGCGAATCTGACTGAAGGCAAGGGCGCCCCGGGGGAAATCCTCGGCGCCAGCAAGGACGGCCTGATCGTCGCTTGCGGTGAACAGGCCTTGTGTCTGACCCGTCTGCAATTGCCCGGCGGCAAGGCGCTGAACTTCAGTGATTTGTTCAACAGCCGCCGTGAGAAATTCGCCACCGGTACCGTTCTGGGCCAAACGGCGGACGCTCAATGAATCCACGTCTGGCCGCCGCCAAGGCACTGGCTGCTGTTCTTAACGGAAAAGCCTCACTCAACAGTTCACTGCCGACTCAACTGGACAAGGTCGAGGACCGCGACCGCGGTTTCACCCAGGACCTGGCGTTCGGCACTGCGCGCTGGCAGCCTCGCTTGTCGGCGCTGGCAGCCAAGCTGCTGCAAAAGCCGTTCAAGGCTGCTGACGCCGATGTCGAAGCACTGCTGCTGGTCGGCCTCTACCAATTGCTCTATACCCGTGTCCCGGCCCATGCCGCCATCGGTGAAACCGTTGGGTGCGCCGACAAACTGAAAAAGCCCTGGGCCAAGGCCTTGCTCAACGCCGTGCTACGCCGCGCCCAACGGGAAAGCGAAGCATTGCTGACCGAGCTGGAACGTGACCCGGTAGTGCGCACCGCCCACCCACGCTGGCTGCAAAAATCCCTCAAAGCCTTCTGGCCTGAACAGTGGGAAGCCATTTGCACGGCGAACAACGCGCACCCGCCGATGATTCTGCGGGTCAACCGCCGCCATCAAACCCGTGATGCTTACCTCGAGCTGTTGAGCGGAGCCGGCATCGCCGCCAACCCGTGTGTTTATAGCCGGGACGGCATCATCCTCGACGCTGCCGCCGACGTACGCAGTCTGCCGGGTTTCACTGAAGGCTGGATCAGCGTGCAGGACGAAGCGGCGCAACTGGCGGCCGATCTGCTCGACCTGGCACCGGGCCAGCGCGTGCTGGACGCCTGCTGCGCACCGGGCGGCAAGACCTGCCACATTCTTGAAGCCGAGCCAGGATTGGCCGGTGTTGTGGCAGTGGACCTGGAAGCCAAGCGTCTGGTACGGGTGCGGGAAAACCTCGAACGCCTGGGCCTGAACGCCGAACTGATCGCCGCCGATGGCCGCGACACTCAGGCCTGGTGGGACGGCAAGCCATTCCAGCGCATCCTGCTGGACGCACCATGCTCGGCCACCGGCGTGATTCGTCGTCACCCGGACATCAAGCTCACCCGCCAACCCGATGACATCGCCGCGCTGGCGGTTCTGCAGGGCGAACTGCTCGATGCCATGTGGAAAACCCTGGAGGTCGGCGGCATCCTGCTCTACGCCACGTGCTCCACATTGCCGACCGAGAACACCGAAGTCATCGAGGCATTCCTCACCCGCACACCGGGTGCCCGTGAGCTGGACCTGGCAACCGCAGCGGGCATCAAGCAGCCCCATGGTCGCCAGTTGCTGGCCCAGGAAGGCGGCCATGACGGGTTCTACTACGCCAAGCTGATCAAGATCGCCGCCGCGCGCGGTTAAACGGATTCAATGGAGTGACTGGATGAAAATCATCATCCTTGGTGCGGGGCAGGTCGGCGGTTCGCTGGCGGAACACTTGGCCAGCGAGGCCAACGACATCACGGTGGTCGACACCGACGGCGAACGCCTGCGCGATCTCGGCGACCGCCTCGACATTCGCACGGTACAGGGTCGTGGCTCGATACCGAGCGTGCTGCGTCAGGCCGGCGCGGACGATGCCGACATGCTGGTCGCCGTGACCAACAGTGACGAGACCAACATGGTGGCCTGCCAGGTCGCCCACACGCTGTTCCACACCCCGACAAAAATCGCCCGGGTGCGCGAGGCCGGGTACCTGACCCGCACCGAACTGTTCGATAACGAAGCGATCCCGGTGGATGTGCTGATCAGCCCGGAGCAAGTGGTCACCAACTACATCAAGCGCCTGATCCAGCATCCGGGCGCGTTGCAGGTGATCGACTTCGCCGAAGGCAAGGCGCAGCTCGTCGCAGTGCGGGCGTATTACGGCGGCCCGCTGGTGGGTCAGCAACTGCGCCAGTTGCGCGAACACATGCCCAACGTCGAAACCCGCGTCGCGGCGATTTTCCGTCGGGACCGGCCGATCCTGCCTCAAGGCGATACGGTGATCGAAGCAGACGATGAAGTGTTTTTCATCGCTGCGAAGGCCAACATTCGTGCGGTCATGAGTGAAATGCGCCGTCTCGACGAGACCTACAAGCGCATCGTCATCGCCGGCGGCGGACAGATCGGCGAACGACTGGCCGAGGCCATCGAAAGCCGCTACCAGGTCAAGATCATCGAGATGAACCCGGCGCGCTGCCGTCATCTCTCGGACACCCTCGACAGCACCGTGGTGTTGCAGGGCAGTGCCTCGGACCGCGATCTGCTGCTGGAAGAGAACATCGCCGACGCCGATATCTTCCTGGCCCTGACCAACGACGACGAGGCCAACATCATGTCGTCGCTGCTGGCCAAACGGCTGGGGGCGAAGAAGGTGATGACCATCATCAACAACCCGGCCTATGTCGACCTGATCCAGGGTGGCGACATCGACATCGCCATCAGCCCGCAACTGGCAACCATCGGCACCTTGCTGGCTCACGTGCGGCGCGGTGACATCGTCAGCGTGCACTCACTGCGCCGAGGCGCGGCGGAAGCGATCGAGGCCATTGCCCACGGTGATGAAAAATCGAGCAAAGTCATCGGCAAGGCCATCGAGAACATCGGCCTGCCGCCGGGCACCACCATTGGCGCGATCATTCGCGACGAAGAAGTGATCATCGCCCACGACGACACAGTGATCGCAGCCGGTGACCATGTGATTCTGTTCCTTGTGGATAAAAAGCATATTCGTGATGTGGAAAAGCTGTTCCATGTGGGATTGAGCTTTTTCTGATCTGGCCTTTGTGCTGACCAGGCGGGCCTCTTCGCGAGCAGGCTCGCTCCCACAGGGGTTCCCGGCTGTACACAAGGTTTGTATTTACTGAAGATCAACTGTGGGAGCGAGCCTGCTCGCGAGGCGATCTCACCAAAACAGATCTTTTCCTGACACACCTGTACAAGGAATCCCCCCATGATCGAATCCCTGGAAAAAATGCTCGCCAAGGGTGTGGATAACTCATTGCTACGCTTCGGCCTGGGCAAGGGTTATCTGGATTTGGGGGAGAACGCCAAGGCCGTGGAGCATTTTCAGCGTTGCGTTGAGATCGATCCGAAATATTCGGCGGCCTGGAAACTACTGGGCAAGGCGCATCTGGCGCTGGCGGATTACGCGGCTGCGCGCCAGGTTTGGGAGAAAGGGATCGAAGCGGCCCAAAATCACGGCGATAAACAGGCCGAGAAGGAAATGACAGTCTTCCTGAAGAAACTCGACCGCCAGGCGCACTGATCAGAGGTAACGCAGGCCAATGCCTTCGGCGTCCACCTGCACCACTTCCATGCGCACCCGTGGCGCACCTGTGGGTAAGTCCTGGACCTGCCCGTAAACCACCGCGCCTCTGGGCAGCCTCGACAATGCCGGATGCTTGACGTAGACGCCTGTGGTCGACAGATTGCGCGTCTGACCCAGGCATTCGCCAACGCTTTCGTGAGTGATCTTGATGCGAAATGACTTACGGTGTTCGGACATCTGCGGCGCCCTTGAATGAACAGTTGTGGATAACCCCGATCTCCAGTTTATCCACAGATCATGCCAACCGACTCAATACCAGCGTTCTTCGCCGGGCGGGCGCTTCTTGAAGCGCTTCATGCTCCACATGTACTGGCTCGGATACGCTCGCACATAGCGCTCGACGACCTGACTCATGGCCGCGCAGGACGTGGCGGTATCGGTGCTGTACATGGCCTCGGGCGCGGCTTCCAGGATGACCTTGTAGCCCGAACCGTCTTCCAGCCGCAGTGCATGCAGGAACACACCGACCGCTTTGCCACCGGCGAGCATGTTCGGCACGAATTTGCTGGTCAGCGCCTGCGTGGCGAAAAACGGCACGAATATCCCGGCGGACTCGGCCGGTTCCGGGTCGGCGGGAATGCCCACCGCACCACCTTTGCGCACTTCCTTGATGACGCTGAGGATGCCTTCCTTGGTTGACGCAGCCACTTTGTTGCCCAGTTGCACCCGCTGCTTTTGCAGCAGTTCATCCACCGCCTTCAATTTTGGCGGACGGTAGAAAATGATCGGTTTGCACTGGCTGCAATAGAAGTGGTTAAGCACTTCCCAGTTGCCCAGGTGACTGGTGATGCCCACGACGCCTTTTCCGGAGGCGAGCGCGTCTTTCAACACATCGAGGCCTTCGACTTCGCGCACCAGGTCGATGGATCGCTGGGCCGGCCAGATCCAGGCGCAGGCGCTTTCCGTCAGGGACTTGCCGATATCTTTCAGGCTCTGGCCCACCAGGCGCTCGCGATCGGCGGGGTCCATGTCCGGGAAGCACTTGGACAGATTGATCCGCACCACGTCGCGGGACCGGTTGGGGGTTTTCCACATCACCCAGCCAATCGCCGAGCCAACGGCCTGCACTGCCCACCAAGGGAGCAGGGCAAACAGCCGCAGAGCGCCTACCAGCAAGGCGCCTTTAAACTTATCCACAGGTCACTCCTGATCTTGTGCTGTGCGCGAGGCGGCTATTCTAACCGCCGTTCGCCAGCATCGCGTAGCGATCGCAATCCTGCGTGTGGTCCATGACCATGCCCGAGGCCTGCATCAGCGCATAGCAAATGGTCGGGCCGACGAAGGTGAAGCCGGCTTTCTTCAAGCCTTTGCTCATCTCCACCGCTTCCGGCGTGATGGCCGGCACTTCGCTGCGATCCTTGAAATGATTGATCTTGGGTACCCCCCCGACGAAGGACCATAGAAACGCTACCGGATCCTCCAGCGCCAGCCAGGCCTGGGCATTGCGCCGGGCGGCATTGAGCTTGAGGCGATTGCGGATGATGCCCGGATCAAGCATTAACTCATCGATTTCCGCATCGCTCATCTGCGCCACGCGTTGCACGTCGAAGCCGTACATCACCTGACGATAATGCTCGCGTTTGCGCAGCACCGTGATCCAGGAAAGCCCGGCCTGGAACCCTTCGAGCAAAAGCAACTCGAACAAACCCTGCGCATCGCGTAGCGGCGTGCCCCACTCCTGATCGTGATAAGCCATGTACAGCGGATCTTCGGAACACCAAAAGCAGCGTGGCATAAGGCTCCAGGGGGCGTGCGCAGCAATGAATCGGGTATACTCCCGCTCTTTAAATCGCAGCCCAAGAAACAGGTGAATTTCGTGAGCCAGCCTACGCCAGCCGTGCGTACCTTCCAAGACTTGATCCTCGCGCTCCAGCAATACTGGGCCGAGCAAGGTTGTGTGGTACTTCAGCCCTACGATATGGAAGTAGGCGCCGGCACTTTCCACACTGCAACATTCCTGCGCGCCATTGGCCCGGAAACCTGGAACGCCGCCTACGTGCAGCCAAGCCGTCGCCCGACTGACGGCCGCTACGGCGAAAACCCGAACCGTCTGCAGCACTACTATCAGTTCCAGGTTGTCCTGAAACCGAACCCGGACAATTTCCAGGAGCTGTACCTGGGCTCGCTCAAGCACGTGGGCCTGGACCCACTGGTGCATGACATTCGCTTCGTCGAAGACAACTGGGAATCGCCGACCCTCGGCGCCTGGGGTCTTGGCTGGGAAGTCTGGCTCAACGGCATGGAAGTGACGCAGTTCACTTACTTCCAGCAAGCGGGCGGTATCGAATGCTACCCGGTCACTGGCGAGATCACTTACGGTCTGGAACGCCTGGCCATGTACCTGCAAGGCGTGGATTCGGTCTACGACCTGGTCTGGGCTGACGGTCCGTTCGGCAAGGTGACCTACGGCGATGTGTTCCACCAGAACGAAGTGGAGCAGTCGACCTACAACTTCGAGCACGCCAACGTCGAGAAGCTGTTCGAACTGTTCGATTTCTACGAAAGCGAAGCCAAGCGTCTGATCGAACTCGACCAGCCGCTGCCGTTGCCGAGCTACGAAATGGTGTTGAAGGCTTCCCATACCTTCAACCTGCTGGATGCACGCCGGGCGATTTCCGTGACCGCGCGTCAGCAATACATTCTGCGTGTTCGCACCCTGGCGCGTTCCGTTGCGCAAGCCTACCTGCTGGCTCGCGCCAAGCTGGGCTTCCCGATGGCGACCCCGGACCTGCGTGACGAAGTACTGGCCAAGCTGGAGGCTGCACAATGAGTGCTCTGGATTTTCTGGTTGAACTGGGCACTGAAGAACTGCCACCCAAGGCCCTGAACACCCTGGCCGAGGCGTTTCTTGCCGGTATCGACAAGGGCCTGCAAGCCGCCGGCCTGAACTACGAAACCAAAACCGTTTACGCGGCGCCACGTCGTCTGGCCGTGCTGATCACCTCGCTGGCCACCCAGCAACCGGATCGCAGCATCAACCTCGACGGTCCGCCACGTCAGGCTGCGTTCGATGCCGAAGGCAATCCGACTCAAGCGGCACTGGGCTTTGCCAAGAAATGCGGCGTCGACCTGAGCGAAATCGATCAGAGCGGCCCGAAACTGCGCTACAGCCAGAGCATTGCCGGCAAGCCGACCGCGAGCCTGCTGCCGACCATCGTCGAAGATTCCCTGAACGACCTGCCGATTCCAAAGCGCATGCGCTGGGGTGCGCGCAAGGAAGAATTCGTTCGTCCGACTCAATGGCTGGTGATGCTGCTCGGTGACCAGGTCATCGACTGCACCATCCTCGCCCAGAAGGCCGGCCGTGATTCCCGTGGCCACCGCTTCCACCACCCGGAAAGCGTGCGTATCGGTTCGCCGTCCAGCTACCTGGCCGACCTGCGTGCCGCTTACGTATTGGCCGATGCCAACGAGCGTCGCGAGATCATCAGCAAGCGCACCGAAGAACTGGCGACCCGCCAGGAAGGCACCGCGATCGTGCCGCCGGACCTGCTCGACGAAGTGACCGCACTGGTCGAGTGGCCAGTACCGCTGGTGTGCTCGTTCGAAGAACGCTTCCTCGATGTACCGCAAGAAGCCCTGATCACCACCATGCAGGACAACCAGAAGTACTTCTGCCTGCTGGATGTCGACGGCAAGTTGCTGCCACGCTTCATTACCGTGGCCAACATCGAGAGCAAGGATCCGCAGCAGATCATCGCCGGTAACGAGAAAGTGGTTCGCCCACGCCTGACCGACGCCGAGTTCTTCTTCAAGCAAGACAAGAAGCAGAAACTCGAAGATTTCAACCAGCGCCTGCAAAACGTTGTGTTCCAGGAAAAACTCGGCAGCGTCTACGACAAGGCCGAACGTGTTTCCAAACTGGCCGCCTACATTGCCGCGCGAATTGGCGGTAACGCCTCCTGGGCTGCTCGTGCAGGTTTGCTGTCCAAGTGCGACCTGGCGACCGAGATGGTCGGCGAATTCCCGGAAATGCAAGGTGTCGCCGGCTACTACTACGCCCTCAACGATGGCGAGCCGG
Source organism: Pseudomonas sp. C2B4 (assembly GCF_013359695.1). Classification (GTDB taxonomy): domain Bacteria; phylum Pseudomonadota; class Gammaproteobacteria; order Pseudomonadales; family Pseudomonadaceae; genus Aquipseudomonas. The sequence goes on from NZ_JABFMU010000001.1 coordinate 102,656, forward strand.
AAGATGTTGCACTGGCGCTGAACGAGCAGTACATGCCGCGCGGTGCTGGCGCTGAACTGCCATCCACCCTAACCGGTGCGGCCGTGGCCATCGCCGACAAGCTCGACACCCTGGTCGGCATTTTCGGTATCGGTATGCTGCCAACCGGCAGTAAAGACCCGTATGCCCTGCGCCGTGCGGCACTCGGCGTGCTGCGCATCCTGATCGAGAAGCAACTGGATCTGGACCTGAACGACGCCGTGGCCTTCGCCGTGAATGCGTTCGGCGCCAAGGTCAAGGCAGCCGGTCTGAACGACGCGGTGCTGGAGTTCATCTTCGACCGTCTGCGTGCGCGCTACGAAGACGAAGGCGTTGACGTCGCGACCTACCTGTCGGTCCGCGCCTTGAAGCCGGGTTCTGCCCTGGACTTCGACCAGCGCGTACAAGCGGTGGAAGCGTTCCGCCAATTGCCGGAAGCCGCGGCACTGGCTGCGGTGAACAAGCGTGTATCGAATCTGCTGAGCAAGGTCGAAGGTTCCGTGCCGACCGTCGTGGAAGCCAAGTACTTCGACAACGCCAACGAGTTCTCCCTGTACTCGGCGATCCAGCAGGCAGACCAGGCTGTTCAGCCTATGGCTGCTGCACGTCAGTACAGCGAATCCCTGGCACGCCTGGCTGCACTGCGTGAGCCTGTGGATGCGTTCTTCGAAGCGGTGATGGTCAACGCTGAAGACGCCAAGGTCCGTGCCAACCGCTATGCGCTGCTGGCGCGTCTGCGTGGCTTGTTCCTCGGCGTTGCCGATATTTCGTTGTTGGGGTAATTCTGTTTGAAACTGCTGATTCTCGATCGGGACGGGGTGATCAATTACGACTCCGACGCTTACATCAAGTCGGTGGAGGAGTGGATTCCACTTCCCGGTTCGATCGAAGCCATCGCGCAGTTGAGCAAGGCCGGCTGGACAGTAGCGGTCGCTACCAACCAGTCGGGCATCGCTCGCGGCTATTACGACATCGCCACCCTGGACGCCATGCACGAGCGCTTGCGCTCGCTGGTGGCGCAGCAGGGTGGTGAAGTCGGGCTGATCGTCTACTGCCCGCACGGGCCGGACGACGGCTGCGATTGCCGCAAGCCAAAACCCGGGATGTTGAAAAGCATCGCCGCACATTACAACATATCGCTGACTGATCTATGGTTTGTCGGCGATAGTCTCGGTGACCTGGAAGCCGCCAAAGCCGTCGATTCTCAGCCAGTTTTAGTTAAGACCGGGAAAGGCGAAAAGACTTTGGGCAAGACCCTACCGGTAGGCACTTTGATTTTCGACGATCTGGCGGCGATTGCCGCAGAACTTATCCACAATTAGAGCGCTTTCGACAGTTCGGGAGTGCGCTTGAACAGTCGGGCAGTGCCCGTAACGGTAAACGTCGCCATGTCGATACTGCAGGCCATCAGAACCTTCCTCTTTTACCTGCTGCTGGGCACCAGCTCCTTGCTGTGGTGCAGCCTGAGCTTTTTTATCGCGCCCTTTCTGCCGTTCAAGGCGCGTTATCGCTTCATCAACGTGTACTGGTGCCGCTGCGCCTTGTGGTTGAGCAAGGTGTTCCTCGGTATCCGTTATGAAGTGAAGGGAGCCGAGAACGTGCCTGACCGGCCCTGCGTGATTGTCTCGAATCACCAGAGCACGTGGGAGACGTTTTTTCTTTCCGCCTACTTCTCACCACTGAGCCAGGTGCTCAAGCGCGAGCTGCTGTACGTTCCATTCTTTGGATGGGCCATGGCCATGCTGCGACCAATCGCCATTGATCGTGACAACCCGAAAGCCGCACTCAAGCAAGTCGCGTCAAAGGGCGACGAACTGCTCAAGGATAATGTCTGGGTACTGATTTTCCCTGAAGGCACCCGCGTTCCTTACGGTACCATTGGCAAATTCTCCCGCAGCGGGTCGGCGCTGGCGGTCAATGCCGAGCTACCGGTACTGCCGATTGCGCATAACGCTGGCAAGTTCTGGCCAAAGTTGGGTTGGGCCAAGAAACAGGGCGTGATTACCGTGATCATCGGCGCACCGATGTATGCCGAAGGTAGCGGTCCTCGCGCCATTGCTGATTTGAACGATCGGGTACAGGCCTGGAACGAGCAGATGCAGCGGGAAATGGGCTCGCTGCCGCCGGCTCCGCAAGCTCCGGTTTCCAACGATCAGGCAGTTGTCTGAGATTTTGTGGATAACCTGTGTACTGTTTTCGTGAAAACCGTCAATCTCAATTCATAACTATATGATTTATATACATATTTCTTAAACAGATAAAACACCGAAAAGCGTGCATAAGTTTTTTTCGGACGCAAAAAAACCGGCTGATATAGCCGGTTTTTTTATACCCGCGATTAAGCCATTTCCATCGTCGTACAAAGTGAAGTGCAAGCCGAACTGCGACACTCTGCACACAATAAAAAAGGCCAACGCATAAGCGTTGGCCTTTTTGTTTGACGGGGAGTCTGAATCAGAAATCCAGGTTGGAAACCGCCAGGGCGTTGCTTTCGATGAAGTCACGACGAGGTTCGACCGCATCACCCATCAGGGTGTTGAAGATCTGGTCTGCGCCAATGGCGTCTTCGATGGTCACTTTGAGCATCCGGCGCACGCTTGGGTCCATGGTGGTTTCCCACAGCTGATCCGGGTTCATCTCGCCCAGACCTTTGTATCGCTGGATGGTGTGACGCTTGGTGCTTTCAGCCATCAGCCAGTCCAGGGCTTCCTTGAACTCGGTGACTGCTTTCTTGCGCTCACCGCGCTGGATGTATGCGCCTTCGTCCAGCAGGGTGCTCAGCTGAGCCCCCAGGGAAACGACAGTCTTGTAGTCGTTGCTGCCGAAGAAGTCGCGGTTAAACGTGACGTAGTTCGACAGGCCATGGGAGATCAGTTCGACCTCTGGCAGCCAGACGTTACGTTCACGGTCTTCACGCAGGCTGGCCTTGTAAACCAGACCGGATTTTTCGACGGTGCGCAGACGCACTTCGTACTGGGCCAACCAATCCTGCATCGCTGCGTGATCGGACAGCTGCTCCAGGCTGACAGCCGGCAGGTAGATGAAGTGCTCGGTCAGTTCCTGTGGGTACAGGCGTGACAGACGCTTGAGGGTCTTCATCACCAGGCGGAAGTCATTCACCAGACGCTCAAGGGCTTCACCGGAGATTCCTGGTGCATCTTCGTTCAGGTGCAGGCTGGCATCTTCCAGGGCCGACTGCGTCATGTACTCTTCCATGGCGTCGTCGTCTTTGATGTATTGCTCTTGCTTGCCTTTCTTGACCTTGTACAGCGGCGGCTGGGCGATATAGATGTAACCGCGCTCGATCAGCTCTGGCAGCTGACGGAAGAAGAAGGTCAGCAGCAGGGTACGGATGTGCGAACCGTCGACGTCAGCATCAGTCATGATGATGATGTTGTGATAACGCAGCTTGTCGATGTTGTACTCTTCGCGACCGATGCCGCAGCCCAGCGCGGTGATCAAGGTGCCCACTTCCTGGGAAGAGATCATCTTGTCGAAACGCGCCTTCTCGACGTTCAGGATTTTACCCTTGAGAGGCAAAATAGCCTGGGTCTTGCGGTTACGGCCCTGCTTGGCGGAACCGCCAGCAGAGTCACCTTCCACGAGGTAGAGCTCGGACAGGGCAGGGTCCTTTTCCTGGCAGTCAGCCAGTTTGCCCGGCAGGCCGGCGATGTCCAATGCACCTTTACGGCGTGTCATTTCACGGGCCTTGCGCGCCGCTTCACGGGCACGAGCGGCGTCGATCATCTTGCCGACAACCAGCTTGGCTTCGTTCGGGTTCTCCAGGAGGAAGTCCGAGAAGTACTTGCCCATTTCCTGTTCGACCGCGGTCTTCACTTCGGAAGACACCAGCTTGTCTTTGGTCTGGGAACTGAACTTCGGATCCGGCACTTTCACCGAAATGATCGCGGTCAAGCCTTCACGGGCATCGTCACCGGTGGTCGCGACCTTGTGCTTCTTCGCCAGGCCTTCGGCTTCGATGTAGGTGTTCAGGTTACGCGTCAGTGCCGAACGGAAACCCACCAGGTGAGTACCGCCATCGCGCTGTGGAATGTTGTTGGTGAAGCACAACAGGTTCTCGTTGAAGCTGTCGTTCCACTGCAGGGCGATTTCCACGCCAATGCCGTCTTCACGCTGGATGTTGAAGTGGAACACCTGGTTGACCGGGGTCTTGTTGGTGTTCAGGTATTCAACGAATGCCCGCAAGCCGCCTTCGTACTTGAACAGCTCTTCCTTGCCGCTGCGCTCATCCTTGAGGACGATGCCGACACCGGAGTTGAGGAAGGACAGTTCGCGAATCCGCTTGGCCAGAATGTCCCAGCTGAAGTGGATGTTCTTGAAGGTTTCGCTGGAAGCCTTGAAGTGAATCTGGGTGCCTGTGCTCTCGCTGTCGCCAACGATTTTCATCGGCTCTTGTGGAACACCGTGAACGTAGGTCTGTTCCCAGATCTTGCCACTACGACGCACAGTGAGGACAAGCTGTTCGGACAGAGCGTTCACCACCGACACACCTACACCGTGCAGGCCGCCGGATACTTTGTAGGAGTTGTCGTCGAACTTACCGCCGGCGTGCAGTACGGTCATGATGACCTCGGCTGCCGAAACGCCTTCTTCTTTATGCACGTCTACCGGGATGCCACGGCCGTTGTCGCGAACGGTGATGGATTCATCCGGGTGAATAATAATGCTGATGTCGTCGCAGTGGCCGGCCAGCGCTTCGTCGATCGAGTTATCGACCACCTCGAACACCATGTGGTGCAGACCGCTACCATCATCGGTGTCACCAATGTACATACCGGGACGTTTGCGTACGGCATCCAGGCCTTTCAGCACTTTAATGCTCGTTGAGTCGTACGTATTTTCTTCGCTCAATGCCTTCACTCCCGATGGTCGTGGGTCTGGGTGATACGGCCCTGTTCCACGTGGAACAGAGCGACTGGCGTTTCCGTCTGCCAGCCTTCCCTCAATAATTCGTGATCTACACAGGTGATAAACACCTGGCAGCGTAAGTCTTCCAGCAAGCGGCAAAGCGCGCGACGGTGGTGCTCGTCCAGTTCGGACGGCAGGTCATCCACCAGATAAATACACTGACCGCGTCGGGCTTGGCTGACCAGATGCCCCTGGGCAATCCGCAATGCACATACCACCAACTTCTGCTGGCCGCGGGACAAGATGTCTGCAGCATTGTGTGCGCCTAGTCTGAGACGCAAATCAGCACGTTGAGGTCCGGCCTGGGTATGACCCATCTGCTGATCCCGTTGCAGGGATCCTGCGAGTACTGCGCTTAATTCGCGGTCCTTGTCCCAACCTCGGTAATAGCTGAGCGTTAAGCCCTTGAGCTCAACCAGTTCGCTCAAGGTCTGTTCGAAGACGGGCTTCAAGGCTTTGATATAAGCGCGACGGTATTCATCGATTTCAGCGCTGGCCTGGCACAGTTCCCTGTCCCAAACCGCTTGCGAAACGGCGTCAAGTGTACCATGCCGCAGCCAAGAGTTTCTCTGGCGCAGGGCCTTCTGCAGTCGCTGCCAGGTCGACATGAACCGCGGTTCCACGTGGAACACGCCCCAGTCGAGAAACTGTCGGCGAATCTTCGGTGCACCTTCCAACAAACGAAAGCTGTCGGGGTTGATGAGCTGAAGCGGTAGGATTTCTGCCAACTGCGCAGCGCTACGAGCGTTTTGCCCATCGATGCGGATCTGGAATTCCCCCTGGCGGTCGCGTGAAATGCCAAGCGCACTATGCCCACCCTCAGCCAACTCAACCTGACCGAAAACCGTGCATGCCAATTGTTCGTACTGAATGACCGGCAACAGTCGGGCACTGCGAAACGAACGGGCAAGCCCCAGCAGGTGGATGGCTTCCAGAACACTGGTTTTGCCGCTGCCGTTGGCGCCGTAAAGAATATTGATTCGGGGGGAGGGGGAGAAGGTCACCGGGTGCAGATTGCGCACCGCGGTGACCGAGACGCGACTTAATGACATCTAGCTTCTGCTGAGCATGATTACAGACGCATCGGCATGACAACGTAGGCCGAGTCGTCATTGTCGGACTCTTGCACCAGCGCACTGCTGTTGGAGTCGGACAGGATCAGGCGCACCTGCTCGGTGGTCATCACGCCCAGTACGTCCAGCAGGTAGCTCACGTTGAAACCGATTTCCAGCGAGCCACCGTTGTACTCAACGCCTACTTCTTCTTCCGCTTCTTCCTGCTCCGGGTTGTTCGCCTGGATTTTCAGCTGACCATTGGCCAGTTGCAAACGGATACCGCGGTACTTCTCGTTGGACAGAATCGCGGTACGGCTGAAGGCTTCACGCAGCGCCTGACGGTCACCGAGTACCAGCTTGTCACCGCCTTTTGGCAGAACACGCTCGTAATCAGGGAACTTGCCGTCGACCAGTTTCGATGTGAAGGTGAATTCACCTGTGGTGGCGCGAATGTGGTGCTGACCCAGCACGATGCTGACGTTGCCGTCCGGTTCGGTCAGAAGGCGTGCCAGCTCCAGAATACCCTTACGTGGCACGATGACCTGATGGCGATCTAGCTGACCGATATCAGCCTGCATCGAGCACATCGCCAGGCGATGGCCGTCGGTGGCCACAGCGCGAATCACGCCGGCCGACACTTCCAGGAGCATACCGTTGAGGTAATAACGCACATCCTGCTGGGCCATGGCGAAGCTGGTGCGCTCGATCAGGCGGCGCAGTTTGCTTTGCTCGAGGCTGCAGGTCAGCGAGCCCGGGCCTTCTTCGACCGTCGGGAAGTCATTGGCCGGCAGAGTCGACAGCGTGAAGCGGCTACGACCGGCCTTCACCACCAGTTTCTGCTCGTCAACCTTGATGTCGATCAACGCATCGTTCGGCAAACTTTTGCAGATATCCATCAGCTTACGCGCAGGCACGGTGATGGAACCTGGTTCGGCAGGCTCTTCAAGTTGAACACGACCGACCAGTTCGACTTCCAGGTCGGTACCGGTCAGCGACAGTTGCTGGCCTTCGACAACCAGCAGCACGTTGGAAAGCACCGGCAAGGTCTGTCGGCGCTCGACGACGCCTGCGACCAGTTGCAGGGGTTTCAACAGGGCTTCGCGTTGAATGGTGAAATGCATGGTCTAGTCCCTTGCCTTAATTAGCTGCGCTGGTGTTCATCAAGTGGTCAGTGTACGCAGCAGGTTCTTGTAGTCCTCGCGGATGTCCGCGTCGGATTCCTTAAGTTCATTGATCTTGCGACAGGCGTGCAACACCGTGGTGTGGTCGCGTCCGCCGAACACATCGCCGATTTCCGGCAGGCTGTGGTTGGTCAGTTCCTTGGACAATGCCATGGCGACCTGGCGCGGGCGGGCGACCGAACGCGAACGGCGTTTGGACAGCAAATCGGAGATCTTGATCTTGTAGTACTCGGCGACGGTACGCTGAATGTTATCCACAGAGACCAGTTTGTCTTGCAGCGCCAACAAATCCTTCAAGGATTCACGAATCAGCTCGATGGTGATATCGCGGCCCATGAAGTGAGAGTGAGCGATCACGCGTTTAAGCGCGCCTTCCAATTCACGGACGTTGGAGCGAATGCGTTGGGCAATGAAGAACGCCGCATCGTGGGGCAGTTCGACTTTGGCCTGGTCGGCCTTCTTCATCAGAATCGCCACGCGGGTTTCCAGCTCCGGCGGCTCGACAGCTACCGTCAACCCCCAACCGAAGCGGGATTTGAGGCGCTCTTCAAGGCCTTCGATTTCTTTCGGGTAGCGGTCACTGGTGAGAATGACCTGCTGACCACCTTCAAGCAGGGCGTTGAAGGTGTGGAAAAACTCTTCCTGGGAACGTTCTTTGCGGGCGAAGAACTGAATATCGTCGATCAGCAAAGCGTCCACCGAGCGGTAGAAACGCTTGAACTCGTTGATCGCGTTCAGTTGCAGGGCCTTAACCATGTCCGCCACAAAGCGTTCGGAATGCAGGTACACGACCTTGGCGTTCGGGTTCTTCTTTAATAGATGGTTACCCACAGCGTGCATCAAGTGAGTTTTACCCAGACCCACGCCACCATAAAGGAAGAGCGGGTTGTAGCCATGCTTGGGATTATCCGCCACCTGCCAGGCCGCAGCCCGGGCCAGTTGGTTGGACTTGCCCTCAACGAAGTTTTCGAAGGTAAAGGTGCGGTTCAGGTAGCTGGTGTGCTTGAGCGCGCCTTCTACCTGCACGGTGCGTTGTTCCGCCCGAACCGGGGCCTGTTGCGAGCTGGCACCGGCCATCGGATCGAAGCTATCGCGCGACGGCTCTTCTTCAACAACTTCGCTGACTTTTTGCGCCGCGCGCTTGGTCGGTGTGGTTGTTGTCGGCTGCGGTGTATTGACCGGTGCCGGAGTAGCCTGGACCTGAGAAGCAGCAACGGCGGCTGCAAGCGGAGCATTCGGTGCGGCACGCGGTGCCGAGCTGCGCTTGCTGCCTATTAATAAGGAGAGCGCAGGCGCCATCCCGTTGCCGTGCTCATCCAGCAACTCCAGAACGCGGCTCAGGTACTTTTCGTTGACCCAGTCCAGAACGAAACGATTGGGCGCGTAGACGCGTAACTCGTCGCCTTCGGCTTCGACCTGTAGTGGACGGATCCAAGTGTTGAATTGTTGGGCAGGCAGCTCATCGCGCAAAAGCTCCACGCACTGCTGCCAAAGTTCCACTGACACGGATATCCCCTAAGTTGAAAGCCGGTGAGGCAAAAACAAGCGGCCATTGTAACGATCAGACGCCGACTTATCCACACGTAGGTAGGTCATCGACCAAGAAGAATCACTGTTTTCTACGCAAAAAAGACGACCAATGGTCTGTGCATAAGCTCTGTGGATAACCGGGTCTGAGCTCATTGCACAACTGGGGGCGAAACTCAGTGGATAACCTGCCTGTGGATAAAGCACACTTTCGCACACAGGTTTTCCGACAGTGCAGCACAGGCTGAACACGGTTTTCCACTGTAGTTGTCATTCTCTGTACAACCCGTACAACAAGGCGTTAAGGCAGTTATCCACAGGCGATGGCCTCCCTAGCCTTTATAAGCTTTACAGAAAAGCTTTAAATACTTTCCTTCTTTATTTTTATTTCTACGGATTGATCTACACCCGGGCAAAACGTCTGGCGATCTATTTATAAGGAAACGTTGGTTGGAAATTGACCTAGAGGCTTGCTTTCTCTAGAATCCCCGGTCTCTTAAAACGGGGGCCATTCCGGCCCGTTGTGGACGAACCAGGTAACACGACAATGAAACGTACTTTCCAACCAAGCACTATCAAACGCGCTCGTACCCACGGTTTCCGTGCTCGCATGGCTACCAAGAACGGTCGTGCCGTCCTGTCGCGTCGTCGCGCCAAAGGTCGTGCGCGTCTGGCAGTTTGATAATCCGGCACTGGAGGTGAGTCAGGACTTCAGTCGGGAAAAGCGTCTGCTTACTCCCCGGCATTTCAAGGCAGTCTTTGACTCCCCTACCGGCAAGGTTCCGGGGAAAAATCTCCTGCTCCTTGCGCGCAACAACGATCTTGATCACCCCCGTCTCGGGCTGGTTATCGGGAAAAAGAGCGTAAAGCTCTCCGTCGAGCGCAATCGCCTCAAACGTCTGATGCGCGAATCGTTTCGCCTGAACCAGGATTTACTGGTCGGCTGGGACATTGTTATCGTCGCGCGCAAAGGTTTGGGTGACGTAGAAAACCCCGAATTGATTCAGCATTTCGGCAAACTCTGGAAGCGTCTGGCACGTAGCACGCCGGTACCAGCAGTCAAAACCGAAACTGTAGGGGTAGACAGTCCAGATGCGTAAACTGGCACTCGTTCCGATCCAGTTTTATCGCTATGCCATTAGTCCCCTGATGGCCAGTCACTGTCGCTTCTACCCCAGCTGTTCCTGCTACGCGTTGGAAGCCATCGAAAATCATGGCCTTCTGCGCGGTGGCTGGCTGACCTTTCGTCGTTTAGGTCGCTGTCATCCGTGGAATCCCGGTGGTTATGACCCGGTTCCACCTATCCCTACCTCCCGTTCTTCTTCGATGGCCGAGTAATCATGGATATCAAACGCACGATCCTGATCGTCGCCCTGGCAATCGTGTCCTACGTTATGGTTCTTAAATGGAACCAGGACTATGGCCAGGCTGCCTTGCCGACTCAGAATGTTGCTTCCAGTACGACCGCGCCGGGCCTCCCGGATACGGCAACTGGCAATAAAGCGTCCGTCAGTGACGACATTCCACACGCCGCAAACGATACCAGTGCACCTGCCGAAACTCCGGTAGCTGTCAGCACCGACCTCATCCAGATCAAAACGGATGTGCTCGACCTGGCCATCGATCCACAAGGTGGTGATGTTGCCCAGCTGAAACTGCCGCTGTATCCACGTCGCCAGGACCATCCGGAAATTCCATTCCAGTTGTTCGACAATGGCAACGAGCGCACTTATCTGGCTCAAAGTGGCCTGATCGGCAGCAACGGCCCGGACGCAAGTCCTGCCGGTCGTCCGGTTTACTCCTCGGAGAAGAAAGTTTATCAACTGGCTGACGGTCAGGACCAATTGGTCGTGGACCTGAAGTTCAGCAAGGACGGCGTCAACTACATCAAGCGTTTCACCTTGAAACGCGGTCTGTATGACGTAACCGTCTCCTACCTGATCGACAACCAGAGCGCCCAACCTTGGTCGGGTGCAATGTTCGCGCAATTGAAGCGTGATGCCAGTTCCGATCCGTCTTCGAGCACCGCCACCGGTACCGCGACTTACCTGGGCGCCGCCCTGTGGACAAGTTCCGAGCCGTACAAGAAAGTGTCCATGAAGGACATGGACAAGGCTGCGCTTAAAGAAACCGTCACCGGTGGTTGGGTTGCCTGGCTGCAACACTACTTCGTGACTGCGTGGATTCCGGCGAAGGGCGAAAACAACATCGTCCAGACCCGTAAAGACAGCAAAGGCAACTACATCATCGGTTACACCGGCCCGTCTCTGACTGTCGCGCCGGGTGCCAAGGCAGAAACCAGCGCTACTCTGTACGCCGGTCCGAAAAGCCAGGCTGTGCTGAAAGAGTTGTCCCCAGGTCTGGAACTGACGGTCGACTACGGCATTCTGTGGTTTATCGCTCAACCTATCTTCTGGTTGCTGCAACATATCCACGCCATTGTGGGTAACTGGGGCTGGTCGATCATCTTCCTGACCATGCTGATCAAGGGGATTTTCTTCCCGTTGTCGGCTGCCAGCTACAAATCCATGGCGCGCATGCGTGCGGTAGCCCCGAAACTGGCTGCGCTGAAAGAACAACATGGCGATGACCGGCAGAAAATGTCGCAGGCCATGATGGAGCTGTACAAGAAAGAGAAGATCAATCCGCTGGGTGGTTGCTTGCCAATCCTCGTGCAGATGCCGGTTTTCCTTTCGTTGTACTGGGTTCTGCTGGAAAGCGTCGAAATGCGCCAAGCGCCGTTCATGCTGTGGATTACTGACCTGTCGATCAAGGATCCGTTCTTCATTCTGCCGATCATCATGGGTGCAACCATGTTCATCCAGCAGCAGCTGAACCCGACTCCACCGGATCCGATGCAGGCCAAGGTAATGAAGTTGATGCCAATCATCTTCACCTTCTTCTTCCTGTGGTTCCCGGCAGGTCTGGTACTGTACTGGGTAGTGAACAACTGCCTGTCGATTGCGCAACAGTGGTACATCACTCGTAAGATCGAAGCCGCCGCTAAAGCGACTGCCTGATTTACACTGTGGATAACCACTCAAAACGCCCCCTAGTGGGGCGTTTTGCTATCTGTCACTTTTGTCTGGATACCGGTTTATGAGCGCTCCTCGTGAAACCATCGCCGCCGTCGCTACCGCCCAGGGCCGTGGCGGCGTGGGCATCGTTCGTGTTTCCGGGCCATTGGCCAACGTTGCAGCCAAGGCCTTCAGCGGTCGCGAACTCAAGCCGCGATTCGCCCACTACGGTCCGTTCCTCGGTGAAAAAGACGAAGTGCTTGATCAGGGCATTGCATTGTATTTTCCTGGACCGAACTCGTTCACCGGCGAAGACGTGCTGGAATTACAGGGGCATGGCGGCCCGATTGTTCTGGATATGCTGCTCAAGCGCTGCCTTGAACTGGGTTGCCGACTCGCCCGACCGGGCGAATTCAGCGAGCGTGCATTCCTCAACGACAAGCTCGACCTGGCCCAGGCCGAAGCAATCGCCGACTTGATCGAAGCCAGTTCTGCACAGGCAGCGCGCAACGCACTGCGTTCCCTGCAGGGCGCTTTTTCGTCACGTGTGCATAACCTCACCGAGCAACTTATTGGCTTGCGCATTTATGTCGAAGCGGCGATCGACTTCCCGGAGGAAGAAATCGACTTTCTTGCCGACGGCAACGTATTGAGCATGCTCGACAAAGTACGCGAGGAATTATCCACAGTCATGCGTGAGGCCGGTCAAGGAGCCTTGCTGCGCGATGGCATGACTGTGGTGATTGCGGGCCGGCCGAATGCCGGGAAATCCAGCTTGCTCAATGCACTGGCCGGTCGTGAAGCAGCCATTGTGACCGAGATTGCCGGCACTACCCGTGACGTACTGCGCGAACATATCCACATCGATGGCATGCCTTTGCACGTGGTCGATACCGCTGGCCTGCGCGATACCGATGATCATGTGGAAAAAATCGGCGTTGAGCGGGCATTGAAAGCCATTGGCGAAGCGGATCGCGTGCTGTTGGTCGTTGATGCCACGGCTCCTGAAGCACTTGATCCCTTTGCCCTCTGGCCGGAATTCCTTGAAACCCGTCCCGATCCGGCAAAAGTCACGCTGATCCGCAACAAGGCTGATTTGACGGGGGAAGCGTTTGCCCTGGATGTCAGCGACGATGGCCATGTCACCATTAGTCTGAGTGCCAAGTCCGCAGGTGCTGGCCTGGAATTGCTGCGCGAACACCTCAAGGCGTGCATGGGTTACGAACAGACGTCGGAAAGCAGCTTCAGCGCGCGTCGCCGGCATCTTGAGGCGTTGCGCCATGCCAGTGCGTCCCTGGAGCACGGCCGCTCTCAACTGACCCTGGCTGGCGCTGGCGAATTGCTGGCCGAGGACCTTCGACAGGCTCAGCAATCCCTGGGGGAAATAACCGGTGCCTTTAGCTCCGATGACCTGTTGGGACGAATTTTCTCCAGCTTCTGCATCGGTAAATAACCCCTTCGTTGTCCACAGACAGGCCATTCGTGCCTGTCTGTTCCTTCCTTTTCTGTAAAAACTTCCGATCCCGAACGGACTCCTTCCGCCTGGGCAGATTCGTCGTGCCCGAATTTCCTTCGTTGAGCGCTTTTTCTGTGGATTAAGCCCTGTGAATAACTGCCGCTGAGGGCAGTTGATAACAGGGCCCCAAAACTGAAGATATCTGCCTCTGTGGATAACCACCCCATTCATCCACAGGCTTAAACCGGTTATCCAAGGGCCTCCTTGCCACATGATCACAGGGTTTTGAATCTCTGTACACATTGTAAATAAAGGGCTACATCACTTTATCCACAGAAAGGTCGGTCAGTAGAAATAAACATAAAAACAAAGATTTAATAAATTTCTCTCTTTTTAATTTCTATAACCGTGACTTCTCCACAGCTGGTTAAATTTTGTGCAAAGGGTTCTTTAGGAAGGGCGAAGTCCCTATACTTGTCGACCAGGTCCAAAAACCTGAGCTCAAACTATTCCTGAATTACCTACTTAAGCAGGCACGAGGTGCGTGGTGGATTTCCCTTCCCGTTTTGAAGTGATCGTCATCGGCGGCGGTCATGCCGGTACCGAGGCAGCACTGGCCTCAGCACGTATGGGGGTGAAAACCCTGTTGCTGACGCATAACGTGGAAACTCTCGGTGCCATGAGTTGCAACCCCGCTATCGGGGGAATCGGCAAAAGCCATCTGGTCAAGGAAATCGACGCCCTGGGCGGCGCGATGGCCATTGCCACCGATAAAGGTGGTATTCAATTTCGCGTATTGAACAGCCGCAAAGGACCTGCCGTGCGCGCAACCCGTGCACAGGCTGATCGGGTTCTGTACAAGGCAGCTGTCCGCGAAATCCTGGAAAACCAGCCGAACCTGTGGATATTTCAACAGGCCGCGGATGATCTGATTGTCGAGCAGGACCAAGTGCGTGGTGTGGTGACCCAAATGGGCCTGCGTTTCCTGGCGGACTCGGTTGTTTTGACCACAGGCACGTTCCTCGGTGGACTTATCCACATCGGTATGCAGAATTTTTCCGGCGGCCGTGCCGGTGATCCGCCTTCGATTGCCCTCGCTCACCGTTTACGTGAGTTGCCTTTGCGTGTCGGACGCTTGAAAACCGGTACGCCACCGCGTATTGACGCCCGGTCTGTGGATTTCTCGGTGATGACCGAGCAAGCAGGTGATACGCCGATCCCGGTGATGTCGTTCATGGGTTCCAAGGAACAGCATCCACGGCAGATCAGTTGCTGGATTACCCACACAAACGCGCGTACTCACGAAATTATTGCTGCCAACCTTGATCGCTCGCCAATGTATTCCGGTGTGATCGAAGGCATCGGGCCACGTTACTGCCCGTCGATCGAAGACAAGATCCACCGTTTTGCCGACAAGGAAAGCCATCAGGTCTTCATCGAACCGGAGGGCTTGACGACAAACGAGCTGTATCCAAACGGGATATCCACATCCCTGCCGTTCGATGTGCAGTTGCAGATCGTGCAATCGATCCGTGGCATGGAAAACGCGCACATCGTGCGTCCGGGTTACGCCATCGAATATGACTATTTCGATCCGCGCGACTTGAAATACAGCCTGGAAACCAAAGTCATCGGCGGCCTGTTCTTTGCCGGACAGATCAACGGCACCACCGGTTATGAAGAGGCCGGCGCCCAAGGTTTGCTGGCCGGAACCAATGCCGCATTGCGTGCACAAGGCAAAGACGCCTGGTGTCCACGTCGCGATGAGGCCTACATCGGGGTGTTGGTTGACGACCTGATTACGCTCGGCACCCAAGAGCCGTATCGTATGTTCACTTCCCGCGCCGAATACCGCCTGATTTTGCGCGAAGACAACGCCGACCTGCGCTTGACCGAAAAAGGTCGCGAACTGGGTCTGGTGGATGACGTGCGCTGGGCCGCGTTCAGCAAAAAGCGCGAAGGCATCGCACTGGAAGAGCAGCGCCTGAAAAGTACCTGGGTTCGCCCGGGCACCGTGCAGGGCGATGCAATTGCCGAAAAATTCGGCACACCGCTGACCCACGAATACAACCTGCTCAACCTCTTGAGCCGTCCAGAAATCGACTACGCTGGCTTGATCGCGGTTACTGGCGAAGGCGCAGAAGATCCACAGGTCGCCGAACAGGTCGAAATCAAAACCAAATATGCCGGGTACATTGATCGTCAACAGGATGAAATCGCTCGTCTGCGCGCCAGCGAGGACACGAAACTGCCTGTGGATATCGATTACACGAACATTTCGGGCCTCTCGAAAGAAATCCAGAGCAAGCTCGGTGCGACCCGTCCGGAAACCCTGGGCCAGGCTTCAAGAATCCCGGGTGTTACGCCGGCAGCCATTTCGCTGTTGATGATTCATTTGAAAAAACGCGGCGCAGGCCGTCAGTTGGAGCAAAGCGCTTGAGTTCGTTGGTCACCTCGCAACATGCCGAAGAGTTATCCACAGGTGCTCGCCAGCTCGGTGTCGCTCTGACAGAAGCCCAGCACGCGCAACTGCTGGGTTACCTCGCCCTGTTGATCAAATGGAACAAGGCTTACAACCTGACCGCTGTACGTGATCCAGACGAAATGGTGTCGCGCCATCTGCTCGATAGCTTGAGTGTGATGTCGTTCATCGAGAACGGTCGCTGGCTCGACGTTGGCAGTGGCGGGGGCATGCCGGGTATTCCGCTGGCGATCCTGTTTCCGGACTCTCAAGTCACCTGCCTGGACAGTAACGGCAAGAAGACTCGCTTCCTGACTCAAGTCAAACTCGAACTCAAACTGGATAACCTTCAAGTTATCCA
Organism: Pseudomonas sp. C2B4; assembly: GCF_013359695.1. Lineage (GTDB taxonomy): Bacteria > Pseudomonadota > Gammaproteobacteria > Pseudomonadales > Pseudomonadaceae > Aquipseudomonas. The sequence goes on from NZ_JABFMU010000001.1 coordinate 118,661, forward strand.
CAGTCGCGTCGAGGCTTTCCAACCTGCCCAGCCGTTCAACGGGATCATTTCCCGTGCGTTCAGCAGCATGGAAAACTTCACGAACTGGACTCGCCACCTCGGTGACACCCATACACGCTGGCTGGCAATGAAGGGCGTTCATCCCGCCGATGAGCTGGTAGCATTGCCGACAGACTTCCACCTCGATAGCGAACACGCCCTGGCCGTACCTGGTTGCCAAGGCCAACGCCATCTGCTGATACTGCGCCGCACGGCATGATTGGGAACACAAGCAAGAATGGCTAAGGTATTCGCGATTGCGAACCAAAAGGGTGGTGTGGGCAAGACCACCACCTGCATCAACCTCGCAGCATCCCTCGTCGCGACCAAGCGCCGGGTGTTGTTGATCGATCTCGATCCACAGGGCAACGCCACCATGGGTAGCGGTGTGGATAAGCACAGCCTGGAAAACTCGGTTTATGACCTGTTGATTGGCGAATGCGATCTGGCCCAGGCCATGCATTTTTCCGAGCACGGTGGTTACCAGCTGCTGCCCGCTAACCGCGATCTGACCGCTGCCGAAGTGGTTTTGCTGGAAATGCAGATGAAGGAAAGCCGTCTGCGCAGCGCGTTGGCGCCGATCCGCGAAAACTACGATTACATTTTGATCGATTGCCCACCGTCACTGTCGATGCTGACACTGAACGCATTGGTTGCGGCCGACGGGGTCATTATCCCCATGCAGTGCGAGTACTTCGCACTCGAAGGTTTGAGCGACCTTGTGGATAACATCAAGCGCATCGCTGAATTGCTGAACCCGAACCTCAAGGTCGAAGGCCTGTTGCGTACGATGTACGATCCACGCCTCAGCCTGATGAACGATGTGTCGGCGCAGCTCAAGGAACACTTCGGTGATCAGCTGTACGACACCGTCATTCCGCGCAACATTCGACTGGCCGAAGCGCCAAGCTACGGCATGCCGGCGCTGGCGTATGACAAAGCCTCCCGTGGCGCCGTTGCTTATCTGGCCCTGGCGGGCGAAATGGTTCGTCGTCAGCGCAAAAACTCACGCATCGCCGCTGCTCAGGCAACTTAAGGAATCCCCATGGCCGTCAAGAAACGAGGTCTCGGACGTGGACTGGATGCACTGCTGAGTGGTCCGACTGTCAGCTCGCTGGAAGAACAAGCGGCGCAAGCCGATCAGCGTGAGCTGCAACACCTGCCACTGGACCTGCTCCAGCGCGGTAAATACCAGCCGCGTCGGGACATGGATCCCCAGGCGTTGGAAGAACTGGCGCAGTCGATCAAGGCCCAGGGCGTCATGCAGCCCATCGTGGTTCGCCCGATTGGCAGCGGCCGCTTTGAAATTATTGCTGGCGAACGCCGCTGGCGCGCCAGCCAGCAAGCCGGGCAGGAAACCATCCCTGCGATGGTTCGCGATGTACCCGATGAAACCGCGATCGCTATCGCCCTGATCGAGAACATCCAGCGCGAAGACCTGAACCCGATTGAAGAAGCGATGGCCTTGCAGCGTCTGCAGCAGGAGTTTCAGCTGACCCAGCAACAAGTGGCCGAGGCTGTGGGTAAGTCCCGCGTAACAGTGGCGAACCTGTTGCGCCTGATTTCGCTGCCCGAGGTCATCAAGACCATGCTGTCCCACGGCGATCTTGAAATGGGTCACGCCCGTGCGTTGCTCGGTTTGCCGGATAATCAACAGGTTGAAGGGGCGCGACATGTTGTCGCACGTGGGCTCACCGTGCGCCAGACTGAAGCACTGGTTCGCCAGTGGTTGAGTGGTAAACCGGAGCCTGTGGAACCGGCAAAACCGGACCCGGATATCGCCCGTCTCGAACAGCGCCTGGCCGAGCGCCTAGGCTCTGCGGTGCAGATTCGCCACGGTAAGAAGGGTAAAGGGCAGTTAGTGATTGGATATAACTCCCTGGATGAACTACAAGGTGTACTCGCACATATCCGCTGAAACATTTCCTCATGTAGCGCGCAGTCGGAAATCACTACCTGACAGTTGAATAGGGGCAGAACCGCCCCTATACTCTGCGCGCATTTTGTCGGCACAAATTATGCCAAGTTGTTGCATTTCGGCAGCCGACCATTGGAGAGCAATAGTGATGGAAACCCGCACGCCAAACCGCTTGCCGTTCCATCGACTGGCAGTTTTTCCGGTGTTGATGGCTCAGTTTGTCATTTTGCTCATTGCCGCTTTGGCGCTCTGGCAATGGTATGGAGTCGTTGCCGGGTACTCGGGACTTTGCGGAGGCCTGATAGCCTTGCTGCCCAATGTTTATTTCGCTCACAGGGCATTTCGGTTTTCCGGCGCCCGAGCAGCTCAAGCCATCGTCCGGTCTTTTTATGCCGGCGAGGCGGGCAAACTGATTTTGACGGCGGTGCTCTTTGCATTGACGTTTGCAGGTGTGAAGCCATTGGCGCCGCTGGCAGTATTCGGCGTCTTCGTGCTGACCCAACTGGTCAGCTGGTTCGCTCCCCTGCTGATGAGAACAAGACTTTCGAGACCTTAGGGCGTTTGAGGCAACCATGGCAGAAACAACCGCTTCGGGCTATATCCAGCACCACTTGCAGAACCTGACTTTCGGTCAGCACCCTACCGGCGGCTGGGGCTTTGCCCACACCGCAGCAGAAGCCAAGGAAATGGGCTTCTGGGCTTTCCACGTCGATACCCTCGGCTGGTCGGTCGCATTGGGTCTGATCTTCGTACTTCTTTTCCGCATGGCGGCAAAGAAAGCGACTTCCGGTCAGCCAGGTGCTTTGCAGAACTTCGTTGAAGTATTGGTCGAATTCGTCGATGGCAGCGTGAAAGACAGCTTCCATGGCCGTAGCCCGGTGATTGCACCGCTGGCACTGACCATCTTCGTCTGGGTGTTCCTGATGAACGCCGTCGACCTGGTACCGGTCGACTGGATTCCTCAGCTGGCCATCCTGATCTCCGGCGACCATCACATCCCGTTCCGCGCAGTGTCGACTACCGACCCGAACGCGACCCTGGGCATGGCGTTCTCGGTTTTCGCACTGATCATTTTCTATAGCATCAAGGTCAAGGGCCTCGGCGGCTTCATCGGCGAGCTGACCCTGCACCCGTTCGGCAGCAAGAACATCTTCGTTCAAGCCCTGCTGATCCCGGTGAACTTCCTGCTGGAATTCGTGACTCTGATCGCCAAGCCGATCTCTCTGGCTCTGCGTCTGTTCGGCAACATGTATGCCGGTGAGCTGGTGTTCATCCTGATCGCTGTGATGTTCGGCAGCGGCCTGCTCTGGCTTAGCGGCCTGGGCGTTGTTCTGCAGTGGGCGTGGGCTGTGTTCCACATCCTGATCATCACCCTGCAGGCGTTCATCTTCATGATGCTGACCATCGTCTACCTGTCGATGGCGCACGAAGAAAACCATTAAGGCCAGTCTCGACTAGTCTGATGTCCCTCCCGGTCAAACGGGAGGGGGCTCCTCACGGGGCACCATGAAACGATTTGTTTTACCGCTTTAATCTAAAAAACCTAAACCATACGACGTAAAAGTCGGGAGGAAAGATGGAAACTGTAGTTGGTCTAACCGCTATCGCTGTTGCACTGTTGATCGGCCTGGGCGCACTGGGTACCGCAATTGGTTTCGGCCTGCTGGGCGGCAAGTTCCTGGAAGGCGCAGCGCGTCAACCAGAAATGGTTCCAATGCTGCAAGTTAAAATGTTCATCGTTGCCGGTCTGCTCGACGCCGTAACCATGATCGGTGTTGGTATCGCTCTGTTCTTCACCTTTGCGAACCCGTTCGTTGGTCAGATCGCTGGCTAATTACTCGGATCTTCCGAGTAATTTGATGTGATGGACAACGTAACTGCGAGGTGTTGGCGTGAACATTAATGCGACCCTGATTGGCCAGTCCGTTGCGTTCCTCATTTTTGTACTGTTCTGCATGAAGTTCGTATGGCCTCCGGTCATCACGGCATTGCACGAACGTCAAAAGAAGATCGCGGATGGACTGGACGCTGCCAGCCGAGCAGCTCGCGACCTGGAGTTGGCCAAAGAGAAAGCTGGTCAACAACTGCGCGAAGCGAAAGCTCAGGCAGCTGAAATCATCGAGCAAGCCAAGAAGCGCGGTACTCAGATCGTCGACGAAGCCCGTGAACAGGCTCGCGTCGAAGCTGACCGTGTGAAGGCTCAGGCTCAGGCCGAGATCGAACAGGAACTGAACAGCGTCAAAGACGCGCTGCGCGCCCAAGTGGGTAGCCTGGCCGTTGACGGTGCTTCGAAGATCCTGGGCAAGTCAATCGATCAAAACGCGCACGCAGAGCTGGTTAACCAACTGGCTGCTGAAATCTAAGCGAGGGCGATCATGGCAGAACTGACCACGTTGGCCCGACCTTACGCTAAGGCGGCCTTCGAGCACGCTCAGGCCCACCAGCAACTGGCCAATTGGTCAGCCATGCTCGGCCTGGCTGCAGCGGTGTCGGAAGACGACACCATGCAGCGCGTGCTCAAGGCCCCGCGACTGACGAGCGCAGAAAAGGCCGCCACGTTCATTGACGTGTGCGGCGACAAGTTCGATGCCAAGGCACAGAATTTCATCCACGTCGTTGCCGAAAACGAGCGCCTCCTGCTTCTGCCGGAAATCGCCGCTCTGTTCGACCTGTACAAGGCCGAGCAAGAGAAATCGGTAGACGTAGAAGTGACCAGTGCTTTCGCATTGAACCAAGAACAGCAAGACAAACTCGCCAAGGTTCTCAGTGCACGACTCAACCGGGAAGTGCGCCTGCAAGTCGAGGAAGACAGTTCCCTTATCGGGGGCATTGTTATCCGCGCCGGCGACCTGGTTATCGATGGCTCGATTCGCGGCAAAATCGCGAAACTTGCCGAAGCATTGAAATCTTGAGTTTGAAGGGGCAGCAGAGCAATGCAGCAACTCAATCCTTCCGAAATAAGTGAAATTATCAAGGGCCGCATCGACAAGCTCGATGTGACCTCCCAAGCCCGTAACGAAGGCACTGTCGTCAGCGTATCTGACGGTATCGTGCGGATTCACGGTCTGGCCGACGTAATGTCCGGCGAGATGATCGAGTTTCCGGGCGGCGTCTACGGTATGGCCCTCAACCTGGAGCAAGACTCCGTAGGTGCCGTTATTTTGGGCGCATACCAGTCTCTGGCTGAAGGCATGAGCGCCAAGTGCACTGGCCGCATCCTGGAGGTTCCGGTTGGTAAGGAACTGCTGGGTCGCGTAGTCGACGCACTGGGTAACCCAGTTGACGGCAAAGGTCCGCTGAACAACACCGCGACCGACGCGGTCGAGAAAGTTGCTCCAGGCGTGATCTGGCGTAAGTCGGTAGACCAGCCTGTACAGACTGGCTACAAGGCTGTCGATGCCATGATTCCTGTCGGCCGTGGCCAGCGTGAGCTGATCATCGGTGACCGTCAGATCGGTAAAACCGCTCTGGCGATCGACGCGATCATCAACCAGAAAGACAGCGGCATTTTCTGCGTCTACGTAGCCATCGGTCAGAAGCAATCGACCATCGCCAACGTGGTTCGCAAGCTGGAAGAAAACGGCGCACTGAAAAACACGATCATCGTGGCTGCCAGTGCTTCGGAATCTCCTGCGCTGCAATACCTGGCACCGTACGCCGGTTGCACCATGGGTGAATTCTTCCGCGACCGCGGTGAAGACGCGCTGATCGTTTATGACGATCTGTCCAAGCAAGCAGTGGCTTACCGCCAGATTTCCCTGCTGCTGCGCCGTCCACCAGGCCGTGAAGCTTACCCAGGCGACGTGTTCTATCTCCACTCCCGTCTGCTGGAGCGCGCATCCCGCGTTTCGGAAGAGTACGTAGAGAAGTTCACCAACGGCGCAGTGACCGGCAAAACCGGCTCCCTGACCGCACTGCCGATCATCGAAACCCAGGCTGGCGACGTTTCCGCGTTCGTTCCGACCAACGTGATTTCCATCACCGACGGTCAGATCTTCCTGGAATCGGCCATGTTCAACTCGGGCATCCGTCCTGCAGTGAACGCCGGTGTTTCGGTATCCCGTGTGGGTGGTGCCGCTCAGACCAAGATCATCAAGAAGCTGTCCGGTGGTATCCGTACCGCTCTGGCTCAGTACCGTGAACTGGCGGCATTCGCCCAGTTCGCTTCTGACCTGGACGAAGCGACCCGTAAGCAACTTGAGCATGGTCAGCGCGTTACCGAGCTGATGAAGCAGAAGCAATACGCGCCAATGTCGATCGCCGACATGTCGCTGTCGCTGTATGCCGCTGAGCGTGGGTTCCTGACTGACGTAGAAATCACCAAAGTCGGCAGCTTCGAGCAAGCGCTGATTGCTTACTTCAACCGCGATCACGCCGATTTGATGGCGAAGATCAACGTGAAGGGTGACTTCAATGACGAAATCGATGGCGGCCTGAAAGCCGGTATCGAGAAGTTCAAGGCCACCCAAACCTGGTAAGCCGCAGCGGGAGTCGCAAGGCTCCCGCTTGCTAACCTGATAGGTGTTACATGGCAGGCGCAAAAGAGATTCGCAGTAAGATTGCGAGCATCAAAAGCACGCAAAAGATTACCAGCGCCATGGAAAAAGTGGCGGTCAGCAAAATGCGCAAGGCACAAATGCGCATGGCTGCTAGCCGTCCTTATGCGGAGCGCATCCGCCAGGTTATTGGCCATCTGGCCAACGCTAACCCGGAATATCGCCACCCGTTCATGATCGACCGTGAAGTAAAGCGCGTCGGTTATGTCGTAGTGAGCAGTGACCGTGGTCTGTGTGGTGGCTTGAACACCAACCTGTTCAAGGCTTTGGTCAAGGACATGGCGGTAAACCGCGAAAACGGCGTCGAGATCGATCTGTGTGTAGTTGGTAGCAAGGGTGCGGCTTTCTTCCGCAACTTCGGCGGTAACGTCGTTGCAGCTATCAGCCACCTGGGTGAAGAGCCGTCGATCAATGACCTGATCGGCAGCGTCAAGGTGATGCTGGATGCCTACCTGGACGGCCGTATTGACCGCCTGTCCGTGGTGTCCAACAAGTTCATCAACACCATGACACAACAGCCAACCGTGGAGCAGTTGATTCCACTGGTGGCAACCCCGGATCAGGATCTCAAGCACCACTGGGACTACCTCTATGAACCGGATGCCAAGGAGCTGCTCGACGGCTTGATGGTCCGTTACGTGGAGTCGCAGGTCTACCAGGCGGTGGTCGAGAACAACGCGGCTGAACAAGCTGCGCGGATGATCGCGATGAAGAACGCTACCGACAACGCCGGTGATTTGATCAGCGAATTGCAGCTGGTCTACAACAAGGCGCGTCAGGCTGCGATCACCCAAGAGATCTCGGAAATCGTCGGCGGCGCTGCCGCGGTTTAACGGTTCAAATTTTCAGAGGATCCAGCTATGAGTAGCGGACGTATCGTTCAAATCATCGGCGCCGTTATCGACGTGGAATTTCCACGCGACAGCGTACCGAGCATCTACAACGCGCTGAAAGTACAAGGCGCGGACACTACCCTGGAAGTTCAGCAGCAGCTGGGCGACGGCGTAGTTCGTACCATTGCGATGGGTTCCACCGAAGGCTTGAAGCGCGGTCTGGACGTTGTCGACACCAAGGCAGCCATCTCCGTACCGGTCGGTAAAGCGACCCTGGGCCGGATCATGGACGTACTGGGCAACCCGATTGACGAAGCTGGTCCAATCGCCACCGAAGAGCGCTGGGGTATTCACCGCGCTGCTCCATCCTTCGCAGAACAAGCAGGCGGCAACGACCTGCTGGAAACCGGCATCAAGGTTATCGACCTGGTTTGCCCGTTCGCCAAGGGCGGTAAAGTCGGTCTGTTCGGTGGTGCCGGTGTAGGCAAAACCGTAAACATGATGGAACTGATCCGTAACATCGCCATCGAGCACAGCGGTTATTCCGTGTTCGCCGGTGTGGGTGAGCGTACTCGTGAGGGTAACGACTTCTACCACGAGATGAAGGACTCCAACGTTCTGGACAAAGTGGCACTGGTTTACGGTCAGATGAACGAGCCGCCGGGAAACCGTCTGCGCGTAGCCCTGACTGGCCTGACCATGGCCGAGAAGTTCCGTGACGAAGGTAACGACGTTCTGCTGTTCGTCGACAACATCTATCGTTACACCCTGGCCGGTACCGAAGTATCCGCACTGCTGGGCCGTATGCCTTCCGCAGTAGGTTACCAGCCGACCCTGGCTGAAGAGATGGGCGTGCTGCAAGAGCGCATCACTTCGACCAAGCAAGGTTCGATTACTTCGATCCAGGCCGTATACGTACCAGCGGACGACTTGACTGACCCGTCGCCAGCGACCACCTTCGCCCACTTGGACGCCACCGTCGTTCTGTCCCGTGACATCGCTTCCCTGGGTATCTACCCAGCGGTTGACCCACTGGACTCGACTTCGCGTCAGCTGGATCCGAACGTGATCGGCAACGACCACTACGAAACCGCTCGCGGTGTTCAGTACGTGCTGCAGCGCTACAAAGAACTGAAGGACATCATTGCGATCCTGGGTATGGACGAGCTGTCGGAAGCCGACAAGCAGTTGGTAAACCGCGCTCGTAAGATCCAGCGTTTCTTGTCGCAGCCGTTCTTCGTGGCTGAAGTCTTCACCGGTGCCTCGGGTAAATACGTTTCCCTGAAAGACACCATTGCTGGCTTCAAAGGCATCCTCAACGGTGACTACGACCACCTGCCAGAACAAGCGTTCTACATGGTTGGCGGCATCGAAGAAGCGATCGAGAAAGCCAAGAAACTGTAATCCCGGCGCCCGGCAACGGGCGCTCATTTAGGGTGAGGCAATCAGATGGCTATGACAGTCCATTGCGATATCGTCAGCGCGGAAGGAGAAATCTTTTCCGGTCTGGTCGAGATGGTGATTGCGCACGGTGCACTGGGTGATCTTGGTATCGCTCTGGGTCACGCGCCGCTGATCACTAATCTGAAGCCAGGTCCGATCCGCCTGGTCAAGCAGGGCGGGGAAGAGGAGGTGTATTACATCTCCGGCGGTTTCCTCGAGGTTCAGCCGAACATGGTCAAGGTTCTTGCCGACACCGTGCAACGTGCTGCCGACCTGGACGAAGCCTCCGCTCAGGAAGCCGTCAAGGCTGCCGAGAAGGCTCTGCACGATAGAGGCGGGGAGTTCGATTACGGTTCTGCCGCCGCACGTCTGGCCGAAGCTGCAGCTCAGCTGCGCACCGTCCAGCAGATCCGCAAGAAGTTCGGCCACTAAGGCGCGCTTATTGTGCGATTGATTAAAAAGGGTAGCCTCGGCTACCCTTTTTTCTTTTCCGACGTTCCTCACTTTGGTCGCAGCCGCTGACCACCCAGGATTGGTAGCCAGTCATGTCTCTCGAAATCGTTATCCTCGCTGCTGGCCAAGGTACGCGCATGCGTTCGGCCTTGCCGAAAGTCTTGCATCCGATTGCCGGCAATTCGATGCTCGGCCATGTTATCCACAGCGCCCGACAACTTGATCCACAACGCATCCACGTGGTGATTGGCCATGGTGCCGATGCCGTGCGTGAACGTCTGGCCGCTGACGATCTGAACTTCGTCCTTCAGGACAAACAATTGGGCACCGGTCATGCCGTGGCCCAGGCCGTTCCTTTTATCAAATCCGATACCGTGCTGATTCTTTACGGTGACGTACCCTTGATAGAAGTGGAAACGCTGCAACGCCTGCTCAAAAAAGTGGCGCCGAAGCAATTGGGGCTGCTCACCGTCGAACTGGACGACCCGACCGGCTACGGCCGTATCGTTCGTGGCGCCGATGGCCAGGTCACCGCCATCGTTGAACAGAAAGACGCCAATGAAGCCGAGCGTGCGATCACCGAAGGCAACACTGGCATTCTGGCGTTGCCTTTCGAGAGCCTGGGCGGTTGGATGAGCAGGCTCTCCAACAACAATGCACAAGGCGAGTATTACCTGACCGACGTAATTGCCATGGCGGTCAGCGATGGTCTGGTGGTGGCCACCGAGCAACCGCACGATGCCATGGAAGTGCAGGGCGCCAATGATCGCAAGCAGCTTTCCGAACTGGAGCGTCACTATCAATTGCGCGCCGGTCGCCGCTTGATGGCCCAAGGCGTAACGCTGCGCGACCCGGCTCGTTTCGATGTTCGCGGTGAAATCACCGTTGGCCGTGACGTGCTGATCGATATCAACGTAATTCTTGAAGGCAAGGTTGTCATCGAAGACGACGTGGTGATCGGCCCGAACTGCGTGATCAAGGACAGCACCCTGCGCAAAGGCGTGGTGATCAAGGCGAACAGCCATATTGAAGGCGCGATTCTAGGTGAAGGCAGCGATGCAGGTCCGTTCGCGCGTCTGCGTCCAGGTACGGTACTGGATGCGAAGGCGCATGTGGGTAACTTCGTCGAGCTGAAAAACGCGCACCTGGGCGAAGGCGCCAAGGCCGGCCATTTGACCTATCTGGGCGATGCCGAAGTTGGCGCGCGCACCAACATCGGTGCTGGCACCATTACCTGCAACTACGATGGCGCCAACAAGTGGAAAACCGTGCTGGGTGAGGATGTCTTCATCGGTTCCAACAACTCGTTGGTGGCGCCTGTGGATATCCTCGACGGTGCGACTACCGCAGCTGGTTCGACCATTACCTCCACTGTGGATAAGTCCCAGTTGGCGGTGGGGCGTGCTCGTCAGAAGAACATCGATGGCTGGAAGCGGCCAGAGAAGGTCAAGAAAAGCTGAGTTATCCACATACCGATGATCAGCTGAAGTTACACACAGGTAGATCCATCGCATTCGCGGGCAAGTCCGCTCCCATAGGGTTATCAACATGCCCTGTGGGTGCGGCTTGCCCGCGATGCTTTTATCCACAGAGCTTTTTATCACCTCGCGCTTGACGAAGTTTCGCTGATGGGTTTTGATTGCTTCCGTTATCTTTCGAATCGAAACTTAATAGCCCATGTCGAAGCGCAACACTCCTCAACGTCGCCACAACATCCTGGCCTTGCTCAACGAGCAGGGCGAAGTCAGTGTGGATGAACTTGCCAAGCGCTTCGAAACTTCGGAAGTTACGATTCGCAAGGATCTGGCGGCACTTGAAAGCAATGGCCTGCTGCTGCGTCGATATGGCGGCGCAATCACCATGCCTCAGGAACTGGTGGCCGATCTTGGTCAGCCCGTCTCCAAGTACAAACAAGCCATCGCCCGCGCTGCGGTGACGCGGATTCGCGAACATGCACGGATCATCATCGACAGCGGCAGCACCACCGCAGCGATGATTCCTGAACTCGGCCAACAACCGGGGCTGGTGGTGATGACCAATTCCCTGCACGTCGCCAATGCCTTGAGCGAACTCGAACACGAGCCGGTGTTGCTGATGACCGGCGGAACCTGGGACCCGCACTCAGAGTCCTTTCAGGGGCAGGTTGCCGAGCAGGTACTACGCTCTTACGACTTTGATCAGTTGTTCATCGGTGCCGACGGTATCGATCTGATCCGCGGTACAACCACCTTCAACGAACTGCTGGGTTTGAGCCGGGTCATGGCCGAAGTTGCCCGTGAAGTGGTGGTGATGGTCGAGGCCGACAAGATCGGCCGCAAGATTCCCAATCTGGAACTGCCCTGGAGCAGTGTCCATACCCTTATTACCGATGATCGCCTGCCGCAAGCGGCACGGGATCAGATTCAGGCCCGCGGCATCACTTTGATTTGCGCGGCAGTCAGTCAGGAGAAATAGCATGTGTGGAATTGTTGGCGCAGTCGCAGAACGTAACATCACCGCCATCCTGGTCGAAGGCCTGAAGCGTCTGGAGTACCGTGGGTATGACAGCGCCGGTGTGGCGGTTTATACCAACGACGAAAAGCTCGAGCGCCTGCGCCGCCCGGGCAAGGTCAGCGAGTTGGAGCAGGCCCTGGCCGAAGAAGCGCTGGTGGGGCGTCTGGGCATTGCCCACACCCGTTGGGCCACTCACGGTGCACCGTGCGAGCGTAATGCTCACCCGCATTTCTCCGGTGACCTGGCGGTGGTGCACAACGGCATCATCGAAAACCACGAAGCGCTGCGCGAACAACTCAAAGCCTTGGGTTACGTCTTTACGTCGGACACCGACACTGAAGTCATTGCTCACTTGCTGAACCACAAGCTCAAGGATCTGCGTGACCTGTCCGTAGCCCTCAAGGCGACCGTTAAAGAATTGCACGGCGCTTACGGCCTAGCGGTCATCAGCGCCCAGCAACCAGACCGTCTGGTGGCGGCCCGTAGTGGTAGCCCGTTGGTGATTGGTCTGGGCCTGGGTGAAAACTTCCTGGCCTCCGACCAGTTGGCTCTGCGCCAGGTCACCGACCGTTTCATGTACCTGGAAGAAGGCGATATCGCCGAGATCCGTCGCGACAGCGTTCAGATCTGGGACGTGACCGGTCAGGCGGTAGAGCGTCAGGCAGTGCAATACAGCGACGGCGCCGAAGCCGCTGACAAAGGCGAGTTCCGCCATTACATGCTCAAGGAAATTCACGAGCAGCCATCCGTGGTGCAACGCACCCTGGAAGGTCGCCTGAGTCAGAACCAGGTGCTGGTGCAAGCCTTCGGTCCACAGGCTGCAGAACTGTTCGCCAAAGTGCGCAACGTGCAGATCGTTGCTTGCGGTACCAGCTACCACGCCGGCATGGTTGCGCGTTACTGGCTCGAAGAACTGGCCGGTATTCCTTGCCAGGTCGAAGTCGCCAGTGAGTTTCGCTACCGCAAGGTCGTGGTGCAGCCGGACACCCTGTTCGTCACCATCTCCCAGTCTGGCGAAACCGCCGACACCCTGGCTGCCCTGCGTAATGCTAAGGAATTGGGTTTCCTTGCCAGTCTGGCCATCTGCAACGTCGGTATCAGCTCTCTGGTGCGCGAATCCGATCTGACCCTGCTGACCCAGGCCGGTCGCGAAATCGGCGTGGCATCGACCAAGGCATTCACCACTCAGCTGGTGGGACTGCTGTTGCTGACCCTGTCCCTGGGTCAGGTCCGTGGCTCCCTGGCCAACGGCGTTGAGGCCTCGTTGGTCGAAGAACTGCGTCGCCTGCCGACCCGTCTGGGAGAGGCGCTGGCGATGGACAGCACTGTGGAAAAAATCGCCGAGCTGTTCGCCGAGAAGAACCACACCCTGTTCCTTGGCCGTGGCGCGCAATTCCCGGTGGCAATGGAAGGGGCGCTCAAACTCAAGGAAATCTCCTACATCCACGCCGAAGCCTACCCGGCCGGGGAGCTGAAACATGGCCCGCTGGCGCTTGTGGATAACGATATGCCGGTGGTGACTGTTGCGCCCAACAACGAACTGCTGGAGAAACTGAAGTCCAACCTTCAGGAAGTTCGCGCCCGGGGTGGCGAGCTGATCGTCTTCGCTGACGAAAAGGCCGGCATGACCAATGGTGAAGGCACGCACGTTGTGCAAATGCCGCACATCCACGACATCCTGTCGCCGATCCTCTACACCATCCCGCTGCAGTTGCTGTCGTACTACGTCGCCGTGCTGAAAGGCACCGACGTTGACCAGCCACGAAACCTGGCGAAATCGGTGACTGTGGAATAAGTTATCCACAGCTGATCGAACCCCTAGAAATCGCAGCCCAGGCTGCGATTTTTTATTTGAGTCGAGGACGTTGTCCATGGACCGTTTCCAGGAAATGCAGGTCTTCGCAGCCGTCGCCCAGGACCAGGGCTTTTCGGCGGCCGCGCGACGCTTGGGCATGTCCGCAGCCAGTGTCACCCGAGCGGTGGCGGCACTGGAGAAACGCATCGGTACGCACTTGCTGACACGCACCACGCGCAGCGTGCATTTGAGCGAGGCGGGTCAACGGTTCCTTGAAGACTGTCGGAGAATTCTCACTGAAGTGCAGGAAGCCGAAGACTCGGCGGCAGGCAGCCATGCTCAACCTCGTGGGCAACTGACGATCACGGCACCGGTGTTGTTTGGTGAATTGTTCGTCACCCCGCTGATGGTGGATTTCCTGACGCAATTCCCGGACGTCACGATCAATGCGCTGCTGGTGGATCGCGTGGTCAGTGTGGTCGAGGAGGGCGTCGATGTGGCTGTGCGCATCGGTGAGTTGCCCGATAGCAATCAACATGCGATCCGGGTGGGTGAAGTGCGGCGGGTGATTGTTGCGTCGCCGCAGTTTCTGACGCGGCAGGGTCGGCCAACACATCCCCAGGATCTGACGCAGGCGCCGATGATTGCGACGTCCGCGATTGGACAGTTAAGAAGCTGGCCATTCCTGGAGAGTGGCGAACCTCTGAGTATCCGGGCTGAACCGCGACTGGTGGTGACGGCGAATCAGGCGGCCATTACCGCAGCGGCCCTTGGTTTGGGCTTTACCCGGGTGCTGTCTTATCAGGTCGCAAGCAAAGTGGCAGCCGGGGAGTTGGAGATCATCCTGGCGGACTTCGAAATGCCGCCACTGCCTATCCATGTGGTCTATCAGGGCGGCCGCAAGGCCCCGGCTCGAGTTCGCAGTTTTGTCGACTTCACGGTGAAGGCGCTCAGGGAGCATCCGGCCTTGCAGGCTTAAAGCTTTATTTCACCGAGTGAAATAATGGATTGCGTTTTCTGGTTATTCTGTTGTTTTGGTGAGTGGTGGAAGATGGCCGCCATCGGTGCTGAACTGAACAGCGCCATTCACCCGCGGAGTCGACCATGCAAGCCATCAAACTCTACAACTTCCCACGTTCCGGCCACGCTCACCGTGTGGAACTGATGCTCTCGCTGCTGGAGCTGCCGACCGAGCTGATCCTGGTCGACCTGGCCAAGGGCGAGCATAAAAAACCGGAGTTCCTGGCACTCAATGCCTTTGGCCAGGTGCCGGTGCTGGATGATCAAGGCGTAGTGCTGGCCGACTCCAATGCGATCCTGGTTTACCTGGCGCAAAAATATGGCAACGGTCGCTGGTTGCCTGCGGACCCGGTCGGCGCTGCAAAAGTGCAACGCTGGTTGTCCGCCGCAGCAGGTCCCATCGCGTTTGGCCCGGCGCGGGCCAGGCTGATCACGGTGTTTGGTGCGCCGTACAACCCTGATGAAGTGATCCCATACGCCCACACCGTGCTCAAGGTGATCGATAAGGAACTGGCCAATACGCCTTACCTGGTAGGCAATGAGCCGACCATTGCAGACGTGGCGGCCTACAGTTACATCGCCCATGCGCCGGAAGGCAATGTGTCGCTGGACGACTACGCCAACATCCGTGCCTGGCTGGCCCGGGTCGAAGCCTTGCCCGGTTTTGTCGGCATGCCGCGCACCGTCGCGGGTCTGCAAAAAACTGCCTGATGCTTGTGGCCCGACTTTTTCGGGCCCTTCACGCTGCGCCATGGGTGCAGGGGAGAAGCCGTAATGGACCGTTCACCGTGGCATGCCGGCGAGAAACAATTGCAGGCACATGTAGGCGTTGTCGAGCGCATGGAGACACTGGGTCGTAGGGTGATTCGCAGCGAGATGCCGGATCAGCACCGTACCTTCTACCAGCAATTGCCGTTCATGCTGTACGGCGCTGTCGATGGGGACGGACTTCCGTGGGCCAGCGTGCTGGAAGGTGAACCGGGTTTTGCCCATTCACCCGAACCGGGTCTGTTGCAATTCAGCAGCCTGCCGGCTGCCGACGATCCGGCGCAATTAAGCGAGGGTGCGGCGATTGGTCTGCTGGGGATCGAATTGCACACCCGGCGGCGTAACCGCATCAACGGGCGTGTCGGTGGCGTTTCGTCCAGCGGCTTCGCGGTGGCGGTGCAACAGTCATTCGGCAATTGCCCGCAGTACATTCAACTGCGTCAGTTTCGTACGGTACCCCTGGCGGACCCGGCAACGCGTATTGCCCAGCACCTCAACGAGCTGGATGACGCAGCCAAAGCCGTGATCGCCGAGGCGGACACGTTCTTTGTCGCCAGTTATGTGGATGTCGATGGCGAACGTTCGGTGGATGTTTCGCACCGTGGTGGACAGGCCGGATTCGTCCAAGTGGAAGGCAATCGCCTGACCATTCCGGATTTCGCCGGTAACCTGTTTTTCAATACGCTGGGCAATCTGCTGGTCAATCCTCGAGCCGGTTTGTTGTTCATCGATTTTAATTCGGGTGATCTGCTGCAATTGAGCGGCCACGCCGACATCATTCTTGACGGGCCGGAGGTTGAGGCCTTTCAAGGTGCGGAACGCCTGTGGGTGTTCCACGTGGAACACGTCGTGCGTCGTCCGGCTGCACTTGCCTTGCGGTGGCGGTTCGATGGCGTATCACCCACCAGTTTGCTGACTGGCACTTGGGCTCAAGCCAAGGCCCGTCTGCAAGCAAAGGCCCTGGGTGATCAGTGGCGTCCGTTGCGGGTGGTGAGCATCGAAGCAGAAAGCCACAACATCCGTTCGATCTATCTGGAGCCTGCCGACGACGCCGGGCTGCCGTTGTTTCAGGCCGGGCAGCATTTACCCCTGCGTTTCAACATTGATGGTGAGGTGCACATCCGCACTTACAGTCTGTCGAGCGCACCGTCCGATGACTTTTTCCGCATCAGCGTGAAGCGCGACGGGCGAGTTTCCTCGCACCTGCATGAACAGATTCGCGTCGGTGACCTGTTGGAAGCGCGTGCGCCTCAAGGGCATTTCACTGTCGCGCCGCACGAGCGTCGACCCCTGGTGCTGCTGGCCGCTGGGGTCGGTATCACGCCGTTGCTGTCGATGCTGCGCGAGGTGGTTTATCAGGGATTGCGCACGCGCCGTATCCGGCCGACGTTGTTTGTGCAGAGTTCCCGTGCGTTGGCCGATCAGGTATTTGGTTCTGAATTGGATCGCTTGCTCGAAGAGGCCGGGGACGCAGTCAGGGTGGTGCGTCTACTCAGCCAACCGGAGCCTGAGGCACGGGAAGGCGAAGATTTCGATTTGACCGGGCGAATCGACGTTGCCGTACTCAAGGACCTGATTGAGGCCGAAGACTACGATCAAGTGGATTTTGTCCTCTGCGGTCCGGGCAGCTTTACCCAAGGGCTCTACGACGGTCTGCGAGAACTGGACATACGCGATGGGCGGATTCATGCCGAAACCTTCGGTCCCTCTACGCTGCGTAGGCGTCTGGATCCTGATGCGGTCATCATCGAACAACCGCCCGCCGCGACGACCTCGGTCCCGGTGGTGTTCCAGCGCTCGGCCAAGGAAGCGCGCTGGCAACCCGAGGGTGGCAGTTTGCTGGAGTTGGCGGAAAGCCGTGGCTTGCACCCGGAATTCAGTTGCCGTGGCGGCTCCTGCGGGACCTGCAAGACGCGCCTGATCAGCGGCCAGGTGAATTATCCACAGCCGCCAGCAGAGGTGCCGGATGAAGGACAGGTATTGATTTGCTGTGCGATTCCAGCACAGGGAGCGCAACCTTTGGTGCTGGATCTCTGACGAATGTACGGAAGTGAACATTGCTCGTCGGTCGATGGCTGAGTAGGGTAATGGGCAGAACGAAAAGGGGCCGTCAAAGGCCCCTTTGTGCATTTCAGGGACAGGCGTTTTGATGGTTTCTCTTACTCGCTGGATGATCGGTTTGGCGGCGCTGGTGCTACTCAATGGTTGTGAGCAACAGGATGCACCGCCGCTCGATCAGCAGCTCTATGTCTGGCAACGGCAATGGACTGAGGCCCATGTCACGGCCCTCAGCGACAGTCGCACAGACTTCTCGACCCTGCGTGTTCTCGCCTTGCAGGCATTCCCCCAGGCGGGCTGGAGTCGGGCACGGATTGATCCGATGCTGCTCAAGCGTGATGGCCGACCGCTGATTGCGGTGATTCGTCTCGATGGTCAGCTCAGTTCGCTGAATCAGGACGAGGCGACAACGCAGATTCAACAGGTGATCAGTGACTGGCAGGCACAGGGTTTGAGCCTCGCGGGCGTGGAAATCGATCATGATGCGGGTAACGCGCGGCTATCGGCCTATCGTGAATTCCTGGTGCACTTGCGCGCAATACTGCCGGCCTCGTTGCCGCTCAGCATCACCGCGTTGCCGGCCTGGCTCGACAGTCCCGAGCTGCCAGGGCTGTTGTCCACCGTCGACATCAGCGTGCTGCAAGTCCATGCGGTGAGCGATCCGCGTCGGGGTCTGTTTGATCCGGATCAGGCGCGGCATTGGGTGAAGGCCTGGAGCCGCATCACCAGCAAACCTTTCTATCTGGCGCTGCCGGCCTATGGCGTGGCGTTGCTGTCGAGTGCCAGCGGTGCGCCAATCGTGGAGAGCGAAGTCAGCATCGAACGAGTGGGCAAACGCCGGGAGTTAATGGCCGATCCTCAGCATCTGAGTCAGCTCGGTGCCCAATTGCGCGCTGATCCCCCTGCGCATCTGGCGGGCCTCATCTGGTTTCGCCTGCCGCTGGCCAATGATCGTCGAGCCTGGAGCCTGACCACCTTGCGGGCGGTGGCTCGCGGTGATGAGTTGCGCAGCCACTTGGCGTTCAAGGTCTCGGCAGATCAAGGCCTGTATGACATCGGCATTCACAATGAAGGTAATCTCGACAGCGCCTGGCCCGAACGCCTGACGTTGGCGGTGCGGGGCTGTGAGGGGGCCGATGCGCTGGCCGGGTATGCATTGCAACAAAGTCCCGATCTGCTTACCTTCACCCGCCTGCGCGAAGGCCGGATAGCGGCCGGCGGGCAGCGAGCCATCGGTTGGGCGCGCTGCGCAAACATTGATCAAGGAGCGTCGAATGTTCACCCGTAACTGGCCACGCCATCTGTTGTGCCTGAGTCTCAGCCTGCCACTGGGTTCGGCGTTGGCGTGTGGTCCGGACTTTCCCATGCGCCTGCTGGACAACCGTGACCAGTCGCTGGCGGAGCTGCCGGAGGGAAACTTTCGGTTTGAGATCAATCGGCTTGGCCATGCGATCGCGGGTCTGAAAAATGTCACTGCAATCGCCTATGGCATGGACGCCACGGACTACGCAGAACAGCGCACTCAGGCCGAGCAAGTCGGATTGACCACTGAGCAGCAAGCGCTGGTGAAACAGCTGCGCGAGCTGAGCGATGCTCGCCAGGTCGAAGCGCAAGGCGCAGATCTGCCCGCCGAACTCAGGCTGTATCTGGCCGGGGCGGTGGCTTTTGCTGCCGATGACCAGGGCTTGGCGGCAGAGTATTTTCAGAAAGTTCTCGCACTGCCGGCGGATCAGCGAGCGTTGCGCAGCACTTGGGCGGCCTATTCGTTGGGCCGGGCGTTGTTCGCCATGAGCGCGCAAGCGGGTGCGAGTCCTGATCTGCTGGCGCAGTCGAGAAAGGCATTCGAGCAAACCCGCCAGTTGAGCATCGATGGCTTCAGCGATCCGCTGGAACTGGGCGTCGCCAGCCTTGGCGAAGAGGCCCGTGTGGCGCGAATTGCGGGCGACTGGAACAGCGCCATCGAACTCTACGCCACGCAAAACCGACACGGTTCGACAGTGGGCTACACCTCGTTGAAGTTGCTGGTGGCTGATCTGGCGGCAACGCCTGAGGTCAAGCTGGCTGAACTGCTCAAGGGCAAACCGGTGCAGCAACTGGTGACCGCGTCGTTGATCAGTCGACTGGGCTGGTCATTCGGTGATCAACCGCCGACTGAACAAAAGTTGATCAAGCTCCTGCAAAGCAGTACCCGCGGCAGTCTCGACAATGCCGATCGCCTGGCCGCGATGAATTATCAACAGGGCGATTACGTCAGCGCCAAGGCCTTCCTCGAGCATGCTGACGATGGCGGTCTGGCCTGGTGGTTGCGGGCGAAGCTGGCGGTGCGCGATGGGGATAAAAATGCGGCGGCTGCGGCCTATGCGAAGGCGGCGCAGGCCTTCCCGCAAGACGAATCCTGGGGCGAGCGCCGGACGCCGGACTGGGCGTTCGAATCCTTGCAGCCCAAGTGTCGGGTCGAGGGTGAGAGCGCGATCCTGGCCCTGCAACGTGGGGATTACCTGCAAGCGTTCGATCAGCTCTACCGCAGCAAAGAGATCTACTGGTTCGATGCAGCGACCGTGGCCGAGCGGGTGTTGACCGTCGATGAACTCAAGCATTACGTCGACACCCAGGTACCGGCGCCACCACCGTTGACTCAACAAGAGCGCGATAATTATGTGCCGCTGTCCGTGGCGGCGAAGTTGCGCAACTTGCTTGGGCGGCGTTTGCTCCGGGAAGAACGTTACGACGAAGCACCGGCGTACTTTGACAATGTTGAGTTGCAACATAAGGCCAGGTGGTACGGGCAGCTGCGACGGGATGCTGAATCGAAATGGTGGCCGACCAAACGGGCCTTCGCCTATTTCCATGCCGGGCAGGTGGCCCGTTACGACGGAATGGAGCTATTGGGCTACGAGATGTCTCCAGATTATGCGACGTTCGGCGGCAATTACAGTCTTGAGACCCCTGAGCTCAACGTGGGGCCGCTGATTGCCGAAGGCGAGGTCCGGCGGCAGAAAGCGACAGTGGCACAGCCTGATGAGCGCTTCCATTACCGTTATATCGCCACAGCTTTGGCGAACAAGGCTGCGGATCATTTGCCCCACAGCAGTCAGGCATTTGCGTCTGTGCTGTGCAAGGCATCAATGTGGGGCACCACTCTGCAGGAGCAAAGCGCCTTCTATCGACGCTACGTCGAGAACGGCCCCTATGTGGTGTGGGCTGGGGATTTTGGCCATCAATGCCAGGATCCCGACTTCGAGAACGCCGACAAGCGCTATGTCACCCAGGTCACCGACGCGGCTCGCTCAGCGCTCAGGCCGTACAAGACATTCCTGCAAATAGGCTCCGTGCTGGCGGTAGTTGCAGCGGCGCTGTGGGTGATCGTTCGCCGCCGCAAGGCTCAATGAATCACGCCTGTTGCACAAAGGTCAGCCGCACCGCGAAACCGATCAGCAGGCTGCCAAACAGCCATTGTTGCAGGCGCTGGGCCGATGGACTGCGTTGCAGCCAACGGCCCAGCGCGGCGCCGGCCAAGGCGTAAGCACTGTCGAACAGCAAACCCACGGCCACCAGCACCACGCCCAAGGTGGCGAATTGCGCGAGCACCGGTCCTGCCTGGGGGTTAATGAACTGCGGCAACAGTACTGAGCAGAACAACAGGGCTTTGGGGTTCAGCAGATTGGTCAGCAAACCGCGCTGGATCGCTTCCCGATAACGAGGTGGTTCGCCGGTTGCATTCGAACCGTTCAGGTTTGGCAGCATCGTCGTACGCAGGCACTGAATGCCGATCCACAGCAGGTACGCGGCGCCGGCCAGTCGCACCACATCGAAGGTCCAGGGCGCAGCCTTGAACAGAGCCGCCAACCCCAGCGCCGCCAGTGCGACATGACAGCCCCGGGCGATGGCCAAACCCACGGCGGTGGCCAGCGCCGCCCCTTTGCCCTGACGGGCGCCGGTCTGCAGCAGCAGGATCATGTCCGGTCCCGGCAACAGATAAACCACCGCCAGTGCCATGAAAAACAGCCAGAGTCCTGCCATGTTGCACCCCATTCGTTGTCGATTCGGTACGTCCAGTCTAGGGCGAAGGGGTGGGGCAGGTGCTTGCGTAGTCAGCTTCTAAAAGGGTTCTGCTTGGCATAACCTGCTATTAAATGAACGTTTAACTCTCCGGATCTGCCAAACATGAAACTCGATGCCTACGACCGCAAGATTCTCGCCGCGCTGCAACGGGACGGACGCCTGAGCAATGTGCAATTGGCTGACGAGATCGGTCTGTCGGCGTCACCCTGCTTGCGTCGGGTACGGATGCTGGAAGAAGCCGGGGTGATTCGTGGTTATCAGGCCAATCTGGATCGCGATGAAGTCGGGCTTGGGCTGACCGTGTTCGTGGGCGTGAAAGTCGAGCGCCATAACGACGAACAGGCCGAAGCCTTTCGCCTGGCGGTGACGGCGTTGCCTGAGGTGGTTTCGGCGTTTCTGGTGTCTGGGGAATCAGATTTTCTGTTGCAGGTGGTGGTGCCGGACTTGCGCGCCTATGACCGGTTTCTTACTGGATGCCTGCTCAAATTGCCGGGGGTGAGCGATATCCGCAGCAACTTTGCGATTCACACGGTGAAGGCGCCGGGGGCGTTGCCGTTGGGGCATTTGCCTGGCTGAGACCGAGTTGGTCCCATTCGCGAGCAGGTCCGCTCCCACAGTTGATCTGTTGCGAACACAAATCCAATGTGGGAGCGAGCCTGCTCGCGAAAGCGGCAGTCCAGCCACCGCAAATCTCCAGGCTTACATCTGAGTCGCCATCCCCTCCACATTCATCGCCGCCTGGCGCAAAGCCTCGGAACGGGTCGGGTGTGGATGACAGGTCAGGGCAATGTCTTCGGCGGAGGCGCTGAATTCCATGGCCACGCAATACTCGCCAATCATCTCGCTGACGCTCGGCCCTACAAGGTGCACGCCGAGGATTTCGTCGGTGCGCTCATCGGCCAATACTTTGGCGAAACCTTCGGTTTCGTGATTGATCTTCGCCCGGCTGTTGGCGGTGAAGGGAAACTTGCCAACCTTGTAGGCGCGACCCTCGGCTTTCAGCTGTTCTTCGGTCTTGCCGACGCTGGCCAGCTCAGGCTTGGTGTAAATCACGTTGGGAATCAGCTCGTAGTTGACCTCACCGGCCTTGCCGACGATCTGTTCGACACAGGCCATGGCTTCATCCTCGGCCTTGTGTGCGAGCATCGGTCCGGACGTCACGTCGCCAATCACCCAGACCCCAGCGGCTTCGGTGCGGTGGCCCTTGTTGGCAAGCATGCCGCGTTTGTCCGTGGCGAGGCCGACGTTCTCCAGTCCCAGCCCCTGTGTATAAGGTCGGCGCCCGATGGCCACCAGCACGTAATCGGCTTCAAGCGTTTCGGCGGTGCCGCCAGCGGCAGGTTCAACGCTGAGCTGCACGCCCGTGGCGGTCGTTGTCGCGCGGGTCACTTTCGAACTGAGCTTGAAGCTGATGCCTTGCTTGCTCAATGAGCGCTGCAGGGTCTTGCCCGCTTCGCCGTCCACACCGGGACAGATCCGATCGAGGAATTCGACCACGGTCACCTGCGCGCCCAAACGCCGCCACACCGAGCCCAGCTCCAGGCCGATCACACCGGCGCCGATCACCACCAAGTGCTTCGGCACTTCAGCCAGAGACAGCGCGCCGGTGGAATCCAGGATGCGTTTGTTATCGATGTCCACGCCGGGCAGGGGAGTGGGCTCGGAACCGGTGGCGATGATGATGTCCTTGGCGCTCAGTTCGGTCTTGCCGCCGGCGCTATCGGTCACCGTGACTTTGCCTGGCCCATCGATATGGCCCCAGCCCTTGATCCAGTCGACCTTGTTCTTGCGAAAGAGAAACTCGATGCCCTTGGTCAGCCCGGTCACGCTTTCATCTTTCTGCTTCATCATCTGCGCGAGGTTGAGAGTGGGTTTGACCTCGATTCCCAGGTTGGCGAATTCCGTGCCCATGGCGGCGTCGTAAAGTTCGGAGGCATGCAGGAGTGCCTTGGAGGGCATGCAGCCGACGTTCAGGCACGTGCCGCCAAGGGTAGCTCGTCCTTCCACGCAAGCCGCTTTCAAACCCAGTTGGCCAGCGCGGATCGCTGCGTTGTAGCCGCCGGGGCCACCGCCGAGTATTACGACGTCATAGGTGCTCATGGATCTACTCCTGGATTGAAAGAGGATCGGGAGGGGTAAACGTAGCCTTGGAATAAAATTACGAGCGTAATATGTGCGTTATTGCGCATTTCGGTCAAGGCTTCAGGCAAGCGACAGGTTGAGCATCTTTAGATAGCGCAAATGAATACGAAAATTTCACCGTTTTCGTTATATCGTAACGAATTGCGATTTGAGCGAAGCTGAGCACTGGGGTGGTATGCAAGTCGATCTCGATGAAGAGGGGGCGCAGGTAGCCGGGTTACCGCGCTTTCAGCAGGCGGTTTTTCAGGGGCGGCGATTGCGTCAGTTCGCGATCGGCTTCGGCGTGCTGGTGGCAATGGGGCTGGTATCGGGATTCTTCGTCGGGCTGTTTGCGCCGCAATCCCTGTGGCCGTCGTTGTTGTTCAATTTAAGCGCTGCGTTGCTGGTATGGGTGGCGGGTCTGCAATCGGCCTGGTGGGTGACGCAATGGCGGGCGCGGGCAATGAATCCCGTGGTGCCAGTCGTCGTCGCTGAAGCAGTCGAATCCCCGGTGGGATGGTACGAGCGACTATTGGATCGGCTGGGCCAAAGCGGGATGCACCTGTTCCGGCAAATCGGTGCGCCGACCCTCTGGCTCGGCGGGTGGGCGTTGTTGGCGCTGCTCTGCATCGAACAGGCCTGGAACCTTGGCTTGCCGCCCGCTGCGCTGGGATTGTCCGCCACTGTCGGCGCCGCCCTGGCGCTGTTGCTGGCTTTCGGTTTGCTGGTGCTGGAGCGCCACCTGGCCCAGGAAAACCCGGCTCAGTGGCCCGAAGCCGGAGCGTTGTCGCAGCTGGCGCGAGTGGCGATCATCAGCCTGGTACTGGGTGCGTTGTG
This sequence comes from Pseudomonas sp. C2B4, assembly GCF_013359695.1. Taxonomy (GTDB): domain Bacteria; phylum Pseudomonadota; class Gammaproteobacteria; order Pseudomonadales; family Pseudomonadaceae; genus Aquipseudomonas. The sequence goes on from NZ_JABFMU010000001.1 coordinate 143,057, forward strand.
CCTGTTGTTCGGCAGTGAAACGTCGGTCTGGCCCGTGCGTTTGGCAGTGTTGATCGGGCTGCTGCCGGGGCTGGTCGCAATCGAGCTGTTGCTGCGTGCCGTGCTGTCATTGTTCAGTCCTCGCCGCGAACAACTTGAACCAGCCTTGTTGGCCCGCAGCTTTGTCGCTGACATGCTGCGTTGGCCTCCGCAGCCGCTGCTGGCGTTGCAGCACGAACTGCACAATCGCTTCGGCATCGACCTGCGCCAGATCTGGGCGTTCACCTACATGCGCCGGGCATTTTTGCCGGTGCTGGCCGTTGTTGGTCTCGTGGGTTGGTCACTGACTGGCATCCACGAAATACCGCTGCAGGGGCGAGGTATTTACGAGCGTTTCGGCAAACCGGTGGCGGTGTTTGGTCCCGGTTTGCATGCGGGTTTGCCCTGGCCGCTGGGTCGGGTGCTGAGTGTCGAAAACGGCGTGGTTCATGAGTTGGCCACCAGTGTCGGCGAAACGGCTGCACCGATGCAGGCCGACCCCGCTGAAGGCCCGGCGCCGATCACGGCCAACCGGTTGTGGGACGCGAGCCATGTGAATGACAAATCCCAGGTGATCGCCAGCAGTCGCGCCGACCAGCAGAGCTTTCAGATCGTCAACATGGACGTGCGTTTCGTCTATCGCATCGGCCTGAGCGATCAGGCGGCATTGGCGGCGACTTACAACAGCGCCGATGTGCCCACCCTGATCCGTAGCACCGCCAGCAGGATTCTGGTTCATGATTTCGCCTCGCGGACGCTCGACGGATTGCTCGGTGAAGACCGGGTAGGGCTGGCCGAAGAAATCGGCCGCGCGGTACAGGCAGACCTGGAGAAACTTGGCAGTGGCGTGGAAATTCTCGCCACGGTGGTCGAAGCGATTCATCCGCCGGCCGGCGCTGCCAATGCCTATCACGGCGTGCAAGCGGCGCAGATTGGTGCGCAGGCCTTGATTGCCCGTGAGCGCGGTGCGGCGGCCGAAGCCACTAATCAGGCGCAGTTGCAGGCCAGCATCGCCCGCGATCAAGCGACGGCCAGCGCTCGTGAAATCCACGCGGGGGCGCAAGCAGCCGACCTTAAATTCGGTGCCGAGAAAAAAGCTTACGCCAGTGCCGGTCAGGCCTTCGTACTGGAGCAATACCTCAGTCAACTTTCCCAAGGCCTGGCCAATGCCAGGTTGCTGGTGCTCGATCATCGCCTGGGCGGTAGCAACAATGCGCCGACCATCGACCTGCGTACCTTCACGTTGCCGGCTGATCCTGCGCCGTCGCGTCAAACCGCTCAGCCAGGAGCTGCCCATTGAGCCAGACTCACACTCATGATCATGATGATCACGCCGGCCACGATCATGGCCATGGCGGGCATCACCACCACGGCCACCACCATCACCATCATGGCGATCCACAGGAAGCCGGCCCGTTTCCCTGGAGGCGAATGGGTTGGGCTGCACTGCTTGTGGCGTTCGCCGTTGCAGCGGCGAGCCTGGTGCAGGTGAGGTCGGGAGAGGCCACGGTCATCACCCGTTTCGGCAATCCATCGCGGGTGTTGCTGGAACCGGGCCTTGGCTGGCGCTGGCCGGCGCCGTTCGAAGCGGCGATCCCGGTCGATCTTCGGCTGCGCACCACATCCAGCGGTTTGCAGGACGTGGGTACGCGGGATGGTCTGCGTATCATCGTTCAGGCGTACGTGGCCTGGCAGGTGCAGGGCGACCCGGACAATGTGCAGCGCTTCATGCGCGCCGTACAGAATCAGCCGGATGAAGCGGCGCGGCAGATCCGCACCTTTATCGGCTCGGCCCTGGAAACCACCGCCAGTAGTTTCGATCTGGCTAACCTTGTGAACACCGACGCCAGCCAGGTGCGTATCGCTGATTTCGAATCGCAGCTGCGCCAGCAAATCGATCAGCAGTTGCTGACGACTTATGGCGTTCGGGTACTACAGGTTGGCATTGAGCGTTTGACCTTGCCTTCGGTAACGCTCACGGCAACGGTCGATCGCATGCGTGCCGAGCGTGAAACCATCGCCACCGAACGTACCGCCATCGGCAAGCGCGAAGCGGCGCAAATTCGCTCCGCCGCCGAACGTGATGCGCGGATCGTGCAAGCCGATGCCACGGTGAAAGCCGCTGACATCGAGGCGCAATCCCGCGTTGAGGCCGCGCAGATTTATGGGCGCGCCTACGCCGGTTCGCCGCAGCTGTACAACCTGCTGCGTTCGCTCGACACCTTGGGCACGGTGGTCACGCCGGGGACAAAACTTATTCTGCGCACCGATGCCGCGCCATTCCGAGTGCTGGTTGACGGTCCGCCAAGTCTCGATAACAAACCCGGGTCGCAACCATGAGTGTGGTTCCACGTGGAACAAATGAGTTGAGCAGTCCCTGGATTCAGGCCGGGCGCCTGGCATTTCTCGCGCTGTACGCGGTGACGGTGTTGGCCGCGTTGGCGTGGGCATTCTCCAATGTGCGGCAGATCGATCCGCAAAACCGCGCCGTGGTTTTGCATTTTGGCGCACTGGATCGCATTCAGAATGCCGGGTTGCTGTTGGCCTGGCCGCAACCCTTCGAGCAGGTGATTTTATTGCCGGCAGCGGAACGGGTTATCGAGCGACGTGTGGAAAATCTGCTGCGTAGTGATGCGGCATTGCAAGCCGATCGCGTCGCCAGTTTCGCTACACCGATCAGCGATGCACTGGCGGGTTCCGGTTACCTGCTGACCGGTGATGCCGGGGTGGTGCAACTGGATGTGCGGGTGTTCTACAAAGTCACTGACCCCTATGCCTTTGTGCTGCAAGGCGAGCACGTGCTGCCGGCATTGGATCGCCTGGTCACTCGCAGTGCATTGGCACTGACGGCGGCGCGTGACCTGGACACCATTCTGGTGGCGCGACCGGAACTCATCGGCGCCGATAGCAAGGCCGCCGAAAGACGTGAACGCTTGCGCGGCGATCTGGTGCAGGCCATCAATCAACGCCTCACCGAGCTCACGGCGACCGGGCAGGGACTGGGGATCGAAGTGGCGCGAGTGGATGTGCAATCGAGTTTGCCCGGCCCCGCGGTGAATGCTTTCAATGCCGTGCTGACCGCCAGCCAACAAGCCGACAAAGCGGTGGCCAACGCGCGAACCGACGCCGAGAAACTCACCCAGACCGCCAACGAGCAGGCTGATCGAACGCTGCAGGTCGCTCATGCACAGGCGAGTGAGCGGTTGGCGAAAGCCTCTGCCGACACCGCCACGGTGTTGAGTCTGGCCAAGGCGCAACAACAGGGCACCGACCCGCAGATGTTGCTGCGGATTTACCGTGAGCGGATGCCGAAAATTCTTGGCCAGGCCGGTTCGGTGACCACGGTCGATCCGAAAGACGATTCCCGCCTGATCATTCAGGGAGCTTCACAATGACCGCGCAAACCGCCGCTGCACCGAGCCTGTTGTCCTCGGCCGAACAACGCAGCGCCGCACGCCAGTTGACCCTGGCCATGCTCGCCCTCGGCTTGCTCGCCCTGGGTCTGGTCTGGCGCTGGTTGGCGCCCGAACAAACCGGTGTCAGCCAATTGCTCCTGGGTTTTGCTTCCTTGCTGGTGGCCGTGCCGGTCATGCGTTCGGCCTGGTACAGCCTGCGTTATCCGAGCCTGCACGGGATCACTGATCAGTTGATCGCCCTGGCTATGCTCGGTGCCTGGGCGACCGGTGATCTGCTGACGGCGGCACTGCTGCCGATCATCATGATCTTCGGTCATGTGCTGGAAGAGCGCAGTGTGATCGGTTCACAGGAAGCGATTCACGCCCTCGGAAAACTGACTCGCAGCCATGCGCGAAAGATTCAGGACGACGGCTCCATCGTTGAAGTCGATAACAGCACGCTCAAGGCTGGCGATCGGGTGGAGGTGCGGGCGGGTGATCGGGTGCCAGCGGATGGGCGAGTGCTGTCCGGCCAGGCGAGTCTCGACACGGCCTCCATTACCGGGGAGTCGGTGCCGATAGAGGCGGGCATCGGCATGACGGTGTTCGGTGGGGCAATCAACCTTGATGGTCTGCTGCGCATCGAAGTGACCCGTACTGGCCACGAGTCGACCCTTGGCAAAGTGATTGCGCTGATGCAAAACGCCGAGCGTTCCAAGCCGCCGATCACGCGCCTGCTGGAGCGTTATGCCGGCAGCTACATGGTGCTGGTGTTGTTGCTGGCCGCAGTGACGTGGTTCATCACCAACGATGCCCAGGCGATGCTCGCTGTACTGGTGGCGGCCTGTCCCTGTGCGCTGGTGTTGTCGGCACCCGCCACGGCGATTGCCGGAGTGGCGGTGGCGGCACGGCACGGCATTCTGATCCGCAGCTCGGCGTTTCTTGAGGAGTTGGCAGACCTGACTTCGCTGGTGGTCGACAAGACCGGGACCTTGACCTTCGGCACCTTGCGTTTGCAAACCATCGAGAGCGCTTTGGCGGATCACAGTCACATCCGCAAACTCGCTGCCAGCCTCGGTTCGGCCAGCGGTCACCCGGTCAGCCGTGCGCTGGCCGGGCTGGTGACTCAAGAGCATTTTTTGTTGCTCACGGATATCCATGAACGCCAGGGATTGGGCGTGGTGGCCATGACGGAGCAGGGTGAGGCTGCGCTGGGACGACCTGAGCTGTTCGCTCAATTGAAGATCCCCACTTCCGCCGTTCCGGAGCACGATGGTCCGATTGCCGGGCTGGCGCTTAACGGTGAATTCCTCGCCTGGCTGCTGTTGGCTGACAGTGTGAAGCCCGAAGCCAGGTTTGCACTGAATGAATTGCGCGACCTTGGAATGGGCCGGCAACTGTTGCTCACCGGCGACCGGCAAAGTGTCGCGCACACGCTGGCACGGGATGTTGGCATCAGTGATGTAGAAGCGCAGGCGTTGCCCGAGGACAAACTCAACCGTGTGTTGAAAGAAATTGGTAACGGTTTTCGGCCTATGGTGGTGGGGGACGGCATCAACGACTCGTTGGCCCTCAAGGCCGGCGTGGTCGGCGTGGCCATGGGTGCGGGCGGCGCGGACATCGCCTTGGCTTCGGCAGACATCGTGCTGATCGGCAGCGATTTGCGTCGTCTCGGGACGTGCGTGAGGTTGAGCCGTCAGTGTCGGCAAACCCTGCAGGTCAACGTGTTCATCGGTCTGGGTTGGACCCTGGCGATCGTTGCCTTCGCCGCGTTCGGCTGGCTTGGCGCGGCCGGGGCAATGATTGCGGCATTGCTGCATAACTTCAGCACGTTGCTGGTGCTGGGCAATGCGGGGCGATTGCTGCGGTTTCAGGAGCCGTTGCTCAAACTGTAGGAGAGAGCTCTGCTCGCGAAAAACGGTTGGGAAACGCAGTCATTCAGACAGGGCGTGTAATCGTTCACGCCCATCGCGAGCAGGGCTCGCTCCTACAAATGGATGGGTAGAAGGTTTACAGAACTGTGCGCCGAATCTGTAGTCATTTAGGGTAAGAGCGATCATTTCTGCGAGTTCCCGGCAGTTTGTCGAGTGTCCCGGGACCATAGAAATCCGCTATTAGTTCGATAGCCAGCTATTTTTCCAGGATGGTCTAACCTCTCAGCAGACGTCTGAAACAAGGGGGATTTTCCATGCTCGCGCAACTTCCACCGGCCTTACAGAATCTGCAGTTACCGCTACGCCTGCGACTCTGGGACGGCCATGAGTTCAATCTGGGGCCGACGCCCAGCGTCACGATTGTGGTCAAGGACCCACAGATGGTTACCCAGTTCACCCGCCCAAGCCTGGACTCGCTCGGCGCAGCGTTCGTCGAGGGCAAACTGGAGCTTGAAGGCTCTATCAGTGATGTGATCCGCGTGTGTGATGAATTGAGTCAGGCGCTGCTGGATGCGGATGAGGACAATCAGCCCGTCCGTGCCTTCCACGATAAAGAGACCGACGCCCAGGCCATTTCCTACCACTACGATCTTTCCAATGCCTTTTATCAGCTCTGGCTCGACAGCGACATGGCCTATTCCTGCGCCTATTTCGAGACCGGTAGCGAGACTCTGGAGCAAGCCCAGCAAGCCAAGTTTCGGCATTTGTGTCGCAAGTTGCGTCTGCAACCTGGCGAATACCTGCTGGATGTCGGTTGCGGTTGGGGTGGGTTGGCGCGGTACGCGGCCCGTGAGTTCGGCGCGAAAGTATTTGGTATTACCCTCAGTAAGGAGCAACTCGCCCTGGCTCGGGATCGGGTAAAAGAAGAAGGTCTGGAGGACTTGATCGAGTTGCAACTGCTCGATTACCGCGATCTGCCACAGGATGGTCGATTCGACAAAGTGGTCAGCGTCGGCATGTTCGAACACGTCGGTCATGCGAACCTGGCGGAGTACTGCAGTACCTTGTTCGGTGCGGTGAAAGAGGGTGGTTTGGTGATGAACCACGGGATCACCGCCAAGCACACCGATGGTCGCCCGGTGGGCCGTGGCGCCGGTGAATTCATCGGGAAATATGTGTTCCCTAATGGCGAACTACCGCACCTGTCGATGATTTCTGCCGAGATCAGCGAAGCAGGGCTTGAGATTGTCGACGTCGAAAGCCTGCGCCTGCACTACGCACGCACCCTGGATCACTGGAGCGAACGCCTGGAGGACAACCTCGAGGCCGCCGCGAAACTGGTTCCGGAACAGGCGCTGCGGATCTGGCGCCTGTACCTGGCGGGCTGCGCCTACGCGTTCGCCAGGGGCTGGATCAACCTGCACCAGATCCTTGCAGTGAAAGCGCACCCCGATGGCAGCCATGAACTGCCCTGGACTCGGGACGATATCTACAACCCTTAGAGAATCGGCGAAATAAGCCGGGCGATCCGCATGCCGACCTGTTGCAGGCGGTGGGTCTCCCGGCCTTCTTCCTTGGCGATTTCGTGGGCTTGGGCGAAGTCATCGTTGAGCATCTGCTCCACTTTGGCGGCAAATGCGTTGTCGACGGTCAGCAGCATCACTTCGAAATTCAACCGGAACGAACGGTTGTCCATGTTGGCACTGCCAATGGCGCTGATATCGTTGTCGATCAGCACGACTTTCTGGTGCAGGAAGCCGGGTTCGTAGCGGAAGACCCGCACGCCTGCGCGTACTGCTTCGAAGGCATAGAGGCTGGAGGCGGCGTAGACGACTCGGTGATCGGGCCGTGAAGGAAGCAGGATCCGCACATCGACCCCGCGCAGTACCGCCAGGCGCAAGGCGGCGAATACCGCTTCGTCGGGGATGAAATACGGACTGGTGATCCATACCCGTTCGGTCGCTGCATGGATGGCCTCGACGAAGAACAGTGAACAGGTCTCGTAGGAATCCGCCGGTCCACTGGCAAGCATTTGGCACAGCACGCCGGCGTCCGGGTAGACCTCCGGCAGGATCATCGGCGGTAATGAACGGGCTGCCCAGAACCAGTCTTCAGCGAAGGATTCCTGCATGCAGGCCACCACCGGTCCGCGTACCTGGACGTGAGTATCGCGCCAAGGCGCCAGGGGTGGTTTCTCCCCCATGTACTCGTCCCCCACGTTGTGCCCGCCAACGAAGCCGAGCATGCCGTCGACCACCACGATCTTGCGGTGGTTGCGGAAGTTGACCTGGAAACGGTTGAGCCAGCCGCTACGGGTCGCGAAGGCTTTGACCTCGACACCGCCATCACGCAATGCCTGTACATAACTGTGGGGCAGGGAATGGCTGCCGATTCGGTCATAAAGCAGGTAGACCGCCACGCCTTCGGCGGCTTTTTCCAGCAGCAGGTTTTGCAGGCGCCGGCCGAGGCGGTCGTCATGAATGATGAAAAACTGGATCAGCACCGCTTCCTTGGCTTGGCGGATGGCATTGAATATCGCATCGAAGGTGGCCCGGCCATTGATCAGCAATTTCACTTCATTGTTGGCCAGGCAGGGCATGCGCCCCAACTTCGGCATCGCCCTCAGGGAGGCGTAGGCGGTGGAAGCGCGAGCGGTGAGCGCTTCCTCTACCCAGGGTCGCCAGTTGAGCTCGGAGATGGCTTTGCGCATTTCTTCGTTGGCCTGGCGCCGGGCCTTGATGTACCCATCGAAGGTACTGCGGCCGAATACCAGATAGGGGATGAGCGTCAGGTAGGGCATGAAGATCAGTGACAAGGCCCAGGCGATGGAGCCTTGGGCGGTTCGCACGGTCAACACGGCATGGATGGCTGCGATCGTGCCCAGGGAGTGCAGCAATGCGATGGTGTAGCCGAAAATATGGGGTCCGAAATAATCCATGGGGGGCAGCCTTGCTCCTGAAGATTCAATGCTTAACAGACCATGTTCCGGGCAGAATGTCGCTATTTAATTGGCCCATGAACCGAAGCCCGTGGCCGACGTCTAACGGCCACTATCGATCAGGAGTTACATGATGAACGTTCGTCTGCTGGGTTTGGCCATTACCTTGGGTTTGGCACTTCCTGTGGCTGCTCAGGCGCAGATGCTTCAACCGGGCTTGTGGGAATTGACCACCAGTAACATGAAGGTGGATGACCAGAACCTGCCGGATCTGCAACTGATCCTCGGTCAGATTCAAAGCCAGATGACCCCTGAGCAGCGTGCGCAGCTGGAAAAACAGGGCATCACCATGGGCGGCAAAGGGATTCGCGCCTGCCTGACGCCGGAGCAGGTCAAGACCGACGATATCCCGCTGACCGACCCGCAGTCGGGCTGCAAGCAGGAAATCACCGATCGCACCGGTAACCAATGGAAATTCCGCTTCAGTTGCCCGAAGGCGCAGGGGGCGGGTGTTGCTACCTTCCTCAGTGACCGTGAGTTCACCACCAAGGTCAACGGCACCTTCAATGCCACCGGCATTCAGCAGAAGGGTAGCCTTGAGAGCCGCGCGGTGTGGTTGGGGCAGGATTGCGGGGCAGTCAAGCCAAGAGCCTAAAAGCTTCGCAGGCAAGCCTCGCTCTTGCAGGAGCAAGGCTTGCCCGCGATGGCGTCAGCAGGGTCAACATCAATCCCCAGGCTGACCCAACCACTCGCACACCGCCTCAACTGCCATCCTGCCAAAATCCTCCCCATCGCGACTGCGGACACTGACAAACCCGCCGGCCTTTTCCTTCTCCCCGACCACCACCACGTACGGCACCGTCTGGCTGTGATGACGAATCTTGTGCCGGACTTTCTCATTACGCAGATCCGCAAGGGCGCGCACACCACCGCGGCGAAGGCGCTCGGTGACGGCGTGCGCATAATGGGTCTGGCGATCGTCCATGCTGACGACCACTACCTGGGGCGGCAGGCGCCACTGTTGCAGTTCCTGGTGGCTGGACCAGCAGGTCCCGTAGATGCGTTGTTGCAAGGTACCGCTGACGTGGTCGAGCGCAAATGCCTGCAACACCTTGGTGGTGGGGACGTGCGGGCCCGTCGTCAAATACTCGGTTCCGCCCAGACGGTAAAGAGACAGATGGTCGGGAGTCGCCGATGAGGAAGGTATAGGGCGGCGGCGAATCGAGTGGTTGGTGGCCGCCAGTGTTTGCATGCGCGCCTCGATCACTGGCAGATCCGTCGTCGTCAATGGGCGCTCGACGTCGAACTCGCAATAGAACCCATCGCCCAGCGACGACCCCGTTCGCAATCGCGCGTGGGCATGGAGTTGCTGGACAGCCATCGCCAGCATCAGCGAACAGGAACGACGCAGGATCTCCAGTCCGTCGGGCTCCTGCGTGGTCACGATGCTGACCCGGGCATTCGTGCTGATCATGAATTCACAGTCCACCAATTCGCCGTCCACCCGACCCGCTACCGCTGCGTTGGCCAATCCGGGGCCAATACTGGCGGCAACTTCATGCACGGACAGCGGTTGGTCGTACTCACGTAATGAACCATCGGGCAAGGTGATCTGGATCATGGTTATTGTTCTCGGATGCTTCGATCACACGCACTTGCGTGCCAACATTAGAGGCAAACACTGACCGTTGTCATGTAGACGTTTGTACTACCCATCCATTTGGCACTTTCTTCATGTTCAAAACTCGTTTTGCAGAGCCTTGTAACCGCGCACCAGGTCGACATTGGTCCGCGCCACGTCCTCGGAAAACTCCGAGGCACTGATACTGACCGGCGGAAACTGCGAAAGGTCTGTGTTGGGCCCGATGCGCGTGGTGGAGGGAACATAGAAGGCCGCGGGCAAGTCGCGACCGTCGACCACCGAGTTGTGCCGGACCACGCAACCATCACCGACGGCGCAGTTGAACAACACACTGTTGAAGCCAATGAACACCCGGTCACCCACTGAGCAGGGGCCATGGACGATCGAACGGTGGGCGATGGAACTGAACTCGCCGATAGTCACTGCCGCCCCGGATTTGGAGTGGATGACCACACCGTCCTGGATGTTCGAGTTGGCGCCGATGATGATCGGCTGCATGTCTCCGCAATCGTCTACTTCGTCAGCGCGGATCACTGCATAGGGTCCGACAAAGACGTTCTCGCCGATCACCACTTTGCCGCAGATGATCGCGGTTTTATCGACGTAGGCCGACTCGGCAATACGGGGTAAATCACCTGAGGGGTTCTTGCGGATCATGGCTGGCTCAACGCGGTGTACAGGGTATTGAGGTTGGTTTCGAACATCCCGGTAAACGTACTGGCCGGTCCGCTCGCCGCGAGTGCGTCGGAGTACAGGGTGCCGCCAATCCGGGCGCCACTTTCGTCAGCGATCTGCTTGAGCAGACGCGCGTCCTTGATGTTCTCCATGAACACCGCTTTGACCTTCGCCTGACGGATCTGAGTGATCAACGCAGCGACCTCGGCAGCGGAGGGTTCGCGTTCGGTGGACAGCCCCTGCGGTGCCATGAAATTGATACCGTAGGCCTGACCGAGATAACCGAAAGCGTCATGGGAGGTGACAATCTTGCGGTTGCCCGGCGCAAGCGAGCCGAATCGGGTCTTGGCTTGCGCCAGCAGCGCGTAGATTTGTTTCAGGTAGGCCTGGCTGTTGCGCTGGTAGTCGTCCTTGTTCGCCGGGTCGACGGCAATCAATGCCTTGCTGATGTTGCTGATGTAGAGCTCGGCATTTGCCAGGTTGTGCCAGGCATGCGGGTCGGGAACCTTCTCACCATCCTCATCCAGGGAGCGTGGTATGACACCTTGGCTCGCGCTGATCACGGGTGCTTTGGTTTCAGTGCTGGTCACCAGACGATCGAGCCATGGCTCGAACCCCAGTCCGTTTTTGATGATGAGTCTGGCTTTAAGCAACGCTTGGCCGTCGTCCGGGGTTGGCTCATACGTGTGGGCATCGGTGTCGGGGCCGACCATGTTGGTGATCTGGATATGATCACCGCCTATCTGATGGGTCATGTCGGCGAGGATGCTGAAGCTGGTGACCACCTGAAGTTTTTCTGCAGCAGACAGCGACATCGACAGCATCAAACTGAACAGCACGAGTAAAGCGCGCATCGAGTAACACCTCATTGGGATGTGATCAAAGGCGGACGGCGCAGCAAACCGTGCACCGGCCCCAGCACCACGGACAGAAGATACAAAGCGCCAGCCACCAGCACGATGGCCGGGCCGCTGGGCAACGCGTAGTGAAATGACAGCAACAGTCCGAGCCATACCGAGAGGCTGCCAAACAGCGCGGCAATGGCCATCAACCTTGGCAAGCGACGGCTCCAGAAGCGTGAGGCCGCAGCGGGCAGCATCATCAGTCCAACCACCATCAAGGCGCCAATGGCCTGGAAACCGATCACCAGATTCAGCACCACCAACGTCAGGAACACGCCATGGGCCAGGGGACCCAGGCGGCTGACGGATTGCAGAAACAACGGGTCCAGGGTGTCCAGGAGCAGAGGGCGGTAGATCAGCAACATCGCGATCAGGCTGATACCCGAGACCCAGAGCATGCCGGTCAATGTCGGACCATCGACCGCCAACGCTGAACCGAACAGCAGGTGCAACAGGTCCAGGCGTTTGCCTGCGATACCGAGGATCAATACGCCGCTGGCCAGGGAAATCGGGTAGATCGCGGCAAGGCTGGCGTCTTCTCGCAGGCCTGTGCGACGCGTGATCCAGGCCGCAAGCCCGGCCATCCCCAGACCGGCCCCGAGACCGCCGAAGGTCAACGCAGGGAGGCTCAGGCCGGCGAACCAGAAACCCAATGCAGCCCCGGGCAGAATGCCGTGAGCCACGGCATCACCGATCAGACTCATCCGCCGCAGGATCAGAAATACACCCAGCGGTGCGGTGCTGCAGGCCAACACCAACCCGCCAATCAGCGCCCTGCGCATGAAGACGAATTCGTGGAAAGGTTGCCAAAACTGAGCGGCGGCAAGCATCAGGCCACCTGCGTTTGAGGCTGTTGGCGGAGGAGATCGGTGCTTGAGCCGAAGACGCATCCGCTGCTTTTGATCAACAGGGTGTGAGGCATGTGTTGGCGAACGGCAGCCAGGTCATGGCACACCACAACCAGGGTTCGGCCTGCGGCATGCCAGGCATGGAGATGTTTCCACAGCAATGCCTGACCGAGTTCATCCAGGGCGGCATGGGGTTCGTCGAGCAGCAATAAGGGCGCATCGGTGAGACTCAATCGAGCGAGCAGGGCACGTTGCAGTTCACCACCGGAGAGGGCCATCAACGGGCGTTGCTCAAGGCCGCTCAGGCACCAATCGGCCAGAACCTGATCAAGACGTTGCCTACGCCCCTCCGGCGATCGCTGGCTGCCCCAGAAGCCCGCAGCGACCAGTTCCTCCAGAGTGATGGGGAACTGGCGATCCAGATGCTGTTGCTGGGGCAGAAATGAGAGCGCGCCCTTGCGTGGAACCTCCAACATGACCTTGCCCGCGAGCGGCTTTTGCAGACCGGCGATGACTTTCAGCCAGCTACTTTTGCCACAGCCGTTGGCACCGACCACGGCGGTCAGACTGCCTTTCGGGAGTTCGATATTGAGAGCGGGCGTCAGCGGTTGGCCGGGAGCGCCCCAACGCAAAGCCTGACAGCGGATCATGCGGCCTCCCAGTTCCAGCGACTTTCGGCGACGGCGTCATGGGCGTGAAGGCTTTCAGCGTGAATCACCCGCAGGTGAAATCCATTGATGCCGGGTGAGCGTTTCAGGGCCAGGTTCAGGCGGCGAGCGGCGTCTTCGCAGAACATCAGGTTCTGGCCGTTGGCCAATGCGAAGGCTTGTTCATCGGCACGTTTGACGGCGGTTTGCACGGCGGTACCGAGGGTTGCTTCGGCATCATTGATGAGTGCGATCAGCGGCAGTTCGTCCAGATAATCGTCCAGGCGCAGGGACAACTGTGCGGTACTGCGCTGGCTGTGGGGTGTGGCGACGATGCCTTTAGGGGAGCCGAGCCAAGCCAGTACGTCGGCGTGGTTCAGTGCCTTGTTGGCGAAGTCGTCGACGAATTGCTGCTGAATCAACTGTCGGGAAAGTGCAGCAGAACAAGGGCAGGTCGAGGAATAAGGCACATCGATTTTTAGTTCCACGTGGAACATCGTGTTTTCCAAGCGGGCCTTGATGCTGACGGGATAGGTTTTCCAACCGGCCAAAGGACTGACCAGAGCCGGCCTTTTCAGCAGTAAATCGATGTGAATATTCAGATAAGCGCTGTTCGATAGCCCTTCATGGCTGGTCAGGAAACTCACCAAGACGCGCTGAAGCAGATCAGGTGAAAGGGTTTCCTGCTCAAGCCTTTCCAGCGCCAGGTAGAGCCGCGACATATGAATGCCGCGAGCCTCCCCGTTATCGAGACTCACACCCGCATCGACCGTTGCAGCCAGTCGTTCGCCATCAAACAAAACAGGAAGGGCAATGCCACGCATGCCGACCCAGTCCAATGGCAGGGCTTGGCCTGAGGCCTGCGCAGCGATATCCGGCAGAGTCAGCGCATTCATGAACAGGTCCATCGAGGGGAAGTTGATTTGAATGTTATACTATAACAATTAAATCAACGATGCCTTTTTCATGAACAGGTTTTCATCTAGCGCGGACGCGCCCAATTTGATCTGGCGAACACAGCAGACCTAACAGCCGGCAATCCGGTTGCAGGTGAACCTGGCGCTACTGCCGCCGGAGCTGGAAAACCGATTGATCGTGGTCCAGCCGATGCGCCGGTTGTAGCCGACCCACGCTTCGCCGTCGGAAGCGATGCCGGTGAAAAACGTCAATTGGCCGTAGCGACTGTTGGTCTGCGCCCAGTAGCGTTTTCCGGCCGCATCGAAGCCCCTCAGATACATCGTGCTGCCTGCGGTATTGACGCTGTAGGCGTTGCCGTCGCCATCCACGCAGGCCAGCAAATTGGCGCTGCGGGTGCATTTGGCCAGGGTCGGGATTTGCGCGCAGGCATCGAATGCAACCAGTAGTGAAGCACTCAGCAGGGCGGATTTCAGGACATTACGCATAGCAGTTCTCACCCACAGGAGGGTTCCAGCATCGCACCCTTTTGACCAGGCGAGCGAGAGGGAGTGGTTCAATTGCGTTGTTATACTATAACATTAATTAAGCCCGACGATTTGAGCGGGCCCCCTGTGAGGAACATTTGATGCCAAATCGCCTTCCCGTTACCGTCCTGTCGGGCTTTTTAGGGGCAGGAAAAAGTACACTTCTAAATTACGTACTACGTAATAGAAATAATCTGCGGGTCGCGGTCATCGTCAATGATATGAGTGAGATCAACATCGACGGCAGCGAAGTCCAGCGCGACGTCAGCCTCAATCGCGCGGAAGAAAAACTTGTGGAGATGAGCAACGGCTGCATCTGCTGCACATTGCGCGAAGATCTGCTGGAAGAAGTGAGCAAACTCGCTCGGGACGGTCGATTTGATTATCTTTTGATCGAATCGACGGGCATTTCCGAGCCGCTGCCCGTGGCAGAGACGTTTACGTTCCGCGACGAAAACGGGCAGGGCCTCAATGACATCGCCAGGCTGGATACCCTGGTGACCGTGGTCGATGGCATGAATTTCCTGCCCGATTACCAGGCCGCCGAAAGCCTGGCGACTCGGGGTGAAACCCTGGGTGAAGAGGACGAACGCTCGATCACCGATCTGCTGATCGAACAGGTCGAATTTGCCGACGTCATCCTGATCAGTAAGATCGATTTGGTCAGTGATTACGAACGCCAGGAGCTGATGGCCATCCTCGAGCGACTCAATCCCCGGGCGGAAATTATCCCCATGGTCATGGGCGAAGTACCGCTGGAGAAGATCCTCAATACCGGTCGCTTCAACTTCGAGAACGCCGCGCAGGCGCCGGGTTGGCTGCAGGAGTTGCGTGGTGAACATGTGCCGGAAACCCAAGAGTACGGTATTGCGTCCTATGCCTATCGTGCGCGTCGCCCCTTCCATCCACAGCGTTTTTTCAGCTTCATCGATCGTCCCTGGCTCAATGGCAAATTGCTGCGTTCCAAAGGCTTTTTCTGGCTGGCGAGCAAACACAGGGACGCCGGTAGCTGGTCCCAGGCCGGTGGGTTGATGCGCCATGGTTACGCGGGGCGCTGGTGGCGCTTTGTGCCGAAGCAGCAATGGCCGCAGGACGAAGAAAGCACCGCTGCCATCATGAAAAACTGGACCGGCGCTTGCGGTGATTGCCGGCAGGAACTGGTGTTCATCGGCCAGGATATCGATTTCGCGCAGCTTACCGCTGAGCTCGACGGTTGCTTGCTGACCGATGATGAAATGGCGATGGGTGAAGAGGGCTGGCAGAAGCTGCCGGATCCGTTTGGTCCGTGGTTTGACGAGGCGGCCTGACCGCCGGCTGATTTCAAGGCTTGAGCCAGGTTCCCTGGCTCTGGGCTTCGCAAAACGGTTTCAGATAGGCCGCGTCCGTGGCAACGCCGTAATAGTGAATATCCTGCCGGTAAGGCATATTGGCGACTTGGGCGTTGCTGCAGACGCCGAACGCCCCGCTGGGGCATTGGTCGACATACTGTACCTCGACAGTTTGCCCGGCCAGTTTTGGCTGGCAGAAACCGTCGGCGAATAGTTTTTCCGGGATGTTGCGGTTCTCCTGACACACTTTCACGTCGAGCCGCTCCGCCTGGCTGTGGACCACGCAGGCCTGGGCCAGCGCCTCGCCGCAAGCAAGCGTCAGCAGTAACGACAACCCCATCCACCGCATCCTGGCCTCCACAGAACCTTTGATCATGTTGCAGAACATTCCTACCCACGTCATCGCCGGGCCATTGGGAGCCGGCAAGACCAGCCTGATCAAGCACCTGCTGGCGCAACGCCCGGCCGGTGAGCGCTGGGCTGTGCTGATCAACGAGTTCGGGCAGATCGGCCTCGACGCCGCGCTACTGACCCGCGATGCCGATGGTATCGCACTGGGTGAGGTGGCCGGGGGCTGTCTATGTTGCGTGAATGGCGCGCCGTTCCAGATCGGGCTCGGTCGATTGCTGCGCAAGGCGCGGCCGGATCGTCTGTTTATCGAACCATCCGGGCTGGGGCATCCGGCGCAACTGCTCAGGCAGTTGAGTGAAACCCCGTGGCAAGGTGTACTAAACGTACTGCCATGTGTACTGGTTCTGGATGCTCAGGCACTCGCCGACGGCAGGGCTTTACCGCAGGCGCAACAGGAAGCGTTGAACAATGCTGGCCTGCTATTGATGAACAAATCGGAAAATCTCGATGAGGTTGCTCGTCAGCGTCTCGCCGCGCAATGGCCGGCTCGTCCGATGTACTGGGCGCAACACGCGGTGATGCCATTGAGTGAGTTGCCCGGTTTGTCGGCTCAGGCCGTGTCTGGGGTGGATAACTTTGTGATGCCCAAGGGGGGGCAGGTGCCGGCGATTTGGACCGATCCCGCGCTGCCGATTTGCTTGAGCCAGGAACAGGCGGGGGGCTGGAGCATCGGCTGGCGCTGGCACCCGAGTCAGATGTTCGAAGTTGCGTGTGTGATGCGGTGGCTTGCGAGCCTTCCCTGGCAGCGGGCGAAGCTGGTTATCCACAGCGCTGAAGGCTGGGTGTCTGTGAATGCAGTGGATAACTCGATACCCGACTGGCAGCCGAGCGAGTGGCGGCAGGATTCGCGGATTGAACTGATTTTCAGTGGGCCGCAGGATATTGAATCGCTCCGCAGAGGCTTGGAGGGATGCAGGGCTCATTCGAATTAGCGGGTTTATGCGTTGCTGCTGAAGTCCTCTTCGCGAGCAAGCCCGCTCCCACAAGGGAACGCATTCCAAATGTGGGAGCGGGCTTGCTCGCGAATGGGGTTAACTGACGACAACGATCGTCAAGACCGCCACTTATTATGTTCCTGCCGCCAATGGCTCAGTTCGATCACCTGGGCGCTGGGCTTGACCACGTCGGCGACGGGCGGGGTGTCGTCGAACGGCATCGGGTAGGGCGCCAGTTCGATCTGCGCACTGTGGGGGCCGAACTGGGTAATAGTGCCGTTATGCCGACTTTCGCCGGTCACGGTGAATTCGAAGTTATACACTCGGGCCAGGCGCCGCCGACCGCTGGCATCCTTGATGAACGTGATTTTTTTCAGCGCCACGTTACCATCCAGCAACTCGACCCCGACATTGCTGCAATGCTGCTTGACCCGCTCCAGTGCGCGTTCGCGCAAACCGTGGTTGTGCCACAGCCAGGCGCCAGCGGTGGCGAATAGCATCAGCACGAAAATATTCTCAAGGGTCAGCATCAACAGGGCGCTCCAACAAGATAGTGTCAGCTTAACTGCGTCGCCGGTCTGTCGTACAGGCTGCGTTTAGTCGCATACTGCGCCGTTCGAATTTCAATCGTTTTACGGAAACTCACCGCATGAAACGTACGCCCCATTTACTCGCTATCCAGTCCCACGTGGTGTTCGGTCACGCTGGCAACAGTGCCGCGGTTTTCCCGATGCAGCGGGTCGGTGTGAATGTCTGGCCGCTCAATACCGTGCAGTTCTCCAACCATACCCAATACGGCCAATGGGCTGGCGAGGTACTGGCGCCGCACCAGATCCCTGACCTTGTGGAAGGCATTGCGGCGATTGGCGAGTTGGGCAACTGCGATGCGGTGTTATCGGGTTACCTCGGCAGCGCGGCTCAGGGCCGGGCCATCCTCACGGGTGTGGCGCGGATCAAGTCGATGAATCCCAAGGCGCTGTACCTGTGTGACCCGGTGATGGGCCATCCGGAGAAGGGCTGCAGCGTGCCCGCGGAAGTCAGCGATTTCCTGCTGGAAGAGGCTGCTGCGGTGGCCGACTTCATGTGCCCGAATCAACTGGAGCTCGACAGCTTCACGGGGCGCAAACCGCAGTCGCTGTTCGATTGCCTGGCGATGGCGCGAGCACTGCTGGCACGTGGGCCCAAGGCGGTGCTGGTCAAGCATCTCGACTACCCGGGCAAAACACCGGACGTGTTCGAGATGCTGCTGGTGACGGCCGAAGGCAGTTGGCACCTGCAACGTCCGCTTCTGGCGTTTCCGCGTCAGCCGGTGGGCGTAGGCGACCTGACGTCCGGGTTGTTTCTGGCGCGGGTTCTGCTGGGCGACAGCCTGGTGGCCGCTTTTGAGTTCGCCGCATCGGCGGTGCATGAAGTGCTGCTGGAAACCCAGGCGTGCGCCAGTTACGAGCTGGAGCTGGTGCGGGCGCAGGACCGGATTGCCCATCCTCGGGTGCGGTTCGAGGCTACTCCGATCAGCCTCTGATCGGTATTGGCGCCATTCGAGAGCAGGCTCGCTCCCACAATCAACCGAGTTTCGACAATGGAATACGGTCAAGTGTGGGAGCGAGCCTGCTCGCGAAAGCTATCTAAAAAGCACCATCAAACGACCTGAAACACCTCAGGCGTCGCCTTTGATTTCCTGATACCGCTTCTCAAGCTCCTGACGAATTTGACGACGTTGTTGTGCCTGGATGTAGCGGCGCTTGTCTTCGCTGTTTTCCGGCTGCAGGGGCGGTACAGGCGCGGGTTTGCGCTGGTCATCCACCGCGACCATCGTGAAGAAGCAACTATTGGTGTGGCGCACCGAGCGCTCACGAATGTTCTCGGTCACCACCTTGATGCCCACCTCCATCGAGGTGTTCCCGGTGTAATTGACCGAAGCAAGAAAGGTCACCAGCTCGCCGACATGGATCGGTTCACGGAAAATCACCTGGTCCACCGACAGGGTGACCACGTAGCGGCCGGCATAACGGCTGGCGCAGGCGTAGGCGACTTCGTCGAGGTACTTGAGCAGGGTACCGCCGTGAACATTGCCAGAGAAGTTGGCCATGTCGGGGGTCATCAGTACCGTCATCGACAGTTGGGCATTTCCAGGTTCCATAGCTCTCTCACGGATCAAGGCAAGGTTTGAGGGGCGCACCTCTGCGGGTGCCTGCGTGGTTTTTTCAAACCAACAGTTATCGGGACGCCGGGCGGCAAGCTGCCGTCACGCCGGATCGATCTGTTTCCATATATTGCACCGCCTTTCTGCCGGAAGTCGCGGTGTTACCCTGCAAAAGCCCGCCCAAAGTGGGCAATTCCTACGCGGAAAAGTGAATTTTTACTCTGCCCGGTCGGACGTTTCCTGCGTCGGCGATCGAGCAATGTCACCCAAGGAGCCCCACACCATGCATGCCATCAGTTTTATTCAGGATCTGGCAGTGATCATGTTGGTCGCAGGTGTGGTAACTGTGCTTTTTCACCGCTTCAAACAGCCGGTGGTGCTGGGCTACATCGTCGCCGGGTTCATCATTGGTCCGCACACGCCACCGTTCGGCCTGATTCACGATGAAGAAACCATCAAGACCCTGGCGG
The DNA here is from genome assembly GCF_013359695.1 of Pseudomonas sp. C2B4. Classification (GTDB taxonomy): domain Bacteria; phylum Pseudomonadota; class Gammaproteobacteria; order Pseudomonadales; family Pseudomonadaceae; genus Aquipseudomonas. The sequence goes on from NZ_JABFMU010000001.1 coordinate 162,725, forward strand.
AACTCGGGGTGATATTCCTGATGTTCTGCCTCGGCCTGGAGTTCAGTCTGCGCAAGCTGTTCAAGGTCGGCGCCACGGCGTTTATCGCGGCGTTCCTGGAAATCGTGCTGATGATCTGGATCGGTTACGAAATCGGCCGCTGGTTCGACTGGAACACCATGGATTCGCTGTTCCTCGGCGCGATCCTGGCCATTTCCTCGACCACCATCATCGTCAAGGCACTCAACGATCTGAAGATGAAAAACGAGCGCTTTGCGCAGCTGATTTTCGGTGTGCTGATTGTCGAAGACATCCTGGGTATCGGGATTATTGCCTTGCTGTCGAGCATCGCGGTCAGCGGCACGGTCAGTTCGGGGGAAGTGTTTTCCACCGTCGGCAAGCTCTCGCTGTTCATGATCGTCGCGCTGGTGATTGGCATCCTGCTGGTGCCGCGATTGCTGGCCTACGTGGCCAAGTTCGAAAGCAACGAGATGCTGTTGATCACCGTACTGGGCCTGTGTTTCGGCTTCTGCCTGCTGGTGGTCAAGCTTGAATACAGCATGGTGCTCGGCGCCTTCCTGATCGGCGCGATCATGGCCGAATCCCGACAGTTGTTGAAAATCGAACGCCTGATCGAACCGGTTCGCGACTTGTTCAGTGCCATCTTCTTTGTGGCGATCGGGTTGATGCTCGACCCGATGATCCTGCTGCAGTACGCCTGGCCCATCGCCGTGATAACGGTAGCGGTGGTGCTTGGCAAGATGGTGTCCTGCGGCCTTGGTGCCTTTATCGCCGGCAATGACGGACGTACCTCACTGCGGGTTGGGATGGGGCTTTCGCAGATCGGCGAATTTTCTTTCATCATCGCGTCGCTGGGCATGACCCTGCAGGTCACCAGTAACTTCCTTTACCCGGTAGCGGTGGCGGTTTCTGTGCTTACAACGCTGATGACGCCGTATCTGATCCGCGCTGCCGATCCGTTGTCGATCAAGTTGTCTGCAGCGATGCCTCAGCGTCTGGGGCGGGTCCTGGGGATGTATGGCGAATGGCTGCGCAGCATCCAGCCGCAGGGCGAGGGCGCGCTGCTGGCGTCGATGATTCGGCGGATTTTGCTGCAGGTGGGGGTCAATCTGGCGTTGGTGATCGCGATCTTCTTCGCCGGGGCGTATTTCGCCGAGCGCATCTCAGCCTACTTGCAGGTTTGGATCAGTGACCCGAGCTGGCAGAAAGCGTTGATCTGGGGGGGGGCGTTGCTGGTATCGCTGCCGTTCTTGATCGCGGCGTATCGCAAGCTCAAGGCGCTGTCGATGTTGCTGGCGGAGATGGGTGTGAAGCCGGAGATGGCTGGGCGCCATACGCAGCGAGTGCGTCGGGTGATCGCCGAAGTGATCCCGATCCTCTCGCTGTTGGTGATTTTCCTGCTATTGGCAGCCTTGTCGGCCAGTATTCTGCCGACCAACAAGTTGCTGGTGCTGATCGCCGTGGTGGCGGCCGCCGTGGCTGCGTTGCTGTGGCGCTGGTTTATCCGCGTCCATACCCGCATGCAGGTGGCGTTGCTGGATACCCTGGACAACCACAAGGATTCGCCAGGGCACTGACCGGGTGGGGTGTCAGCTGACTCAGCTTTCCAGCCAGACGTCCCGCGCCCAGTGCCACACCGATTCCCAGGTTTCTTCGGTCACCAGTTCTTCTTCGGCAGACCACAACACCACGGTGCCGTCCTCTTCGACGCAGTAGTAGTCGTCACCGTCCTGGCAGATCGGGATCAGGCTGCGATCGACACCGGCGTCCCAGGCGTTGGCGGCAACGTCCGGCAGGTAAGTGTGGGATTGCGGGTCGGTGACGGTCACCGGCTCCAGGCTGCCGTAGACCACGTCGCTGACGGTCAGCAAAAACTCTCTGAAGACGAAGGGAATGTCGATGAACAGTTGTTCTTCGATTTCGACCAGCAGATCTTCGTCAGGCAACTCCAAGGGGACCGGTACCGGTTCGTTGGCTTCACGCAGTTGTTCGATGATTTCTTCCACGTCCGGGATCCTCTTGCTTGAATGGCGCGGTTTATATGGGGCGGTTTATACAGTAGCTCGCTATAGATGCAACCGCGAAATAGAAAACCCCGGCAAGCCGGGGTTTTTATTACAACGTATCAAGCAAGGAGGGTAATCAGCCGTTCTGGCGGATACCTGCTACCAGCCAAGGCTGGTTTTCGCCTTGGGCACGTTCCATGTTCCAGCTTTCGCTGAACACTTCGCCCTGGTCGAAACGCGAGGTCTTCGACACGCCACTGAAGGTCAGGGTGGCGATGGTCTTGTCGGCGCGATCATCCACGCCGTCGAGTTGCACATTGAGGTTATCAATGTAGGTGGACTGGAAGCCGTCGCCCAGATCGGCACGTTCGCGCTTGAGGAACTCCAGCATCTGCGGAGTCACGAACTCGGCGATCTTGTCCATTTCGTTGGCGTCCCAATGCTGTTGCAGGGACTGGAAGTGGTTGCGGGCCGCTTCGACGAAGTTCTTTTCATTGAACCAGGCTGGCGCGTTGATGACCGGACGTGCGGCAACAGGTGCAGCCGAACCACCGAAGATCGAGCCCATGGCTGGCTTCTGTTCGAACGCTTCACGCTGCATCGGCGCGTGACCGGCCGGAGCGTATTGCTCCTGCTGCTTGCGACGACGGGCGGCGATGAAACGGAAGACCAGGAACGCGATGACTGCCATGATCAGGATGTCGAAGATCTGCATGCCCTGGAAGCCGTCGCCCATGAACATGGACGCCAGCAGGCCACCGGCGGCGATGCCGGCCAGAGGGCCGAGCCAGCGCGAAGCACCGCCAGCCTTGGCTGCAGCGCCAGCGGCACCGGCAGCACCAGCGGTCGCCGCAGCGCCGCCCATGCCTGGAGAAGAAGGAGCCATTTGGCTGGTCTGGTGAGTCGGCGCAGCGCCTGCGCTTTTGCCACCACCGAAGCGCTTGGCGGCATTGACGTCGAGACTCATCGTCAGGCCGATGCACAACGCCATGGCGATGCTAAGAAAACGTTTCATAAAGGGAATTCCCATTTGTGGAAGGCACGCGCGCCATGTTGCACAGCTGAAGTGTTACTGGCTAGCGGCAGAGTGTTTCGGGCTTTTGCCTGACAGGTTCGGTTCAGCTTCAGTCAGCGCAATAAGGCGTGTTCACTTTGGTCTGTAGGATGAGTGGATAAGTTCTGTAGGACGGATGGCTAGCGTCGCAGCGCCAGCATCACAACCCCTGCCGTGATCAGGCCGATTCCGCCCCATTGGCGCAGGTCGAGTTTTTCGCCCAGCAGAATCACGCCGAGCACGGCCACCAGAACCACACTGAGTTTGTCCACCGGAGCGACCAGTGACGCAGGTCCGACTTTAAGTGCGCGGAAGTAGCAAATCCACGAGGCGCCGGTGGCCAGGCCGGACAACAGCAGGAACAGATAGCTCTTGGCGGAAATCGATCCCAATGCTTGATATTGGCCCGTGGCGTACAAAATCAAGGCCAGGCTGATCAGGATGACCACTGTCCGCAGTAGCGTGGCGAAATCTGAATTGACGTTCTCGACGCCGATCTTCGCGAAAATGGCGGTTAACGCCGCGAATACGGCCGATAGCAGGGCCCAGAATGTCCAGGAAGAAAAGAAGCCTGAGCCCATGACCTTTCCTTTAATCAGACCAACCTGTGGGAGCGAGCCTGCTCGCGAAGGGCACATCCACGATTTTCCAGATAATCCGAGGCGCTTTCATTCGCCAGCAGGCTCGCTCCCACAGAAAGCACCCTGGTAGCTGTCAGATCGCTTCCAGCTTGGCGTAGCCCAGCATCAACCACTTGCTGCCTTCGCTGAAGTTCACCTGAACCCGCGCCTGCGCCCCGGCACCTTCAAAGTTCAGGATCACGCCATCGCCAAATACCGAATGCCGTACTGCCTGACCGAGGCTGAAACCGGTCTGCGGAATCTCGCTGCCACTGAACAGGTTGCTGCCACTCATCGACTGGTTGCCACCGAACGGACGACTGACGCTGTTGGACAGCCGTACTTCCTGGATCAGGCCTTTCGGCACTTCACGTACGAAACGCGACACCTTGTTGTAGGTCTCGCTGCCGTACAGCCGTCGGGTTTCAGCATAGGTCATCACCAGGTTATGCATGGCGCGCGTGACGCCGACATAAGCCAGGCGACGTTCTTCCTCAAGACGACCGGGCTCTTCCAGGCTCATCTTGTGCGGAAACAGGCCTTCTTCCATGCCCACCAGGAACACGTACGGGAATTCCAGGCCCTTGGCGCTGTGCAGGGTCATCAGTTGAATACTGTCTTCGTGCTCGTCGGCCTGGGTGTCCCCGGCTTCCAGCGACGCGTGACCGAGGAACGCCGCCAATGGCGTCAAGTCCTCGTCCTCCTCGCTGTTTTCGAAGTTGCGCGCGGCGCTGACCAGTTCCTCAAGGTTTTCTACCCGGGCCTGACCTTTCTCGCCTTTTTCCGCTTCATGGTAGGCAATGAGGCCCGACTGTTCGATGACGGTCTGGGTCATCAGGTGCAGGGGCATTTCCATGCATTTGGCGGCGAGGTTTTCGATCAATTCGATAAACGCGCCGAGTGCGCTGGCGGCGCGACCGGTAAGGCCCTTGTTGGCCATCAGTTGGCGCATCGCTTCCCACATCGACACATCAGTATGGCGCGCGTGGTCACGAATCGCTTCGACGGTCTTTTCGCCGATGCCGCGCGCCGGAACGTTGATTACCCGCTCCAGCGCGGCATCGTTGCCACGACCTTCGAGCAGGCGCAGGTAGGCCATGGCGTTCTTGATTTCAGCCCGCTCGAAGAAGCGCTGACCACCATAAATGCGGTAAGGAATGCGTTCACGAAGCAAAGCTTCTTCCAAAACCCGCGATTGGGCGTTGGAGCGGTATAAAATCGCGATATCGCTACGGGCCAGGCCTGTTTTCAGCGCACTTTCGATGGTTTCGACAACATAACGAGCTTCGTCGTGTTCGTTGAACGCGGCGTACAGATTGATCGCTTCGCCGTCGCCGCCATCGGTCCACAGCTCCTTGCCCAGGCGCCCGGTGTTGTTGGCGATCAAGGCGTTGGCGGCCTTGAGGATGCCCGCGGTGGAGCGATAGTTCTGCTCCAGGCGTATGGTCTCGGCATCCGGGAAATCATCGGAATACTGATAGATGTTCTCGATTTTCGCGCCACGCCAGCCGTAGATCGACTGGTCGTCGTCGCCGACCACCATCAGGCTGTCGCCACCTTTGGCCAGCAGACGCAACCAGGCGTACTGCACGGCGTTGGTGTCCTGGAACTCGTCCACCAGGATGTGCCGGAAGCGCTTCTGATAATGCGCCAGCAGCCCCGGGTGATCGCGCCACAGGTCGAGGGCGCGCAGCAGCAATTCGGAAAAATCGATGACGCCGGCGCGCAGACACGCAGCCTCGTAGGCCTCATAGATGCTGCGCATGGTGGCCAGGAACAGATCGCCGCTGGCTTGAATGTGTTGCGGGCGCAGACCTTCGTCCTTCTGCCCGTTGATGAACCATTGGGCTTGACGGGCCGGCCAGCGTTGTTCGTCCAGGCCGAGCTCGCGGATCACCCGTTTGACCAGCCGCTGCTGGTCATCGCTGTCGAGAATCTGGAAGGTCTGGCTCAGCCCGGCTTCCTGCCAGTGCGCTCGCAGCAAGCGGTGCGCCAGGCCGTGGAAGGTGCCGACCCACATGCCGGCCGGGTTGATACCCATCAGCTGCTCAATGCGATGGCGCATCTCGGCCGCCGCCTTGTTGGTGAACGTCACCGACAGGATGGAGTGGGGCGACGCGTTTTCGACCTGGATCAACCAGGCGATACGGTGCACCAGCACTCGGGTTTTACCGGAACCAGCACCGGCCAGGACCAACTGACGGCCGACGGGGGCCGCTACGGCCTGGCGTTGGGCATCGTTGAGGGAGTTCAGCAGAAGGGAGAGATCATCGCGCATCGGGGCATTCTAGGGGGCGGCGCCACACCGGGCAAACCCCGCTTTGCTTTAGCCGATGAAAGAGGCGCGCGGGACGACCGGTCAGTCATCACCTGTAAGCGTTGGCCGCTCTAGCCTGACGGCTTTAAGGTCGAGTCGGGCGCTCGATTCTTTTGTCCGATTTTTGATCTGGAGCAGTTTGGTCCGGGCACTGGCTTGTGTATGCTCCGTCGACGTTTCGGGCTCATGCTCATCATTATAAGAACAAGAACATCGCCTATGACCCTCAGCTCTGACCTGTCGGGCCCTTCTGTGGAGCCTCGGGTTATCCGTAAACAATACGCCATGGAAATGGCGGTCGAACGCACGCGCCTGCTGTATCAGGGCTCATTGCTACCCACACTGTTCATGTTGATCAATGGTCTGGTCTGCGCCGGCCTGCTTTGGCGCCCGCAGCGCTACTTTCTGATCACGGTCTGGCTGGTCTGGCTATTGTCGCTGGTGGCTTTGCGGGTCATTCAGGTGGCGGCTTTCGATTCGGCGATTCCCAACCGTCAGGCCCATCCGATCTGGCAGCGAATGTTTTGGCTGGGCTCGGGCCTAACCGGTCTGACGTTGGCCGGTGCCGGAATCGCGCTGGTTCCCGCCGACAACTTCATCCAGCAAGCCTGGGTATTTGGCCTGATTGGTGCGGCAGCACTGTCGGCCAGCGTCGCCTATGCCGTCAGCCTGCCGGCATTTCTGTCGTTCACCTTGCCCTGTCTATTGCCGGCCATTGCCTACATGTTCTGGGGGCAGGAGCAGGGATGGGGCTGGTTCGGTCTGATTCTGCTGGGTGCATTGAGCGTGGTCGCCTGGCAGGTCAATCGGTTGATCGATCGCGGCTTGTTGCAACGCTTCCAGAATCAGGCGTTGATCGAGCATCTGCAGCAGGCACAAAGTTGCAGTGATCAGCTCAATCAGAAACTGGCCAAGGAAGTCGACCAGCGTCGGCGTGCTGAAGAGGGCTTGCGCGAAATCCAGGTCGAACTGGAAAGCCGTGTCGCCCAGCGCAGTCTTGAACTGGACGCCGCCAACCAGGCGCTGAGCAAGAGCGAGGCGCGTCTGGCGCTGGCGTTGAAGGCCAGTGAGTTGGGGCTGTGGGACTGGAACCTGCAAACCGACGAAGTCCATCACACGCACATTCAGGAGTTGTTCGGCCTGGAGCCGGAATACGTCACGGCGATGCTGCGCCATCTCAAGCCACGCCTGCATCCGGAGGATCTTCCTGCCCTTCGAAGGGCGTTGGTCGACCATTTGAAGGGGCGCACCGAGGATTACCAGGTCGAATACCGCGTGCGACATGGCGATGGTCACTGGGTCTGGATCGAGGACCGCGGACGGGCGGTCGAGCGTGCCGACAATGGCCGGGTGATCCGCATGGTCGGCACGCGCCGCGACATCAGTGTCAGCAAGGCGCTGGAAGAACAGCAGCAACTGGCCGCGACGGTGTTCGAGGCTGCCAGCGAAGGCATTGTGATTTTCGATCCAAACTATGCCCTGATCGCCGCCAATCAAGCCTTCAGCCGCGTCACCGGTTACGAGATCGAAGACATGCTCGGTCGCAATGTTGCCGAGCTGCCCTGCAGTCGCGATGCACGTCGTCACTACACAGCCATTCATCAGTCGCTGGAGCAGCACGGCAACTGGCAGGGTGAATTGGTGGAAACCCGCAAGAACGGCGAGATGTACCCGCAATGGCTGCAGTTGAGTACCGTGCGCGATACCAAGGGAAATGTGAGCCATATTGTGGGCTTCTTCGCGGATCTCTCGGCTCGTCGTGAATCCGAAGAGCGCATGCGTTACCTGACTCACTACGACGAACTCACCGGCCTGGCCAACCGCTCCATGTTCCGCGAGCGGCTCAGTGAAGCGCATCAACGCGTACGCCAGGGTGGCTATCGCAGTCTGGCGCTGCTGCATATCAATCTGGATCGCTTCAAGCAGCTCAACGACAGCCTCGGTCATGAGGTGGCCGACCAGTTGTTGCAGAAAATGGCCCGGCGACTGGTCAACGCGTTGCCGGAAGCGGATACCATCGCACGCTTGTCCGGCGACGAGTTTGCAGTGCTCTTCAACTCCTATGGCAACCTGTCGAGCCTGGCGCGGGTGGCGACACGTTTGTCGAACAAGCTGCGTATACCTGTGACTGTCGAGGGTCACGAACTGGTGGTCAGTGCGTCGATGGGCATCAGTTTGTTGCCGGACAATGCGCGGGAAATTTCCGCGCTGGTCAGCCAGTCGAACATGGCCATGCAGCACGCCAAGCATCTGGGCGGCAACAATTTCCAGTTCTATACCGACAGCCTTCAAGCCAGCACGCTGGAGCGTTTGCAGCTGGAAAACCAACTGCGTAAAGCCGTTGAAGAGAAGCAACTGAAGGTGTTTTACCAACCGAAACTTTGCCTGGCCACAGGCAAGCTGAATGCCGCCGAGGCGCTGGTGCGTTGGGATCATCCGACCATGGGGCGCGTGCCACCGGGGGATTTCATCGGTCTGGCCGAGGAAACCGGCTTGATCGGCCCGATCGGTGAGTTCGTGCTGCGTCAGGCGTGCTGGCAAGCCTGCGCGTGGCAGCGGCAGGGGCTTGAGCCGATTCGGGTATCCGTCAATTTGTCGGTGCATCAGTTGCGTCAGGGCAAACTGGTCAGCCTTGTACGGCAAGTGCTGGAAGAAACCGGACTGGCGCCGCACTACCTTGAGCTGGAACTCACGGAGAGCCAGCTGCTGGACAGCGTCGAACACATCATCGCGACCTTCCAGCAACTGCGTGATCTGGGGGTGAAGTTGGCGATCGACGATTTCGGCACCGGTTATTCATCCCTGAGCTACCTCAAGCGGATTCCGGTGGATTACGTAAAGATCGATCAGGCATTCATTCGTGGCCTGGGGGAGGGCACAGAGGATGCAGCCATCACCCGGGCGATCATTGCCATGGCTCATGGCTTGTCGCTGAAAGTCGTGGCCGAAGGGGTGGAGCGGCGGGAGCAGCTTGAATTCCTCAAGGGCGAGCACTGCGATGAGGTGCAAGGCTATCTCATCAGCCGGCCGATAGAGGCGGATGGGCTCGCAGGCTTGTTGCGCGAACAAGGCATGGATTGAAGGGAAAGTCCCGCCGTCCCCTTTTCGAAGGGGCGACGGGATGCCCTGAAACTAATGTCTTTATTAGTGGGTGATCAGAACTTTGTCGATATGGTGCAGTAGTTCACCTTGATAGAAGATACTCACGCTGGGAACATTGGAGTCCCCCATAACTTTGTATTCGACAAACTTGTCGGTTTCAACTTGCAAGGAGGGCTCGTCGGATGTTTCAAGTTTAAGCTCCAACCGCACATTGAATGACTTGTCCTGCAGTTTCATGTATTCCAGTTTAGGTGTGGCGCCGCTGTGGGGAACGGTTACGGTGCCATGGACGCGGAACGACTGGTTACCTGGCATCCGGTCGATTTGTGCGGTCCAGTCTTTGGTTTTAATGCTCATCGTATATAAGTCCTTTAATTAATGGTTTTACTTCCTGTCGGGGCAATATATCTATCTGCAACTATACGTGTGAAGGGTTTGAAGTTATGGTTTTGTAAGGCTGTATGTTTAGTTGAGTGTCAGGTGAATAACTACACATGGAACTTTAAACGGGGAGGATAGAGGGGTGTTGTACCTTTTAAGCCGTATAGCGATGACCATTTGGGCATCGAAAATCTGTGCTACATGAGACGCGGGCACCTGAAATCGAGGGATCCGGTTACTCATTGAGCAGGCAAAATCCCGATTCATGTAGTATAACTACAAGCGTGCTACATCCCCGGCACCTGCCAATAACAAAGAGTCCATCCCTTTGAATCTGCTGCAACACATCGCCCAGTCTCGTCACCTGTTACGCAAGTCGGAGCTCAAGGTCGCCGATCACGTGCTGCTTGACCCCGCGGCCGTGATGCACAGTTCCATGGCCGATCTGGCCCATAGCGTCGGCATCAGCGAGCCGACCATCGTGCGTTTTTGCCGCGCCATCGGTTGTTCGGGGTTCCAGGACCTGAAGTTGAAGCTGGCCCAAAGCCTGGCGGCAGGCGCGAGTTTCGGACAGTTCGCGATCCATGAAGATGATTCGGTCGCCGACTACAGCCTGAAAATCTTCGACACCACCCTGCACACCCTGATGGAGGTTCGCGAGAGGCTCGATCCGGTTGAACTGCAGCGAGCGGTGACGCTGATGTCCCAGGCCCAGCGTGTCGAGTTCTACGGCTTCGGCGCCTCGGGTGCAGTCGCGGCAGATGCGCAGCACAAGTTTTTCCGTTTGCTGCTGACCGCGGCGGCGTATTCCGACCCGCACATGCAGGCGATGTCGGCGGTGACCTTGAAGCCGACCGATGTGGCGATCTGCATTTCCCAGTCCGGGCGCTCCAAGGATCTGCTGATCACCGCCAACCTGGTGCGTGAAAGCGGGGCTTCGTTGATCACCCTGTGTCCAAGCCAGACACCGTTGGCCGAGCTGTCGACCGTCAACCTGGCAATCGACGTGCATGAGGATACTGAAATCTACACGCCGCTGACCTCGCGGATCGCCCACCTGGTGGTGATCGATGTGCTGGCGATGGGCGTGGCCATGGCGCGCGGGCCGAGCCTGGTCAACCACCTCAAGAGCGTCAAGCGCAGCCTGCGTAGCTTGAGGTTGTCGCCCAAGTCGGTGAAGGCGCTGGACGACTGACGTCGTCTTCAGGTCGTTCCGACCTGATTCGCGAGCAGGCTCGCTCCCACAGTGGTTTTTCGGTGTTGCACAGAATCTGTTCACACAACAAAACCTGTGGGAGCGAGCCTGCTCGCGAAAACGTCCATAAATACCCCGCAACTTTCATCAGTCTGTAACCCCCGAGCCGCCAAACCGTCATCCCCCTCGCCTATCTTGAAGCTCCCGTACTCGCCTTGGGAGACTCGAAATGGCCCAGCCCTACGAAGAACGCAACAGCGCCGTCAAAACCCGTCGTCAGCAGGAAGACCAGCGCCGCATGGAGTTTCGCCGCGCCATCGAAGATCGCTGTGAGCGCCGCCAACTTTTGGCCGAGATCGGCGATTTTCCCGAAGATTTCGAACTCAATTACTGGCAGGCTGCCTCAACGACTTCCCGTCGAAACGCTCAACCAGGCCGCTGATCTGCACCCGTTCGCTACGCACAAACGCAAGGAATGCGTGAGCCACCGGTGACAGCCGTTTGGCCTTGGCTTGCACCAGGCACCAGCTGCGGTAGAGCGGCAATTCTTCGACCGGCAACTCGATCAACCCGCCGGTCGCCAGTTCCAGGTTCAGGGCGTGGCGCGTCAACAGCGCAACGCCCAGACCCGCCAAAACACATTCACGCTGGGCTTCGGCTGATGACACTTCCTGTGTCTGGTTGAAGTGCACGCGCTTCTCCTTGAAATACTCCTCGCACGCCAGGCGCGTACCCGAGCCGGGTTCGCGCAACAGCAGCGTGTAGGGTTCAAGGTCCTGCAGGCGCAGCGGCCCCATGTGGCACAGCGGATGATCTGGCGGCGCGACAGCAACGATCGGGTTATTGAGGAACGGCAGGAACTCCAGCCCCATGTCTTGCGGCACCATCGACATGATCACCAAGTCATCGCGGTTATCGGAGAGGCGTCGGATCACTTGCCCGCGATTGACCACCGTCAGTTGCAGGTTGACCTCCGGATGCTGACGCTTGAACGCGGCAAACAGGTGCGGAACGAAATACTTGGCGCTGGATTCGACCGCCAGTTTCAACTGGCCTTGCAGCGAGCCCTGCATATCGGAAAGCTGCATGTCGAGGTTTTCCAGGCGGCCGAAAATGTCCCGGCTGGCGCGTTGCAGTGCTTCGGCCGCTTCCGTCATGTAGAGTTTTTTGCCGACGTAGTCGAACAAAGGTTGACCAATCAGCTCCTCCAGTTGACGAATCTGCAGGCTGACGGCCGGTTGCGTGAGCGACATTTCGTCGGCTGCCCGGCTGTAGGACCTCAAATCACAGACTTCGTTGAAGATCTGCAATTGACGCAATGTCATACGCATCAAGGACTTACGCATTTTACAAGCACTCTCGCCGCAGGCTGATGCGTCAACTATAAGTCTTTACTTATGCGTGACCCAATAATTATTCATTTTTGTTAATCCCTTGTGAGCGCTAGTGTTGGCCTGCGACTAAATTGAAACATTTGGTCACGCGTCGACCTGGGTCTAGCAGGTCGTGGGTACCACCGGCTCAAGGGAAACTCCAAGTGATAACAAAGATCCTGATCGCCAACCGTGGTGAGATTGCCGTACGAATCGTACGTGCCTGCGCCGAAATGGGCATTCGCTCGGTCGCGATCTATTCCGACGCCGACCGCCATGCTCTGCATGTGAAGCGTGCGGACGAAGCCCACAGCATTGGTGCCGAGCCGCTGGCCGGTTACCTGAACCCGCGCAAGCTGGTGAACCTGGCGGTGGAAACCGGTTGCGATGCGCTGCACCCCGGCTACGGTTTCCTTTCGGAAAACGCAGAGCTGGCAGACATCTGCGCCGAGCGCGGTATCAAATTCATCGGTCCATCGGCTGAAGTCATTCGCCGCATGGGCGACAAGACCGAAGCCCGCCGCAGCATGATCAAGGCTGGCGTGCCGGTCACTCCAGGCACTGAAGGCAACGTGTCGGGCATTGAAGAAGCCCTGACCGAAGGCGATCGCATCGGTTATCCGGTGATGCTCAAGGCCACTTCCGGTGGTGGCGGTCGCGGTATTCGTCGTTGCAACAGCCGCGAAGAACTCGAACAGGCATTCCCGCGAGTCATTTCCGAAGCCACCAAGGCCTTCGGTTCGGCGGAAGTGTTCCTGGAAAAATGCATCGTCAACCCGAAACACATCGAAGCGCAGATCCTCGGCGACAGCTTCGGCAACGTGGTGCACCTGTTCGAGCGTGACTGCTCGATCCAGCGCCGCAACCAGAAGCTGATCGAGATCGCCCCGAGCCCGCAACTGACCCCGGAACAGCGCGCCTACATCGGCGACTTGTCGGTGCGTGCAGCCAAAGCCGTGGGTTACGAGAACGCCGGTACCGTGGAGTTCCTGCTCGCCGAGGGCGAGGTGTACTTCATGGAGATGAACACCCGGGTGCAGGTGGAACACACCATCACCGAAGAAATCACCGGCATCGACATTGTCCGCGAGCAGATCCGCATCGCTTCCGGCCTGCCGCTTTCGGTGAAACAGGAAGACATCCACCACCGTGGTTTCGCCCTGCAATTCCGGATCAACGCCGAAGACCCGAAAAACAACTTCCTGCCGAGCTTCGGCAAGATCACCCGTTACTACGCACCCGGCGGTCCTGGCGTGCGTACCGACACGGCGATCTACACCGGTTACACCATTCCGCCGTTCTACGATTCCATGTGCCTGAAACTGGTGGTGTGGGCGCTGACCTGGGAAGAAGCGATGGACCGTGGTTTGCGAGCCCTCGACGACATGCGTCTGCAAGGGGTCAAGACCACCGCCGCCTACTACCAGGAAATCCTGCGCAACCCGGAATTCCGTAGCGGCCAGTTCAATACCAGCTTCGTTGAAAGCCACCCTGAACTGACCAACTACTCGATCAAGCGCAAACCCGAAGAGCTGGCTCTGGCCATCGCCGCCGCCATCGCCGCCCACGCAGGCCTGTGAGGAATAGAACAATGAGCAAGAAGATTCATGTAACCGACACCATCCTGCGCGACGCCCACCAATCGCTGCTCGCGACCCGCATGCGCACCGAAGACATGCTGCCGATCTGCGACAAGCTCGACAAGGTTGGCTACTGGTCGCTGGAATGCTGGGGCGGCGCGACATTCGACGCCTGCGTACGCTTCCTCAAAGAAGACCCGTGGGAGCGTCTGCGCCAACTGCGCGCAGCCTTGCCTAACACCCGTCTGCAAATGCTCCTGCGCGGCCAGAACCTGCTGGGCTACCGCCACTACAGCGATGACGTGGTCAAAGCCTTCGTTGCCAAGGCCGCCGTCAACGGCATCGACGTTTTCCGTATCTTCGATGCGATGAACGACGTGCGTAACCTGCGCGTGGCCATCGAAGCGGTGAAAGCGGCGGGCAAACACGCCCAGGGCACCATCGCCTACACCACCAGCCCGGTGCACACCATCGATGCGTTCGTGGCACAAGCCAAGCAAATGGAAGCCATGGGTTGCGACTCGGTGGCGATCAAGGACATGGCCGGTTTGCTGACCCCATACGCCACCGGCGAACTGGTCAGGGCGTTGAAAGCCGAGCAGTCGCTGCCGGTGTTCATCCACTCCCATGACACGGCGGGTCTGGCCGCGATGTGCCAACTCAAGGCCATCGAAAACGGTGCCGACCACATCGACACCGCGATCTCCAGCTTCGCTTCGGGCACCAGCCATCCAGGTACCGAGTCGATGGTCGCGGCCCTTAAAGGCACCGAGTTCGACACCGGCCTGAATCTGGAGCTGTTGCAAGAGATCGGCCTGTACTTCTACGCCGTGCGCAAGAAGTACCACCAGTTCGAAAGCGAGTTCACTGCGGTCGATACCCGCGTTCAGGTCAACCAGGTTCCGGGCGGCATGATTTCCAACCTGGCCAACCAGCTCAAGGAGCAGGGCGCCCTGAACCGCATGGGCGAAGTGCTGGCTGAAATCCCGCGCGTTCGCGAAGACCTCGGCTTCCCGCCGCTGGTCACCCCGACCTCGCAGATCGTTGGCACCCAGGCGTTCTTCAACGTGTTGGCTGGCGAGCGTTACAAGACCATCACCAACGAAGTGAAGCTGTACCTGCAAGGCGGCTACGGCAAAGCGCCGGGCACCGTGAACGAGCAACTGCGCCGTCAGGCCATCGGCAGCGAAGAAGTGATCGACGTGCGTCCGGCTGATCTGCTCAAGCCAGAAATGGCCAAGCTGCGTGCCGACATCGGTGCCTTGGCCAAGTCCGAAGAGGATGTGCTGACCTTCGCCATGTTCCCGGACATCGGTCGCAAGTTCCTCGAGGAACGTGCTGCGGGCACCCTGACGCCGGAAGTGCTGCTGCCGATCCCGGAAGCGGGCAAGGTCGCTTCGGCGGGCGGCGAAGGGGTTCCAACCGAGTTCGTCATCGACGTCCACGGCGAAACCTACCGCGTCGACATCACCGGTGTGGGCGTCAAGGCCGAAGGCAAGCGTCACTTCTACCTGTCTATCGATGGCATGCCGGAAGAAGTGGTGTTCGAACCGCTCAACGAATTCGTCAGCGGCGGAAGCAGCAAACGCAAGCAGGCCAGCGCACCGGGCCACGTCAGCACCACCATGCCAGGCAACATCGTCGATGTACTGGTCAAGGAAGGCGACACCGTCAAGGCCGGCCAGGCCGTGCTGATCACCGAAGCCATGAAGATGGAAACCGAAGTGCAGGCGGCCATCGCCGGCAAAGTCACTGCCATTCACGTGGCCAAGGGCGACCGGGTGAACCCGGGCGAAATCCTGATCGAGATCGAAGGCTGAGATAACGGCCTCGATACAACGCTTTAAACCTCGGGGGAGCATGTGCTCCCCTTTTTTTTGCTCCGAAGAAATGCCGGATCAATGTGGGAGCGAGCCTGCTCGCGAAAGCGGTATCCCATTCAAAATCTGGGTTGGGAGACACTCCGCATTCGCGAGCAGGCTCGCTCCCACAGTTGTCTGCTGTGAACGCAAAATTTGAGTTCGACGGAGATCTTTGTGGGAGCGGGCTTGCCCGCGAAGGCGTACGTCCAGGCGCTGACGATCAGCCGCGACACTCCGCCAACGACTTCACCTGCCCCGAATCCGTCTGGTTCTCATCGCTCAACCACTGCTCAAACCCCGCCGCAATCGCCGGCCATTCCGAGTCCAGAATCGAATACCACGCGGTATCACGGTTTTGTCCCTTGACCACCATGTGCTGGCGAAACACCCCTTCAAAACTGAAACCCAGGCGCTCGGCTGCGTATTTGGAACGGGCGTTGCCGTTGTTGCACTTCCACTCCAGGCGGCGGTAGCCGAGGGCGAAGGATTCCTTGGTCAGCAGGTAAATCGCCTCGGTGCTTTTCGGCGAGCGCTGCATCGGGGCGCCAAAGGTGACGTGGCCGATTTCGATACGACCTTGGGCCGGGACGATGGACATCAGGCTGAGGATGCCTTGCACGTCGCCGCTGGCGCGGTCGATCACGCTGAAGAAATACGGGTCGCTATGGGCGGCGTGGTTGTCCAGCCAGTCATTGAAGGCGCTGCGCTCGGGGAAGGGGCCGTAAGGCAAATAGTCCCAAAGCTTCGGATCAGCACCCGGACCTTGCAGGGCGTTGAACAAGGCGTCGCCATGGCGCGCCGGGTCGAGTTTTTCCAGGCGGATGAAACGCCCCTCGATGGTTTGAACCGTTGGCGCCGGGACGCCTTTCCAGTCCGCGAGTGAAGTCGACATGCTGTTCTCCTTGAACCTTAAATGGCTTTGCGAAACTGGATGAAACCGGGGCGTTCTGCGATGCGCTCGTAGAGCTGGATCGCAGTGGCGTTGGTCTCGTGGGTCAGCCAGTGGACCTTGTTGCAACCATCCGCCTTGGCCGTGGCGTAGACGAATTCGATCAGCCGGCGGCCGATGCCGGTGCCACGGGTTTCGGGCTCCACCAGCAAATCCTGCAGATAGCAGGAGTTTTCGATGGCCCAGTTGGAACGATGGTAGATGAAATGCACCATGCCCACTGCTTTGCCATCGGCCCAGGCCAGCGCGGCGTGGGTCGGCTCGTTCGGGTCGAGCATGCGCTGCCAGGTGTTTTGCGTGACCGTCTCGGGGAGTTCGGTGTTGTAGAAGCGAAGGTAAGCCTGCCACAGCGGCAACCAGGCGACGTGGTCGTCGGCGCTGACCTGGCGGATTTCGATCTGACTCATGTTCATTCCTTAACGCATCAAGTGGGCGAGGGCCTGGTCCTGCGCATCGGGGCTGGCAGCGAGCCCTTCGCGCACGCCGGCGATGTCTCCGGTGCTGCGGTTCTGGCTGAGCTTGCGCTTGCCTTCCAGGCGTTCGATGGGCACGGCGAAACCGACGATGGCCTTGAGCATGCCGTCGATGTAGTCGGCAGGCGCATCGGCGATTTTCCACGGCTGGGCACGGCCGCTCTCATGGCGATCGGTCAGGGTGCTGACGATATCGAGCAGCCGTCCGCCATCGCTGAAAGTTTCGGCGCGACCATAGGCGTGCACGGCGACGTAGTTCCAGGTCGGGACGACTTTGCCGTGCTCGGCCTTGCTCGGGTAAAAGCCCGGGCTGACGTAGGCATCGGGACCGGAAAAAATCAGCAGGGCTTCGGCGCCGTCGCGCAGGTCTTTCCACTGCGGATTGGCCTTGGCCAGATGCCCGTACAGCGTGCCGTTCGGGCCTTGTTCACGATGGAGCAGCACGGGCACATGACTGGCTTGCAAACCGTGTTCGCCGTGGGTCACCAATATGGCGAGGCGGGTGGCCAGGATCAGTTCGTGCAGTTGGGACAACTCATCGATGGCAAAAGCGCGGGGCGTGTACATGGCGAAATTTTCCTTGGCGAATACCTGCATCCTAGGCAGGCTATTGGTCTGTTGTAAGAGCCATTAATGACCAATTTCATAGGTCCATTGAGATGAATAACGAGCCGCTGTCCCTGTCGTTCAACCCGGCCGGTATCGAACTCGATCGCCACCAGGGCCTGAGCCGTCAGCTCTATCAGGCATTGCGCTTGCGCGTGCTCGACGGACGACTGGCCAGCGGCACGCGTTTGCCGGCGACCCGGGATCTGGCAGCGGCGCTGGCGATATCGCGCAACAGCGTGGTTCGCGCCTACGATCAGCTGTATGCCGAAGGGTTTATCGAGGGGCGGGTGGGTGACGGGACTTATGTCGCGCAATTGCCGCAAAACGCGCTGCCGGGCAAAAAACTATCCACAAAAGTATCCACAGGGTTGTCAACAGGCTTACCCACAGCTTTATCCACAAATTGGCTGGATTTGCCTGTGGTTTCATCCAGTAAAGTTATCCACAGCGAGGTTCTGGCGCGCGTTGAAAAGAACCATTTGCCTATGCCGCCGAGTGGTCCGCCTCGCGCATTTCGGGTAGGTGTTCCAGCGTTCGATCTGTTTCCGTTCGAGGTTTGGGCCAAGCTGAACGCGGCTTTCTGGCGCAAGCCGGATTTACAGCTGCTGTGTTATGGCGATCCGGCTGGCGACATGCGATTGCGGGGCATGATTGCGGCCTATTTGCGCAGTTCCCGCGGCATGCAGTGCACGGCTGAGCAAATTGTGATCACCAGTGGCGCGCAGCAGGGGATTAGCCTTTGTGCACAGTTGCTGGTGGAACCGGGCGACGGGGTGGCCATTGAAAACCCGGGGTATCGGGCTGCCGGTCATGCCTTCGCCGTGGCCGGGGCGCAACTGCATGGCGTGTCGGTGGACAACGAGGGCATCGATTGCGCTGAGCTGTCAGCGCTGAGTGATTGTCGTCTGACGTATGTCACGCCTTCGCACCAGTACCCGACCGGTGTCGTTATGAGCCTGGCGCGGCGTCTGGAATTACTGGCTTGGGCTGAACGCACCCAAGGCTGGATCGTCGAGGACGACTACGACGGTGAGTACCGATACAGCGGTGCGCCGCTGGCACCCTTGGCGGCACTTGATCGACAGGGGCGGGTTTTGTACGTGGGGACTTTTGGCAAAGTCGCTTTCCCGGCGTTGCGTCTGGGGTATCTGGTGTTGCCGCCGGCACTGGTGCAGGCGTTTTCTCAGCGTCGAGCGGTGGACGTCCGGCACTCGGAAATCAGTACTCAAGCGGTGATGGCTGAATTCATGGCCGCCGGGCATTTCCAGCGACACATCCGTCGTATGCGGCGTGCGGCCTTGAGCCGGCGCAATGCCCTGCTGACCGGCTGGCCCAAAGATATTCCCGGGGTAGGGCGTTTGCCCAGTGTGGCGGCGGGGCTGCATGTGACGGTTTCGGTCGAGAGCGTGGCCCGCGAGCGTGAGTTGGTGGCGCAAGCGGAGGCAGTGGGCGTCGAGATCAATGCGTTAAGCAGCTATTGGCTCCCGGATTCGGCACGGCCGGTGGATGAGCGCGCGGGTCTTGTGCTGGGGTTTGCCGCTGTCCCGGAAGCGGACATCGACGCGGCGTTGATGCGGCTACGGTCGGCTTGGGTTTGACACTTGTGGGAGCGAGCCTGCTCGCGAAGACGGTATTCCAGCCACAGCGGATGTGGCGTGCATACCGACCTCTTCGCGAGCAGGCTCGCTCCCACAAGAGCGTGGCTGTACGTGTTATCAAGTCCCTGACTTGATCTTGGTCCAGGCCCGGGTCCGCGCACGTTCAGCATCGCGCGGTAGCGGTTGCAGGGTGTAGAGGGTGGCCATCGCCGTGTCGGTCGGGTACAGGTTCGGGTTGTTGCGGATCGCCGGGTCGACCAGTTCCGTAGCGTCCTTGTTCGGGTTCGGGTAACCGACAAAGTCGCTGACCGGTGCGATCACCTGGGGCTGCAGCAAGTAGTTGATGAAGGTGTAGGCGTCCTCTGTGTTCTTGGCGCCCTTCGGAATCGAAAGCATGTCGAACCAGATCGGCGCGCCTTCTTTCGGCAGGCGCATGTCGACGATCACGCCGTTCTTGGCTTCCTTGGCGCGGTTGGCGGCCTGGGAAAAACTGCCGGAATAACCGACCGCGACGCAGATGTCACCGTTGGCGATGTCGGCCATGTATTTGGACGAATGGAAGTAGGTGACATACGGACGGATCTTCATCAGCAGCGCTTCAGCCTTTTCGTAGTCCGCCGGCTTCTTGCTGTTGGGGTCCAGGCCCAGGTGTTGCAGGGCCAGCGGCAGGATCTCCGACGGAGAGTCGAGCAGGGCGACGCCGCACTGCTTGAGTTTGCTGATGTTCTCTTCCTTGAAGATCAGGTCCCAGCTGTCCACCGGTGCGTCGGCGCCCAAGGCGGCTTTGACCTTGTCCGGGTTGAAGCCGATCAGGATGGTGCCGTACATGTACGGCACGGCGAACTTGTTGCCCGGGTCGTTGGCCTCGATCAGCTTCATCAGCTTGGGATCGAGGTGATTCCAGTTCGGCAATTTGCTGCGGTCCAGTGGCTGGAACACACCGGCCTCGATCTGCTTGGCGAGGAACACGTTGGACGGCACCACCACGTCATAGCCGGAGTTGCCGGTCAGTAACTTGGCTTCGAGGGCTTCGTTGGTGTCGAAAATGTCGTAGACCAGTTTGGTCTGGGTGTTCTGCGCCTTGAAGTCTTCCAGGGCCTTGGGGGTGATGTAGTCGAACCAGTTGTAGACGCGCAACGTGCGTTCTTCGGCGTGCACGGCACCACCGAGCAGCGTGGCGCACAGTGCGGGAGCGATAAAGCGCTTGAGTCTGTTCATTGTTGTATTCCTCACTGAGCGCTTTCAAAGCCTTCGAGTACGTTCACGGCATTGATGCCGATTTCTTCGACCGCGTAACCGCCTTCCATCACGAACAGCGTCGGTTTGCCCAGGGCCGCAATACGCTTGCCCATGGCCAGGTAGTCCGGGCTGTCGAGTTTGAATTGCGAAATCGGATCGTCTTTAAAGGTGTCGACCCCCAGGGACACGACGATGATGTCGGCACCGTAGTTTTCGATTTCTTTGCAGGCCTGTTCCAGCGCTGCGCTCCAGACGTCCCAGCCCGAACCTGCGGCCAGCGGATAGTTGAAGTTGAAGCCTTCGCCGGCACCTTCGCCCAGCTCGTCTTCATAGCCGAGGAAGAACGGAAACTCGGCTTCCGGGTGACCGTGGATCGAGGTGAACAGCACGTCGCTGCGCTCGTAGAAAATCGATTGGGTGCCGTTGCCGTGGTGGTAGTCGACGTCGAGGATCGCGACCTTTTTGTGGCCTTGATCGAGGAACGCCTGGGCGGCGATGGCGGCGTTGTTGAGGTAGCAATAGCCTCCCATCAAATCGCCGGCCGCGTGGTGTCCCGGTGGACGGCACAGGGCGAAGGCACTGCGGGCGCCGCGCTGGATTTCCGCTTGCGCGGTCAGTGCCACTTGCGCCGCGCTGTACGCCGCTTGCCAGGTGCCGGCGGTGATGGGGGCGCCGCCGTCGAAGCTGTAGTAACCGAGTTCGCCGTGCAGGCTGGTGGGTTTGATGCGGCGCAAGGTACGCGCCGGCCAGGTGTAAGGCAGCAGGTCGCCATCGGTGTTGAACTCGGTCCAGCGCGCCCAGGCGCCTTTGAAGAAATCGAGGTAGTCGCGGCTGTGGATGCGCGCGATCGGATCGAGGCCGAAATCCTTCGGTCCTTGCACCGGGCCGAGGTTCTGGTTTTGCACCCGCGCCAGCACGTGGTCGGCACGGGACGGCATTTCAAAGCAGGGCTTGAGTTGCCCGTCGATCAATTCACAACGGCCGTGGTGCAGGTGGTGATCATCCGAGTAGATCGTCAGCATTTCTTGTTCTCCGTAGGCTGATTCGGTTGAACACAGTCTTGCGGCGCAGGCCGTTTTGGAGAACGGCAGGAAAGGCCAAAAGGGGATCGAAATGGCCAAAACATTTGACCGAAATTCGCCCCTCGATGGCATGGCGTTGCACCCGAACCGGGCATGGAATGCATAACCTGTGGGAGCGAGCCTGCTCGCGAAAGCGTCGGAAGATCTACAAAAATGCGACTGATACACCGCTTTCGCGAGCAGGCTCGCTCCCACAGGGGTACTCAGTGCGGGCGGAACTGGCTCGGCGCCACGCCGCTCCAGCGCACAAACGCATGACGAAAGCTCGCGGTTTCACTGAAGCCCAAGGCTTCGGCGATCCGGTAAATCGGCATCTGATCCTCGCAGAGCATCTGCTTGGCCTGTTCGAAGCGCAGTTCGTCGAGCAATTCCTGATAACTGCAGCCCATGTCCTTGAGATGTCGGCGCAACGTCCGGGCGGAACAGTTCATCTGTTCGGCCAGGCCCTCGAGGCCCGGCGCCGCATTCAATTGCGCACTGAGCAGTTGGCGAATCCGCCCCAGCCACGCCTGGCGCCCGGTGAACTCGGTGTTCTGCTTGCGGCAGCGTTCGGCCATGGCTTGATGGGTGATGATATCCGCCAGGGGCAAGGGTTGGTCGAGCCACCTTTTATCGAAGGCAAAGGCGTTGTCCCGCGCACCGAAGTGCAGCGGGCAGTCGAAGTGCTCGGCGTAGGTCGCTTCATAGTCGGGGGCCGCGTGTTCGAAGCGTGCCGCCCGCAACGGCAGCGGGTGCCCCAGCAGGTCATCACAGATGACCTTCAGCGAGACCAGGCAGAACTCGGCGTTGAACACCGCCAGCGCCGGATTCTCCCGGTAATCGGCAGCGACGAACCAGACACGCTCGCCGTCGTCTTGCAGGCTCAGTTCGAACAATGTTCCCAGCAGCGCCGGATAGCGCATCGCCAAACGCAATGCGTCACCGAAGGTGGCACTGGTGAGTAATGCGTAACCGAGAATGCCGTAGCAGGAAACGTGCATCCGCCGACCCAGTTCCAGGCCGATATCGTGCTTGAGGGCGACGGCGTTGGCACAGACCTGCATCTCCTGGTTGGTGGTGATGCGTGTGTCCGCCCGGCTCAGGTCTGCCGCGCTGATGCCACTGCCGGCAAGCAGCGCTTCGCTCGACAGGCCCTCGGCCTTGAAGGTGTTGAGCACCAGAGAGACGGCATTGAGGGTAGTGAGGTGGGAGTGGAGCATTGGGGGAACACCCGTAATCGTTTGATCGGGACTGAGCAAGTAGCGTGCCGTGATTCAGCGCCCTTACTGTATCAAGGGCGCTGAATGTTGCCGGATGTTCACCGCGTCTGTTCTCTCAGATCGCGTTGAAAAACAGCGCCTGAGCCTGTTCCAGGCCAATCATGCTGCGGTAGTAGACCAGTCGTTGTGCCGCATTGAGTCCTTCAGGGGTATTTGAGCTCAGCCCTAGACTTTGCTCCTTCGGGGTTTTCAAACGGCCGTAGAGAAAGACCCTGGCAGGCACCCACGAAGTGGGGTACAGGAAATGTGCATACCAGAGAGCCTCCCCGCTTTTCTGATCACGAATCGTGTATTCATCCAGATATCGAGTATTGCCCCCCTTGAGGCGACGTCGACTAATGGTTTTCGCAATCCTTATCTCTTGTTTGCTTTTCAGCCACTCAATGCCCGAGAGGGTGGGCGGTTGTTCCTTGATCAGCTTCAGCATGCTGAGGGTGGCTTGCCGGTAGAGGTTTTGTGAAGCGGCCTTGAGCGCCTGATTGACTTGTGCGGCCGGAGTTGAAGTGCTCTCGGTGGCGTTTTCGTCGGTCAATGCTTGCTCAATGGTGCTGCTGGCCTGTTCCAGTCTCATGGCGTGCTGGTGAAACAGGTATTCCATACCGAAAGGTGAGCGCCCTGGTTGTTTCGCTTGTTCGACCATGCGCGCATTGAACGCAGGCAGTCCTTCGAGCAGTGCCTGGCCTTGGTTGACACTGGCCACCAGGTCCGGCGTCACTTTTTCGGTCGAGGCCGCTTCCACGTGCCTGACCCAGACATCCGAGTCCTTGCGATGGAAGGTTGCGATGACCTTGTCGGTGAGCGGTGAGGTGATGTCGACCAGATCAGTGTCCAACCCCTGCGAGGTAAGACGCGGCTCCCCGATGAGCACCCCGTTGTAACGTGTCCGGATGAATTTCCTTTTTGGCCTTGGCGGTTGCACAGGGAGGGAAGGGCGAGCGCGTATTGCATCTCTTTCTTCGAGCACCACGATCAGATTACGCGCGGTGCGATTCTTGAATCCATTGAGCTGTTGGCGCAGGCGTGTGACCGGTGCTTCAAGGACATCCTCGGCGTGCGCACTGTTGAAATCCGTCAGGCGTTCGTCGATGACATTGAATTGTTCGATCAGGTTGTTGAGGGTGTCGATTCGTTCGTCGAGGCGATTGACGCTGCGTTCGTCCAAGGTGTCTCGCAAGACTTGAACGGCCATGTCGGCGCTATCGACGATCCTGTCCAGGCTCGACCACGCGTCTGCCATCGTCGCGACGGTATGTTCGGGCAGGCACAGATTGCGCGCGATGGTTATCTGGAGTGCCTTGAGATCATCGACGGTATACGAGGGCAGGAGTTGCCTGGTCTGCTGGATCAGGCGCATCCCTTCTTTTTCAAAGTGCCTGAGTTCCACTATCGCCGCTTCGATAGTCCCCAGGCGGGTGATCATGTCCTGGCTCATTTCACTCATTTGCCGAGCGTCATCGAAATGACGATCTTGTGGGGTTTCGGCCTGACGCTCGATTTGATTCAAAACAGTTCGTACTTTGGGGGTGAAGGTGGTGAGGGTTTCCCGGATACCGGCATGGATGAGTTCCAGTTGAGCTTTCAGGTAGCGAAGCGACTTTTGCTGAAAGTCCGCTGTTGGCGAGAAGACCTGCAGTGATTTGAGATCACTCAGGGCTGTTGCGTATTCCGCTCGCTGAGACTCCAGCTTTTGCAGGTACCGTTGGCGCATGGCTTGAACGGTCTCGGTGGTGGCGCTAGTCATCGCCTGATGGGCTTGTTGCAACTCCGTTTGCATGGCGGCTTTGCGGCTTTCGAATGCAGTCAGTTTTGTACGCCGTACGTTGGCCTGGATGGTTGCATGAGCCCTGGCCGACCTGGACAAATTTGGCCATCCGCCACCACGCAGTCGCAGGCGTGTATCGATAAACCAATCCCCCCGCGCGTTGCTGATCAGGGCAGGGCCCGATCGCGTGGGCTGGCGGGAGTCGATGATTGCGACATTGCCGCTGTCATCCACCGAGACCTCGAACCATCGCTGTCCTACGGGCGCGTACCATTTCTGGTTGAGTCCGTAGAGATGCCGATGGACCCCTTCCTTGGCATGGGCGGTGCCAAGCCCCTCGGGCCGGGTAATTTTGAAGCGGTCCAATACCGTCCCCAGGCTGCCGGGCGTTCGATTCACCGCGCCACTGATGTTCAGGGTTTGCTGGAAGCTGGATGCCTCATGGGTGGTGCTGCTGGCCAGTTGTTTGACACTGACCTTCACTGTCTCCGGTGCCTTGCTGATGGGCAGTTCATTCAAAAGCTCATCGTTCGCCAGGCGTTTGCCTGCTCGGCCTTGGGTCGCGATATGCAACGTGATCGCCATACCGAGATTGAGCAATACGTCGGCGAAGGCCGCCCATTGCGCCGGCTTGTCGTCTCGCTCGTGAGCGTCACGCAACTCTTGCAGCTGGTCCAGGACTTGCCAGATCCAGGCGCCGATACCCACGGTGCGTCCCAAAAAAGGCAGGACGGCGTTGAACACTATCCAGCCGGCCCGTTTGAAACTGGCCCAACGGCTTTCGGCGTTCGATACCGATTGGCGATTGGCGAGCTCAACCAATGCATCCGCGTTAGCTTTGAACAGGGCTGCGAACAGATCACCCTCCAGGGCTTTTTGTCCCAAGGCGATTGGCCCGGTCATCGTCGTGAGCGCTGTGCTATCAACCAGAAACCTGATCGCCGCCCACGGCGATGGCAGGGAACCGGGGAAAACGTAAGCGGCGTAGTCGCTACGAACATCGTCCGGTAACCACGCCAGCACAGACTCCCGCAGGCTGGCGGACTGCTGTATGGCATACAACAGGTTGGAGGGGGAAGGGTATTGGGTCAAAGGCTGGTCGAGCATGGGCCGATACAACAGGCATGGGCCGGCAGTCGGGTCTTTAGGGCCAATCACAAACATGTTGGCGACCACATCCTGGGAGTCATCCTTTCGGCGTTTGGGAACGAAAGCCAATGGACGAATAACAATGGCCTGACCTTCGACCACCCGATCAGCGACCACGGGCTCCATCACGGCGGCGACATAACGGTACCCGCGAGCGTCGATCCCGGCCTGCTCGCAAATTTTGCATTGCAAGGCCAGCAGCGGTAGCTGGATTCGCAAATGCCCGGCATACAACGCTTGTCGACGCATCGACTCTTTCGGGTCATCAAGCAGCTTGTTCTTGATCAATGCCGGGTAGGTGCTGCCGATGTCCGCTTTGCTGACGAGCCCTTCCACATACTCGACGGTCATCCACTCGGGTAGCGGTTTACCGTTGGTGGCGTGAACGGACTTGTCACCGGACGGGACGGCGATGAGGTTCTGCAGGGCGAGATCGCCAGCGCTGAAGGTGGAAATGTCGAGCTTGCCCGGAACGACAAATGTTCCCCACACGACAAGGCTGCGGACGCGAATTTCCACGGCGGCCAGGTCCGGCTGTGTGGCACCTGGATGGTCTTTGTCCATTTCGGTTTTCATGGCATCGAGTGCGTACTGCTCGATGGGCGGGATGCCTTCCAGATAGGACTTGCCTGCGTTCTGGCTGTGCAAAACCGCCAGGTCTTTCAAGTGTCGGGAATAGTTGTTCAGGTCCGGGAGGGAAGCCGAGCTGAGCCAGTCAGGTAGCGCGTCTTTAAACCATTCCAGCCCGGGGGCTGTTGTGGTGGTGGCACTGGCTTCGGGTGCGAGGAGCGGTTTGTTCGGACGGGTGTGCCTGAGGCTGGAGAAATCAAGAGCGCCAATCACATCGATCTGGATCGATATCAGTGCGCAAGCCTGATAGTCGAATACGTTGCTGCCGGGCTCCACCAACCGCCACTGCATTTTCTGGCGAGGCGTTGATTTCACGTGGTCGGGCAGTGTCGCGCCCAGTTGTTCCAGGGAGTCGAATTTTTCATACCCCTTGAGCACTGAATGCGTGAGGATGACGGTTTTACCCTGCTGTTTGCCGACCAGAACCACGATCGACGCCTCGCCCCAATGCATTGCGTTCTCGTCGGCTGCCAGATCGATAGCAACCAGATAGGCCTTGCACTGATACGGATCGGCAACCCCACTTGTTGTCAGGTCCGGTGTGCGGAACAAGGTGCGTGCCATGTTGCAGTCATCGTGACTCCATCCCTTGACCCGATCGACATTCCACACATTGCGCAATGTGTTCGAGAGTTCGTGCCAGCGGGGGCCGGAGGTGCCTTCCGCCTTGTTCCAGAACTCCAGCTGTTGTTCCTGAAACGCCTTGAGCATCACAGGCGCCAGCAGATTGATCATTTTCGCGATTTCGTCGATTCGTACCGGCAAATGAATCGCCGGCTCGGCAATCGGCTGTTGGGTCAGGAAATGCTCGCCTTCAATGTACAAGGCCGGCACCGCATACAGCGTCAGGTCGGCAAGGATTTCAGTCAGCGCTCGGTAGTGGGTGGGGCCGGCCACGATTTCATCGTCGAGGATTTCCCATGAGGGCGTACCGACCATGGTGATGTTCGGGTCGAGATCCAGTGCCGGATACAGTTTTTGCAAAGACTGGCGCAGCACCACCGCTGCAACGTCTGTCAGGTCGGGGCCGATGCTGAGTTGAGTGATCAGTGCGTCGATGACGTTCTGGTGGGAGGGGGTCTGTGGCTTGGTCGTTGAGGCGGCTGTGCTCATTGTGCATCCCTGCGTTTCAAAGTCATGGAGGTTGCCCGAGGACAAGCCTCGGGTTTTTCCATGCTAGGGAGCCATCAGCCAGGGAGGGTGGTAATTAATTACCCCCCCCATGTTTGTAGATTCAACTCAATTCGCCGCACAAATCCAGTTCGACCAAGCGACGAACTTCGGCGGGGTCCAGGCGGGCACCTGATAGCGCATGAAGCTTTCCGAACGCAGCCTCACGGGTCATGCCGCCACCCGAAAGCACGCCAGCGCCACGCAATCGGCTGCCAGCCTCATAGACATCCAGCTCGACGCCGCCTTCGTGGCATTGAGTCACGGCAACCACGACCACGCCCTTGTCCCGCGCCCGTTCCAGGCTGGCGAGAAACTCGGGGTTGTCGCTGGGGCCGGTACCGCTGCCGTAGCACTCCAGCACCAGACCTTGAATACCACTATCAAGCAAGCCATCCAGAACCCCGGCACTGATGCCGGGAAACAGCGGCAGCACCGCAATATTCGCCAGATCTTTACTCTGGTTGTAGTTCAACGCGGCGGGCAGTGAAGTGGCCTTCACGCCGCCACCCTGACGCTCCAGGCGCTTGAACGGGTGCCGGCCGAAACTGCGCACCTTCGCGCAACGGGTCGGGTCCAGCAATTCGCCGTGGAAGTACAGATGCACACCCGGCGCCAGGCCTTGGCCAAGGGCAACCAGCGCGCCGCCGAGGTTTTCCCAGGCATCGCTGTCCGTGACGCCGGCCGGCAGCATCGAGCCGGTGAAGCACACGCGGGCGTGCAGGCCGAGCAACTGGAAACTCATGGCGGCGGCGCTATAGGCCAGGGTGTCGGTGCCATGCAATATCAGCACATTGTCGCAGCCCTGCACATCCACCGCATCAACCACCGCTTCGCGCAGTTGCTGCCAGTAGGCCGGGGTCATGTTGGCGCTGTCGATCAATGGCGACATCTCGCGAAAGCGCCACTGCGGCACCACGAGTTCAGGCTGGCTGTGCAGGTACTCGCGCATCCGCGCTTCGAAACCGGACGCCGGGGCCAGGCCATTGGCGCTGGCTTGCATGCCGATGGTGCCACCGGTGTAGAGCACCATGACGTGCTGGGCGGCAGGGTAGGTATTGGAAATCATGAGAAGGTCTCCGCAAGAGATAACTGTGGGAGCGAGCCTGCTCGCGAAAGCGGTGCCTCAGTCAACGAAGATGTTGAATGTGATGGCCTTTTCGCGAGCAGGCTCGCTCCCACAATTCGTGCACTTTAACTGACGGGCGCAGGGGATGCGCCCGTTGTTTACCAATCAGCGTTGCGCTGCGGGTACGCCTTGCGGCTCAGCTTTAGCCTTTGGAGCAACTGCTGGCGGATGGGCCGGCCAGGCTTTCAGGTCCAGGTCCAGATCCGGGAACTTGCTCGAATCGAAGACGGGCGTCTCGATGCCGGCAGCGCGTTGATCATCGTAGTCACGCAGGATGCGCATGCCGACCTTGAACAGCAGGAACAGCGCGATCAGGTTCACGAACGCGAGCATCGTCATGGTGATGTCGGCAAAGGCGAACACGGTGCCGAGGTTTTCGATGGCGCCCCAGAAAATCAGCACCAGTACCATCGCGCGGTAGCCGATCAGCGCCTTGCGGTTTTCACCGATCAAGAAGCGCAGGTTGCTCTCGCCCAGGTAGTAGTTGTAGAGGATCGAGGTGAACACGAACAACGCCAGGGCCACGGAGATGAACATCCGGCCCCAGTCACCGACCACGGCGGCCAGGGAGTTCTGGGTCAGGGCAATGCCGTCGCCTTCGAAGCCGGGGGTGTAGAAGCCCGAAAGCAGGATCAGCAGCGCGGTGCAGGTGCAGATCACGAAGGTGTCGAGGAACACGCTGAACGCCTGGACCACGCCTTGCGCCACCGGGTGCTCGACCGACGCAACGGCGGCGACGTTCGGCGCACTGCCCAGGCCCGCTTCGTTGGCAAACACGCCGCGCTTCACGCCCATGATGATCGCGCTGCCGATCAGCCCGCCGAAGGCCTGGTCGAGACCGAAGGCGCTTTTGACGATGGTCATCAACATGCCCGGCACCTGATCGAACTGCAGCACGATCACGTAGATGGTCACGCCGATGTACACCAGGGTTTTCACCGGCACCAGCAGGTCGGCGACCTTGGCGATGCGCTTGATCCCGCCGATGAACACCAGGCCCAGCAGCACGGCCAGGGCGATGCCGGTGTAAGTCGTGTCGAGGCCGAACGCGTTGTTCAACGAGTGGGTCACGGCATGGGATTGCAGGCCGTTGAAGGCGAAGCCGAAGGTGATCAACAGCAGGAACGCCATGATCATCCCCAGCCAGCGTTTTTGCAGGCCGTGCTGGATGTAGTAGGACGGGCCGCCACGATAGGTACCGTCGGGGTCAGCGCGTTTGTAGAGCTGGCCGAGGGAGCATTCGAAGAAGCTGCTGGACATGCCGACCAGCGCGGTCACCCACATCCAGAACACCGCACCGGGCCCGCCAAGGGTCACGGCGATGCCGACACCGGCGATGTTGCCCGCGCCGACGCGGCCGGCGAGGCTGAGCATCAGGGCCTGGAACGAACTGAGTTGACCGGCGCTGCTGCGCAGGCTGTCGCGGAACACCGCGAACATGTGGAAGAAGTGGCGCAATTGAACGAAACGCGAGCGGATCGTGAAGTAGCTACCGAGCCCGACAATGAGCACGATCAGTACTTTCCCTGAGAGGAAGTCGTTAATGACTTCGAGCATGGATTATTCCTCGCTGTTTTTTGTGTAGGCAAATGCTGGCCGGGCAGACACATCGTGTTACACCAGTTGGCGCGCGGCACAACAGGCGGGTCGATGTTCGTCCCGGTTTCATATCGCGGGTTTGTTATTAGTTCGGGTTTCGCATGGGTTGTGGCCTCGCTACCGACGACCGCTCACGCGAAGAGGGGCGGCACTATACCGATGACAGTGCCGTCCGTCTGCACGGTTGTGGTGCATGCGGTGAAACGAGCCTTTGAAACACCCGACGTGTCTAGCGCAGGGCTCTTGTGGGAGCGAGCCTGCTCGCGAATGCGTTTTGTCAGTCACATTCATGTTGACTGTGCCGCCGTCTTCGCGAGCAGGCTCGCTCCCACAGGGTCTGTGGTTACCTATAAAAAGTTAAAAAAAAGGGCCTGGAGAGTGATCTCCAAGCCCTCAAAAGGTGAGAGGTGTCTAGTCCCTCGACCTGGTGAGCGGTGCTACAAATATCGCGCAGGATCAGGCTTTAAGCGGAACCAGGCGCGGAGCAATCATGTTTTCCGGGCGCAGGATGTCGGCGAGCATGGCGTCGTCGAGCAAACCTTCTTCGCGCACCAGTTCCAGCACGCCGCGACCGCTTTCAAGGGCGATACGGGCGATGCGGGTGGCGTTTTCATAGCCGATGTACGGGTTCAGCGCGGTGACCAGGCCGATCGAGTGCTCGACCAGTTCACGGCAGCGTTCTTCGTTGGCGGTGATGCCGACGATGCAGTGCTCGCGCAGCATGTCCATGGCGCGTTGCAGCAGGCGGATCGAGTCGAGGATCTTGAAGGCGATCAGCGGCTCCATCACGTTCAGTTGCAGTTGGCCGCCTTCGGCCGCCATGGTCAGGGCCAGGTCGTTACCGATGACCTGGAACGCAACCTGGTTCACGGCTTCCGGGATCACCGGGTTGACCTTGCCTGGCATGATCGAGCTGCCTGGCTGACGCGCCGGCAGGTTGATTTCGTTGATGCCGGTACGTGGGCCGCTGGACAGCAGGCGCAGGTCGTTGCAGATCTTCGACAGCTTGACCGCGGTACGCTTGAGCATGCCGGAGAACAGCACGAAGGCGCCCATGTCGGAGGTGGCTTCGATCAGGTCGGCGGCTGGAACCAGTGGTTGACCACTGATCAGGGCCAGACGCTGAACGGCCAGGTGCTGGTAACGCGGGTCGGCGTTGATGCCGGTGCCGATCGCGGTACCGCCCAGGTTCACTTCGGTCAGCAATTCCGGAGCCAGTGTCTTCAGACGGGCCAGGTCTTCGCCCAAGGTCGTGGCGAAAGCGCGGAATTCCTGGCCGAGGGTCATCGGCACGGCGTCTTGCAGTTGGGTACGACCCATTTTCAGAACGTGTGCGAATTCTTCACCTTTGGCGGCGAACGACTGGATCAGGCTGTCGAGGCTGGCCAGCAGCGCGTCGTGACCCAACAGCAGACCCAGGCGGATCGCGGTCGGGTAGGCGTCGTTGGTCGACTGCGCCATATTCACGTCGTTGTTCGGGTGCAGGTATTGGTACTCGCCCTTCTGGTGACCCATGGCCTCCAGCGCGATGTTGGCGATGACTTCGTTGGCATTCATGTTGGTCGAAGTGCCAGCGCCGCCTTGAATCATGTCCACCACGAACTCTTCGTGGAAATCGCCGCGGATCAGACGGGCACAGGCTTCGCTGATGGCAGCGTGCTTGGCTTCGCTCAGGTGACCCAGCTCGCGGTTGGCGTCAGCGGCGGCTTGTTTGACCATCGCCAGGCCGACTACCAGCTTCGGGTAATGCGAAATCGGAACGCCGGAGAGACGGAAGTTATTCACCGCTCGCAGGGTCTGGATGCCGTAATACGCTTGAGCCGGTACTTCGAGTACGCCAAGCAGGTCTTTTTCTGTGCGGAATGATGCAGCGGAGGACATGATAGAAATCATCTCGATATGGACCCGGTCTGTGCCGGAACACTGCAAATGCTAGGCTTGTGGAGAATTTTGGGCCAATGCTGTTAAACACTGCCCTATGCATATTCGGCATAATGCCCGTGTGACGCCACGTTCGCGGCGAGCGTGTGACCTAAATTGGTGCGTGTCCGGGAGGACGTGATGAATCTGGAAAGTAAATGGCTGGAGGACTTCAGTGCCCTGGCCGCCACCCGCAGCTTCTCCCAGGCGGCGGAGCGGCGCTTCGTGACCCAGCCGGCCTTCAGCCGGCGAATTCGCAGCCTGGAAGCCGCACTGGGGCTGACGCTGGTGAACCGCTCGCGTACGCCGATCGAGCTGACGGCGGCGGGGCAATTGTTCCTTGTCACCGCGCGCACCGTGGTCGAACAGCTCGGTGAAGTGCTGCGTCATCTTCATCATCTGGAAGGCGGGCAGGGCGAAGTGATGCAAGTCGCTGCCGCGCACTCCCTGGCGCTGGGTTTCTTCCCGCGCTGGATCGCGCAGTTGCGTAACGAAGGCTTGAACATCGCCACGCGATTGGTGGCCACCAACGTCGGTGACGCGGTGCATGCGCTGCGTGAAGGGGGGTGTGACCTGATGCTGGCGTTCTATGACCCGGATGCCGCGATGCAGATGGACCCGGAAATCTTCCCGTCACTGCACCTGGGTCACACCGAGATGCTGCCGGTCTGTGCCGCCGATGCCGACGGAAAACCGTTGTTCGATCTGGAAGGCGAGGGCAGCGTGCCGTTGCTGGCCTACAGCGCCGGAGCCTTTCTGGGCCGTTCGGTGAACATGTTGCTGCGCCAGCGCGCCTTGCGCTTTACCACCATTTACGAAACCGCCATGGCCGATAGCCTCAAGAGCATGGCACTGGAAGGGCTGGGCATTGCCTGGGTGCCTCAACTCAGTGTGCGTGCCGAATTGGCTCGCGGTGAACTGGTGGTGTGCGGCGGCCCGCAATGGCATGTTCCGCTGGAGATTCGTCTGTATCGCTGCGCGTTGGTGCGTAAAGCCAACGTTAGGTTGTTGTGGCGCAAGCTGGAAGGTGGGGCTGCGCAAGGTACGACCGGTTCCTAAGCACAATGAAACCACTGTAGGAGCGAGCTTGCTCGCGATGAACCGAAGAGCGACTCGGGCTGGCAGGCTTCCAGCATCATCGTTAACGACCATCGCGAGCGAGCTCGCTCCTACAGGGAGATTTGTGTGGTTCGCCGGCTGACCTTCAGGTCAATAAAACCGGCGCTTTGCGCCGTATGACAGATGGTCGCAACGGGGGCTGTTTATCTGCCGTATTGCGGTATACTGCGCGGCCTTCGGCCGGTGTAACCGGCTATTTTTCGTACAATCAAGCCACGCATAATGCGTGGCTTGTTGTTTTATGACGCGCCCGCGGGCGCCCAGAGAGAAGAGGCACGACGATGAGTGCACTGGTTGGCGTGATCATGGGCTCCAAGTCCGATTGGTCCACCCTTAGCCACACCGCCGATATGCTGGAAAAGCTCGGCATCCCTTACGAGGTGAAAGTGGTCTCTGCCCACCGCACCCCGGACCTGCTGTTCCAGTACGCTGAAGAAGCCGAGGCGCGTGGCATCGAGGTGATCATCGCCGGTGCCGGTGGTGCGGCCCACTTGCCTGGCATGTGCGCGGCCAAGACCCACCTGCCGGTGCTGGGCGTGCCGGTACAATCGGCGATGCTCTCGGGCGTCGATTCGCTGCTCTCCATCGTGCAGATGCCGGCCGGTATTCCGGTTGCCACCCTGGCCATCGGCAAGGCCGGCGCGATCAACGCCGCGCTGCTGTCGGCGAGTATCCTTGGCGCCAAGCACCCGCAGTTCCACAAGGTGCTGAAAACCTTCCGTGCTGAACAGACTGACAGCGTCCTGGAAAATCCAGACCCACGCATCGCCTGAGGTTGTTGACGATGAAGATCGGTGTAATCGGTGGCGGCCAGTTGGGTCGCATGTTGGCGCTGGCGGGCACCCCGCTGGGCATGAACTTCGCTTTCCTGGACCCGGCGCCGGACGCTTGCGCCGCTGCATTGGGCGAACACCTGCGTGCCGATTACGGCGATCAGGATCACCTGCGTCAGCTGGCCGATGAAGTCGATCTGGTGACGTTCGAATTCGAGAGCGTCCCGGCGGAAACCGTGGCGTTCCTCTCGCAATTTGTCCCGGTCTATCCGAGCGCCGAAGCGTTGCGTATCGCCCGCGATCGTTGGTTCGAAAAGAGCATGTTCAAGGACCTGGGGATTCCGACGCCGGCGTTCGCCGACATTCAGTCCCAGGCTGACCTGGACGCCGCCGTGGCTTCCATCGGTCTGCCGGCCGTGCTCAAGACCCGTACCCTGGGTTACGACGGCAAAGGCCAGAAAGTACTGCGCACCGCTGAAGACGTGGTTGGCACGTTCGCCGAACTGGGTAGCGTGGCGTGCTTGCTCGAAGGCTTCGTGCCATTCACCGGCGAAGTCTCGCTGATCGCCGTGCGCGCTCGCGATGGTGAAACGAAGTTCTACCCGCTGGTGCACAACACCCACGACAGCGGCATTCTCAAGCTGTCCGTGGCCAGTACCGACCACCCGCTGCAAGCCCTGGCTGAAGACTACTCCAGCCGCGTGCTCAAGCAGCTGGACTACGTTGGCGTGATGGCGTTCGAGTTCTTCGAAGTCGACGGCGGCCTCAAGGCCAACGAAATTGCCCCGCGCGTGCACAACTCCGGGCACTGGACCACTGAAGGCGCCGAGTGCAGCCAGTTCGAAAACCATCTGCGGGCGGTGGCCGGCCTGCCGCTGGGTTCGACTGCCAAGGTCGGTGAAAGCGCAATGCTCAACTTCATCGGCAAAGTGCCGGAGACGGAGAAAGTCCTGGCCATCGCCGATTGCCATCTGCATCACTACGGCAAGGCGTTCAAGGTCGGCCGCAAGGTCGGTCACGCCAACCTGCGTTGTGCAGACCGCGAGACGCTGGCCGCGCAGATCCTCAAGGTCGAAGCGCTCATCGCCGAGTAAAACAGTTTCATGTGGCAGCGGCGGAACCATTGCGGGGCCGCCGTTCTCTCATGGCAGGATGCCAAAGTCTGACTAGGCTTTGGCATAGCCACTTCATTCAGAGGGAAATGCCATGGGAATTATCGGAACCATCTTTATCGGCTTGATCGTCGGCCTGCTGGCGCGGTTTCTGAAACCGGGCGATGACAACATGGGCTGGATCATGACCATCCTGCTCGGTATCGGCGGTTCGCTGGCGGCCACTTACGGCGGCCAGGCCCTGGGCATTTACCAGGCCGGTCAAGGCGCCGGTTTCATCGGTGCGCTGGTCGGCGCGGTGGTATTGCTGGTGATCTACGGCCTGATCAAAAAGAACTGACTCAGGCGACAAAGTCCTCTCGGCTGCGCAGGCCGGGAGGGCTAGAATGCTCGGCGTTTCACGTCCTTTCCTTTACCGAGCACCTTCATGCGCCGTCTTCTGTTGACTCTTCTTTTCCTGGGTACGGGCCTTGCCCACGCCGGCGAATTGCCGGAAACCGACTGGCTCGAGCTGATGCCCAAGTCGGACCAGAAAGCCCTTGAGGCCATGCCCGAAATCGACCACAACTCCCCCGAAGCCACTGGCACCTTTACCGAAAAGGGCGGCATGAAGCAGAGCAAGGGCCTGCCGGCGGTGATGTATTCGACCAGAACCGTGCCGTCGATGAACGACAGGAACATTCGTCTGGGCGGTTATCCGGTGCCGTTGGAAACGGATGCGAAAGGGCATAGCACGTTGTTCTTCCTCGTGCCGTACCCGGGCGCCTGCATCCACGTGCCGCCACCACCGCCCAATCAACTGGTGCTGGTGCGTTATCCCAAGGGCTTGAAGCTCAATGATATCTACACGCCGTTGTGGGTTACCGGCACGCTGAAGATCGAGAAGGTCAGCAATGACCTGGCGGACGCGGCGTATGCGCTGGATGCGGCCAAAGTCAGAGTCGTAAAAGAGTCGGATCTGTAGAAAATCAAAACTGTGGGAGCGAGCCTGCTCGCGAAGAGGCCCTGACATCCAACATCAATGTTGACTGTCAGGCCGCTTTCGCGAGCAGGCTCGCTCCCACATTGTTTTTAGTGCTGCTTACAGAGATTTGCTGGCGATGCTCACACCCAGGGTATGGCTGGCGCTCGGCGCCAACGCCACCACATCCGCCATCACATTCGCCGTCTCGATGCACAGCATGCGCTGCCAGCCATCGTCGGCCATGTCACTGAATGCCGCGGCGCGGTCGATCCATGGGTTCCAGATCACCGCCGAGCGCGAACCGGTACTGGTCAGCTCGATACGCCGCTCCCACGTTGGGTCGACGATGCTCAGTTTTGCCGGAGGATCGAGGTAGATGCGGTCGGTTTCGCCGGTAAAGCGCAGATCGCCGGTCTGGGTCACGGTTTTCCAGTCGTCCAGCGTCTCGATGTAATTCAAGCCATCCACCCCTTCGACCTGCACATTGCGCACATCGCTGACGGCGAAGTAACTGTGCAGCGCCTGGCTGATGGTGACTGTTTCAGTGCTTTGGTTATGGCTGGTCAGGTTGATGTGCAGTTGCTCATCCAGGCGAATGCTCAACTTCAAGTCCACCTGATGCGGCCAGCCTGGCAAGCCGCCTTCGGGGTAGGGCAGGAGGAACTCGACGTTCAGGCTTTCGCCCTCGGCTTCGATGCCGCCCAGTTCCCAGTCCATCGCCCGCACCAGGCCATGAGCGCTGGCGGGTTCGTTGCTGACGCGCATCGCCTGCACGCTCTGCGGGTTGCGCGCGAAGTTGCCGAACCAGGGCCAGCACACCGGCACGCCGGCGCGGATGCTTTTGCCAGTCTTGAATACGGCCTCGTCGTTGAGCCAGATCACTGGCGGTTCGCCGGCCAATTGATAACTGAGGATATGCGCGCCTTGCTGGGCCACCAGCAATTCGGCCTGACCGTGGCGGATGCGCCAGCAGTTCAGTTCATCCAGTTTCACGGCTTCAACGTTGGGCGTGTTCATGGCACAGCTCTCGATCAGTAACAGGACTGCAATGGACCGTAAAACGGTCGCCGGGTTTAACGAGGCTCTTTAACGGGCGCGAGGCGGAACCGAACGGGTACGGCCGCTGCCATCAATGGCGACGAACACGAATACCGCTTCGGTGACTTTGCGCCATTCGCTGGACAGCGGATCGTCGCTCCAGACCTCGACCATCATCTTGATCGAGCTGCGGCCGATTTCCAGTGCCTGGGTATAGAAGGAGAGCTGAGCGCCCACCGCCACCGGAACCAGAAACGCCATGCGGTCGATCGCCACCGTGGCCACGCGGCCACCGGCCACCTTGCTGGCCATCGCGGTGCCTGCCAAATCCATCTGCGCCACCAGCCAGCCGCCGAAAATATCGCCAAAGCCGTTGGTTTCGCGAGGAAGCGCGGTGATTTGCAGGGCCAGGTCGCCTTGCGGGATCGGATCTTCTTGTTCGAGCTCTATCATGCCGGGGGTGCCTCTGACCCGTGACTCTTCATTGGTATTTCAGGTGAATAGCCGTCTTCAAGAAAAACGATTCAGCCCCGAACATACTACGTTCGTCACGTTTTTCGTAAGGCGCCTAAAGGGAAACTCTGCGAAACCGCCTATGAACCTGACAGGCGTTTTCGCACAGCAACCCTTGCAAGCTATTACACAGTTGCGAGTATATCGGTCGGTAGACTCCGATACGACCGTCCGGTTCTCATTTTGACCGTCAAATACGCGCCTCTATGTGCTTTTTCGAACAATTTGCTATCGTGCCGGTCCTGCCCGAGCCCTTGCCAGCGTTGTTGGGGCGGCAGACCTGACTATAAGAGAAGCCCTTGCCATGACCACAGCGCCCTCGAGTATCGCGCAGCCTTCCCAACCCGCACGTCCGCTGACCCGAAGCGACTACAAGACGCTTTCGCTATCAGCCCTGGGCGGTGCGCTGGAGTTTTACGACTTCATCATCTTCGTGTTCTTCGCCACGGTGGTGGGCAAGCTGTTCTTCCCGGCGGACATGCCCGAATGGCTGCGCTTGATGCAGACCTTTGGCATTTTCGCCGCCGGCTACCTGGCACGGCCGCTCGGGGGCATCGTAATGGCGCACTTCGGCGACCTGCTGGGGCGCAAGAAAATGTTCACCCTGAGCATTTTCATGATGGCGGTGCCGACCCTGATCATGGGCCTGCTGCCGACCTATGCGCAGATTGGCATGTGGGCGCCGATTCTGTTGCTGTTGATGCGGGTGATTCAGGGCGCCGCGATTGGCGGTGAAGTGCCGGGCGCCTGGGTCTTCGTTTCCGAACACGTGCCTCAACGCCATATCGGTTACGCCTGCGGGACCCTGACCAGCGGCCTGACGGCGGGCATTCTGCTCGGCTCCCTGGTCGCCACGGCGATCAACAGCATTTACACCCCGGTGGAAGTGTCGGATTACGCCTGGCGGATCCCGTTCCTGCTGGGCGGTGTGTTCGGCCTGTTCTCGGTCTACCTGCGCCGCTGGTTGCACGAAACCCCGGTGTTCGCCGAGCTTCAACAGCGCAAGGCCCTGGCGGAAGAAGTACCGTTGCGTGCGGTGTTGCGTGACCACCGTGGCGCGATCGCCATTTCCATGCTGCTGACCTGGCTGCTGTCCGCCGCCATTGTGGTCCTGATCCTGATGACTCCGACCGTGCTGCAGACGGTCTACCACTTCTCGCCGACCACGGCCCTGCAGTCCAATAGCGTGGCGATTGTGTTGCTGAGCTTCGGCTGCATCATTTCCGGTGCCCTGGCGGATCGCTTCGGTGCGGGGCGTGTCTTCGTCTTCGGCTGCGCCGGACTGCTGGCCAGCTCCTGGACCTTCTACCACAGCCTGGCCGATCACCCTGACTGGCTGTTCCCGATGTATGCCCTGACCGGCCTGCTGGTGGGGACCATTGGCGCGGTGCCTTACGTGATGGTCAAGGCCTTCCCGCCCGTGGTGCGCTTCAGCGGCCTGTCGTTTTCCTACAACGTCGCCTATGCGATTTTCGGCGGCCTGACGCCGATGATCGTCAGCCTGCTGCTCAAGGAAAGCACGATGGGTCCTGCCTATTATGTGGCGGTGTTGTGCGGGGTGGGGATTCTGGTGGGGGCGTATCTCTGGAAGAAAGGGCGCTGATCAACCCTTTGTATCGACAGCACTGACGCCTTCGCGAGCAGGCTCGCTCCCACATGGTTTTGTGTTCGACGCAGATCCTGTGTGGGAGCGAGCCTGCTCGCGAAGAACGATAACGCGGTACCCCGTCAAAACATCGAATACTGGCCTTTCATCCAATTGTCATATTTCAGCCATAGAGTGTTCACACGGCCTGCTGATACTTGGCCCCGACTTAACACACCCTATCTGCTAGGAGTAAGGCATGAAACTGAAGCGTTTGATGGCGGCAATGACTTTTGTCGCTGCTGGCGTTGCGACTGCCAACGCGGTTGCCGCTGTTGACCCTGCTATCCCGAGCTACACCAAGACAACTGGTGTGTCGGGCAACCTGTCCAGCGTCGGCTCCGATACCCTGGCCAACCTCATGACCCTCTGGGCTGAGAACTACAAAAAAGAATACCCGAACGTAAACATCCAGATTCAGGCCGCTGGCTCCGCCACCGCGCCACCTGCGCTGACTGAAGGCACCTCCAACCTGGGCCCGATGAGCCGCAAGATGAAGGACACCGAACTGGCTGCCTTCGAGCAGAAGTACGGCTACAAGCCAACCGCTATTCCGGTTGCTGTGGACGCCCTGGCTGTATTCGTACACAAGGACAACCCGATCCAGCACCTGACCATGGAACAGGTCGACGCGATCTTCTCGTCCACTCGTCTGTGCGGCGCTAAAACCGACGTGAAAACCTGGGGTGACCTGGGCGTGACCGGCGACCTGGCCAACAAGCCGGTTCAGCTGTTC
The DNA here is from genome assembly GCF_013359695.1 of Pseudomonas sp. C2B4. Taxonomy (GTDB): domain Bacteria; phylum Pseudomonadota; class Gammaproteobacteria; order Pseudomonadales; family Pseudomonadaceae; genus Aquipseudomonas. Next base: position 202,683 of record NZ_JABFMU010000001.1, read on the forward strand.
GGTCGTAACTCGGTATCCGGTACCTACGGCTACTTCAAGGAAGAAGCCCTGTGCAAAGGCGACTACAAGCCAAACGTCAACGAACAACCAGGCTCGGCTTCGGTCGTGCAGTCGATCAGCTCCTCGCTGAACGGCATCGGTTACTCGGGCATCGGTTACAAAACCGCTAGCGTGAAAACCGTGGCGCTGGCCAAGAAAGGCAGCCAGGACTTCATCGAAGACACCGAAGAAAACGCCCTGAACGGCAAGTACCCTCTGTCCCGCTTCCTGTACGTTTACGTCAACAAAGCCCCGAACAAGCCTCTGGCCCCGCTGGAAGCCGAGTTCGTGAAACTGATTCTGTCCAAACAGGGTCAGGAAGTTGTTGTGAAAGACGGCTACATCCCACTGCCAGCCAAGGTTGCTGCAAAAGCACTGGCTGACCTGGGTCTGCAAGAAGGCAACAACGTAGCAAAAAAGTAAAACCCTGATCCGGGGTTAGCCCCGGATCTCTGTAGGAGCGAGCTTGCTCGCGATGGTAGTCCAGCCACAGAAAGTGTGTCTGAATGTTCCATCTTCGCGAGCAAGCTCGCTCCTACAAGGCTCAGGGTTGCCATTTTCCGCGGCCCGGCCCTCCCAAATTCTCTGTCCACTGCCAGTTCCCGCTGGCGGCGGATTTGTTGCGTCACTGCACTGTCATCTTTCTGTCATACAGGATCGCTAGGGTGTGCGAATGAATGATCTGGCCAATTCCACAATGACTACAAATCCCCCCAAGCGAATTGATTTCAATACGCCTGAGCTGCAACGCAAGCGCCGCATTCGCGCGCTCAAGGATCGCCTGACTCGCTGGTACGTCCTCGTGGGCGGCCTTGCCGTTCTCGCGGCGATCACGCTGATTTTCTTCTTCCTTGCCTACGTGGTCATGCCCCTGTTCCAGGGTGCCAGCCTGACTGCCAAGGACGCCATCACGCCTGCCTGGATGCAAGATGCCGGCAAGCCGTTGATGTTTTCCCTTGAAGAGCAGAACCAGGTCGCCATGCGGGTTTCCGACAAGGGCCAGGCCCTGTTCTTCGACATCGACAGTGGCGCGGAACTCAAGCGCGTCGATCTGCCGGTGCCTGCAGGCACCAGCGTAACGTCCATCGGCGAAGATCAGCCCGGTCATCCGCTGGTAGCCGTAGGCTTGTCCAACGGTCAGGCCCTGGTGTTCCGTCACACGTATAAAGTCAGCTACCCGGACGGCAAGAAAACCATCTCGCCCGCCATTGAATACCCTTACGGCGAAACCCCGATTGCGCTGAACGAAGCCGGCGGTGCGCTAGAGCACGTCAGCCTCAACGCCAACGATTCGACCCTGATGCTGGTCGGTTCCACCGGTTCGCAACTCAATGTTCTGTCGCTGACCAGCGAAGAAAACATGATGACTGGCGAAATCACCAACGAGCAGAAGCGTATCGACCTGCCGCAAATGACCGAGCCGGTGAAGAACATCTTCGTCGATCCGCGCCAACAGTGGCTGTACGTAGTCAACGGGCGTGCCCAGGCCGACGTCTTCAGCTTGCGCGACAAGAGCCTCAACGGCCGTTACAAACTGCTGGAAGACGGTGAGGCCCAAATCACCGCCAGCACCCAACTGGTGGGCGGCATCTCGCTGATCCTCGGCGACTCCAAAGGCGGTCTGGCCCAGTGGTTCATGGCCCGCGATCAAGATGGTGAGCAACGCCTGAAGCAAATCCGCACCTTCCAGATGGGCACTGCGCCTATCGTTGAAATTACCGCCGAAGAGCGCCGCAAGGGCTTCGTTGCCCTCGATGCCTCCGGCAAGCTTGGCGTGTTCCACAGCACCGCGCACCGCACCTTGCTGGTGGATCAGGTCGTCGAAGGCGAGGGCCTGTTCGGTCTGTCGCCACGGGCCAACCGCGTGATCGTGGAACAGGGTGGCAAGCTGCAACCGCTGCTGCTGGACAACCCGCACCCGGAAGTGTCGTGGAGTGCGTTGTGGAGCAAGGTCTGGTACGAGAACTACGACGAACCTAAATACGTCTGGCAATCGACCGCCGCCAACACCGACTTCGAACCAAAACTGAGCCTGTCGCCACTGACCTTCGGCACCCTGAAGGCAGCGTTCTACGCCATGCTGCTGGCTGCGCCGCTGGCCGTCGCCGCTGCGATCTACACCGCCTACTTCATGGCCCCGGGCATGCGCCGCAAGGTCAAGCCGGTGATCGAGCTGATGGAAGCGATGCCGACGGTGATCCTCGGTTTCTTCGCCGGTCTGTTTCTCGCACCCTATGTGGAAGGGCATCTGCCGGGCATCTTCAGCCTGCTGATGCTGCTGCCGATCGGCATCCTGGTCGCCGGTTTCACCTTCAGCCGCCTGCCTGAGTCGATCCGCCTGAAAGTCCCGGACGGCTGGGAAAGTGCCCTGCTGATTCCGGTGATCCTGTTCGTCGGCTGGCTCTCGCTGTACATGAGTCCGTTCATGGAGAACTGGTTCTTCGGCGGCGACATGCGCATGTGGATCTCCCACGACCTGGGCATCACCTACGACCAGCGCAACGCACTGGTGGTCGGTCTGGCCATGGGCTTCGCGGTCATCCCGAACATCTACTCCATCGCCGAAGACGCCGTGTTCAGCGTGCCCCGTGGCCTGACCCTCGGTTCCCTGGCCCTCGGTGCCACGCCGTGGCAGACCATGACCCGCGTGGTGATCCTCACCGCCAGCCCGGGCATCTTCTCGGCGCTGATGATCGGCATGGGCCGTGCGGTCGGTGAAACCATGATCGTGCTGATGGCCACCGGCAACACCCCGGTCATGGAAATGAACCTGTTCGAAGGCCTGCGCACCCTGGCCGCCAACGTTGCGGTGGAAATGCCGGAGTCGGAAGTCGGCGGCAGCCACTACCGCGTGCTGTTCCTCTCGGCGCTGGTGCTGCTGTTGTTCACCTTCATCATGAACACCCTCGCGGAACTGATTCGTCAGCGTCTGCGCAAGAAATACTCGTCGCTTTAAGAAAGGTAGAAGTCTGTGAAACAGAACTCCCTGAAAGGATGGTTCAAGAGCGGCGCCCCGGGCGTCTGGATCAGCGGTGGCGCGGTGTCCATCGCGGTCATCATGACCATTGGCCTGTTGGCGGTGATTGCCGTGCGCGGTCTGGGTCACTTCTGGCCGGCGGATCTGGTGCACGCCAGCTATGACGTGCCGGGCCAGGCCAATCACCTGGTCATCGGCGAAGTGGTCCAGAAGGAAGAAGTGCCGCGCGCACGCCTGAAAAGCGCTGGCCTGCCGGTGCCGGACGAAGGCCCGGAGTTCATGACCCGTGAGCTGATCAAGGTCGGCAACCGTGACCTGAACGGCACCGATTTCACCTGGATCGTGGGCGAGTGGCTGACCAACCAGAAGACCCCGGTCGAATTGATGGCGCTGGAGCGTCGCGAGTGGGGCAACTTCTACGGCTACCTGGTCAACGTCAAACAGGATGGCAAGGTCATTGCCGAAGGCGAGGCTGCATGGCCCGAGCTGCAAGCGCGGATCAACCGCGTGAATCAGCTGGCCGCACAACTCAAGACCCTGGAAAAGGTCGACATCGGTGCGATCAACGCCGGTCTCGAACGCATCCGCTTGCACGGCCGCAAACTTGAACTGGAAGGCAAGCTTGATCCAGCCGCGCAAGCGGACATGGAATCCGAGCGCGCCGAACTCAATGCCCGCTATCAGGATATCGAGGCTCGTCTGGGTGATCTGCACGCGCAGTTCAACCGCGACAGCCTGACCGCCCGTGATGCCAACGGCAAAGAAATCGAAATCAGCCTCGGTAAAGTGGTTCACGCCTACCAGCCGAACGCCATGGGCATCTTTACCAAGATCGGTTTCTACTTCAGCAAGGTCTGGGAATTCCTGAGCGACGACCCGCGTGAAGCGAACACCGAAGGCGGGATTTTCCCGGCGATCTTCGGCACCGTGATGATGACCCTGATCATGGCGATGATCGTGACCCCGTTCGGCGTACTGGCAGCGGTGTACCTGCGTGAATACGCCAAGCAGAACACCCTGACCCGGGTGATCCGCATCGCGGTGAACAACCTGGCGGGCGTTCCGGCCATCGTGTACGGCGTGTTCGGCCTGGGCTTCTTCGTCTATGTACTGGGTGGCTCGCTCGACCGTCTGTTCTTCCCTGAAGCATTACCAGCACCGACCTTCGGTACGCCGGGCCTGCTGTGGGCTTCTTTGACCCTGGCGCTGCTGGCGGTGCCGGTGGTGATCGTGGCCACCGAAGAAGGCCTGGCGCGGATTCCTCGCACCGTGCGTGAAGGCTCGCTGGCCCTCGGCGCGACCAAGGCTGAAACCTTGTGGAAGATCGTGCTGCCAATGGCCAGCCCGGCGATGATGACCGGCATGATCCTCGCCGTGGCCCGTGCCGCCGGTGAAGTGGCGCCGCTGATGCTGGTGGGTGTGGTGAAACTGGCGCCGTCGCTGCCAGTGGACGGCAACTACCCGTACCTGCACCTGGATCAGAAGATCATGCACCTGGGCTTCCACATTTATGACGTTGGCTTCCAGAGCCCGAACGTCGAGGCCGCGCGGCCGCTGGTGTACGCCACGGCGCTGCTGCTGGTACTGGTGATCGCGACATTGAACCTGTCGGCCGTTTATATCCGTAACCACCTGCGCGAGAAGTACAAGGCGCTGGATAGCTGATACGAATCCTGTGGGAGCTGGCTTGCCAGCGATGGCATCACCGCGGTGTTGCTGGCAGACCGGAGCCGTCTGCATCGCTGGCAAGCCAGCTCCCACAAGGATCGGCGTCAGCCACAGATTTCAGTAACCCATTGGCCAGGCCAGTGGTTCAACGAACCGAATTTGTTAGCACAGGGAGCCTCCCATGCAGCACGAAGCACATACCCACGGCATCAACATGTCGGCCCTGGGTCGCGACAAACAGAGCCTGAGCCTCGAGCAGGAAACCGTAGCCATCGAAGTGCCGGGCCTGAGCCTGTTCTACGGCGAGAAACAAGCGCTGTACGACGTCAGCATGAACATCCCGAAACAGCGCGTGACCGCCTTCATCGGCCCGTCCGGCTGCGGCAAGTCCACGCTGCTGCGTACCTTCAACCGCATGAACGACCTGGTGGATGGCTGCCGTGTCGAAGGCGCGATCAACCTGTACGGCAACAACATCTACCGCAAGGGCGAAGACGTGGCCGAGCTGCGTCGTCGCGTTGGCATGGTGTTCCAGAAGCCTAACCCGTTCCCGAAAACCATCTACGAGAACGTCGTCTACGGCCTACGCATCCAGGGCATCAACAAGAAGCGCGTGCTCGACGAAGCCGTTGAGTGGGCGCTCAAAGGCGCGGCGCTGTGGGATGAAGTCAAGGATCGTCTGCACGAGTCGGCACTGGGCCTGTCCGGTGGTCAGCAGCAACGTCTGGTGATTGCCCGTACCATCGCCGTGGAGCCGGAAGTGCTGCTGCTCGACGAACCGTGCTCGGCACTCGACCCGATCTCGACGCTGAAAGTCGAAGAGCTGATCTACGAGCTGAAGTCCAAGTTCACCATCGTCATCGTGACCCACAACATGCAACAGGCCGCGCGGGTATCCGACTACACGGCGTTCATGTACATGGGCAAACTGGTGGAGTTCGGCGACACCGACACCCTGTTCACCAATCCGGCGAAGAAGCAGACCGAAGACTACATCACAGGTCGCTACGGCTAGGAAGCTGTTGCTGTTCACTGAACTGACGCTGCGGTCCACCGCACCTTACCGGACGCTCCAAGGACGCCAACATGATTAGTAAAGAAGGCCTTACCCACCACATCTCCCAGCAGTTCAACGCCGAGCTTGAGGAAGTGCGCAGCCACCTCCTGGCCATGGGCGGGCTGGTCGAGAAGCAGGTCAACGACGCGGTGACCGCGCTGATCGAGGCCGACTCCGGTCTGGCCCAGCAGGTGCGCGAGATCGACGACCAGATCAACCAGATGGAACGCAACATCGACGAAGAATGCCTGCGCATTCTGGCCCGTCGTCAGCCAGCGGCTTCCGACTTGCGCCTGATCATCAGCATCTCCAAATCGGTGATCGACCTGGAGCGCATCGGTGACGAAGCGACCAAGATCGCTCGTCGCGCCATCCAGTTGTGCGAAGAAGGTGAAGCGCCGCGCGGTTACGTCGAGGTTCGTCACATCGGTGACCAGGTGCGCAACATGGTGCGCGATGCCCTGGACGCTTTCGCCCGTTTCGACGCCGACCTGGCGTTGTCGGTGGCGCAGTACGACAAGATCATCGACCGCGAATACAAGACCGCCCTGCGTGAGCTGGCGACCTACATGATGGAAGACCCACGCTCTATCTCGCGGGTCTTGAGCATCATCTGGGTGCTGCGTTCGTTGGAGCGCATCGGCGACCACGCGCGCAATATCTCGGAGCTGGTGATCTACCTGGTACGCGGCACCGACGTGCGCCATCTTGGCCTTAAACGCATGAAGGAAGAAGTTGAAGGCACCAGCGCTGAAACCGCTAATGTTCCGGGCAAAGCTGACGATAAGTAAGGTTGTCCCAGAGAAGCGCCCGGCCCTTTGGCCGGGCGTTTTCGTTTGCGGCTCACGAATTCGAAAAGCAGCACCCGCGAACGAAAAGTCCCGGCGTGACTGAAGGCTGTGGCAAAGTGCCATCAACAAGGCGGTATGCTTGCCGGGATTTTTTAAAGGGGTTATGGATGAGTAAGGTCAGTGTGTTGGTCGTGGACGATGCCTCGTTCATTCGTGACCTGGTAAAAAAATGCCTGCGTAACTATTTCCCGGGCATGCGGATCGAAGACGCGGTCAACGGCAGAAAGGCCCAGGCCCTGCTGGCTCGGGAAGCGTTCGATCTGGTCCTGTGCGACTGGGAAATGCCGGAAATGTCGGGCCTGGAACTGCTGACCTGGTGCCGTGAGCAAGAAAGCCTCAAAGGCATGCCGTTCGTCATGGTGACCAGCCGCGGCGACAAAGAAAACGTCGTCCAGGCGATCCAGGCCGGGGTCTCCGGCTACGTCAGCAAGCCCTTCACCAACGAGCAACTGATCACCAAGGTCAAGCAGGCGCTGCACAAGGTTGGCAAGCTCGACGTCTTGATGAACACGACGAATACCAAAGCGAGCCCGGCGTTTGCCAACGATTCCCTGAGTGCATTGACCGGCGGCAAGCCTGCGGTGGCGGCGTCGACTGTCGCTGCCTCTGCGCCTGCTGCTGCGGCAGCTGCGCCAGCCCGTGGTGGTTTGCTGAACAGCCCACCGGTCAAGGCACCGGCACCTGCTGCGGCAGTCGGGGGAGGGCGTGGTCAGGGGCAACTGCGCTTGCCGAACGGCATCCAGCAATGCGTGATCAAGGCCTTGAGCCTCAAGGAAGCGCTGCTGGTGGTCAAACGTGCCGACACCCTGCCGCAAGTCCTCGACAGCGCCGTACTCGACCTCGAGCAGGGTGACAACGCTGAAACCGCGCGCCTCAACGGCTACCTGCATGCCATTGTTGCCCACGAACCGAAGCCAGACAGCGAATGGCTGCAACTGACCTTCCGCTTTGTCGATCAGGATGCGCAGAAGCTCGACTACATCTCGCGATTGATTGCCCGGGGTACGGCGCAGAAGCACTTTATTCCTGGCGCGTAATCTTCATCGCCTGTTTGTTCGTCTTCGCGAGCAGGCTCGCTCCCACCTTGGAATGCGTTTCAACTGTGGGAGCGGGCTTGCCCGCGAAGGGGCCATCACCTGCACCACACATCACCCTGATCCACCCATCTTGAAACATCTGCCGACTACGCAGGTCAATTCCGACTGCTAGGCTCCTCCCCAGGCCTTACTCGACAGATCCCTGCCCATGCTCGCGCGCCTGCTGTTCTTCTGTGGTCTTTCCATGGCCTCCACCTCGGCTGTGGCCATGACTATTTACACGTCCACCGACGCCAATGGCGTGGTCTCCTACAGCGATCGGCCCACCCAGGGTGCGCAGGTGGTTGTATTCCGCGATCGCATGGTCGAGCACCTGGAACGTCAGGTGTACCTCGATATCAAGAAGCTGAAGGGCATGGACAGCGTGTATGTGCGCAATGACCTATATGCGCCGGTGGAAGTCGAATTGAGCTTCGCGGGGTTGAACAACGTCAGTGGTGCGCCGGGTCGACCGATCCGTCGGGTGATGCCGGCACGCAGCAGCATACGCCTGGCGCTGCTCAAGGCTTCGAAACCCGGAAGGCCGCTGGTGTACACCCCAAGGTTCGAATACTCCCTGGGCGACCCGTCGGGGGCCACCATGGCCTATCGCTACCCGCTGCCCTGGCGAGGCGGGCCGTTTCGGTTGAGCCAGGGGGCCAATGGCCAATACAGCCACTACGGGCCGAAGAACCGTTACGCCATGGACATCGCCATGCCCGAGGGCACGCCGATCATTGCTGCCCGTGGCGGGGTTGTGGTGAAAACCGAAAACGGCCAGACCGGACGCGGCAACGATCCGTCGGGCAATTTCGTGCGGGTGTTGCACGATGACGGGACCATGGGCGTGTACCTGCACCTGAAAAAAGGCTCGGTCAGCGTTCGTGAGGGGCAGCGGGTGGCAGTGGGTAGTGCGCTGGCACTGTCGGGTAATACCGGCAACAGCAGCGGGCCGCATCTGCACTTCGCGGTGCAGCGCAATACCGGGATGGGGCTGGTGTCGATACCGTTCCGGTTCAATCAGCCGGTGGAGGTGTTGCCCAACTTTGAAATGGGCAAACAGTGATGAATTGCCTGTTCTGACGCCTTCGCGAGCAGGCTCGCTTCCACATTGGAGTGCATTTCAATTGTGGGAGCGAGCCTGCTCGCGAAGGGAGCGATGCCGATTCAGATCAGTCAATCAATCCAGCATCAACACCTTGGCCAAAACAATCTTCGGCCCTTTCATCTTCTTGATGATGATCCGCAGGCCTTCGACCTCCAGCACTTCTTCCTCTTCCGGCACTCGCTTGAGGCTTTCGTAGACCAGCCCGGCGAGGGTTTCGGCCTCGACGTGGTCCAGATCGATGCCCAGCAGCCGTTCGACCTTGAACAACGGCGTATCGCCGCGCACCAGCAGTTTGCCCGGCTGGTACGCGAGGATCCCGCGTTCGGCCTTGCGGTGTTCGTCCTGAATGTCGCCCACCAGCACTTCCAGCACGTCTTCCATGGTCAGGTAGCCGATGATGTTGCCATCGGCCTCTTCAACCACGGCGAAGTGCGAACCGCCTTTGCGGAACTGCTCCAGCAACTGCGACAGCGGCATGTGCCGGGAAACACGCTCTAGCGGACGGGTCAGTTCGGCCAGGTTGAACGACTCGGGAATGTGATCCAGGGCCGCCAGTTCCAGCAGCAGGTCCTTGATGTGCAGCAGGCCGACGAACTCCTGGCGCTCGCTGTCGTACACCGGATAACGGCTGAACTTGTGGCGACGGAACATCGCCAGGATTTCCTTGAGCGGAGCGTTGAACTCCAGGGTCACCAGGTCTTCGCGAGAGTTGGCCCAGTCGACCACTTCCAGTTCGCCCATTTCCACCGCCGAGGCCAGTACGCGCATGCCCTGGTCGCTCGGATCCTGACCACGGCTGGAGTGCAGGATCAGTTTCAGCTCTTCACGGCTGTAGTGGTGCTCGTGGTGTGGGCCGGGTTCACCTTGCCCCGCGATGCGCAGGATCTGGTTGGCGCTGGCATTGAGCAGGTAGATGGCCGGGTACATCGCCCAGTAGAACAGGTACAGCGGCACCGCCGTCCACAGCGACAGCAATTCGGGTTTGCGAATGGCCCAGGATTTCGGGGCCAGTTCGCCGACCACGATGTGCAGGTACGAAATGATGAAGAACGCGGTGAAAAACGAAACCGCCTTGACCACTTCGGCGGAATCCACGCCTGCGGCACTCAGCACGGGAGCCAGAAGGTGGGCGAACGCCGGTTCGCCGACCCAACCCAGGCCCAGGGAGGCGAGGGTGATACCCAATTGGCACGCCGACAGGTAAGCATCGAGCTGACTGTGCACGGTGCGCAGGATGTGCCCGCGCCAGCCGTGCTGTTCGGCGATGGCTTCGACCCGGGTCGAGCGCAATTTGACCATGGCAAATTCCGCCGCAACGAAAAAGCCGTTGAGCAAAACCAGGATCAGAGCAAAAAGAATCATGCCGAAGTCGGCGAATATTGTTGCGAGGGACAAGCCAGGGGAAGGGTCCATGATGGAGTTTTGCGGGTTCCGTGTATGCGAAAGGAAAGAAAAATGTGCGCCTGAAAAGCAGGCGCAAGTCAGCCAATGTAGCGGCTGACCGTCCGGTTGCCTAGTGGCGCGTGCTGGCCGGTATTAATCGGTAGTGCTGATAACCCGGGATTTGCTGACCTGGGCAGGGGCGAAATGGCAGGTAAAGGTGCTGCCATGGCCCGGTACGCTGCTGATCTCCATGCGCGCGCGATGGCGCAACAGCACGTGTTTGACGATCGCCAGTCCCAGCCCGGTGCCACCGGTGTTGGAGTTGCGGCTGGAGTCGACGCGATAGAAGCGTTCCGTCAGGCGCGGCAGGTGTTTGCTGTCGATGCCGATACCGGAGTCCTGCACGCTCAGGTGTGCACCTTGCTCATCACCCCACCAGCGAATGCGGATGTGGCCTTCAGCCTGGGTGTACTTCACCGCGTTGAACACCAGGTTGGAAAACGCGCTGCGCAGTTCCGCTTCGCTGCCCTTGAGCAAAATCGTCGGGTCGGCTTCCAGGCTGATTTGCTGGTTTTTCTGGCCCGACAGCTGTTGCGCATCGCTCCTGATCGATTGCAGCAAGCCGTCGATGGCCACGGGCTGGTTGTCCGACGGGTAGTCGGTGGCTTCCAGTTTGGCCAGCAGCAGCAAGTCATTGAGCAAGGTCTGCATGCGCCCGCCCTGTTGCTGCATTTGCTGCAGGGCACGGGTCCAGCGCGGGTTCACTTCCTCGACGTTGTCGAGCAGGGTTTCCAGGTAGCCGCAAATCACGGTCAGCGGCGTACGCAATTCATGGGAGACGTTGGCGATGAAGTCTTTGCGCATTTGCTCAAGCTGATGGATGCGTGTGACATCGCGCACCAGCATCAGGTGTTCATTGTTGCCGTAGCGGGTGATGTACAGCTGAATGCGCATCCGGTCGTTGGTCGGCGAGGGGATTTCCAACGGCTCGGCGTAGCTGTCCTGCTCGAAATATTCCTTGAAGCGCGGATGACGCACCAGGTTGGTCACCGGCTGGCCGCTGTCCTGTGGGGTCTTGAGGCCCAGCAGGGTCTCGGCGGCGCGGTTCCACCATTCCAGGTTGCCGTCGCTGTCGAGCATCACCACGGCGTCTTTCAATGCAGCGGTGGATTCCTGAACCCGGTCGATCACGGCTTGCAGGCGCCCACGCACCCGTTGGTCGCGACGTTGCAGGTGATAGATGCTGTCAAACACCTCGCCCCACAGACCGTAGCCATCGGGCGGTGCTTCGTCGGGTTTGTGCAGGCGCAGCCATTCGTGCAGGCGCAGCAGTTGCTTGAGGGTCCAGGCCAGGTAAACACCCAGCCCCGCAGCAAGGCTCCAGCCGTAGTAGCCGGTGATCAAGCCGATCACCAGGCAGGCGGTGACCAGTAGCAGCATGTGGCGAATCAGGGTGCCATGCCAGTTTTGGTTCACTTGAACGCGCGTCCTTGTCTACTTCTAAAGCGGGAAAAGTCCGGGTCAGGCCTTGGTGGAAAAGCGGTAACCGGTGCCGCGCACGGTTTGTACCAGATTTTCGTAGGCATCGCCGAGGGCTTTGCGCAGGCGGCGGATGTGCACATCGACAGTGCGCTCCTCGACATACACGTTGCCGCCCCAGACCTGATCCAGCAACTGGCCACGGGTATAGGCGCGCTCCTGGTGGGTCATGAAAAATTGCAGCAGGCGGTATTCGGTCGGGCCCATTTCCGCAGGCTTGCCATCGATGGTCACGCGGTGGCCGATCGGGTCCAGCAGCAGGCCACCGACTTCAATCGGCGCCTCGCCATCGGTCGGTCCGGCGCGGCGCAGCACGGCCTTGAGGCGCGCAACCAGTTCGCGGGGGGAGAAAGGTTTGGTGATGTAGTCGTCAGCGCCAACTTCCAGGCCCTGGATCTTGTTGTCCTCTTCGCCCTTGGCGGTGAGCATGATGATCGGGATATCCCCGGTCAGCTCATCGCGCTTGAGGCGGCGGGCCAGTTCGATGCCGGACGTGCCGGGCAGCATCCAGTCGAGCAGGATCAGGTCAGGTTTGCGGTCGACGATGATGGCGTGGGCCTGCTGGGAGTTTTCCGCCTCCATGCAGTCATAGCCGGCCATTTCCAACGCAACGGCGATCATTTCGCGAATGGGCGCTTCGTCGTCGACGATCAGAATGCTCCTGCCAACCATGCCTTAATCCTCTTGTCATTTAACTGTCTTGCGCCGCATTAGATAACGGAATTATTGCAGTCGTGTGACAGTATTTTAGTCGCCCGGCGATTGTCACGAACCTGGACTAAGCTCTAAGTCCGAATCCTGACAACCACAAAAGGAAGGTTTCCATGAAGCACGTTGCTCAATCCTGGAAGGCTCTGCTGGTCACTGCTGCGCTAACTCTGCCGACACTGGCCCTCGCCGCCGACCCGGCAATGATGAAAGACGGGATGATGGTCGATCACAAGGGCATGACCCTGTACACGTTCGACAAGGACTCGGGCGGCAAGTCGATGTGTAATGACGAATGCGCCAAGAACTGGCCACCGATGATGGCACCGGCGGGTGCCACGGCCTCAGGCAAGTGGAGCGTCATCAAGCGTGATGACGGCACGAGTCAATATGCCTATGACGGCAAGCCGCTGTACACCTTCGTGAAGGACAAGGCTCCTGGAGACATGACGGGCGACAAAATGAAGGACGTCTGGCACGTCGTTCACGAGTCGCAGAAGTAACGCAAATCGCAAAAAAGATCGCAGCCTCCTGCAGCTCCTACAGGATGAACAAAAATCCAATGGTAGGAGCTGCTGGAGGCTGCGATCTTTTCAATTTTCAGCGCAACCCGTAATCCAGCACGATCCCGACAAAAATCGCCAACCCGGCCCAGTGGTTGTGCAAGAACGCCTTGAAGCAGCGCATGCGATCCTTGCCACGGGTGTACCAGAACTCCCAGGCAAAACAGCCCGCCGCCACCGCCAGGCCAAGGTGGAACCAGCCGCCGAGCTCGAATTTCGAACCGGCCAACAGCAGGCAACCCAGCGCCAGCCCCTGCAGGGTCAGAATGATCACCCGGTCTGCCTCGCCAAACAGAATCGCCGTGGATTTCACCCCGATCTTCAAATCGTCGTCACGATCGGTCATTGCGTAATAGGTGTCGTAGCCCACCGTCCACATCAGGTTGGCGATCCACAGCAGCCACGCCGCCGCCGGCAGTTCGCCGGTTTCGGCGGTGAAGGCCATCGGCATCCCCCAGGAGAACGCCGCACCCAGCACCACTTGCGGGTAGTAGGTGTAGCGCTTCATGAACGGATAAGTGCAGGCCAGGGCCAGGCCGCCGAACGACAGCCAGATCGTTGCCGCATTGGTGCACAGCACCAGCAGGAAACTCAGGCCCATCAGCAGCGCAAAGAACACAAGTGCTTCTTTGGAGCTGATTTTGCCGCTCGGCAGTGGGCGCTGTTCGGTGCGCTTCACATGGCCATCAACCTTGCGGTCCGCCCAATCGTTGATCACACAGCCGCCCGCGCGGGTCAGCACCACGCCAAGCACGAAAATCACGATATTGGCCAACGACGGCGAGCCTTTGCCGGCAATCCACAGCGCCCACAATGTCGGCCACAGCAATAGATAAATGCCGATCGGCTTGTCCATGCGCGTCAGCTGAATGAAATCCCAGGCCCTTGGGTTCAAGCGGTTCAGGGACTTGAGCAGGCTCTGGTACATCAGCAGTTCTCCGGATGGGCGCGGGCGGCGCTCCACAGGGTCGGCAGGAAAATTTCGGCCACCAGCACGCTCAACGTACCGCGGTCGAAGCGCGAACGGCGGCCCCACAGCTCAGGGGCCTGAACTTCCGTCGGCAGCCAAGCTTGAGGATAGTGACAAACCTCGATTGCGCGGCGCTGGAACGCGTGGTCGCAAAACAATAATTCGCCCAGGGAGCGGCTACCCAGTTCGTCCATGTGCAAGCCATCGCCCTGCAACGCACTGCGTGCCGCAACGCTGCGGGCAAACACCCACGCCTGGCCATTTCCGCGCAAAAACACCTCGCGCACCCAGCCTTCACTGCCTTCGGCCAGGTCCAGCGCGGCGCATTCATCGGCGCGCAAGGTCTGCCAGCCTTCGAACAGCGGCGTCACGCTGAAGCCGTCATTCGACAAGCGGGTCAGGCGTCGGGTCAGCGATCCTTCGTCGAATAGCCAGTCGAGGGTAAGCGGGTCGGGGAGAGGCGTCAGCAGGCTTTGAGGGAGCCAGAGCGGGGCCGAACGGGGGGGATTTGTGTGTTGCACAATGAGTCATTATTGGCAGCAAAGGAGGCGGCGAGCTTAACATGTCAGCTCATAAATTTGAGTGATCCGGCTGCCGGTTGCGCTGAACAGGCTTGCATCTGCCCAGCCCCATCAGTACAAAACGCACTGAGCCGGACGGCAGCGCTGAACCATCGACCGTTCGCGCCGGTAAAAGCCTGAACCCTGAGGATGTACCTGAATGAAAAAGTGGCAATGTGTGGTTTGCGGCCTGATCTACAACGAAGCTGACGGCTGGCCCGATGACGGCATTGCGCCCGGCACCCGCTGGGAAGACGTGCCAGCAGACTGGCTGTGCCCGGACTGCGGTGTGGGCAAGATGGATTTTGAAATGATCGAAATCGCCGCTTAAGAACTGAGGAGTAAGGAATGAACGCACCTGTTGTGATCGTCGGCACCGGCCTGGCTGGCTACAACCTGGCCCGGGAGTTTCGCAAACTTGATGGCGAAACCCCGCTGCTGCTGATTACCGCCGATGACGGGCGCTCCTACTCCAAGCCGATGCTGTCCACCGGTTTCGGCAAAAACAAGGATGCCGATGGCTTGAGCATGGCCGAACCGGGGGCCATGGCCGAGCAGTTGAAGGCCGAAGTTCGCACTCACACCCGCATCAGTGGCATCGACCCGGGCCACAAGCGCCTGTGGATCGGTGAAGAAGCGGTGTACTACCGTGACCTGATCCTGGCCTGGGGTGCAGAAACCGTGCGGGTGCCCATCGAGGGTGACGCAGCGGATTGCGTCTTCCCCATCAACGACCTGGAAGACTACGCACGCTTTCGCGCAGCGGCGGCCGGTAAGCGTCGGGTGTTGTTGCTCGGCGCCGGCCTGATTGGCTGCGAATTTGCCAACGACCTGACTCAGGGTGGCTACGAAGTGCAACTGGTTGCACCGTGCGAGCAAGTCATGCCGACCCTGTTGCACCCCGCGGCAGCCGCAGCGGTCCAGGCGGGGCTGGAAAGCCTCGGCGCACGCTTCCACCTGGGGCCTGTGCTCAATCGCCTGCAGCGCGTCGCCGAGGGTCTGGAGGCGCACCTGTCCGACGGCCAGGTCATCCCGTGCGACGTCGTGGTGTCAGCCATCGGCCTGCGCCCGCGCATCGACCTGGCCGCCGCTGCCGGTTTGCAGGTCAACCGTGGCGTGATGGTCGACCGTCACCTGCAAACCTCCCACGCCAACATTTACGCACTGGGCGACTGTGCCGAGGTTGATGGGCTGAATCTGTTGTACGTAATGCCCCTGATGAGCTGTGCGAGGGCGCTGGCCCAGACCCTTGCCGGCAACCCGACAGAGGTCACCTACGGCCCGATGCCGATCACCGTCAAAACGCCGGTGTGCCCATTGGTGGTGTCCCCGCCGCCACGGGGTTCGGAGGGTGTCTGGACAGTCGAAGGGCAGGGCGCCGACATCAAGGTGTTATGCCGCGATGCCAGTGGAAAACTGCTCGGTTATGCCCTGACAGGCACGGCCGTGATGGAAAAACTGGCCCTGAACAAAGAGCTTCCGGCCCTACTGGCGTAAATACCGGTCGTTCTGTCGGAATCACCCCCATGTTGCCGTTATAAAGGTCGCGCCGATACTGGCGCGGCTCTTCCGTGCGTGCCATCCTCACTCCCGTCTGCCGCAGAGTAGAGCACCTGCGGCGCTTTGGGCGCTGCTCCGCAGAGAGCAGCACGGACATAACAACAAAAAACCGTCAAAGGGGCTTCACTAACATGCGTAAACCAGAACTCGCCGCAGCCATTGCTGAAAAAGCAGACCTCACCAAAGAGCAGGCCAACCGCGTCCTCAACGCCGTTCTCGAAGAAATCACCGGCGCCTTGCACCGCAAAGACAGCGTCACGCTGGTAGGTTTCGGCACCTTCCTGCAACGTCACCGCGGCGCCCGCACCGGCAAAAACCCGCAAACTGGTGAGCCAGTCAAAATCAAGGCCAGCAACACTGTTGCGTTCAAGCCGGGTAAATCGTTGAAAGACAGCGTTAATCCGTAAGTCGTTTCCCTGACCCGCGCAGCGGGGGAGTGGAATAAAGAATGGGCACGCCAACTTGGTTGGGTGCCCATTTTTTGTTGCCATTACCTGATTAATTCCACATCGCGATCACGCCCAGGGCCATGATTCCGCCTAGTGTGGTTAAAAGGGCCCATTGCAGTGCAACTAATTTTCGTCTGAGGTCTTTGGGGAAGTTTTCAAGATCCTCAGCATTTACGATTCCATGTTTCAGGAAAAAGCGGGGAAAGGTGACAACGCTGGATACGGAGCAAACCAGCCGGGTCTTTCCCCTGAGGCCTTTATCTATAAGTGCCGGGATAGTTATGACTGGTGAGCTGTTTTTGAAGTGATCCGACAAAATGTCTCCTTTGGTATGGCCTATATAAACAACCACTCCCAAAACAACAATTGCGCCACCAAAAAAAAACAGACCAGACGCTACGAATAGCGCGCTTGCAACGCTAATGTTCATTCATTGGCCTCAAATATCCGCTCCCCCATTTCTTCACCCACAGCGGACCCGAGAGAGGTGGCGAAATAAGACCCCCCGCCCACTACAACAATACTGCAAGCCAAAGATCCCAAACCGCCTGTAGGTACACCCAACGCAACGCAAATCCCACCAACAACAGAGGTTGATAGGGTCGAACCTGCGATTACGCCACCTATGACTGCTCCGCTAAAACTTCCCACCTCAGTCAATCTGACCCGCTCGCACGCTTCGGTCGTCCCCGCGGTACACGCATCCTGAACCTTGAGAGCAGACACCCCGCCACCAATGGCTGTGCCCAACCATCCGCCGTATCTGACGTATTTGGAAGCCCTCGCCACACCCTCAAGATGGCTGGCGTAACCTGGTATTTGACCTGCGGGACTGGCGTTGGTCCATAGGTGGACCAGGCTTTGACTGGAGATGCCCAGCTTTTTTTTCAGATTGATGTGGTCAGGAAAGCCGATGCCCTTGCGAGTCAGCGACGTCATGTAAGTATTGAGTTGTGTGAACAGGCGCTGGCGTTCAGCAAAAAACGTTGGCGAGCGTAGGTGCCCATCGCGTTGCAGTGTTCTTTGTTGCAATGCTTCGAGTTCCCTCATGGTTTTGCCAACGTTATCCAGATTGTTTTTGAAGATGCTCGCGCCAACGCCGATGGCGCTTGAGCCATGGCTCAGGAAAGTCTGGATAGCGTCACGGTGTTGCACCATGAAGTCCGCCTCTTCCGGGCTGAGCGTTTCAATGATCTGGTTGGTCTTGGCCGCAACCTCCATGAGCATCGCTTCTTGCCGGGTGCATTGATGATTGCTGGGGTCACCAAGCACGATCATCGAGCCCGCTTTGGCATCGCGCAGATTCGGGTTTAGTAGTTTGAATTTACCCATCACCGCCGGATCGCGCAGAGTGAACAGGTTGGATTCAAGTTGTTCCCGGGTGGTGCTTATGGGGACGATATAGAAACCGGGCTCCTGAGCATTGGGGCTGTTGACGCGCTCAGGAGAATGGTTGCTTGTCGCAGCGTTAAAACCGGATGGGCCCGGAGCGACCGGTTGGCTATTTGTGGTCGGTGTTACAGGTTGAACAGAGGCCTTGCGCACTTGTGCCGCAGTACTTCCATTCTGGTAGGTCGAGTTGAAAATCGATGGAATAAGTCGGGCTTTACAGGGGCAACTACTGTGGCTATCAAGGGTGCCTGCCACCTTTTTGTGGTTGCTGAAGATGTGTGAAACCCCTCCTGCAATCCGATATTCCTTTGCGTCCAATCCGCAACTGACCAAATCACCTTCACGGGCATGGGCGAGACCAAAGAAACTAACAGTGTCGTCCCCCTCCAGCACCGTACCACCGCAAGAGGTTTTATCGCCTCGACCAATGAAATATCCGATCGTCATTAATGAACTCCTGTCGTTTGCCGTCCTGAGGGGAACGCTGTCGTTCACCATGCGTTCCACCGGTTCAGGATTAAGTTGGCCTGACGCAAGGTACTGGGGCAAAGACGCAATTCAAGGCAATGGAGACCGGTTCGGACGTTTCCTACGCGTGGTTCGGAAAAGGTAAGGAGTGCTTGTAGGTTCTTTGCCTCCGAGGCGTGTAAGAGAACGCTAAGGGGCAACGTTTTGCTTTCAGATTCGAGGATTGGAAAATCGTGACTTGGTAGTCATCTTGCAGTGAATAGGTCTGATCTTCTTCTAACCGTGCAAGATGGTGGAATTTTGGTTTTTACCCGCTACACTGCGCCGGCCGTTCATTTTCTTTTGAGGCTTGCGCATGAAGTTTCGTTTTCTGCTGTGGATGCTGGGTTTGTTGATGGGCAAGGCCAGTCGGACCAATCCTGCGTTTCAGCAGCAATTGGGTGACAAGGAACTGGTGTTTCAACTGCAAACCCTGGACGGGAAAGTGGCGCGGCATTTCCGGGTGAAGGGTCAGCGCATCACCAGCAAGGCCGGGGTGTATGCCGAGCCTGCGTTCGCTATTGCCTTCAAGGATGCCGGGTATGGCTTTGCCACGATGCAGGCGAAGAACAAGCAACTGGCGTTCATGACGGGGATTCAGGACAAGTCGATTCAGATCAAGGGCAATCCGGCGCTGGTGATCTGGTTCCAGGGGTTGACCAAGTACTTGAAGCCGAAGAAGGCCAAGCCCAAGGCTTGAGGTTATTCAGGTCGCGTGAGGGGCTCTTCGCCGGGGTAAGTGCGCCTCCTCAGTCATTCGATTCAGGAGGCTCTCCGGCATCGAGAAGCTGTGCCCGGTATGTCTTGTAGATCTGCTGGACTTCCGGGTTATCCAGGCTCTCGTAGGTGATGCCTTCCTTGTCCAGACCATCAAGGCCTCTGATACCGCTGATGGTCTCAGGCCATTCGTCACGACTGACAATGTCGACTATGAACGGCTTCAGGTAGTGATCGAGATACCCCTCGCGAGGTTCGCGGATTTCATCGCTGAGTGCCCGCAAGTAGTCGTCCTTGTTCGTCTTTGACCAGTCGATGGCGAATTTGGCGCGATAACAGAGCTCCATGAAAACTAACAGGATGGTGCGCCCGTTGCCGTCCAGGAAGGGGTGTGCGAAAGCCAGTTGGCCCATCACGCGTCCAGGGTGATTTTTGAAGGACTTCTTGTCTGCTGCCAGCCCAAGCGCATAGTCGACAGACATCTTGATGGAATGCGGGTGCTCGAAGACGGTGCTTCGGGGATCGTCGTATGAACCCTTGAAAACGGCCAGGTGAGGAACAAGCTCGTTCCGATCTTTCCCTGCCCAGTGATAAAAGCCCGAGAACAGGATTTCATGGACCTTGAGCACTGTTTTGTAGTCGATCGGCTTCTTTTTAGCCAAATAGGCAAGCGCATCCTCAATGCTCAATTCGAACGAAAGATGCTCTGACTCTTTTACTTCGGTGGGGTCTTTCAGTTGCAGCGAATTTTGCAGGTATCCAGCAGCATCGAAGTCGCCGAACGGATCAAAAGTCATGCGCCAGGTTTCTTCGCGCGCCGTTCCTGAAGGTAGCGTCCTTGGAGTGCCAGGGTCTCCGATTTGCTCAGCACGCCTTTTTTCTTGAGATTGACGAGCAATTGCTCGACGCCATCCAGCTCAACCACATCGCCAGCCATGCGGGTAATGAGAACGGCCATACGGCTCATGTCGTCAGGTTCGGCAGTGACCCTATGGTCCTTGGCAAGCTTGCGGACCTGATTTGCAACGCTGCCAGTAGCTGTCTGGGTCATCGGGAAAGCCCTCTATTAGCAGTCAAATAATAGCAGGGCGCTTGTTTTTTGTCCGCGTAGGCTTACAGGCGAAGATCAGGTGAAGAACAAGCAATTGGCGTCATGACGGGGTTCAGGACGAGTCGAGTCCGTCAAGGGCGACCCGGCGCTGGTGTTCTGGGGTTGACCAAGTATTTGAAGCCGAGGAGGAGGGTTGCGGGTAGCGGCAGATAGCAGTGTTGTAAATGTGATACTTGGCTTAGAAGGTCAATAGTATGTCCAGCAAAGATAGCAGAACTGTCATTTATTACAGGGTTGATGCGACGTCGACGGATGCTCTAATGGAGGCAACAGTTCGTTAGGAACTTTCTACTTTCTTGAAGGAGCAGGAGAATGAATCCAACACAGGTAACAAAAAATCCGGGTGCGCTGGATCCTGAATTTGGCGGTAACGGCCAGGTAAATTTGCCATTTCCTGATATTATCGGCGCCATTCCAGGCGCGATATATGCTCTACCCGACAATAAATTACTCATTGGATTAAACGCAGAATCCAATGAAAGTTCTCCAGCCAAGATAGTTCGATTGAATGTTGATGGTAGCTTTGATAGTGGATTTGGCGTCAACGGTTCCATAGAAATCCCTTTAGACGACGACAATTGGCTTTCGCCTGTAGCTCTATACCGCCTGCAAGGTGGTGGTTACATCATTATGGGGGTTACCCAGACCTTTGAGCTATTCGAAGTTCCCGATTTGGTGGTTGTAAAGCTGACGGACGGTGGTGAGTTTGATGAATCTTTCGGAACAGGAGGTAGGGTCATTATCGCTCCTACTGATCTGAAGGGTGCCGGATTAGCAGAAAGCGCCAAGTTCAAGGTCCACGGTGGGGCTGAGAAAAGGGTAAGTGACCATGCCATGATGGCAGGTGCTTTTCAGGGAGCTGATATCCAGTTGCAGGATGGCAAGATCTTATTGGTCGCTAGTATTGTTTATGAATTCGACATTGAAAAAGGCGTCGTAATACGTCTTGATGTGGATGGTTCGTTTGACAAGAGTTTCAATGGGGCTGGCTTTGTATTTATCGAAGTGCCAGGTTATTTAGGTGCTAATAATACTGCTTATAATGCGAAGGTTCAGCCGGATCTCAAGGTGCTGGTTTGCGGTAGGGTCGATAGAAGGAAAGAAGGAGAATTTTATGACGCTTATATAATTCGCTACAATCACGACGGTACTGTCGACAATGAGTATGGAATCGCCCAGAACGGAGCCGTAATTATCTCCAAGAGCAGTGAATTGCTTTCGCTTGGTTTTATGGCATTGAAGTCTGATGATGGCGGAATAATTGCAGTCGGCAACTCGGCTATGAATACCGGGTTAATTGTTGCTCTCGACGAAAGTGGTATTCCGAATAAAGTATTTAATCGGGGGCGGCCTTTGTTCTCTAATTTTTTAAATAACCTCGGCTGGTCACGATGTGTCTTGCAGCAAGACGGGAAAATCATCGCCTTCGGCACGGCCAATTCGGCGGAATTCCCCAGCAATGCTGCTACAGTTACTGCACGCTTTGATGCTCTAGGTAACTTGGATGCAACGTTTGCCAGCAAAGGCTGGACTTTGATTGATCGTGAGTCAACCCATGCTATTCTCAGATCTGCTGCGCTGATGCCGGATGAGCGTGTGGTGGTGAGTGGTTATAATTTTGAAATTGGCACCCCTAATTCAGGTTATGTGACACGTTACTTGGGTGGATAACTAGTTTAATAGTCGCAGTAGGGCAGGTCTGAAACCTGAGCTTTCAAGTGGGCCGAGTTAAATTCATCGCGGGCAAGCCACGCTCCCACAGGTTCGAGTGATCTCTGTGGGAGCGGGCTTGCCCGCGAAGCTTTTCAGGGTTGACTGAACTGCGAAGCCAGTTCGCGCAGCAGTACTTCGGCTTCGAGGACTTTGCTGACGACGTCTTCGGCTTTGGCGCGTGTCAGGCCGAGGCGGTCGAGCAGGGCGTCAGGGATGTCTTCGTCCGGGCCGGAGCCGATGCCACGGCTGCGCAGCAGGCGCACCGACAGGCACACCAGATTCGGGTACTCGGCGTAGTCGCCGTCGTAGCTTGGGTCGTGCTGGAAGCGCAGTGCGGTGGCCAGCTCATCGGGCATGTCCCAGAAGCGCATCAGCCACGCGCCGATCTGTTCGCGGCTGATCCCCAGCAGGTGTTGCTCGATGTAGCTGTGGCACAGGTGCGGGTTGACCTCCATATGACGGCAGATCAGCGAGAAGTGCGGCGGGAACACGTGGGCCAGCAGCAGGTAGCCAAAGTTGTGCAGCAAGCCCGCCAGGTAGGTCAGGCCGGCTTCCGGGCGCTGGGTGCGCGGCATGGCGCGGGTCAGGCCTTCGATGACGGCGGCGGTGTAGATCGATTGCTGCCAGTACGGGGTACTGTGTTGCGGGTGGTCCTTGGGCAGGCTCAGGGTTTTGCCCAGTGCCAGGCCCAGCGCCAGATTGATCACCAGGTCGAAACCCAGTACCCGTACGATGGCGTCTTCCACCGAGCGAATCTTGCCCGGCGAGGCGTAGTACGGCGACGCCGCCCAGCTCACCACTTGCGCGGCCAGCGCCGGGTCGGTTTCGACCACGCCGGTGATGTCGTCGATGGTGGCGTTGGGGTCGACACGCAGCTTGATGATCTTCTGTGCGGTTTCGGCCAGCGGCGGAATTTCGATGGTCGCTTCCAGGCGCTGCTGGATACGCCGCGCGGTGAACGCTTGAACGGCCTGGGTGATTTCCTCGCGGTCATCATCGGGGCGGTCAAGGTTCGGGCGGATGCTGCTCAGGGCTTCGCCGAAGTTGGCGGCACTGGCCTTGTTGAGCATGGATTTGAAGGCTTCGCTGGAGATTTCCAGCAGCACGCCCGGCTCCCCCGAGTTGACCAGCACCGACGGCTCTCGCAGCAAGCTTTCTTCATACAGGCACGGCGAACTGGTGAGTGCCGGCAGGCCCGGTAGCAGGCTCAGGCTGTGCTTGCCGAGCATCTTTTCCAGGCGTTCGGTCGGCACTGCGGTGAGGCGGCGGCCAGTGAGTTCGGTGAGACGGTTGAGGTCGAGCAACTGGCTCTGCGGAAACAGCACCATCAGCGCGCCGACGGCGTCATCGAGCAGCACGGCCTGGACCTTGCGCGCCGGGTTCAAGCCGTGATGGTCGAGGACTTCTTCATAGGCAATGCCCAGTTTGCCCAACAGCAGCCGTATAACCGACGGAGCGTGCGGGGAGGCGGGTGCGAGGGCAACTTCGGTCATGGTCTGTATCCGGACTAAAACAATTGCAGGAGTATAACCAGCTTGCTCAAACCCATCCTCCAGAAACTGCGACGGTGCTCACACTTGGCCGTATTGCTGCCCGTGGCGCAGCCAGCGGTCGAGCAATGGGCTGACGTGGTCCGGCCAGCGCTCCAGCAAAGCCTGGGCGGCGTCGCGTACAGCGGGAAGCAGGTCGGCGTCGCGCATCAGGTCGGCGACCTTGAATTGAAGCAGGCCAGTCTGACGCGTGCCGAGCATTTCGCCAGGCCCGCGCAGTTCAAGATCCTTTTCGGCAATGACAAAGCCGTCGTTTGTTTCGCGCATGATACCCAGGCGTTGGCGGCCGATCTGCGACAGCGGCGGATGGTAGAGCAGTACGCAATGGCTGACTGCGCTGCCTCGACCGACGCGACCGCGCAACTGGTGTAATTGCGCGAGGCCCAGGCGTTCGGGGTTTTCGATGATCATCAGGCTGGCGTTGGGGACGTCCACGCCGACCTCGATCACCGTGGTAGCGACCAGCAGTTGCAAGTTGCCGGTCTTGAACTCGGCCATCACCGCGGCTTTCTCGGCAGGCTTCATGCGGCCGTGGATCAGCCCGACTTTCAGTTCGCCAAGCGCAGCGGTCAGGTCTTCGTAGGTGGTTTCGGCGGCCTGGCAGGTCAGCTCTTCCGACTCTTCGATCAGGGTGCACACCCAGTAGGCCTGACGCCCCTCGGCACAGGCGCTGCGTACTCGCTCGATGACTTCGACACGCCGGGTGTCGGTGATCAGCACGGTGTTGACCGGGGTTCGGCCGGGCGGCAGTTCATCGAGGATCGAGGTGTCGAGATCGGCGTAGGCGCTCATGGCCAGCGTGCGCGGGATCGGTGTGGCGGTCATGATCAACTGATGCGGGCACATGCGCCCGCCGACGCCTTTCTGCCGTAAAGCCAGCCGCTGTTGCACGCCGAAGCGGTGCTGTTCGTCGATGATGACCAGCGCCAGGTTCTTGAACTGCACTTCGTCCTGGAACAATGCGTGGGTGCCGACCACCATGGGGGCGCCGTTGGCGATCTGTTCCAGCGCGGCCACGCGGTTTTTGCCTTTGAGCTTCCCGGCCAGCCATGCGACTTCGATGCCCAGCGGTTCGAGCCAGCGCTTGAAGGTGATGAAGTGCTGCTCGGCGAGAATCTCGGTGGGCGCCATCAGGGCTACCTGATAGCCAGCCTCCAGTGCCTGAAGTGCAGCGAGGGCGGCAACCACTGTTTTACCCGCGCCCACGTCGCCCTGAATCAGCCGCAGCATGGGTTCGCGTTGGCTCAGGTCGTAGGCGATTTCGTTGCCGACCCGCTGCTGGGCTCCCGTAGGGTTGAACCCGAGGTTGGCCAGGTATTGGGCCGGCAGATGCGTGGCCTTGGGCATGGCCGGGGCGCGCAGTGAGCGCATGCTTTCGCGAAGACGTTGCTGGGACAGTTGATGGGTCAGCAGTTCTTCGAATGCCAGGCGGTGCTGCGCCCAATGGTGCCCGAGGGCCAACTCGTCGACGTCGGCATCGGCGGGCGGGTTGTGCAAATAGCGGATCGCATCGGCCAGCGGCGCCAGTTGATAGTCGCGGGCCAACTCGTTCGGCAGCCAGTCGGGCAGGCTCGTCGGGCCGAGCAGCGTGAGCGTTTGCATGCACAGCTGGCGCAAGCGTTGTTGGGTCAGGCCTTCGGTGAGTGGATAAACCGGGGTCAGGGTTTCATCCACGGGCGGCGGTTCATCACCGTTAATGGCGCGGTATTCCGGGTGGTAGATTTCCAAACCCGACGCCCCGGGCCGCGCTTCGCCGTAGCAGCGAATGCGCGTGCCGCGCTTGAGGCCTTCTTTCTGGGCATTACTGAAATGATAGAAGCGCAGGCTGAGCCCGCCGGTGCCGTCCTGCAGGCGCACGACCAGACTGCGGCGACGGCCCATGACCACATCGGCGCCGCTGACGGTGCCTTCGATGACGGCATCCTGCCCAGGGCGCAGTGCGCCGATCGGCACTACGCGCGTGCGGTCCTGATAACGCAGCGGCAGATGAAACAGCACGTCCTGGAGATTTTCCAGGCCCACCTTGGCCAGTTTCTCGGCCATGGCTTCGCCGACACCCTTGAGTGCCGTCACCGACACTTGCGACAACTCGGTCATGACGCTTGCTTAGCCCGCCACCACCTGCGCGGACGGCTTGGCCACCGAGCACAGGCGAATGGAGTCAGCGAGGATTTCAATGGCCTTGGGCCGCGGGAAGCTGGCACGCCAGGCGATGGCCACCGTGCGATAAGGTGTGGGCGCCGACAGCGGCCGCACTTCGATCACGCCGGGGGCATAGTGATGGCTGTCGACCGCCGACAGCGGCAGGATCGAAACCCCGAGGCCGGACGCGACCATGTGGCGGATGGTTTCCAATGAGCTGGACTCCACCGTGGTGTGCTTGGCGCCGTCGTTGCCCTTGGTCAGGGTCGGGCAGGCCTCCAGCACTTGATCGCGGAAGCAGTGGCCTTCGCCCAGCAACAGCAGGCTCTTGTCGTTGAGCAGGCTGGCGTCGATTGACTCTTTTTGCGTCCACGGGTGTTGGGCCGGCATCAGCACGTAGAAAGGCTCATCGTAGAGTTGCAGGGTCAGCACGTCGGCTTCGTTGAACGGCAGGGCGATGATGATCGCGTCGAGCTCGCCGTTGCGCAATTTGTCACGCAGCACGTGGGTGAAGTTTTCTTCGATGTACAACGGCATCTGCGGGGCGACCCGGTGCAGTTGTGGAATCAGGTGTGGAAACAGGTAGGGGCCGACGGTGTAGATTGCACCGACTTTCAGCGGCGCGGTCAGCTGGTTTTTGCCGGCCTGGGCCAGTTCGCGGATGCCTTGGGCCTGTTCCAGCACCTTTTGTGCCTGGGCCACAATGCCTTCGCCGACCGGGGTCAGGCGCACGGCGCTTTTGCTGCGCTCGAAAATCAGCACACCGAGTTCGTCTTCAAGCTTTTTCACGCCTACCGACAGGGTCGGCTGGCTGACGTGGCAACGCTCGGCCGCATGACCGAAGTGCTGCTCTTGGGCGAGGGTAACGATGTAGCGTAATTCTGTCAGAGTCATAGCAAGCGTCCATGAAGTTGCGAGCCAAGCATACCGGCTGCAATCGATAGACGCACGTTATCAGAAGGTATGTGTCGAGTGACACCGGGCAATGCCGGTTTGCCGTTGGCAGATAGGTAAAAGGCACCTTTCGGTGCCTTTCGAAGATCTTGAAGTCGCCGCTTAACCTGTAGGAGCCGAGCTTGCTCGCGATGGCGGTGTATCAGGCAACGATGATGTTGGATGATATGGCCTCATCGCGAGCAAGCTCGGCTCCTACAGGCACAGCATTTTTTCCTACCGCCGGCGGTTTTCCAGCGAATAAACAAAGGGTGCAACAATTTCGATGGAGCCGTTGGTCAACATATCGGCCGGTGGTTTAGGCAGCGGCTGGGCGCGGCGGATCATGTCGAGCGTGGCCCGATCCAGATCGGCAGTGCCGGAACTGCCCACCAGTTCAAACGACAACACATTGCCCTCGGCATCCACGACGAAGCGCAGACGGTTCATCCCTTGTTTGCCCCGCGCTTGTGCACTGGCCGGGTACTTTTTGTACTTGGCCAAATGCGCGAGCAGGGTGCCTTGCCAGCTGGCCTTGGCGGCCACTTGGGCTGCCGACGGGCCTGGCGCAGGCTGAGCGGACTTCTCAGTCGGGGCTGGAGTCGGAGGTGCTTCGCTCGGTTTGGCCTCGGATGGTTTTTCCTTCGGCGGCTCCGGCTTTTTCTCCACAGGCTTGGGCGGCTGAGGCTTTGGCTTGGGCTTGACCGGTTTCGGTACGGCAATCTCCGCCTTCGGCGCTTCGGCGAGTTTCGGAATCGGCAACTCTTCAACAGGCGCTGGCGGCTGCGGTGGCGTGACGACTTTCGGCGGGGCTGGCGGTGGCGGGGCTGGAACCGGTGCCAGCTCGACCATCATTGCCTGGGGCGGCAATTCGATGGGCGGGCGGGCTGTCCAGTTAACGGCCAGCGCGATGGCCAGCGCGTGAACGCCCAGCACCACGGCCAGGCTACCGCTGTAACGCGTCAGCTTATGGCGCGTCGTGATCATTTCTTGACTGCCGTCTCGAGTCCGACCAGGCCGACCTTCAGGTAACCGGCCGAGCGCAGGTTGTCCATCACGTTCATCAGGTCGCCGTAATCCACGCCCTTATCGGCCTGGAAAAAGATCGTCGTGTCTTTTTTGCCCTGGGTCTTGGCGTCGAGCGTGGCGCCGAGTGCTTCGGCCTTCACTTCGTCTTCGCCCAGGAACAGGCGCTGGTCAGCCTTGACGCTGAGGAACACCGGTTTCTCGGGCCGCGGCGCCGGCTTGGCAGTGGACGCAGGCAAGTCGACCTTGATATCAACAGTGGCCAGCGGGGCCGCCACCATGAAGATGATCAACAGCACCAGCATCACGTCGATGAACGGCGTGACGTTGATTTCGTGGTTTTCGGACAGATCGTCGTCTGCCCCTTCTTTCAAATGCAGGCCCATGGCCGATTACCCCACTTTCACCATGTGCGGTTGCGAGCTGCGCTCAGGCTGGTGATCGAGGTCGCGGCTGACCAGCAGCAGGACTTCTGCCGAAGCGTCGGACACCTGCGCCTTGTAGCCGGCGATGGAACGGGCAAACACGTTGTAGATCACGACCGCAGGAATCGCTGCAACCAGGCCCAGTGCAGTTGCCAGCAGGGCTTCGGCGATGCCGGGGGCCACGACGGCCAGGTTGGTGGTCTGGGTTTTGGCGATGCCGATGAAGCTGTTCATGATGCCCCATACGGTACCGAACAGGCCGACGAACGGCGCGGTGGAACCGATGGTGGCGAGCACGCCGGTGCCGCTGCTCATGTTTCGACCGCAAGCGGCTACCAGGCGCTCAAGGCGGAAGCTGACACGTTCCTTGATGCCTTCTTTTTCACGGGCACTGACCGACAGGTGCATTTCTTCCAGAGCGTCGTGCACCAGTAGATTGGCGAGGGTGCCTGGCTTGGTGGCCGTAGCGCTGGCTTCCTTGAGGGTGGCGGCTTTTTTCAGGTGGACGATCTCGGTGCGCAGGCGACGCTTGGCGCCCATGAGTTCAAGGCCTTTGGCGATCCAGATGGTCCAGGTGATGATCGAGGCGATAGCCAGGCCGATCATCACGGTTTTCACGACGACATCGGCGTTCTGGTACATGCCCCAAGGCGACAGGTCGTGAGCCATGCCCAGCGTGTTGTCGGCTTCGAGGACTTCAGGAGCGTCTTCGCCTAGGGTTTCCTGGGCCGCTGCTGCCTGGGCCGGGTCGGTCGCGGCAGGTGCAGCAGCGTGCTCAGTTGCGGCGGGTGCGGTGGCAGGGGCTTGCGCGTCAGCGAATGCTGCGGTCGGTGCCAGCATCAAGCTGAGCAGCAGGGCGGCCACTGCGCTCCAGGCGCGAGGTCGTTTGGTTGGCGAAGCGGGGATTTGATTGCGTGTCATGCTGGCCGGACCTGAGATAGAAAAACGATGATGCTCTTCCAGGCCTCGTGAGGCCGAGAACAAAAGTGGTGCGTATTATTGCAAGTAATTCTTGTTAACAAAAGTAATAGAGTATCTTTTTTTCCTGTATTGCTAGCCGCTCGTCCATTGCCAGCGCTAGTCTGTCGGTTTCCAAAGGGAGTTTTCTGATGTCCGCGCCTTCTGTTTTGATCGCCGGTTGCGGTGATGTCGGCAGTCGTCTGGCCACGCAGTTGTTGGCTGCTGGGTGGGAGGTTCATGGCCTGCGGCGCGACGTTTCACGCCTGCCTCAGGGGGTGATTGGCGTTGCCGGGGACCTGTTCAACAAGGATTGTCCAGAGACCTGGCCAGTCGGCGCTGTGGACTACCTGGTGTATTGCGCCGCCGCCACCGATCACGATGAAGCCGGTTACCGCGCCGCTTATGTCGAGGGCTTGCAGCATGTGCTGGAGTGGTTGGAGGACTACGGGCAGGCGCCCAATCGCCTGCTGTTCGTGTCCAGCAGCAGTGTTTATGGCCAGCAGGAGGGTGAGTGGGTCGACGAGACTTCGCCAACCGTGGCGGCCGGCTATTCAGGGCGAGTGATGCTCGAGGCCGAGCAGGTGGCCCTCAAGAGTGGCATCCCGGCCAGCATTGTGCGGTTGACCGGTATTTACGGTCCGGGCCGTGAGTGGTTGCTGACTCAGGTGCGCCGGGGCTATCGCGTGGCGATCGATCCACCGTTGTATGCCAATCGGATTCATGCCGAAGACGCGGCGGGTTTGATGGCGTGCCTGCTTGAGGCAGATCGGCGCGGTGTGGCGCTGGATGATGTCTATATCGGTGTCGATGACGCGCCGGCAGCACTGGCGGAGGTGGTGGGCTGGTTGCGCGAGTATCTGGGTGTGACCGAATGGGCGGACGACGCCAGTGTGCGTCGCACCGGCAGCAAGCGCTGCAGTAATGCGCGTGCCAAGGCGTTGGGGTGGGAGCCGAAGTATCCGAGCTTCCGTGAAGGTTATGCCGCGATCCTTGAAGGACGCTGCTGACTTCCGTGCGCCCCATAACAACTGTGGGAGCGAGCTTGCTCGCGAAGAGGCCATAACATTCAACACGTTTGTCGACTGTTACACCGCTTTCGCGAGCAGGCTCGCTCCCACATTGATCACGCCGTGTTTATTGCTTCTCGAGCAACCACTTGCGATTCTCTGGCGTGAACTGAGGCATTTCATCCGCCAGCGCGGTGTTCACGGTCTGGAAAATTTCCAGCTCCTTGCCTTTGCGCGTGAAAATCCAGGCGTTTCCTTGTCCGTTGAGTTGCAGCCACATGTTGTCGTTGCCGCCACTCATCGAAGCGCAGTCGCCCGCCAGGCATAACGCATAACGATCAGTGCCGGGCAGGCCCGTCACTTGGCCGTCGGCCTGGAACTGCACAGTGTTGCCTTCGCCGGGGCCGCTGATGACTTTCCAGCTACCGCCCATGTAGGCCGAATACAGTGCACGCTCGAAGCTGGCGCCGATCGGTGCGCCATCCGGTACCGGAATCAATGCGCGGTCGAAGACCTGGGCGGGTTCGTTTTCGGTCGCGGCCTGGCTCAGTTGTTTACCGTTGCGCTTCAATTCGCTTCCGGAACTGCCATAAAAGTCGATTTTCCAGGCACCGGACTCTTCGCCCAGCAGCTTGCCGTCGACATTCTCAAAACCATTGGTGTAACGGGCCTGACCGGCCTTGGTGTTGACGTCCCATTCCAGGTTCGGGCCATAGGCCTGGAGCGCTTCGCGCAAGGGGACGCCCTTGGATGCAGCATCGATCGCCACCTGATTGATCCAGGTGCCGCTGATATCACGATCGGCAGGGTCGCTGGCACAACCACCCAAAAGCAGGGCGAGCAGCGAGAGAGCAAGCGCTTTGCGCATGGTGGAATCCTTTCAAGCTTTCTTTACAGCAGAGCAGTCGGCGCAGCCCGGGGCTGCGCCGGACACATTACTCGATGACCAGGATGGCATCCATTTCAACTTGCGAACCCTTTGGCAGGGCCGCAACGCCGATGGCGGCGCGAGCTGGGTAAGGCTGGTCGAAGTACTTGCCCATGATCTCGTTGACCTTGGCGAAATGGCTCAGGTCGGTGAGGAAGATGTTCAGCTTGACGATGTCCTTGAACGAACCACCGGCGGCTTCAGCCACGGCTTTGAGGTTCTCGAAGACCTGGACGGTCTGGGCTTCGAAGCCTTCGACCAGTTCCATGGTTTTTGGGTCCAGAGGAATCTGACCCGACATGTAAACGGTGTTGCCAGCCTTGATCGCCTGGGAATAAGTACCGATGGCGGCCGGGGCCTTGTCGCTGGTGATAACAGTCTTGGTCATGAATGACTCCTTGTAATGGATGGAGGGCTACGCACGCATGCGGGTGATGCGGATCACCCCGGTCAGGGCGCGCAGTTTCTTGATCACGCGGGCCAGGTGCACGCGGTCGTGTACGCTGACCACCAGTTGGACCACGCTGATGCGACCATCGCGTTCGTCCATGCTGATTTTTTCGATATTGCCGTCGGCCGCGTTGACGCTGCTGGCCAGCAGGGCGATCAAGCCGCGCTGATGTTCCAGCTCGACGCGCAGTTCGACATTGAATTCGCCGGTGACATCCTTGGCCCACGAGAGCTGGATGCATTTTTCCGGGTTGTGGCGGATTTCGCTGATGTTGCGGCAGTTGTCCAGGTGCACGACCATGCCCTTGCCCGCAGACAGGTGGCCGACAATCGGGTCGCCCGGGATCGGTGTGCAGCACTTGGCGTAGCTGAGCACCAGGCCTTCGGTGCCGCGAATCGCCAGCGGGCCTTCCGGGCTTGGCAGCTGCTCGCCTTCGCCGAGCAGTCGACGCGCCACGACATAGGCCATGCGATTGCCCAGGCCGATGTCTTCGAGCAAGTCTTCGATCAGTTCCAGGCGATACTCGGTGAGCATGGCCTTGACGCGCTCGGTCGAAATTTTTTCCAGTGAGCTGTCGAAGCCGTTGAGGACTTTGTTCAGCAGGCGCTCACCCAGGCTGATGGACTCGGAGCGCCGTTGCAGCTTCAGCGCGTGGCGAATGTGCGTGCGCGCCTTGCCGGTGACCACGAAGTTGAGCCAGGCCGGGTTCGGGCGTGCGCCCGGAGCGCTGACGATCTCGACCGTGGAGCCGCTTTGCAGCGGTTCGGACAGCGGCGCCAGACGACGATTGATCCGGCAGGCGATGCAGCTGTTGCCCACGTCGGTGTGCACCGCGTAAGCGAAGTCGACCGCCGTGGAGCCTTTGGGCAGCTCCATGATCCGGCCTTTTGGCGTGAACACGTAGACCTCGTCCGGGAACAGGTCGATCTTCACGCTTTCAATGAATTCCAGCGAGTTGCCGGCGCGTTGCTGCATCTCCAGCACACCCTTGACCCATTGGCGGGCGCGGGCGTGAGTGCCTTTGGGCTGCTCGTCGCCGCTGGACTTGTACAGCCAATGGGCGGCGATGCCGTTGTTGGCCATCTCTTCCATTTCGCGGGTGCGGATCTGGATCTCGATCGGAACACCGTGCATGCCGAACAGCGTGGTGTGCAGCGACTGATAGCCGTTGGCCTTGGGGATCGCGATGTAATCCTTGAAGCGGCCCGGCAACGGTTTGTACAAATTATGAACAGCGCCTAGCACGCGGTAGCAGGTATCGACCTTGTCGACGATGATCCGGAACGCGTAAACGTCCATGATCTCGTTGAAGGCCCGACGCTTGCCGCGCATTTTCTTGTAGATGCCGTAGAGGTGTTTCTGGCGACCGCTGACCTCGCCCTGGATGCCATCGATGGCCAGGCAGTGGCTGAGGGACTCTTCGATCTTGTTGACGATTTCCTTGCGGTTGCCCCGGGCGCGTTTGACCGCCTGGTAGATCCGCGCAGAACGCATCGGGTGCATGGCCTTGAAGCCGAGGTCTTCGAATTCTATGCGGATGGCGTGCATGCCCAGCCGATTGGCGATGGGCGCATAGATTTCCAGTGTTTCCTTGGCGATGCGTCGGCGTTTTTCGCCGGACAGCACTTCCAGCGTGCGCATGTTGTGCAGGCGGTCGGCCAGCTTGACCAGGATCACGCGAATGTCGCGGGCCATGGCCATGGCCATTTTCTGGAAGTTTTCGGCTTGTGCCTCGGCCTTGGTCTCGAAGTTCATCTGGGTCAGTTTGCTGACCCCGTCGACCAGTTCGGCCACGGTTTCGCCGAACTGCGCTTGCAGCGCTTCCTTGGCAATACCGGTGTCTTCGATCACGTCATGCAGCATGGCTGCCATCAGGCTCTGATGGTCCATGTGCATGTCGGCAAGAATATTCGCCACCGCGAGTGGGTGCGTGACGTACGCTTCTCCGCTACGGCGGCGTTGGCCGTCGTGGGCTTGTTCGGCGTAGAAATACGCTCGGCGGACCAGATTGACCTGGTCTTTGCCGAGGTAGGTCGATAAGCGATCGGCGAGGGCGTCTATGCTCGGCATGATGACTCCTGCCAAAAGCTGTGATCCCGCGCCGTGCTACGTCGACCTGGCATAGGCTTAGACGGCCTCGTTGGACTCGTCCTCGAATGCAGCAAAAAGCGGTTCATCTTCAACGATTTCGGCTTCGGCGATAGCTGCGTAGTCGATCAGGCCTTCAGCGATTTCGCGCAGGGCGACAACGGTAGGCTTGTCGTTTTCCCATGCTACTTTCGGCTCTTTGCCGCCGGTGGCCAGTTGACGGGCACGCTTGGTAGAGAGCATGACCAGCTCAAAGCGGTTATCCACGTGTTCTAGGCAGTCTTCAACGGTTACGCGGGCCATGGTCTTCCTCGTAGCAAATGCAATATGCGCGCTGCCCGGATGGGCGAGCGGACTCAACAGTTTAAAAAATCACCAGCGATTAGGGAAGCGCTGATTTTTTGATCAAGCTCTTCAACGCGCTGCAAGTGCCAATGTAAAGCCCTTGCAGCGGTTTTGGGAAGAGCGGATCAGCCGAGCAATTCAGCCAATAATTTGCCGTGGCGTTGCTGCTGACGCTTCTGCTGCAACTGATTGGCACGGAAAATCGCCTTCAAGTCGTGCAATGCGTGGGCGAAATCGTCGTTGATGATCAGGTAGTCATAGTCGACATAGTGGCTCATTTCGCTGACCGCTTCGCGCATCCGGCCGTCGATGATCTCGTCGCTGTCCTGGCCGCGGTTGGTCAGGCGTTGGTGCAAGGCCTGAAGTGACGGTGGCAGAATAAAGATCGAGCGGGCCTGAGGCATCAGCTTGCGTACTTGCTCGGCGCCTTGCCAGTCGATTTCCAGGATCAGGTCGTGGCCTTCGTCCAGCGTCTGCTGCAAATGGCTTTGCGAGGTGCCATAGAGATTGCCGAACACTTCGGCGCGCTCAAGGAAATCCCCGTGTTCGATCATCTTCACGAACTCGCTGCGGTCGACGAAGTGATAGTTCACGCCGTCCACTTCGCCCGGGCGCATGGCGCGGGTGGTGTGGGAGACTGAAACACGGATCTCCGGATTGGCGTCGGTCAGGGCCTTGACCAGGCTGCTCTTGCCTGCGCCCGAGGGGGCGGAAATGATGTACAGGGTGCCGGTGCTGTGGGTCATGTCGGGTATGCCTTACTCAATATTCTGCACTTGTTCGCGCATCTGCTCGATCAACACCTTGAGGTTGACCGCTGCCTGTGTGCTGCGCGGGTCGAAGGCTTTGGAGCCCAGTGTGTTGGCCTCGCGGTTGAGCTCCTGCATCAGGAAGTCCAGGCGTCGCCCGGCAGCGCCACCGGACTTAAGCACCCGGCGAACTTCGATGATGTGAGTGCTCAAGCGATCCAGTTCTTCGGCGACGTCGCTTTTTTGCGCGAGCATGACCATTTCCTGCTCCAGACGCTGCGGGTCCATCTCGGCCTTCATGTCGGCGAAGCGGTCGAGCACTTTCTGGCGCTGGGTGGCGAGCATCTGCGGAACCAGTTCGCGCAGGGTCACCACGTCTTCTTCAATGGACGTCAGGCGATCGTTGATCAACCGTGCCAGTTCCGCGCCTTCGCGCTCGCGGCCGGCCTTGAGCTCTTTCAGGCCCTGGTTGAACAACGCCAGCGCTTCGGCGTTCAAGGCTTGTGGGTCGATTGCATCACCCACCAGCACGCCAGGCCAGGCCAGTACTTCGAGCGGATTCAGCGCTGCCGGATTTTTGATCAGGCCGGCGATGGTCTCGGCGGCGGCGACCAATTGCGCGGCGCGGTCCTGGTCAACCTGCAGTGGTTTGCCGGTGTTTTCTTCAGTGAAGCGCAGGGTGCATTCGAGCTTGCCCCGGGATACGCCTTGGCGCAGCGCTTCACGGACGGCGCCTTCGAGATCGCGAAAGGACTCCGGCAGGCGCAAGTGGGGTTCCAGGTAGCGGCTGTTGACCGAGCGCAGTTCCCAGCTCAGGGTGCCCTGGACGCCGGCTTTCTCGACGCGGGCGAAGGCGGTCATGCTGTGCACCATGGAGGTACCTCGCAATGCGGATCGGCCCGGAACTGAAGTTCCGGCAATCCGATATCAATGAATTAAAGCCGACTGGCAGCAAAGGCGCAGGATTGTAGCGCAGTGGCGCGGATGCGCCCAAACACAGGGTGTGACAAAGGGCTGCAGGCCGTCGGCGACGGGCTGTTCAGAGCCTTCGGTCGTCGGAGGATTTTTTTAGAAGTGCCCAGGCGTGGCTGGCAGCTCTATAATGCTCCGCAGTTTTCCGTCCCCGTACAGGTATCCCTTATGAAACGTCCAAGTGGTCGCGCTGCCGATCAGCTCCGCTCGATCCGCATTACCCGCAACTACACCAAACACGCCGAGGGATCCGTACTGGTCGAGTTTGGTGATACCAAAGTCATCTGCACCGTCAGCGTCGAAAACGGCGTGCCGCGTTTCCTCAAGGGTCAAGGCCAGGGTTGGTTGACCGCCGAATACGGCATGCTGCCGCGCGCCACCGGCGAGCGTAACCAGCGTGAAGCGAGCCGCGGCAAGCAAGGTGGTCGTACCCTGGAAATCCAGCGTCTGATCGGCCGCTCCCTGCGTGCCGCGCTGGATATGTCCAAGCTGGGTGATGTCACCCTGTACGTCGACTGCGACGTGATCCAGGCCGACGGCGGTACCCGTACCGCGTCCATCACCGGTGCCATGGTTGCATTGGTCGATGCCTTGAAGGTGATCAAGAAGCGTGGCGGCCTGAAAGGCGGCGACCCGCTCAAGCAAATGATCGGTGCCGTTTCGGTCGGCATGTACCAGGGTGAGCCTGTGCTCGACCTGGACTACCTGGAAGACTCGGCTGCCGAGACCGACCTGAACGTGGTGATGACCAGCACCGGTGGCTTCATCGAAGTCCAGGGCACCGCAGAAGGCGCGCCGTTCCAGCCTGAAGAACTGAACGCCATGCTGGAACTGGCGAAGAAAGGCATGAACGAAATTTTCGAACTGCAAAAGGCTGCACTGGCTGACTGATTGGAATACCGCAGGCAAGGAGGACGCCATGAGTGACGAGCAACAACTGCTTCCCACCCCGAGCAAAGAGGTTCGGCAGTGGGCAATGTTTTGTCACTTGTCCGCCTTGCTGGGGATCTGGATTCCGTTCGGCACGCTGATCGGCCCGTTGATTCTGTGGCAGATGAAGCGCGAGATGGACCCGTTCATCGATGCCCAGGGCAAGGAAGCGCTGAATTTTCAGATTACCGTGGCTATCGCTTCCGCCATCAGCTTCCTGCTGATGGTGGTGATTATCGGGTTCTTCCTGTTTGGGCTGATTGCCATTGGCGCGCTGGTGTTGACCATCATTGCTGGCGTGAAAGCCAATGAGGGGTTTCCCTATCGGTATCCGTTCACCTGGCGATTGATCAAATAACGATCAGCGAAGATCCCTTTGTGGGAGCGAGCCTGCTCGCGAAGAGGCCGTCACAGTCAACACTGATGTGACGGATAGACCGCTTTCGCGAGCAGGCTCGCTCCCACATTGAAAAATCATTACCCACAAAAAAGCCGACATCGCTGTCGGCTTTTTTGCATCTGACGCTTAGATGGTCAGCGTCCAGTCGTAGTCCACGATCAGCGGCGCGTGCTGCGAGAACCGTGGCTGACGTGGCAGGCGTGCGCTACGCACGAAGCGGCGCAGGCCCGGGGTCAGCAGCTGATAGTCGAAGCGCCAGCCGAGGTTGAGCATCTCGGCCTGTTCGTTATCCGGCCACCAGCTGTACTGGTCGCCTTCGCGGCTGACTTCGCGCAGGGCATCGACATAACCCATGTTGCCGACAATCTCGTCCATCCAGGCGCGCTCAGGCGCCAGGAAGCCCGGGGATTGCTGGCTATCGCGCCAGTTCTTGATGTCCAGCTTCTGTTGCGCCACGTACAGCGAGCCACAATAAATGTACTCGCGGCGTTTGCGCCGTTGCTTGTCCAGGTACTTGGCGAAGTCGTCCATGAGCTTGAACTTCTGATTCAAGTCCTCATCGCCGTTCATACCCGAAGGCAGCAGCAACGTTGCAATACTGACTTTGTCGAAATCGGCTTGCAGGTAGCGCCCGTAGCGGTCGGCCGTCTCGAAACCGAGACCGCTGATGACAGCCTTCGGTTGCAACCGCGAATACAAAGCCACGCCACCTTGGGCGGGGACTTCGGCATCGCAGGCATAAAGGAAGTATCCATCCAGTTGGAAGGCTGGATCGTCCAGTTCAAAGGCGGAGGCACGGGTGTCCTGCAGGCAGATGACGTCGGCATTCTGTGCTTGCAGCCAACTGAGCAAACCTCGCTCGACTGCAGCCTGAATACCATTGACGTTCACACTGATGATCCGCATAAATGGCCCCAAAAATCGCGTGCGTGTATGATACACGGCGTCAAGCTAATTAGCTAAATCCGTGGTATTTGGGGTTTTTTTCATGCAAGCGTATCAGCGCGATTTCATTCGTTTTGCCATCGATCGCGGCGTTTTGCGCTTCGGTGAGTTCACCCTGAAGTCCGGGCGCACCAGTCCTTACTTCTTCAATGCGGGCCTGTTCAATTCGGGTTCGGCCCTGGCGCAGCTGGGTCGTTTCTACGCCGCAGCCATTGCCGAAAGCGGCATTCCCTTCGATGTTCTGTTCGGTCCGGCCTACAAGGGCATCCCTTTGGCGGCGACCACCGCCGTGGCGTTGGCCGAGCATCACAACCGTGACTTGCCGTGGTGTTTCAACCGCAAGGAAGCCAAGGCCCACGGCGAAGGCGGCAGCCTGGTTGGCGCACCGCTGACTGGCGATGTATTGATCATCGACGACGTGATCACTGCCGGTACCGCTATCCGTGAAGTGATGCAGATCATCGCTTCCCAGGACGGCGCCAAGGCGGCTGGCGTACTGATCGCCCTGAACCGTCAGGAGCGTGGCAACGGTGAGTTGTCGGCCATCCAGGAAGTGGAGCGCGATTTCGGCATTCCGGTGATCAGCATCGTTTCGCTGAACCAGGTGCTGGAGTTCCTGGCTGACGATCCGCAGCTCAAGCAGCACTTGCCGGCCGTGGAAGCGTATCGCGCCCAGTTCGGCGTTTAACGCGTACCGCCCCCCCTGTAGGAGCGAGCTTGCTCGCGAAAAACGTCAACGATAACGCCGGGTGCCTGACACTCCGCAGTGTTCTGGCGTCCATCGCGAGCAAGCTCGCTCCTACAGAGGCCGAGGTGAAAAAAAAGACCCCGCTCAGCCAGGCTGAGCGGGGTCTTTTTGTATCCGCTATCGCTTAGTGGCGCTTGCGATTGCTGATCAAGGTGCCCACGCCGGTGTCGGTGAAGATTTCCAGCAGGATCGCATTCGGTACGCGGCCGTCGATGATCAGCGAGCTGCCCACGCCACCCTGGACCGCTTCCAGCGCACAACGGATCTTCGGCAGCATGCCGCCGTAGATGGTGCCGTCGGCGATCAGGTCGTCGACCTGTTGGGTGGTCAAGCCGGTGAGGACCGTGCCTGATTTGTCCATCAGGCCGGCGATGTTGGTCAACAGCATCAACTTCTCGGCTTTCAGCGCCTCGGCCACTTTACCGGCCACCAGGTCAGCGTTGATGTTGTACGACTCGCCGTTGGCGCCGACGCCGATTGGCGCGATGACCGGGATGAAATCGCCTTTGACCAGCAGGTTCAGCAGGTCGGTGTTGATTCCGACCACTTCGCCGACGTGGCCGATGTCGATGATTTCCGGCTGGGTCATCTCCGGGGTCTGACGGGTGACGGTGAGTTTCTTCGCGCGAATCAGCTCGGCGTCTTTACCGGTCAGGCCAATGGCGCTGCCGCCATGACGGTTGATCAGGTTGACAATGTCCTTGTTGACCTGGCCGCCGAGGACCATCTCCACCACGTCCATGGTCGCGGCGTCGGTGACGCGCATGCCATCGACAAAGTGGCTCTCGATCGACAGGCGCTTGAGCAAATCACCGATTTGCGGGCCGCCGCCGTGAACCACCACCGGGTTGATGCCGACGGCTTTCATCAGCACGATGTCGCGGGCGAAGCCGGTTTTCAGCTCCTCGCTTTCCATCGCGTTGCCGCCGTATTTGAT
The DNA here is from genome assembly GCF_013359695.1 of Pseudomonas sp. C2B4. Lineage (GTDB taxonomy): Bacteria > Pseudomonadota > Gammaproteobacteria > Pseudomonadales > Pseudomonadaceae > Aquipseudomonas. Next base: position 242,167 of record NZ_JABFMU010000001.1, read on the forward strand.
CACCAGTGTCTTGCCGACATAGCGGCGAATGTAAGGCAGCGCTTCGGACAGGACCTTGGCAGTGTTGGCGGCGGCTTCGCGTTCGAGGGTCATTCAGGGCTCCGGGTGAATCAGAACGGTAGTTGGAGATCAGGTGCAACACGCTTCAACTGGACATGGAAGACGTCCTTGATGCGCTGCAATTCAGCCTCGTCATCGGCCTCGAAGCGCAGTACCAGCACCGGTGTGGTGTTGGAGGCGCGAACCAGGCCCCAGCCTTTGGCATAGTCGACTCGCACGCCGTCAATGGTGGTCAGGTCAGCGCCTTCGCCCCACTGCGCGTCATGCAATGCATCAATGATGCTGAATTTGCTCTCTTCGGTCACATGGATATTGATTTCCGGCGTAGAAATATCGTTCGGGAAGGTGGCGAACAGCTCTTCCGCGGTGGATTTTTCCTTGCTGAGGATTTCCAGCAGCCGTGCGGCGCTGTAAATGCCGTCGTCGAAACCGAACCAGCGTTCCTTGAAGAAGATGTGCCCGCTCATTTCGCCGGCCAACAGGGCGCCGGATTGTTTCATTTTCTTTTTGATCAACGAATGACCGGTCTTCCACATGAGCGGACGACCGCCGTATTCCTTGATCAACGGGATCAGGCGGCGGGTGCATTTGACGTCGAAGATGATTTCCGCGTCGGGGTTGCGTGCTACCACATCCTTGGCGAACAGCATCAGCAGGCGGTCCGGGAACACGACGCTGCCGGTGTTGGTGACCACGCCCACGCGGTCGCCATCGCCGTCGAAGGCCAGGCCGATGTCGGCGTTGGTTTCCTTGACCTTGGCGATCAGGTCTACCAGGTTTTCCAGTTTGCCCGGGTCCGGGTGGTGGTTCGGGAAGTTACCGTCGACCTCGCAGAACAGCGGGATGACTTCGCAGTTCAATGCTTCGATCAGCTGCGGGGCAATCACACCAGCCGCGCCATTGCCGCAATCGACGACGACCTTCAGGCGGCGGGCCAGCTTGATGTCCTGGACGATTTCGGTGGTGTAGCGGTCGAGGATCTCGACCTTGGTGATGCTGCCCTGGCCGCTGCTCAGGTTGTTGCTCTTGAGGCGGTCATGCAGGGCCTGGATCTGCTCGTTGGCGAGGGTGTCGCCAGCGATGACGATCTTGAAGCCGTTGTAGTTCGACGGGTTGTGGCTGCCGGTCAGCATCACGCCGGATTTACCGGCCAGTACGTTGGCGGCGTAGTACAGCGCAGGGGTTGGCACCAGGCCGACATCGCTGACGTGGCAGCCGCTGTCGGCCAGGCCCTGGATCAGTTGTTCAACCAGTTCCGGGCCGGAAAGGCGACCGTCACGGCCGACGGAAACATTGGGTTCATTCTGGGCCAAGCTTTGGGCACCGATGGCGCGACCGAGCCAATAAGCCGTTTCGGCGTTCAGAAATTCCGGGACGGTGCCGCGAATATCGTAGGCGCGGAAGATGCTGTCGGGGAACTTGGGGGCGACGCGGACGGGGGTGCTCATCTGTGGAAATGCTCCATCTTGAAAGTGGCTGGACCTGCCGTCGAATCATTCGCCGGCAGGCTCAAACTGAAGGTATGACGGCGTTTTTCACAGAGAGTTCGTGGTGCGAAAAGGCCATGCCACCAGCACGGTGCGGAAATCAGCACAAATTTTGTGTTGAAGGAGCCTGTCGGATCAATGGCTGCCAGAGTGACCGAAGCCGCCGGTACCGCGCTGGGTCTCGACGAACTCTTCGACCATCTCGAAATGTGCCTGGACCACCGGCACCAACACCAACTGCGCCAGGCGCTCGCCAACGACCATGGTGAAGTCGGTCTGGCCACGGTTCCAGCACGAGACCATCAACGGGCCCTGGTAGTCGGAGTCGATCAAGCCGACCAGGTTACCCAGTACGATGCCGTGCTTATGGCCCAGGCCAGAGCGAGGCAGGATCAGCGCTGCGAGATTCGGGTCACCGATATAGACCGACAGGCCGGTGGGGATCAGCACGGTCTCGCCCGGTTTGATCACGATGTCTTTTTCCAGCATGGCGCGCAGGTCGAGGCCAGCGGAGCCTGGGGTGGCGTATTGAGGCAGCGGGAATTCGGTACCGATGCGAGGGTCGAGGATCTTGGCTTGCAAAGCGTGCATGTAAATTAAACCTGGTTCAGTCGTTCAGCGATAAAGGTGATCAGCTGGCGAGCAATTTTGCTCTTGCTGGTCTGGGCGAAAAGTGTGGCGTGAAGGTCGCGATCGATCACGCTGCAGGCGTTCTCTTCACTGTTGAAGCCAATGCTCGGGTTGGCGACGTCGTTGGCGACGATCAAATCGAGATTCTTGTCTTTCAACTTGCGGGCAGCGTAGTCGAGCAGGTGCTCGGTTTCAGCGGCGAAGCCGACGCTGAACGGACGGTCGGGGCGGGTGGCGATGCTGGCCAGAATGTCCGGGTTGCGCACCATCTGTAGCAACAAGCCGTCGCCGTTCGTAGGGTCTTTCTTGAGTTTCTGTGGTGCGACGACTTCCGGGCGGTAATCCGCGACCGCTGCGGAGGCGATGAACAGGTCGCAAGGGATCGCGGCTTCGCAGGCGGCGAGCATGTCACGGGCGCTGACTACGTCGATCCGTGTCACGCGATCCGGGGTTGGCAGGTGCACCGGGCCAGTGATCAGGGTCACGCGGGCACCGGCTTCCACTGCGGCTTCAGCCAGGGCGAAGCCCATTTTTCCGGAGCTGTGGTTGGTGATGTAGCGCACCGGGTCGATGTTTTCCTGGGTCGGGCCGGCGGTGATCAACACATGTTTGCCGGTCAGCGCCTGACGCTTGAAGCAATCCGCGGCGAGCTGGGCCAGGTCGGTGGCTTCGAGCATGCGGCCCAGGCCGACATCGCCACAGGCCTGGCTGCCGGAAGCGGGGCCGAAGACTTTCAGGTCGCGGCTTTCAAGGGTTTGCAGGTTGGCTTGGGTCGCAGGGTCGCGCCACATGGCCTGGTTCATTGCCGGGGCGACCGCGACCACCGCGTCGGTGGCCAGCACCAGCGTGGTCAGCAAATCGTCGGCGATGCCTTGGGCCAAGCGGGCGATCAGGTCCGCGGTGGCGGGTGCGATCAGCACCAGATCAGCCCATTTGGCCAGCTCGATATGGCCCATGGCCGCTTCGGCGGCCGGGTCCAGCAGGTCCAGGTGCACGGGGTGTCCGGACAGGGCCTGCATGGTCAGTGGCGTGATGAATTCGCTGCCGCCGCGAGTCATGACCACGCGCACTTCGGCGCCCTGGTCCATCAATCGGCGAACCAGATCGGCGCTCTTGTAGGCAGCAATGCCGCCGCCGACGCCCAGAACAATGCGTTTCCGATACAGCCGCTGCATAGGCCTGCCTTTCAATTCGTTGGTGACAAACGTAGCGAAACCCCCTCCCCAGGGTGAATTCGCCCGCAAAAAAGATGGGCTACGATATCACAGCGTCCGCTAGGGAACAGCGGCGCCCACAGACAGGGAGGTGCTATGAGTATTCGCGATTGGCCGGCGGCGGAGCGGCCGCGGGAAAAGCTTCTTGAGCAAGGCCCGGCAAGCCTCTCGGATGCCGAATTGCTGGCAATTTTCTTACGAACCGGCGTGTCCGGCAAAAGCGCGGTAGACCTGGCGCGGCATCTGCTGAGTCGATTTGGCAGTCTGCGCAATCTGCTGGAGGCGGATTTGCGGACCTTCAGTGGTGAGCTCGGGCTCGGCCCCGCAAAGTTTGCACAGCTACAGGCTGTGCTGGAAATGGGGCGACGCCATCTGGCTGAGCGCCTGCGACACAAGTCGGTGCTGGAGAACCCCGTGGCTGTGCGCGACTACTTGAAGTCGATGCTGCGTCACGAACCACATGAGGTGTTCGGTTGCCTGTTTCTGGATTCGAAGCACCGGGCATTGGCCTTTGAATCGCTGTTTCGCGGGTCTATCGACAGCACCAGCGTCTACCCCAGGCAAGTGGTCAAGCGTGCTCTGGCCCATAACGCCGCCGCGTTAATCTTGTGTCACAACCACCCGTCGGGCAATTCCACCCCCAGTCAGGCTGATCGAAAATTGACCAAGCGACTGAAAGAGGCCCTGGACCTGATCGATGTGCGGGTGCTTGATCATTTCATCATCGGTGACGGTGATCCGCTGTCGATGGCGGAGTATGGATGGATGTGAGGTGGGACGCTAAGCAGGTCTCTGTGGGAGCGCGCCTGCTCGCGAAGGCGTCGTGTCAGTCAATATCAAGTTCACTGACAGACAGCTTTCGCGAGCAGGCTCGCTCCCACAGGTTTTGTGGCGAAGCTATTACTTGATATTCACTTTCGAGTAATCCTGCCGCCCGAACGGGCTGACCGAATAACCCTCGACATCCTTGCGTGTCAGGGCGAAGGCGGTCGGATGAGCCAGCGGCAGCCACAGTGCCTGCTGCTGGATCTGCGTCTGGGCCTGTTCGTAGAGTTTGGTGCGCACACCTTGCTCGCCCGTGGTCTTGCCGGCGCTGATCAGCTTGTCCAGATCCTGGTTGCAGTAGCGGGCGAAATTGGTACCGGACTTGACCGCGGCGCAGGAAAACTGCGGCGTGAGGAAGTTGTCCGGGTCACCGTTGTCACCGGCCCAGCCCATGAACAGCAGGTCATGTTCACCCGCTTTGGCGCGACGAATCAGTTCGCCCCATTCGATCACCCGAATTTCAGCCTGGATGCCGATTTCAGCGAGGTCGGATTGCAGCAACTGGGCGCCAAGGCTTGGGTTCGGGTTCAGCAGGCTGCCCGAGGGGCGAGTCCAGATGGTGGTCTGGAACCCGTCCTTGAGCCCGGCCTTGGCCATCAGCGCCTTGGCTTTCTCCACGTCATGGGAATAGCCCGGCAGATTTTTGGCGTAACTCCAGGTATTGGGCGGGTAGGGGCCATTGGCGGGCTCGGCGGTGTCTTCGAACACGGCTTTGACGTAATTGGCCTTGTCGAAAGCGAGGTTGATCGCCTGACGCACTTCGGGCTTGTCCAGCGGCGGATGCTGGCTGTTGATGCCGACGAATGCGGTCATGAACGCGTCAGTCTTTTCCACTTTCAGGGTGGGCTCTTTCAGCGCTGCCTGCACGTCCAAAGGTTTTGGCGACAGGGCGATCTGGCATTCGTTACGACGCAGCTTCTGCAAGCGCACGTTGGCATCCGGGGTGATGGCGAAGATCAACGGATCCACCGAGGGTTTGCCGCCGAAGTAGTCCGGGTTGGCTTTGTAGCGAACCGAGGCGTCCTTCTGGAAACGCGTGAAAACAAACGGGCCAGTGCCGATTGGCTGGCTGTTGAGTTTGTCCGTCGCACCGGCTTTCAACAGTTTGTCGGCGTACTCGGCCGAATAGATCGAGGCAAAGCCCATGCTCAGGGTGGCCAGGAAGGTCGAGTCTGCGTGATCAAGGGTGAAGCGGACGGTCAACGGGTCAAGAGCGTCGATCTTCTTGATGAGCGCCGGCAATTGCATCGATTGTGCATGCGGGAAGCCGCTCTGGGCCACCTGGTGCCACGGATTGGCCGGGTCGAGCATGCGGTCGAAGCTGAATTTCACATCCTCGGCGGTCAATTCGCGCGTCGGGCTGAAGTACTCGGTGCGGTGGAATTTCACCTGAGGGTGCAACTTGAAGACATAAATCAGGCCATCGGGGCTGACCTCCCAGCTGTCGGCGAGGCTGGCGACCACTTTACCGCTGGCTGTGTCGAAGTCCACCAGACGGTTCATCAGCACATCGGCCGAGGCGTTGGTGGTGGTCAGCGAATTGTATTGCACCACGTCGAACCCTTCGGGACTGGCCTCGGTGCAGACACTCAGGGCGGCCGCCTGGGCCAGGGGGCTCAGCAAAAGAGGGGCGAGCAACAGCGGTAGGGCAGCGAGGCGCATGGTCGGATTCCTTTACAGATCGAAGGCCCATCTGCAAGTGCAGTCTGGAAAAGGCTTACCCTAGTGGGCTCCTTGGCAAATGACTATCCCCTTTTGCATTTTGAGGGGACTATAGGCGCCTGATTTTGCTGTGCCCGGGCGAAAAAACGTCGGGGGAGTGGCGTCGAGCAAATTCTCACGACGAGCGGTCGCAATCGCCCACAGCCTTTATCCAAAGCGCTTGAAGGGCGAAAAACCGGGTTTTTCTCCATTCAAGGCACAGCGAATGTTGTTGCTCTCCAGTCTTTCTGGTATAAAGCAGCGCTCTTTTCTAGGGGCCCGGTTCCTTCACTGTAGGTGTAGCCGGTAAGACCTCTAAAGAATCGCGGCGCCTGGCGCCACAATGACTAGAGATTAAGCGGCCAACCCATGCCGGGTTGGGCATGTGGTTTTAGAGGGCTGAGGCATGTCTAGAGTATGTCAAGTTACCGGTAAGGGTCCGGTGACTGGGAATAACATTTCCCACGCAAACAACAAAACCCGTCGTCGTTTCCTGCCGAACCTGCAGCATCACCGCTTCTGGGTTGAAGAAGAGAAACGTTTTGTGCGTCTGCGCGTATCTGCCAAAGGCATGCGCATCATCGACAAGCGTGGCATCAGTGTCGTGCTGGCCGAACTTCGTCGCGATGGCAAGGTTTAAGGGAGCTAATCATGCGTGAATTGATTCGTTTGATTTCGAGCGCCGGTACTGGTCACTTCTACACTACCGACAAGAACAAGCGCACTACTCCGGACAAAATCGAGATCAAGAAATATGATCCGGTTGTTCGCAAGCACGTGATCTACAAGGAAGGCAAAATCAAGTAATTGATTTTTCCCGACTTACGAAAAAGGCCCGTATCGCGAGATACGGGCCTTTTTTGTTGTCTGATGGTTATGTATTGCCTGTCAGGTCCCCTTCGCGAGCAGGCTCGCTCCCACAATGTCCGTGTTCACACTGATCCACTGTGGGAGTGGGCTTGCCCGCGATGAGGTCGTCCGATTCAGCGCAAACTTCAGGCCTTCTGCTCAAACGCCACATAGATCTTGCGGCAAGGCTCCAGCACTTCCCAGGTGCCACGAAAGCCCGCCGGGATCACGAAGCGATCACCCACCCGCAGCGTCTTGGCATTGCCATCGAGGTCGCGCAGCACGGAAACACCCTGCACGATTTCGCAGTATTCGTGCTCCGTGAAGTTCACCGTCCATTGGCCGACAGCCCCTTCCCACACGCCGGCGTTCAACTGCCCGCAAGGGCTGTTGTAGTGGTTGAATACTGCTTGCTCAGGGTCGCCTTTCAGCACTTTGGCCGGGTCTGGGCGATAGCGTTCGGCAGCAGTGGTAGCCTGGCTGAAGTCGACGATGTTCTGGATGCTCATTGTTGTATTCCCCCGTCATTGCGGTGCGAGTGGTTGATATTCCAAAGTCTATGTTTATTAAAATGAACATCGCAAGGCCGTTTGCCGGCGTTATGTCAAATATATTGAAACTTCCCCTGCCGCTGGTTTAGGGTGGCGGTTGCCCTGGGCCGAATTTCAGGCTGGCCGGGCAGAATTCCTGACAGCGTCCGCGAAATGCGCGGGCGTCGTATTCAATAAGAGGAGGACACTCGAATGACCACCCTGACTCGTGCCGACTGGGAACAAAAGGCTCGCGACCTGAAGATTGAAGGCCGCGCTTACCTCAATGGCGAGTACACCGATGCCGTCTCCGGCGAGACTTTCGAGTGCATCAGCCCGGTCGATGGTCGTCTGCTGGGCAAGATTGCCAGCTGTGACGCCGCCGACGCCCAGCGCGCCGTGGAAAACGCTCGCGCCACCTTCAATTCCGGCGTGTGGTCGCGTCTGGCACCGACCAAACGCAAATCCGCCATGATCCGCTTCGCCGGCCTGCTGAAACAGCACGCCCAAGAGCTGGCACTACTTGAAACCCTGGACATGGGCAAGCCCATCACCGACTCCCTGGACATCGACGTTCCCGGCGCGGCGCAAGCCCTGAGCTGGAGCGGCGAGGCCATCGACAAGATCTACGACGAAGTCGCCGCCACCCCGCACGATCAGCTGGGTCTGGTGACTCGCGAGCCGGTCGGTGTGGTCGCTGCCATCGTGCCGTGGAACTTCCCGTTGATGATGGCCTGCTGGAAACTCGGTCCTGCGCTGTCCACCGGTAACTCGGTGATCCTCAAGCCGTCGGAAAAATCTCCACTGACCGCCATCCGTATCGCCGCACTGGCCGTCGAAGCCGGCATTCCGAAAGGCGTGCTGAACGTGCTGCCAGGTTATGGCCACACTGTCGGCAAGGCCCTGGCCCTGCATAACGACGTCGACACCCTGGTGTTTACGGGTTCGACCAAGATCGCCAAGCAACTGCTGATTTACTCCGGCGAGTCGAACATGAAGCGCGTTTGGCTCGAAGCGGGCGGCAAGAGCCCGAACATCGTGTTTGCCGATGCACCGGACCTGCAGGCTGCTGCTGAAGCCGCTGCCGGCGCCATCGCGTTCAACCAGGGCGAAGTCTGCACCGCTGGCTCGCGCTTGCTGGTGGAGCGCTCCATCAAGGATAAATTCCTGCCGCTGGTGATCGAGGCGCTGAAGGCCTGGAAGCCGGGCAACCCGCTGGATCCGGCGACCAACGTCGGCGCGCTGGTGGATACCCAGCAGATGAACACCGTGCTGTCTTATATCGAATCCGGTCACAACGACGGCGCCAAACTGGTGGCCGGTGGCAAGCGTACGCTTCAGGAAACCGGTGGCACCTACGTTGAGCCGACGATTTTCGACGGTGTGAGCAATGCGATGAAAATCGCCCAGGAGGAAATCTTCGGGCCGGTGTTGTCGGTCATCACCTTCGACACTGCCGAAGAGGCCGTCGCCATTGCCAACGACACGCCGTATGGCCTGGCGGCAGCGGTGTGGACGACTGATATCTCCAAGGCTCACCTGACGGCCAAGGCTCTGCGTGCCGGTAGCGTCTGGGTCAACCAGTACGACGGCGGCGACATGACGGCACCGTTCGGGGGCTTCAAGCAGTCCGGCAACGGTCGCGACAAGTCGCTGCACGCGTTCGACAAGTACACCGAGCTGAAGGCGACCTGGATCAAGTTGTAAGCCGTTAACGGGAGCCTGCTGTAAAGGCAGGCATCCCGAACGACGCAGATCCCCTGTGGGAGCGAGCCTTTGTGGTGAGGGGATTTATCCCCGTTCGGCTGCGAAGCAGTCGCAAAACCAGCGTGCGCGGTGTATCTGATACTCCGTAATTGCAGGTTTTGGGGCCGCTACGCGACCCAGCGGGGATAAATCCCCTCGCCACAAAGGCTCGCTCCCACAGTGTTTTGTGTTGTACATAAAAATATCCACAGGAGCGTGGAACATGCGTTGGGCGACGTATTTCGCCGTGTTGGCGTCTGTCTTGAGTGTCGGGCTGGCCTTGGGTGTCAGCATGCCGCTGGTGTCGTTTCGCCTGGAAAGCTGGGGCTACGGCTCGTTTGCCATCGGTGTAATGGCGGCAATGCCGGCCATTGGCGTTCTGCTGGGTGCAAAGATCTCCAGTCATCTGGCGGCGCGCCTCGGCACCGCCAATCTAATGCGCCTGTGCCTGTGGGGCGGGGCTGTGTCCATTGGTTTGCTGGCGCTGATGCCGAGCTACCCGATCTGGCTGGTGCTGCGCTTGATGATCGGCGTGGTGCTGACCCTGGTGTTCATCCTGGGCGAAAGCTGGATCAACCAACTGGTGGTCGAAGAGTGGCGCGGACGACTGGTGGCGCTGTACGGCAGCAGTTATGCGTTGAGCCAGTTGGCCGGGCCGATACTGCTGGGTGTGCTGGGTACCGAGCACGATTATGGCTTCTGGGTCGGCGTCGGATTGCTGGTGGCGGCGCCTTTGCTGTTGTTGGGCCGCAGTGGCGCACCCAGCAGCGAGGCCTGCAGCGTGACCTTCGGTGATTTGCTCACCTTCTGCCGCGGCTTGCCGGCGATTGCCTGGGCGGTGTCATTGTTCGCCGCATTCGAAGCGATGATCCTGACGTTGTTGCCGGTGTATTGCCTGCGCCAGGGCTTCACCACGGAAATTGCCCTGGCGATGGTCAGCACGGTGGTGGTGGGCGATGCCTTGCTGCAATTGCCGATTGGCGCGCTGGCGGACCGGATGTCGCGCCGTGCATTGTTCACCTGGTGCGCGATGGTCCTGCTGGTGTCGAGCCTGGCAATCCCGTTGCTGATCGATACGCTGCTGATCTGGCCACTGTGGGTGCTGTTTGGCGCCAGTGCCGGCGGGTTGTTTACCTTATCCCTGATTCTGATCGGCGAGCGTTATCGTGACGATGCGCTGGTTCGGGCCAATGCGCACATCGCGCAGCTATGGGGGATCGGTTGTCTGCTCGGGCCGTTGATTGCCGGTGCCGGCAGCCAGTGGATTAGCGGGCATGCGTTGCCGTTGCTGATGGCGGCGGGAGCATTTGGGTTGGTGATTCTGGTATCGCGCCAGGGCGCGTTTGGCGCGGTTGCCGAGCCGGCCTAAAGCATTCGTTCAAGGCCGACCGTATTGCTGAACCAGGCATTGAAGCGCCGCCACCAGCTGCCCGGCTCCTTGGTCAGGGTGTGCATTTTTCCGTCATCTTCGGTCACCCACACCACCCGGCCATTCTCCAGCCGCGCCTGATAACTCAGGGGCGGCGCCATGCCCTCCAGCGCCAGTTCACGAACGCGGGCCGCGAGTTCCGGGCTGTCCACCAGCACCCCGACTTCGGTGTTCCAGAGTGCCGAGCGCGGGTCGAAGTTGAATGAGCCGATGAAGGCTTTCTGCTGGTCGAAGATGATCGCCTTGCTGTGCAGGCTGGAATCGGATTCGCCATAGGATCGTCGGGAAAACAGGCGAGGTCCGCTGCCGCTTTCATCGCCGGGCTGGCGGCGCAATTCGTAGAGTTGCACGCCATGCTCCAGCAGCGCCTTGCGATAGGGCGCATAGCCGCCATGCACCGCCGGTACGTCCGTGGCTTCCAGTGAGTTGGTCAGCAGCCGCACCGACACACCGGAATCAGCGCGGCCGGTCAGGTACACCAGCCCCGGTTGGCCCGGCACGAAGTAGGCCGAAACCATCACCAACTCTTTGCTGACTCCATTGAGCTCGGGCGCCAATTGGGTGGTCAGCAGCAATTGCGGGTCTGGCTCGCCGTCCGCCAGTACCTTGCTTGGCGCATCCCACAACGCCTGGTTCCAGGCCCAGATCAGCTCTTTGCGCCAGATGTCCAGGCGCGGGTCGGTAGCGAACTTCATCAATTGTTGAAACAGCGCGTGATTCTGTTTGCGCGATTCCGCCAGGGACTCTTCCAGGCGCGTCCGGGTGTTTTTCAGGTCCTGTGCGGTCGGTTTGCGCGACAGGAACTGCTCGACTGGCTTACTCAGCGCACTGTTCCAGTACTGGTCGAAACTGTGGCCCAACTGCTCGGCGACCGGGCCGACGCCGAGTATGTCGATATCAGTGAAATTCAGGTTCGGCTCGGCATCGAAATACTCGTCCCCCAGATTGCGCCCACCGACGATGGCCATGCTGTTGTCGGCCAGCCACAGTTTGTTGTGCATGCGCCGGTGCTGCTGCGACAGGTTGAACAGGCGGCCCATGGTGCGCGTCACGCCAGTGCTGCGCCCCAGATGCAGGGGGTTGAATACGCGAATCTGAATCTGTGGGTGTGCTGCCAGGGTGGCGATGGTGACGTCCTGGCCATCGCTGGTGGTGTCGTCGAGGAGAATACGCACCCTCACGCCGCGATCAGCAGCCTTGAGCAGTTCTTCCACCAGCATTCGCGTGCTGACGCCGTCATGGACGATGTAGTACTGCAGATCGAGGCTGCCTTGGGCATTGCGGATCAGTTCGGCGCGGGCGGTGAAGGCTTCGGTGCTGTCGGACAGCAGGCGAAACCCCGACTTTCCTTCATGGGGCGCCGCCTGGGCCTGGACAGAACGGCCAAAGGCCGAAGCGCTCGCCGGCAGCGCCTGGCTCGGTTCGCGCTGCACGTCGAAACTGGCGCAGCCGCCAAGGAACGAAGCAAGTAACACCAGAGCAAGCAGGGGCTGTCTGACTCTCACGTGGGACCGTTCCGATTGGCGGCAGATGTTGGCATATGGACGCTGGTCTCCGCAGAAAGGTCAGTCGGTCAGCCCATCGGTCTCCGCCAGCAGTTTGATGGCGGCGGCGCCGACCTTGCGCACGGCTTCTTCAATCTGTGCCGTTGGTTTGGCAGCGTAGTTCATGCGCAGGCAATTGCGGTACTTGCCCGAGGCGGAAAAGATACTGCCGACGGCAATCTGTACGCCCTGGTCGTGCAAGGCGCGATTGAGTTTCAGGGTGTCGAAGCCTTCCGGCAGTTCAACCCACAGCATGAAGCTGCCTTGCGGGCGGCTGGCGCGGGTGCCGGCAGGGAAGTAGCGGGTAACCCAATCGATCATCGCGTCGCGATTGCGCTGGTATTGCGTGCGCATCCGCCGCAAATGCGGCTCGAAATGCCCGCCTTTGATGAATTCGGCGATGGCGATCTGTGGTTGCGGTGCGGTGGAGCCGGTGCTGATGTATTTCATGTGCAGCACCCGTTCCAGATAGCGGCCGGGCGCAACCCAGCCAATGCGCAGGCCCGGGGCGAGGGTCTTGGAAAATGAACTGCACAGCAGGACACGGCCGTCTTCGTCGAAGGATTTGATCGTCCGAGGTCGCGGGTAGGTGTAGGACAGTTCGCCATACACATCGTCCTCGATGATTGCCACATCGAAGCGCTGTGCGAGCGTCAACAATGCGCGTTTGCGCGACTCCGGCATGATGTAGCCCAACGGATTGTTGCAGTTGGGGGTCAACTGTATGGCCTTGATCGGCCACTGCTCCAGAGCTAGTTCAAGGGCGTCGATGCTGATCCCGGTCAGAGGGTCGGTAGGGATCTCCAGGGCTTTCATGCCCAGGCCCTTTAAGGTTTGCATGGCGCCGTGAAAGCTGGGCGAGTCCACGGCCACGATGTCGCCCGGTTCGCAGATCGAGCGGATGCTGGTGGACAACGCTTCATGGCAGCCGGTCGTCACCACCAGATCGCCAGGGCTTAACTGGCACCCGGAATCGAGCATGAGGCGGGCAATCTGTTCGCGCAGTTCGAGGTGTCCGTGGATGTTGTCGTAATACAGGCCGGGCATGTCTTGCCGACGGCTGAGCTGCGCCAGGCCGCGTAGCAAGGGTTTGAGGGTCGGGGTAGTGATGTCCGGCATGCCACGACCGAGTTGCACCACATCCTTGCGCGGTACCGCGCGGATCAACTCCAGCACCTGATCCCACTGGGAAATGTCCACCGGCCGCTGGGCGGGGCGGCCCACTACTGGCAGCTCCGGCAGTTCCCGGCTGACGGGCACGAAATACCCGGACTTGGGCTTTGGCGTGGCCAGTCCGCTGTCTTCCAGCACGCGATAGGCCTGCTGCACGGTGCTCAGGCTGACCCCGTGTTCGATGCTCAGCGCCCGCACCGACGGCAGTCGGTCGCCGGGCCGATAGAAGCCCTGTTCGATACGCGTGCCGAGCAATTCGGCGAGATTGACGTAGAGGGTCATGGTGCAGTCTCGATAAAGGTCGTTCGGCTAACCAGTACAGATGGGGCAAAAAAACAGGATTCAGAGGTCAGGCTGCTAAATCTGTATGGAAATAATACAGATGCATTGGATCTGTAATGGTTTTGGCCGTCCGCGCATCATGAAACCTCTGGCTACCCAAGTAAACAGGAGCATTCAAGATGAACGGCTTGAGCGATGTGCGGCTGACGTTACACAGTCAGGAACTGACGGCAGGGCATGAAAACAGTGCACGCGAGGCGAACATGCGCAATGCACCGTCGGGCCTGAGTCGCTGGGGCCTGTTCTGGCATCGTCTGCACACGCGCAAGGCGTTGCTGGCGCTGACGCCGGAGCAGCTCAAGGACATCGGGCTGACCCGTGAGCAGGCGCGGGAGGAGGGGCTGAAACCCTTTTGGCGGATCTGAGCATTGCAGTGGTCATTAGATCCATTCGCGAGCAGGCTCGCTCCCACAATAGATCATCTGTATGCACACTATTTGTGAGCGACAAAGATCAATGGTGGGAGCGAGCCTGCTCGCGAAGGCGCCAACGAAAACACCACAAAATCTCTAGATCAATTCTTTAAACCGATGCCACAACATCCCCAACGCCAACAACGGCGAGCGCAAATGCCTGCCGCCCGGGAAGGTCATGTGCGGCACCTTGGCAAACAGATCGAACCCGCCACTCTGCTGGCCGCTGATGGCCTCGGCCAATAGCTTGCCCGCCAAGTGCGTGGCATTCACCCCGTGACCGGAATAAGCCTGGGCGTAATACACGTTCGGCTGTTCCTTGAGTCGGCCGATCTGCGGCAGGCGGTTGGCGCCGATGCCGATCATGCCGCCCCATTGATAATCAATCTTCACCGAGGCCAATTGCGGAAAAACCTCCAGCATCTTTGGCCGCATGTAGGCCGCGATGTCTTTCGGATCCCGTCCCGAGTAATGGCAGGCCCCTCCGAACAGCAAGCGTCGGTCCGCCGAGAGTCGGTAATAATCCAGCGCCACCCGTTGATCGCAGACCGCCATGTTCTGCGGCAGCAGCGAGTGCGCCAGCTCCTCGCTCAGCGGTTCGGTGGCGATGATGTAACTGCCAGCCGGCAGCACCTTGCCACTGAGTTCAGGGTTGAGTTCGTTGAGATAGGCATTGCAACCCAGCACCAATGTCCTGGCGCGAACCGTGCCCTGGGCGGTATGCACTTTGATCTCGGGGCCGTAATCGATGCGGGTGACGGCCGACTGTTCGAAGAGTTTGACGCCCAGTTGTTGCGCCGCGGTGGCTTCGCCCAGCACCAGGTTCAGCGGATGCAAATGCCCGGAGCCCATGTCGATCAGTCCGCCCACATAACGGTCGGAACCCACCACAGTGTGCATTTCGTGGGGTTGCAGCAGGCGGGTTTCGTAGCGGTAGCCGAGGCTGCGCAGTTCTTCGGCGTCTTCAGCAAAGCCTTCGAGGTCACGGGGCTTGTTGGCCAGGTCGCAGTAACCCCAAGTCAGGTCGCAGGGGATCTGAAAACGCTCGACCCGCTGTCGGACGATTTCCACGGCTTCCAGGCCCATGAGCTTCATCTGACGCACACCGTCGGTGCCAATGACGTTAGCGAACTGATCGAGGCCATGGCCGACCCCGCGAATCAGCTGCCCGCCGTTGCGTCCACTGGCGCCCCAGCCGATCTTGCGGGCTTCGAGCAGCACCACACTGAGGCCGCGTTCGGCCAGCTCCAGCGCCGTGTTCAACCCCGAAAAACCGCCACCGACCACGCACACATCGGCCAGTACTTCGCCTTTGAGCATCGGGTAATCCGGCTGCGGCAGGCTGCTGGCGGCGTAGTAGGAGGCAGCGTGCTGGGCACCGGCATTCATGGGCGTCATCCTGATTCTTGTGTTTAGAAAACTTGACGGAGAATAAGCCGGACCTTTGCGGGCGGGCAACATTGGTCGGTTGCCGCTGTCTGGATCGCGGCTTTTGCCTCAGAATTGCGCTCTATCCCGTTATCGGTCAGCGCCACGATGAGCTGCAACAGCCAGAAAATTCGCACCCTGCGCCAGCAGATTCCCTCGTTCGAATGCGTGCCCGGCTGCCATGACTGCTGCGGCCCGGTGACCACCTCGCCGGAAGAAATGTCCCGGCTGCCGCGCAAGACCCGGGCCGAGCAGGAGGCGGCGATGGACGAACTGAATTGCGTTCATCTTGGACCCAATGGCTGCACGGTGTATGACGAGCGACCGTTGATCTGCCGATTGTTTGGCACTACCCAGACATTGCCATGCCCGAATGGCCGGCGACCGGTGGAATTGATTCACCCGCGAGTGGAGAAGCAGGTATTTGAGTACATGGCTTCGAACCGGCAGGTGCTTGTTTAAGCGTCAGACCGAGTCGCCTGCCTTCGCGAGCAGGCTCGCTCCCACAGGTTCACTGCAGTACTTGTGGGAGCGAGCCTGCTCGCGAAGGCAGGCGACTCGGTCTGACGCTGTAAAATCTCAATCCGGAATCGGCAGGCTCAGGCTCTCCTTCACCTCTTCCATCACGATATAGCTCTTGGATTCGCGCACATGGGGCAGCTTGAGCAGGATGTCCCCCAACAGCTTACGGTAAGACGCCATCTCGGAAATCCGCGCCTTCACCAGGTAGTCAAAATCCCCTGATACCAGGTGGCATTCCAGCACATGGGGCAGTTTCAGTACCGCGCGTCGGAACTCCTCGAAAGTGTCGCCGGATTTGTAGTCGAGGCTGATCTCGACGAACACCAGCAGACTTCCCTTGAGGTGCTGCGGATTGAGCCGCGCGTTGTAGCCCATGATGATCCCTTCGCGCTCCAGGCGCCGGACCCGCTCGGTGCAGGGCGTGGTCGAGAGTCCGACCTTTTCCCCAAGCTCGGTAAACGAGATGCGCCCGTCCGCTTGCAGGATCCGCAGGATGCTGCGGTCGATCTTGTCCAGCTCACGTTTGGTTTGAGTGTTGGTACGCATAGGGGATGCGCCTCCGTGAAAAGGGTTTTTGCCGAGAATTGTCGCCAAATATAGGCGCTTATATAGTGAAAATCACTGCTGAATCTTTTTTAAACTGCGCGCATCTAAAGCTTTGTATTACACACGTCAGCGGTCAGCCGCGATGAGGATATGAAAATGCGCGTTATGGTCTTGGGTAGCGGCGTCATCGGTGTCACCAGTGCCTATTACCTGGCCCGTGCCGGGTTTGAAGTGGTGGTGGTCGACCGGCAGCCGGCTGCTGCCATGGAGACCAGTTTCGCCAACGCCGGCCAGGTTTCGCCGGGTTACGCCTCGCCATGGGCGGCGCCGGGCGTGCCGCTCAAAGCCATCAAATGGCTGTTGCAGCGCCACGCACCGCTGGCAATCAAGGCCACTGGCGACATCGACCAGTACCTGTGGATGGCACAGATGCTGCGCAACTGCACCGCCAGCCGTTATGCGGTGAACAAGGAGCGCATGGTCCGTCTGTCCGAGTACAGCCGTGACTGCCTCGACGAACTGCGCGCGGAAACCGGCATTGCCTACGAAGGCCGCAGCCTCGGCACCACCCAACTGTTCCGCACCCAGGCCCAGCTCGACGGCGCCGCGAAAGACATCGCCGTGCTGAAAGAATCCGGTGTGCCGTTCGAATTGCTCGACCGCGAAGGCATTGCCCGCGTTGAACCGGCCTTGGCCAGCGTCACCGATATCCTCGCCGGTGCCCTGCGTCTACCGAACGACCAGACCGGCGACTGCCAGATGTTCACGACCAAACTTGCAGAAATGGCCGTGAAACTCGGTGTGCAATTCCGTTTCGGCCAGGATATTCAGCGCCTCGACTTCGCCGGTGATCGCATCAACGGCGTGTGGATCGACGGCAAGCTGGAAACCGCTGACCGCTACGTGCTGGCATTGGGCAGCTACTCGCCGCAATTGCTCAAGCCGTTGGGCATCAAGGCGCCGGTGTATCCGCTCAAGGGCTACTCCCTGACCGTGCCGATCACCAACCCGGCGATGGCCCCGACCTCGACCATTCTCGACGAGACCTACAAGGTCGCGATCACCCGTTTCGACAACCGCATCCGCGTCGGTGGCATGGCGGAGATCGCCGGTTTTGACCTGTCGCTGAACCCGCGTCGCCGCGAAACCCTGGAGATGATCGTCAATGACCTTTATCCTCAGGGCGGCAATCTGGCCGAGGCCAGCTTCTGGACCGGCCTGCGTCCGACCACTCCTGATGGCACGCCAATCGTCGGTGCCACACCGTTCAAGAACCTATTCCTGAACACCGGTCACGGTACGCTCGGCTGGACCATGGCCTGTGGCTCGGGCCGTTTGCTGGCTGACCTGATGGCGAAGAGAAAGCCGCAGATCAGCGCCGAAGGCCTCGATATTTCTCGCTATGGCAGCAAGAGCCCGGAGTCTGCCAAGCATGTCAGCCCGGCACCGGCTCACCAGTAATTGCCCAAGCGGTCGGCTGTGGCCGCTTTACCCCAAGCCAGCCAGATAGATCCCTCTCCCGGCGCTACTCGCGGTTAACATCGTCAGCCAGCGCCGGTTTTTCTTCCCAACGACCGACCAGAAGTCTGCCGCCATGCGTCCTGCCCGTGCCCTGATCGACCTTCAAGCCCTTCGTCACAACTACCAGATCGCCCGTGAAGTAACGGGTGCCCGCGCCCTCGCGGTGATCAAGGCCGATGCCTATGGTCATGGCGCGGTGCGTTGCGCCCAGGCGCTCGAAGCCGAGGCGGACGGTTTTGCGGTGGCCTGCATCGAAGAGGCCCTGGAACTGCGCGCCGCCGGTATTCGTGCGCCGGTGTTGCTGCTGGAAGGCTTTTTCGAAGCCGATGAACTGTCGCTGATTGTCGAGCATGACTTCTGGTGCGTGGTGCATTCGCTGTGGCAACTCGAAGCCATCGAGAAAGCGGCGCTGAGCAAGCCGATCACGGTCTGGCTCAAGCTCGACTCGGGCATGCACCGTGTCGGCCTGCATCCGAAGGACTACCAGGCCGCTTATCAACGGCTACTGGCCAGCGGCAAAGTGGCGAAGATTGTGCTGATGAGCCACTTCGCCCGTGCCGACGAATTGAACTGTCAGGCCAGCGCCGAGCAGGTCGCGGTCTTTGAGGCGGCGCGTCAGGGCTTGTCGGCCGAAGTCAGCCTGCGCAATTCCCCTGCAGTGCTGGGTTGGCCGCAGATTCCAAGCGATTGGGTACGTCCGGGCATCATGCTCTACGGCGCCACACCGTTCGAAGAAGCCAACGCCGTGGCCTCGCGCCTGCAACCGGTGATGACCCTCGAGTCGAAAGTGATCAGCGTTCGTGAATTGCCAGCCGGCGAGCCGATCGGCTACGGCGCCAAATTCATCACCCAGAAGCCGATGCGCGTTGGCGTGGTGGCCATGGGTTATGCCGACGGCTATCCGCGGCTGGCGCCGACCGGGACACCCGTATTGGTCGCCGGGCAACGCAGCCAGTTGATCGGCCGGGTGTCGATGGACATGCTCTGCGTCGACCTGACCGATATTCCGCAAGCGGGCCTGGGCTCGACGGTCGAGTTGTGGGGCAAAAACATCCTCGCCAGCGATGTGGCCATCGCGGCGGGCACGATTCCTTATCAGATCTTCTGCAACCTGCGCCGGGTGCCAATGCTCTATTCCGGGAGCTGACGCCAGGCGAGCCGGACCGAAAGTCGCCTCGCTGAACAGGATTCAGGTCAAAGTGTTGTAAATACTGAACGCTGTCGCCATGATAACGCTCAATATTCCAACAACCTGAATCCCTGGAGGCGCAAGCTTTGGACGTCGGTGAACGACTGCAATCGATCCGTAAGCTCAAAGGTCTTTCCCAGCGTGAACTCGCCAAACGCGCGGGCGTCACCAACAGCACCATTTCGATGATCGAGAAGAACAGCGTCAGCCCCTCGATCAGTTCGCTGAGGAAAGTGTTGGGCGGGATTCCCATGTCCATGGTCGAGTTCTTTTCCGAAGAAATCCTGCAGGAAAAACCGACTCAGATCGTCTACAAGGCAAACGAGCTGATCGACATTTCCGACGGTGCAGTGACCATGAAACTGGTCGGCCGGGCTCACCCGAGCCGGGCTATCGCCTTCCTCAATGAAATCTACCCGCCAGGCGCCGACACCGGTGACGAAATGCTCACGCACGAAGGCGAGGAAACCGGAATTTTGGTGGAAGGTCGGCTTGAGTTGGTGGTCGGGCTTGAAACATTTGTGCTCGAAGCCGGCGATAGCTACTACTTTGAAAGTACCAAGCCGCATCGTTTCCGTAATCCGTTCGATGCGCCGGCGCGACTAATCAGCGCAGCTACACCCGCGAATTTTTAAGAAAAGAGGCGCCCTGCCAGCATGGCCGAGGCACCCGAGCTGTTTTTTCGTTGCGCAACAAGACCCCTTTGATTTTGGGGTTGTTTCAGTGTCGCGGGCTTACCGCTATACTTGCGCCCGCCTGCGAACCGTGGCCGTAGGCGTGACTAGCCACCATTGAGGGTGAACGCGTGAACCTAATTATGAAAATGCTGGCCGTACCAGCAACCGTATTGGCCCTCTGGGCTGTCAACGCACAAGCTGCGACGAATGACGATGTTGCCAAACGCCTTGAGCCAGTCGGCCAGGTCTGTGTTCAAGGTAAAGAGTGCAAGGGCATGGAAGTCGCCGCTGCTGCCGGCGGCGGTGGTGCCAAAGCGCCTAAAGATGTTATTGCCAAGCATTGCAATGCTTGCCACGGCACTGGCCTGTTGGGCGCGCCGAAAATCGGCGACAAGGCAGCCTGGAAAGAGCGTGCCGATCACCAGGGCGGCCTCGACGGCATCCTGGCTAAAGCCATTACCGGTATCAACTCGATGCCGCCTAAAGGCACCTGCGCCGACTGCTCCGATGACGAGCTCAAAGGCGCCATCAAAGAGATGTCCGGCCTGTAACAAGCCCGTCTCTTTCGAAAAAAAGCCGCTTTCGAGCGGCTTTTTTGTGCCTGCGATTTCGTTAAGCGCCAGTGATCCCTGTAGGAGCGAGCCTGCTCGCGATGGTCGTGAACGATAACGCGTGAACCCAGATGCCCAGCGGCGCCCCCGGGTTTTTCGTGAGCGAGTTCGCTCCTGCAGGGCTGTTAATTGCAGCAAAGACCCGGCAAGCTCGGTCCAACCCCAGTTCATGGAATGTAAGGGAGGATCGGATGGTTCAGCTGTGTTCTATCGAGCAAGCGGTCGATGAGGTGTTGGCGAGATTGCCGGCGCACATTCACATGGGCCTGCCGCTGGGCCTGGGTAAACCCAACCCGTTCGTCAACGCGCTGTATCGGCGCATGGCGCGGTTGCCGGAGCGGCGGCTGACGATCTACACCGCGCTGTGCCTGGGCCGTCCTGCACTGGGCGATGGCCTGCAGAAGCGCTTTCTCGAACCGTTCATCGAGCAGGTCTTCGGCGACTATCCGGAGCTGGATTTCCTTGCCGATCTGCGTCGCGACAACCTGCCGGGCAATATTCATATCCAGCAATTCTTCATGCAGCCCGGCAGCCTGCTCAACAGCGCTGCGGCGCAGCAGGATTACGTCAGCAGCAACTACAGCCATGCAGCCCGGGACATCAACGCTGCCGGCCTGAACCTGGTGGCGCAGCTGATGGCCAGCCACAGCGATCATCCCGATCGCCTGAGCCTGAGCTGCAACCCGGACATCACCCTCGATCTGTTGCCGATGATTGCCAAACGCCGGGCCGCCGGGGAGACGATCCTGATGGTCGGCCAAGTGCACGATGATTTGCCCTATATGCCCGGTGATGCCGACGTCAGCATCGACACCTTTGACCTGCTGATCGACGAGAAGGACAGCACCACACTGTTCTCCACGCCGAACATGCCGGTGGGTTCCCAGGATCATTTCATCGGTCTGCACGCCAGTACGCTGGTACGCGACGGCGGCACCCTGCAGATTGGCATCGGGGCCATGGGCGATGCGCTGACCGCAGCGCTTTTAGCGCGTCAGGCGGATAACGGCAGTTACAAGGCGTTGCTTGCAGATGTAGATCTCAGCCATTGGGCGAAACTGATCGAACGCGAAGGCGGCCTCGAACCCTTTGCCAAGGGCCTGTACGGTTGCAGTGAAATGTTCGTCAACGGCCTGCTGGTGCTGGCCGACGCCGGGATCGTGCGGCGCAAGGTCTATCCGGACGTACAGACGCAACAACAGGCGAACGCCGGTACGCTCGATGAATCGGCGCAGACCGACGGCATCTGCGTGCACGGCGGGTTTTTCCTTGGCCCCCGCAGTTTCTATGAGCGTCTACGCGACTTGCCGCACGGCAAGCGGCGCGAATTCAACATGACCCGCATCAGCTACATCAACGAGCTGTACGGCCAGGAAGAACTCAAGCGTTTGCAGCGTGTGGATGCGCGGTTCATCAACACGGCCTTCACCATGACCCTGCTGGGCGCCGGTGTAGCCGATCAGCTCGAAGACGGGCGCGTGCTCAGTGGTGTTGGCGGGCAATACAACTTCGTGGCGCAGGGTCATGCACTGCAAGGCGCACGCTCGGTGTTACTGCTGCGCAGCTGGCGGGAGTCGGGTGGTGAGGTCAGTTCCAACATCGTCTGGGAGTACGGTCACTGTACGATCCCACGGCACCTGCGAGACATCGTGGTGACCGAATACGGTATCGCCGATCTTCGCGGCAAGACGGATGCAGCGGTGATCGAAGCCCTGTTGAACATCAGCGACTCGCGTTTTCAGCCGGGTTTGATCGAGCAGGCACAGAAGGTCGGCAAGCTGCCCAAGGACTTCCGTCTCGATCCGCGTTTCTCGGATAACAGCCCGCAACGTTTGCAGGCGATTCAGGCACGGCATGCGCATTTGTTTGCGGAGTATCCGCTGGGGTGTGATTTCACGGACGTGGAGCGGGACTTGCTGCGGGCGCTGAACTGGTTGAAGAGCAAGTTCAAGCTGAGCGAGATACTGGAATTGGGCAAGGCTGCGCTGGATGCGCCGCCGGCTTCGGAGTTTCCCGAGCATTTGGAGCGGATGCAGCTGACGAATCCGGAAGGCCTGAAAGAGGACCTGTTTCAGCGACTATTGCTCACGGGCCTCAAGGCCACCACGCAGTAACTGTCGACCCAAAACCACTGTGGGAGCGAGCCTGCTCGCGAAGAGGCCATAACATTCAACATCACTGTTGACTGAAAGGCCGCTTTCGCGAGCAAGCCCGCTCCCACAGGGGATAGGCGGTGTGGCGGGCGGATCAGTCGATGAAGGTTACAACGCCATCCTTCAGCGATTGCACCCGCGCCAACGACTCAACGCGATACCCCTGCGCATCCAGCTCGGCACGGCCGCCCTGGAACGACTTCTCGATCACGATACCCAGGCCCGCCACGGTGGCGCCGGCCTGTTTGATGATCGAGATCAGCGCCTGGGACGCCTTACCGTTGGCCAGGAAGTCGTCGATGATCAGCACGCGGTCGCTGCTGGTCAGGTGACGCGGGGAGATGGCCACGGTGCTTTCGGTCTGCTTGGTGAACGAGTACACGGTCGCCGACAGCAGGTTTTCGGTCAGGGTCAGGGACTGGTGCTTGCGGGCGAAAATCACCGGCACGCCGAGATTCAGGCCGGTCATGATCGCTGGCGCGATGCCCGAGGCTTCGATGGTGACGATCTTGGTGATGCCCGAGTCCTTGAACAGCGTGGCGAATTCGTCGCCGATCAGCTTCATCAGGGCCGGGTCGATCTGGTGGTTCAGAAAGGCGTCGACTTTCAGGACCTGATCGGAAAGCACGATGCCTTCTTCGCGGATTTTCTTGTGCAGGGCTTCCATGAAGCTGTCCTCTATTGGCGCCTTTTGCGCCGAAGGTCTAAATAAAGTGGTCAATTCTAGCGCTTTAACATCGCGCGTATATCCGCCAATGCATTGTTTCCGCGAACGGCTTTGACTTCAGTCGGGGTGTCGTCGTTGCCTTCCCAGGCCAGGTCGTCTGGTGGCAGCTCATCGAGGAATCGGCTCGGCGCGCAGTCGATGATCTCGCCGTACTGCTTGCGCTTGGCGGCGAAGGTGAAAGCCAGGGTCTGCCGCGCGCGGGTAATGCCCACGTAGGCCAGGCGCCGCTCCTCTTCGATGGTGTCGGCTTCGATGCTGGAGCGGTGCGGGAGGATTTCCTCTTCCATGCCCATGATGAACACGTAGGGGAATTCCAGACCCTTGGAGGCGTGCAGGGTCATCATTTGCACGCCTTCGGCACCGTCTTCCTCTTCTTGCTGACGCTCAAGCATGTCGCGCAGCACCAGCTTGCCGATGGCGTCTTCGACGGTCATTTCGCCTTCTTCGTCTTTCTCGAGCGTGTTTTTCAACGCCTCGATCAGGAACCAGACGTTACCCATGCGGTAGTCGGCGGCCTTGTCGCTGGAGCTGTTGGTGCGCAGCCAGTTTTCGTAGTCGATGTCCATGACCATGCTGCGCAGGGCCGAGATCGGGTCTTCGCCGGCGCATTGCTCGCGGACCCTGTCCATGAAGCGCTTGAAGCGCGACAGGCGATCGGTGAAACGGCTGTCCAGATGCTCGCCGAGGCCGATCTCGTCGGTGGCGGCGTACATCGAGATTTTTCGTTCGGTGGCGTAGTTGCCCAGCTTCTCCAGCGTGGTCGAACCGATTTCCCGGCGTGGGACGTTGATCACCCGCAGGAAGGCGTTGTCGTCATCCGGGTTCACGATCAGGCGGAAGTAGGCCATCAGGTCCTTCACTTCCTGGCGTCCGAAAAAGCTGTTACCGCCGGACAAGCGATACGGCACCTGGTGGTGCTGCAATTTCAGCTCGATCAGCTTGGCCTGGTAGTTGCCGCGATAGAGGATCGCGAAATCGCTGTACGGTCGGTCGGTGCGCAGGTGCAGGCTGAGGATTTCCATGGCCACGCGCTCGGCTTCGGCGTCTTCGTTGCGGCAACGGATCACGCGGATCTCGTCGCCGTGGCCCATTTCACTCCACAGCTGCTTTTCGAATTCGTGGGGGTTGTTCGAGATCAGGACGTTGGCACAGCGCAGGATACGGCTGGTGGAGCGGTAGTTCTGCTCCAGCATCACCACTTTCAAGGACGGGTAGTCTTCCTTGAGCAACATCAGGTTTTCCGGCCGCGCGCCGCGCCAGGCGTAGATTGACTGGTCGTCGTCGCCCACCACGGTGAACTGGTTGCGTTTGCCGATGAGCATTTTCACCAGCAGGTACTGGCTGGCGTTGGTGTCCTGGTATTCGTCCACCAGCAGGTAGCGCACCTTGTTCTGCCACTTTTCCAGAATGTCGGCGTGTTCTTCGAACAGCTTCACCGGCAGCAGGATCAGGTCGTCGAAGTCCACCGCGTTGAACGCCTTGAGCGTGCGCTGATAGTGGGTGTAGACGATGGCGGCAGTCTGTTCCTTGGGATTGCGGGCGTTTTCCAGCGCCTGGGCTGGCAGGATCAGGTCGTTTTTCCAGGCGCCGATCATGTTCTTGATCTCGTCGACGCCGTCGTCGCCCGAGTATTCCTTCTGCATGATGTCGGTCATCAAGGCCTTGACGTCGGTCTCGTCAAAGATCGAGAAGCCCGGCTTGTAGCCCAGCCGCACATGTTCCTTGCGGATGATGTTCAGGCCCAGGTTGTGGAAGGTGCAGACCGTCAGGCCGCGACCTTCACCGGCGCGCAGCAGGGTCCCGACCCGTTCCTTCATCTCTCGCGCGGCCTTGTTGGTGAAGGTCATGGCGACGATGTACTGGGCGCGGATGCCACAGCTCTGGATCAGGTGGGCGATCTTGCGTGTGATCACGCTGGTCTTGCCGGAGCCTGCACCGGCGAGCACCAAAAGAGGGCCGCCGACGTAGCTCACGGCTTCTTGCTGCCGGGGATTGAGTCGGGACATAGCGAAATTCAGGGGTCAGTCACGAAATGGGCCGGCATTTTAACAGGCTCAGAGAATTGTGCTGCTCTCTCCGACTTGTGACGTACAACGCGATCTCTAATTGCCGGTTTTGTTACTTTCACGCAGGATGCGCAACGGATTTGCGGCTAATGTTCGTAATTCCAGATACAAAGGCTTCGTTTTGATAACTGATGTCATTGGTTATTAGGTATCGCCTCGGCATAATGCCCGTCGCCTACATCTTTGCAGAGTCTAGGGAGCTAGCTTGTCTACGCCTGTCGAACCCTTGCGTTTGCTGCTACTGGCCGAAGAGCCAGCGTGGGCAGCGTTGTTGCGCGAGTGTCTGGCTCCGATGGGGAGCTCGGCCGTGCTCATCAGCGCGCCGAGTTGGGAGTCGGTCAGCAGTCTGTTCGATGACAACCGCAGCGCGGTGTTGTTGACGATCCCGGCCCTTCAGCCGGCGCCGGGCCGTTGCTGCCTGCCGACGGTGCTGCTGCTCGAGCATGAGCCGCTGACCCCGCCCGACGGCGTAAGCGACTGGCTGGTACGCGACCACCTCGACCCCGGCATGCTGCGTCGGTGCCTGCGCCATGTGCGTGAGCGCGGCGTGCTGGAAAACACCCTGCAACGCCTGGCCGAGCAAGATCCACTGACCGGCATCGCCAACCGCCAGGGTTTCCAGACCCTGCTGACAGCGCGACTGGCGGAAAACGACGGGCGTGGCCTGGCGCTCGGGCACCTTGATCTCGACAACTTCCGACACGCCAATGATGCCCTCGGCCATCAGGCCGGCGACCGACTGATCCTGCAAGTGGTCGCGCGTCTCAAGAGCCAGCTTGAGGCCGGCGATCAGCTGGCACGGCTGGGCAGCGACGAATTCGCCCTGCTCATCGACACCCGCCGCGCCCCCCAGCGCGCCGAATGGATGGCCGAACGCATCACCGAAGCCCTGGCCGAGCCCTATTGGGTCGATGGCGAAAGCCTGTTGATCGGCTCCAGCCTGGGTATCGCCCACGCGCGCGCCCAGGCCGGTGCCGATCCGCTGATGTGGCACGCCCACATCGCCATGCAGCAAGCCAAGAGCACCCAGGGCTGCACCTTCCATATCTTCAACGAACGCATCAACCGTAATGCCCGCAGCATCGCCGACCTCGAAACCGAGCTGCGCCGGGCGCTGCGCCGTGATGAGCTGGAGCTGCATTACCAGCCGCGGCTGAACCTCGAGGATGGGCAAATCGTTGGCCTCGAAGCCCTGGTGCGCTGGCGCCATGCCGAGCGTGGGTTGCTGCCACCGAGTGAGTTCGTGCCGCTGGCCGAGCAGAGCGGTCTGATCGTGCCGCTCGGATACTGGGTCATTTCCCGGGCCTTGCGCGACATGCAGGCTTTGCGTGAACGCGGTTTGCCGCCGCTGCACATGGCGATCAACCTGTCGTTCCGCCAGTTCCAGGACAGCCAGCTGCTCTCGACCCTGAGCCGGCTGATTGCCGAGCGCGGCGTCGAGGCGCAATGGCTGGAGTTCGAATTGACCGAAACCGCGGTCATGCGTCGTAGCGACCTGGTCAAGCAGACCATGGATGCCCTCGGTCGCCTGGGCGTGCGTTTCTCCCTCGACGATTTCGGCACCGGCTTCTCGTCATTCGTGCACCTCAACAGCCTGCCGATCACCTTGTTGAAGATCGACAAGAGCTTTGTCGGGGGCATGGAGCAGCGCGAAGAGAACCGCAAACTGGTTCACGCGATGATCAACCTGGCGCACAACCTCAATCTGGAAGTCGTCGCCGAGGGTGTGGAAACACCGGAGCAACTGGCTCTGTTGCGCGGGTTTGATTGCGATCAGGTGCAGGGGTATCTGATCAGCAAGCCGTTGGCGTTGGCCGAGTTGGTGGAGTATCTGACTTTCGATGGCAGCCAACAGGCGCCGCTGGAAGGGGTGATCTAAACACGGACCACTACTGTGGGAGCGAGCCTGCTCGCGAAGACGGCGTCACATCCAACACTTGATGTGACTGATTCACCACTTTCGCGAGCAGGCTCGCTCCCACATGGGACCTCAGTCAGGCTGAGCCATCTGAAAACCGTCTTGCGACACCGGCTCGCGCCGAATCATCCGCTTCATCTTCCACTCAAATGCCAGCGTCAAGCTCACCGCCGCGAACGCCAGCCCCAGCGCCAGGCCCCACCAGACGCCCGTTGGCCCCCAATTCAGATGGAACGCCATCCACCACGCGGCCGGAGCGCCGATCAGCCAATAGCAACCGAGGCCGACCAGGAACGTGGTCTTGGCATCCTTGAGCCCGCGAATGCAGCCCATGGCGATGGTTTGCGTACCGTCGAACAGCTCGAACCAGGCTGCCACTGCCAACAGGCTTACCGCCAGATTGATGACCTCGCGGAACGCCGGGTCGTTGTGATCGAGAAACAGCCCGACCAACTGATTCGGCAGCAACCAGAACACCATCGCAAAGCACAGCATCGCCGCCGCACCGAAGCCGATGCCGACCCGTCCGGCCAGCCGTGCATCCAATAGTTGTCCGGCGCCGTAGTGCTGGCCGATGCGCATGGTGATCGCGTAGGAAATCCCCGCCGGCACCATGAAGGCTACCGAAACGATCTGCAGGGCGATCTGGTGCGCGCCCAGTTGCGTACTGCCCATGGTGCCCATGCACAGCGCAGCAAATGCAAACAGCCCAACCTCCACGGCGTAGGTGCCACCAATGGGCAGGCCCAGGCGCCACAGTTCCTTCAGGTACTGACGGTTGAGCTTCAGCAAACCCTGCCGCAGCGGGTAGGCGTCGTAGGCCGGGTGCCGGCGAATGTGCCACGCCAGCGCCAGGGCCATGAGGTTGGCCACAATCGCGGTGACCAGGCCGATACCCGTCAAGCCCAGTTTCGGCAGGCCGAACATCCCGGTAATCAACGCATAGTTGAGCAGGAAGTTGGCCACAGTGCCGCCCAGGCTGATGACCATCACTGGCGTCGCCCGGCCGATGGCGCTGGTAAAGCCACGCAAGGCCATGAATGTCAGGTAGCCGGGCAGGGCGAAGGGCAGAAACACCAGGAATTGCCCGGCCGCCTGCACGTTGCTTTCAGTCTGGCCGAACAGCAGCAGGACCGGCTTGAGGTTCCACAGCAGCAACCCTCCGCCCAGCGCCATCAACCACGCCAGCCACACCCCGGCCTGGGTCAGCCGGGCTGCGCCGAAAATATCGCCCGCGCCCTGACGAATCGCCACCAGAGTGCCGACTGCGGCAATTACGCCAATGCAGAAAATCGACACGAACGAATAGCTGGCCGCCCCCAGCGAACCACCGGCCAGTGCTTCGGGACTCAGGCGCGCCATCATCAAGGTGTCGGTGAGAACCATCAGCATGTGCGCCAACTGCGAGGCGATCAACGGCCCCGCCAGCCGCAGGATGGCCCAGAGTTCAATACGTGCTGGATGTTGCATGGTCATCACGCTCTGTAGGAAAAGTCGACAGGAAAGGGTCGATTCTCGGCGCTCTGCGGGGTTTGCACAAAGGGATAAAAAGGATGGATGGCATGATTCAAACTCATGCTGGAAAGTTTCTGCTAGGGTGGCCGAACCCCGGTGCAGGAGCTTTTCCCTATGTCACGTCGTCTTCCTCCCCTGTATGCCCTACGCGCATTCGAAGCGGCGGCGCGGCACAGTTCGTTCACCCGTGCCGCCGAAGAGTTGTCCATTACGCAAAGTGCGGTCAGCCGGCATATTCGTACCCTCGAAGAGCATTTTGCCTGCCGCTTGTTTCACCGCAGCGGCCGCCACCTGCAACTGACCGAATCGGCCCGGTTACTGTTGCCGGGGATTCGCGAGGGCTTTACTGCTCTGGAGCGCGCTTGCAACACCTTGCGCGCCGAGGACGACATTTTGCGCATGAAAGCCCCGTCGACCCTGACCATGCGCTGGTTGCTGGCGCGTTTGAGTCGCTTCCGTCATCTGCAGCCCGGCAACGAAGTGCAGTTGACCAGCGCCTGGATGGACGTCGATTCGGTGGACTTCAACGATGAGCCGTTCGATTGCGCGGTGTTGCTGAGCAACGGACATTTTCCGCCTGACTGGGAGGCGAGTTACCTGTTCCCCGAGGAGTTGATCCCGGTGGGCGCGCCCAACCTGCCGAGCGATCAGCCTTGGGATGCCGCGCGTCTGGCCAACACCGAACTGCTGCACCCGACACCGGACCGCCGCGACTGGCGCAACTGGCTGGAGCGTATGGGCCTGGCCGAACAGGTGTCGCTCAAGGGCGGGCAAGTCTTCGACACGCTGGAGCTGGGCATGATCGCCGCGGCCCGAGGCTACGGCGTATCCATGGGCGACTTGTTGATGGTGGCCGAGGATGTGGCGCAAGGACGGTTGAGCCTGCCGTGGCCGACAGCTGTGGCCAGCGGTGAGAAATATTACCTGGTCTGGCCGAAAACCCGCCCCGGCGGTGAGCGCATGCGCCGGCTCAGCGACTTTCTGCAAAGTGAAGTTCGGGCCATGGAATTGCCGGATGTCGTGCACTTGAGCTGAAACGATGAAGCTATATCCCGGCTGAGTGCTCAAGTATTCCCGTCAACCGCCGAAAATGTGCAAGTGGGACCTTCGTGCAGGTCCGACGCTACCCCCAATTATTAGAAAATTTGCTGAGTGTGCGTCGCGATCAGGATGATCCAGTCACTCGGCCAGGAGCTGTCATGTCTCAACCTCGTGCCCGGATCGCTTCACAGCTCGGTCTTGCGCTCGCCGTGATTCTGGCGATTGTCATCACCGGCAGTACCTTGTTCGCCCTGCGTTCGCTGGACACCGCCAACCTCGCCACCCGCGAAGAGCACCTGGCCAGTGAAGCCCGGTTGCTGGCCGATCAGTTGAGCACCTTTCACGGCTCGTTGCGTGAAAGCACCCAGCGCCTTGCCGGGTTGTTTGAAAAGCGTTTCAGCGAGGGCCTGAGCGTACACCCGGATGAGCCGGTGTCCGTGGCCGGCACGCAGACGCCGGGCCTGCATCTGGGCAGCGAGGTGTTGAACAACAACTTCAAGGAAGTGGATGAGTTCAAACAGATGACCGCCGGTGTGGCCACGGTGTTCGTGCGCAGCGGCGAAGACTTCATTCGGGTCAGCACGTCCCTGAGCAAGCAGGACGGCAGCCGAGCCATCGGCACGCTGCTCGATCATGCCAACCCGGCTTATGCACGCCTGATGGCGGGGCAGAGCTACGTCGGTCGCGCCTTGCTCTTCGAGCGTTTCTACATGACGCAATACACCCCGGTACGGGATAGCGCCGGTAAGGTGATTGCCGTGCTGTTCGTAGGATTCGATTACACCGACGCGCAGAAGGCGCAGTTCGAAAACCTCAAGCGCTTCCGCATCGGCCAGACCGGCTCCCTGGCGTTGCTGGACGAGCAGAACAAATGGCTGGTGCCGATCGCCGGTGTGCAAACCCTGGATCAGGCCATCCCGGCCGTCAATGGCCTGGCGAAAACCCCGGGCAAGGGCCAGTTCTGGAGCGATAAATCCGAAGACTTCTACAGCATTGCCGTACCGTTCGAAGGCGGCCCCTGGTCGGTGGTGGCGAGCATGCCGAAAACCGAGATCAGCGCCGTGACCTGGAGCGTTGGCATTCAATTGGCCATTGGCAGTTTGCTGGCGATGTTGCTGGCGGTGGGCTCGGCGGTCTGGCTGTTGCGCAGCAAACTGGCGCCGCTCGGAGACTTGGTGCGCCAGGCTGAAGCCTTGGGCGCCGGTGATCTGAGCGTGCGTCTGAGCGTGTCGAGCAACGACGAAATCGGCCAATTGGCCCGCGCGTTCAACCAGATGAGCCAGGCGTTGTCGACCATGGTCGAGCACATCCGCAATGCCTCGATGGAGGTCAACAGCCGCGCCCAGGCCTTGTCCGGTTTGTCCGGTGGCGCCTATGAAGGGATGGAGCAGCAGTCGGGGGAAATCACCAGCATGGCCGGGGCCGTGGAAGAGTTCAGCGCGACCTCGTTGAACATTGCCGACAACATGGGCAGCACCCAGCGCATGGCTCAGGAAAACGCCCAGCAAACGCAGATCGGTCGCACGTCGATGGACGAAGCGTCTTCGTCGCTGGAGCAAATCGCCGGTGCGTTGAACAGCACGGCGACGGTGATCAACACCCTGGGCCAGCGCTCCCAGGAAATCGGCGGCATCGTCGGTGTGATCACCTCGATTGCCGATCAAACCAACCTGCTGGCGCTCAACGCCGCGATCGAAGCGGCCCGTGCCGGCGAGCAGGGCCGTGGTTTTGCGGTGGTGGCCGATGAAGTGCGCAACCTGGCTTCCCGTACCCGAGAAGCCACCGATGAAATCTCCGGCATGATCCAGAGCATCCAGCACGAAACCGGAAACGCCATCAGCACCATGGAGCAGGGCAATGTACTGATGCAGGAAGGTTTGTCGCGCAACGCCAACGTCGCCGCGGCGCTGGCGCGAATCGACGAGCAAAGCCGCTCGGCCGGTCAACAGTTCGCTGCGATTACCACGGCGACCCAGGAGCAGAGCAGCACCGCGACCTTGCTCAGCAGCAATCTGCAGAGCATTGCGTTGGCGAACAGCGAGCAACGTGAAGTGGTGTCGAACCTGGCGGTGACGGCCAAAGAGCTGGAGAAGCTGGCGGCGGATTTGCGGTCCGAGGTTGATCGGTTTCGGTGAGGTGCCTTTGAAATAGTCATCGCGGGCAAGCTCGCTCCCACAGGGTACCTGCGTCGTCGAACAATCCTGTAAACGACACAAACTCTGTGCGAGCCTGCTCGTGAATGGGGTCACCTCAATTCAGCATCTTTCCCCAGCTAATCGCACTTGGCATTGCTGGATACTTCCTTGCTTGCCTGTTTCAACAGGTTACCCAACTCAGCCGCATTGGTGCTGTTGTAAACCCGGCCACCGGTGTTCTCAGCGATGCAGCGTGACGGGCCGCCAGCACCGATTTTCACCACGTTGACCCGCAGGCGCGGTTGTTCCCTGGCGATTCGACGGGATACCGCGCAAACGTCCTGCCCGCAACCGTCTTCTCCGTCGACAAACATCACGATAACCGCATCGTTATTGCGCCCGTCGACGGTACTCGCCGCGTGGGCCAGGCTGTCGGCCAGCGGTGTGCCGTCGTCGGGAACCAGACCTCGAATCCCGTTGATCAGCCGCGGGCGGTCGCCGAACTTGAACACACCTCGGTCCGGTGTTCTTTCGCAGCCGGCGAAGGTGATCAGGCGTGTATCGATCTTCGGGTCCAGCCCGTTGATCATGCCGGCCAGCGATTCCTTGGCGACGTCCATGCGGCTGGGTTTGGCGGTGAGCCGCATGGTGCGGTTCGGGTCCAGGAGCTTGTTGATGTCAGGACCGTAGAACCAGTCCTCGTCGGCTTTCACTGACTTGATGTTCAAATCCATCGAGCCCGAAGTGTCGAGCACCACCACGAACTGCGGGACCTCTGACTTCGGCGCTGTTTTGCGGCATGCGAAGTTGTCCAGCGTCGGGGCTGGTGGTGGGGCCGCCACTTCCGGTTTTGGTGGTGGAACCGGTTTGGGTGGCGGGGTCGGCTTGGGTTCCGGTACGGGTGCCGGTTTGGGTGCCGGGACCGGCTTGGGTACCGGTACCGGTTCTGGCGTGGGTTCTGGTGCCGGAACAGGTTTCGGTTCCGGTTCCACGACAGGCGCGGGAGCAGGCTCAACCGGCTTCTCAACCGGTTTCTCAACTGGCGTAACCACCGGCGCTACAGGCGGAACCACGACAACCGGCTCACGGTGCAGGAACCACCAGAGCCAGAGCGCCAGAAGCAGCAACAGCAGCGCGAGCAAGGCCGCCGCGAGCCACCAGCCCCGCCGCGACGGCGGTACGACCGGCGCCACCGGAATCACCGGCGGCACGATCGGTTTGGGCGGACGCTGGTTCCAGCGCACCACCAAAGGTTCACCGTTGAGGCTGTAGAGTTTGTCCAGCTCAGGCGCGCCGAGCAGGCTGCGCAGGTCATCCGCTTCCGTCGGTTGACCGCGTTTTTGCAGTTCATCCGCCAGCTGTCCGAGGGACGTCTGACGTACCTCATAGGTTTCCAGCAAACGTCGTTGCGCGTCCTCTTTGAGATCGGCATAAGGCGTGGGTTGGCCGCCCAGTTCGGTCCACCATTCCAGTACGTCGCCGCTGCCCATCCGCGGGATGGCAAACAGACTGGCGACGGTCGGCGGAAAGTGTTTCTGGATGAGGGCGACTTTGGCTTGCAGCGCACTCATCCCCTCCGATGTGGCTTGCGCATCCCTGATGACCCGCTGCATGACGACGATTCCTGAAAAAGTGCAGGCATCCGTCGGGATGCCCTGCGGGGATGAAAAATTACTCTTCGTAGCCGAGGCTGAACTGCAGCTGATTGACCTTCTTCTGCAACGTTTTCAGCTCTTGCTGCTTGGCCGCCAATGCCGCTGGCGTTGATTTGGTCGTTGGCGCCGTTTGCGTAGCCTTGAGCTGCTTCTCGAGGTCGGCAATCTGCTTCTGCACCTGGGCTTCATTGCCACGCCGGGCCTTGAGCGAGTTCAGCAGTTGCGTCAGCGACTGATTCAGCGCCGCCTGGGATTTCTGCTGGCTGGCCAGATCGGCCTTGGTGCTGAGCTGCTGGGCCTGAATGTTCTCGTACACCTGACGGAACATTGCGTTTTGCTTTCGGGACTCGCTCAAGGCCAGTTCCTTCTGCTTGACCTGATCGCTGTAACCACCGGAATAGTCGCAGTTCATCTTGGTCAGCATGCTGCTGTCGCGATTGGTTGCATCGCATTCGCCGGGCTGGGTCGCGCAACCGCTCAGGGCCAGGACGGCAGTGATGACCATCAGTTGTCGTAGCGTCATGTGCTTAGCCCAGGGTGATTGCGGAGCGTTGGCTGTACAGAGCGTCGACTTCCTTCTGCAGGCTGACGACTTTCTGGTTCATTCTCTGAATGTTCATCTCCACTTGCCTGATCTCGGCGCTGGAGCCTTGTGAACGCTCGGCGTCTGCCACTTTGCGGTACTCGGTGACTTTGGTACGCATGTTGGCAAGGTCTTTGCGCAGGCGCGCGATGTCCGAATCGATCCCGGCGATTTGCGCCTGGGCCCTGCTCTTGTCGACTTTCTTGTTGGCGATGTCCTTTTTGATCTGGGCAATTTGCGCCTGGTCATCATTGATCACTTGCTGAGCGGTCGCCGTCCGGGCGATCACGTTCTGCGTGTCTTGTTCGACGTCGCTGTTCATCTTCGCCAGGCGGGTGGTGGTGTCGGCGTATTCGGCGCGACGTTGATCCAGGTAATAGTTCGCGCCCATGGCCACGCCACACGCGGTAATACCGGCGGCGATGACGCACACGGTTTTGTTGCTGCTGTTGGACAGCGCGCAAGCGAGGATGCCGACACCGGCGCCGACGGCGCAGGCCTGGTATCCCGACTTGCTGAAGAACTCTGCGTCATTGCCCTGGGTCAGGCGCGGGTCGGCACCGTCACTTTCGCCTTCGCCGAGCATGGAACTGCCGGTGTTGGCGCAACCGGTCATTAGCAGGCTGCTGGCGACTACGAAAGCGATCTGTAGTTTGAAGCGAGTCCAAAGGCTGCGCGACATGGTGAAACTCCTACGTAACGGTGTTGATGCGTTGTTATTGAGTGACGGTTTTGCAGCTGTTCAGCCAGGCTGCAGTGTCGATTTTCTGCTTTTGCAGGAACGCTTTCTGATTGGCCCAGTGAGTGCGCAAGTAAGGTTTCAGGTCTTGCAGCTGTTTGTTGCGGGTGATGATTTCTTCCATCACCGGGACTTGCGTTTCAAGCAGTGGCTGGCCGTACAAAGTAGCCGATTCCACCAGGCTGCTGGCGTAGTAACGGCTGAGTTTGTGCAGGCGATCCTTTTGCTCCTCGAGCTTGCCTTTGCGCATGTCGCAACTGGCGTCTTTGTCCGTGCCTTCGCAATTGAGCTTGTAGTTTTTTTGCAGGAAGTCCACGTACTGGCCGTCGTCGAGCATCTTGGTGCATAGGAACGCGCCCAGGTTGAGGCTGGCGCGGATCGCCTGGTCGCGGGTTTCTTCCTGCTGCTGGTTGCTGGCGCGCAACTGGTTCTCCAGGGCCTGGAGCTTTTCCTTGAGCGCTTTGTCTTCGACGCCCGAGGCGAGGCTGTTCAGCGATTGCACGGTGCCTTTGTCGGCGGATTCGGTTTCCTTGCTGCCGGTGCCGAGTTTCTTCCAGCTGCTTTCGATGCTGGCGACTCGTTCGCGAGAGGTGAGGGTCGGGGAGACCAGCACCAATCGCAGGCCGGTGGTCTTGTTTTTCACCTGGCCTTCGGCGTTGTAATACGGTTCTTCCTTACGTAATGCAGTATGAAGGTCGGCCTGCGCGGTCAGGTAGTTTCCGCCACGGACGACGTAGCCACCGGCCTGACCGTGCTGGCGGTCGAGTTTGTTCAGGCGAAACGGCTCGAACATCATTTCGTCGACGTTACCGAGCATGTCATGCAGGCCCAGCGGGTTGGGCTTTTGCAGACCCGTCAATTGCACTTTGCCGTTGGACGATTGCGCGCCGGCGAACCACTCGTAGGCGTTGATGCCTTCTGGCATCGGGTAGTGCGTGTCGCGGAATTCAGCAGCACCGACTTCCAGCCCGCCGCGCGCGGCGAACTCCCACTCGACTTCGGTTGGCAGACGCAGAAAGCCTTGCGCGCCGTCTTCCTTGGGCAACTTGCCGGCGGCGTTTTTGCGCAACCACAGGTTGTACTTGTCGGCCGCTTCGATGGCTTGCACCCAGCTCACTGCCGTTTGCGGCAAGCGCATTTTGGTGGTGGCGGTGGGGCAGGTTGCTTCGGTCAATGCGGCGTATTGCAGTTGACTCATCTCGTACTTGGCCATCAGGTAGTAGCGGGATTTGTCGTTCTTGGCCCCGGTGAAACTACCGGCGATAAAGGTCGGACGGGTCTGTTCGACAAAGCCGTATTCCGCGCCGTCCTGACCGATGTTAATTGGGTAGTCATCCAGCGGGCCGGAGACCGGAATGAACACCTTGCGAAACACCATCGAACCTTCGCAGGGCATCGGCAGCACGACGTCGCTAGCCTCGGGCATCGGGTTGTAATACTTCTCTTCCCAGCCCGCCGCCGAGGCGTCGAGCAAGTAGCCGAGGCTCAGGGGTAACAGCAAGCCAAAACGTTTAGAGCTCACGCAGACTCTCCGCAGGTTGGATGTTGATGGCTCTCAGGGCGCCGATCACGGCCACCAGTGCAGCGACCAAAAAGGTCAGGAGCAGGGCGGCCAAGCCATGCCAAACAGTGATGTGGCAAGCGAAGGTGCCGGTGGCCTGGCTGCCGCCGAGCAGGTAGTCGAACAAATGACTGCCCACGGCATAAGACCCCAGCCCGCCCACGTAGCCGGCCAGACTCAGCACCAGCGCTTGCAGGACCACGAAACCGCCGACGGACCTGCGCTTGAAACCCAGCAGGCGCAGGACTGCCAGGCTTTTTCGTTTACGATCGATGTTGGCCAGGAACGCGCCAACCATGGACGCCACGCAGCCGATCAGCGCCGCGATGGCGATCACACCGAAGATCAACCCCAGCACATGATTGATGGCTTTGACGTTGTCGATGTCGGCCAGTCGGCTCGACGTTTCGATGTGTTGTTCGTTGAGCCAGTGTTCCAGCGATGCGACCTGATCGATATCGCGTGCATATACACGGGCGCGGGCATACAGCGGTTGTAAATTGCCCTGAGGTTTACCGGTGGTCACACCGAACTCACTGACCTGATAACCGTCGCGAAAACGCTCCAGATCCAGCAGCAGCGGCGGGGCGACAAACCCGGCAGCGCGACCAAAGCGGGCGCCGTCGAGCACGGCCAGTACCGTCAGTGTCATCTCGCCGCGTTCATTGACACCCTCCAGACGACGCAAGGCCCGTAGCTGTAAGCTGTCGCCTGCCTTGACCTGTAAGCGTTGCGCTGCGCTGGCGCTGAGGATCACTTGATTGCCGACGGGGTTGAGTGACGGCAGGTTCAGTTGGGGGTCGCCCGGCTCGGTGGCGATGATTTCCGCGCCTTCGACAAACCGTTGCATGCCGTTCAGCAGGTCAGCCTGGGTATTGAGCGAGCGGGTCTGTCCGAGGGCAAAACCGGTCTCGGGACGCTGGCGCAAACGCTCGATCCAGGCCGTGTCGTAGTTGCCATTGCTGAGCATCTTCACTTCAAGGTTGCGCGGGTCGCGCAGCAGTTCGCCCTGCAGCTGGCTGACTACCCCGTGTTTGAGCCCGAACAGCAACAACAATGGCGCGATCACCGCCACCAGGGAGGCGGCGATGCACAGCGAAACCTTGCGGTCGTGCCAGAGGTCTTGCAGTGCCAGTGAGCCCAGCAGGCGCAAGCGATCAGTCCATCGGTTCAAACAGCGTCTCCCCTTGATGGCTGATAGCGCCGAGTCGCGGCAAGCCGAAATCCTTCAGCAAGGCCCAGTCATGGGACACAACGAGCGCACTCAGGCCCATGCTCGACACCAGGCTCAGGAGCAACTCGAACAAACGCCGGGCACCGTGAGGGTCGAGCGCGGCGGTCGGCTCGTCGGCCAACAGCAGCAGCGGTTCATGGGCAATTGCCCGAACGCAGGCAACGCGCTGGCGTTCGCCGATCGACAAGGCCTGAGGTTGTTTATCCAGCAACCCTTGCAGGCGCAACACGTCAACGGCGTGGTCGATGTGATCGCTCTTGGCCGGCATCCCGAGCAAACGGCGTGGCAGGCTGATGTTGTCGCGCACGCTCAGGAACGGCAGCAAGCCGCCACTCTGCAAAATGAATCCCAAATGCCGTGAACGCACTGCTGCAAGAGCAGGCTGGTCGTCAGTGGCCAGCAGTTGGGCGATATCCTGAGCGTGCGTCGGGCCCAACCGAAAGCGCTCGAGTTCCACCGGCGCGAGCAACAGGCCGATGGCTTCGAGCAACGTGCTTTTGCCGCTGCCGCTCTCACCGGTAATGGCGAGGATTTCCCCGGCGCGGACCTGCAAGTGCGGCAGTCGCACATGATGAGCCTGTGCGCCTTCACCACGGCGCACCAGCAGGTTCTTGATATCGAGCATCGGCGTCTCTTTAAGGCATCATTTCCAGTGGCACGGGGTAGACGTTGTCCCGTGCATCGCTGTCTTTGGCTAAAGCAACCCAACGGTCGACATCGGCGTTGTAACGCTGGTAATGCCGCAGTTTGGTGTTAAGCGTGCGGATGAATTTTTCTTGTGCCAGACCATCCCAGCTCTTCCAGGTCTCTTCATCCAGATTCAGCACTTCACTCTGATAAGGCAGGTCTTCGAGGTATTCACCCAGGACGCCCATGTCCGCCAGTTTGGCATTGCTGTTCTGTTTGAGCTGATTGGGATCGGCGCCCATGGTCGCCGCCACCGAGCGCAGGCGATTGAACATGTCCGTCGGCGAAATCAGGCCTTCGTTGGCGGCATCGAGAATCTGCTTCATCACGTCGCTCAAGTCGCTGAGCTGTGACTTGGTCAGCAGCACCCGCACGTCGGTGGTCGGGATGTTCTGCTTGATCAGGTCGCGGTCGGTGATCCATGCCTTGAACACTGGCGGGGCTTTGCTGTTGGTCTTCTCGCCGAGATAGGCAAGTTGCATGGCGTGGCCGATCAGCGCCGCGTCTTCGAGCATTTTTTTCTCGGCCGGGTCCTGCTTGGCGTTTGCCGCGCTGCCAATGGCGTCTTCGCCCATGTAGGCAGCTTTGACCTGTGTAGTAATCGCCCCGGCCAGTGCGTCGACCTTGCGACCGAATTCCTGCACATCGCCAGCGTTCACCGGGTAGTACAGCGAAGTGTTGGTGCCCGGGTAGGTCGACAGGTTCTTATATTGCGCCTCGGCCTTGGCGTGGTCCTTGGCTCCGGCCGGGGTTTTCAGGTGCAGGGTGTAAATCGCCACGCCCGGGTTGGCGGCTTCGATACGCACCTGCGCAGCGCTCAAGCCGGTCTTCGACAGCTTGTCGTCGCCCTCGATGGCGCCCGCATCGGTGATCAGCACCACGTAGCGTGCGCCGAACTGGTTCCAGTCGACCTTGTCGATGCTTTCCATGACGCCGGCAAACGAGTCTTCATCAAAGCTGCTGCTCGACACGGTGGCCTGTTTGAGGTCGGCGATCCTGGCGAAAAAGTCGGCGCTGTCTTTCACCTGCGTCGGGTCGGCGTACATCTTGGTGGTGTATTCCAGCCCCGGCACCGCCTGGGTGTTGGAGCGGAAAGCCACCAGGCCGAACTTGACCTGCTTGCCGAGATTCTGAGCTTCGATCTTCTGGTAAACCTTGCGGATCGCCTCGCGGGTGCGGTCAATGTAGGGGTCCATCGAGATCGTCGAGTCGATGACAAATACCACGGCCGCGCTGAACTCCTTCAGCTGGTTGGCCTTTTTCTCTTCGGCTTCCTTGGCACCGGCAGCGCTGTTTGCACCACCACCCTTCACGTTCTTGTCATCCGGTTTGCTGACGGAGGCGACATTCAGCAGGCGCGTGCGGAAACCGCTTTCGGTCATGACTTCTTCGCCGCTGAGTACCGGCAGCAGGTAGAACTGTTTTTGCAGGTCGACGAAGTATTCAGGTTCTTCAGCCAGTACGCCCGGTGCTTGCTGGCCCTTTTTCAGCGTGGCCCGCAGCGGCGCAACTTTGCTGACCGGGTCCGGTGCATCAAGAATGCCTTCGACGGTGGCGCGGTCCTTGAAAAACAGCAGTCGGTCGCGGTTGGCCGGGTTAGTGAAGGCCAGCGTCAACTGCATCTTCCAGTCGGTGGTGCAACTGGCAGGCAGCCAGCCAATGGTTTTGCCGTAGCTGTCGGGGCCGACTTTCAGCCACTCGGCGTTGTTCGCTTGGGCGCGCTCGTAAACATAAAAGCGGCTGAAGACGGGTTGTGCGTCGCCTGCCGCACCGCCCGCCGTCGGGCTGACTTTGCAGCCTGGCGTGGTCAGCACGCGTTGGAACAGGGTCTTTTTACCGGCCTGGATCAGCGGTTTGTCATCGGCCTGGGACAGCGGGCTGATGCACAGCGCCAGTAATGCGGCACCGCTCAGCAGGAATCGACTCAGGGGCGAACGCATCACTTCTGCAACTCCTCGAAGCGCTGCTTGGCTTCGGCGTTGTTCGGGTCCTGGGTGAGGATGGTTTCATACCAGTAGGCGGCGGTGGCGTTGTCCGCGGCCGGGAAGCACTCGCTGGCCTTCAGGTATTTAGGGTCGTATTCGCGGGCATAGGCGCTGGCGATCAGCGCGTCACCGGCCTGGGCACGGTTGGCGTACAGGCGCTGGGCGACGCCGCAGTGCTTGCTGGCCTTGGCCTGGTTGATGATCTCCAGCAATTTGGCACTGTCGGGTGCCGACTTGATGCAGGTCTGGACGAAGGTCAGTTCGGGCAGGCTGTTCATGCTGTCGAGGGTGCAGGCTTGAGCGTCGGCTCCGGCGGGTGCGGCGGGAGTGGCTGCAACCGCAGGGGCCGGGGTGCGTTTGTAGAACCAGAATCCGGCGCCCGCCGCCAGCAGCAACACCACAATCAACAGACCGATCAGGCCTTTGTTGCTTTTTTTAACCGGTGCCGGAGGCGGCGCGTAGGCGGGCTCGGTGAGCACCGACTCCAACTCCACTTCTGGCTCGGCGGTGGACAGGGTCAGTTCAGGCAGATCCGGGATCTCCAGGATCTCCCGTGCCGGTGCCGGTGCCGGTGCGCTCGGCGCCGTCAGTTCGGCACCGCCATAAGTCGAGCGTGTCTGGCCGCCGGCCGTGGACGGCAGCAAACCAACGCCTGGGCGAACCACGCCTTTATCGGCATGACCGTGGCTCTGTTCGCGCAGTTCGATCTGGAATTGCGAATTGGCGACGCCTTCCAGTAGCGGGTCGACCACGTCCGGGCCGACCTGCGTTTCCAAAGCTTCGCCGTCGGCCGTGAGGTTGAAACGCGAGACCTTGAACCAGAATGGATGGTTGCTCCAGGCCTTGTGGTCCTGAAGGTAAAAACCGTCCTGGTTGCGCTGAATGGAAAACTCCAACTGTTCCTCGCCACCCTGCCATTTCTTCAAAGTGAGGCGGGCCTGGCCAGGCACATTGGGCTCTAACGCGAGCAGGTCGACACGAATTGGCATTGCTTATCTCGCTGTGAAGGCTGTGAGCACTTGGCCCAGCCGTTCGTTTTGTTCAGGGGTGATTTCACGTCCGGCCCCATGGCCGGCATTGTCCTGCGTGATGTAGGCCAGGCCCGAGAGCCAGTCGCCCAGGTACCGTTGCGCCTGATTCGACGGTTGCGCCGGCAGTACGGGCACTTGTCCCGGGCCAATGTCGGTGTAGAACGAAAACAAAGGCGCCTTGGCTCCGGTGCGGCTGTTCGGGCGCTCGTTCACCGGCTTCTGGAGGTAGCCGAACCAGGACACGAAATCGCGCAGCACACGTTGCACTTCCAGTACCTGGCGCTCGACCAGTTGATCGCGCCGCGCGCCACTTTGTGCTCGCTTGAGGACGGCGTGGCTCAGTTGCCCCGGCAAGTCCTGGCGATAGCCGGCGGTGATCAGTTCATCGACCACCGCTTCCAGCAAGGCCTTTTCCAGCCCCAGCAGGTTGAGCAGGCTTTGCCGGGTGGTCAGTTCCCGCAGGTGCGCGATCCAGGCCTTGAAGGCCGCTTTGGCAAAGCGATGCTCATTGCTTTGCAGCTCGGGCGCCGGGTTGCCGGTTTTGTTGCTCGCCTGCGTGCTGGCGGGGGTCAGGTCGTCACCGAAATCGAAGTCGAAACCGGCGTCGTTGCCGTACAGGCTCTGGCTCGGCGTAGGTGCGACCGGTTCGTCGGTCACGGCCGGCTCGTCATCGGTTTCGTACACGCCACTGAGGTACAGGTCGCGCACCTCTTCACTCGGCATGTCGAGTTGATCGATCAATTCGCCAAGTACCGCCGGGCGACGGCCCAAACCGGTCAAAATCATTTGCGCCTTGGCTTTCTTGGCGGCTGCGGCGCTGTCGTCGTCAGCGTGGTACCAGGTACTCAGGCCGTGAGTGGTCAGGCCTTCGAGACATTCGCTCAATTGCTCGCGGATGCGCTGCAACTTGAATTCGATATTGGCCACGCCTTTGAAACTGCCGCTGAAGTGGCTGATGCCACCGTCATCGTTGCGCAGCATTTCTGTCCAGGCGTTGACCGGGTTCTTGATGTGTTTGCACACCAGAGCGTTGCTGGCGAAGCTGGTGCCCAGCGCGTTGACACGTTCCTGATAAATGGCATTGAGGCCGGTTTCCGCACCGGTCGCGTCCTGCCCGATGAATGCCGCGTCCATACGCGGTTTGCGCACCAGGTAGGTGTTCTGGAACGGAGTGCCGGCCCAGTCGTTCATCCAGCTCAGGCTGCCGAAACGCTCCAGCATGGTCAGCTTGATCATGCCGTTCCAGCTCTCGTCGTACTGATCAGGCGTCAGGCTCAGGGAGTTGCTAATGCGCAGGTCGAGCATGGTCAGCGCCCAGATGAGGCCAGTATCGCGCTTGCTGCGAGCGGCCGAGTCGGCGCCCTGGGTTTTTTCGATCCAGCGGGTCAGCACCGGGCCCACGTCGTTGACGTCGCTCTGTTTGGTCGAGCCTGTGCACACCACCAGCGCGTTCATTTCCTGGTTGTCGGTGTAGCGTTCGAACAGGTAGGCGACCTTGCCGCGCAGGATCAACTGGGAAACGGAGTTGTCCTTGGTGGTGGACTGGGGGTCGTTGGAGTCGGCGATCTCGTGCAGTTTCTGGCGCCCGCGATAACCGGGGAAATCCAGCAGGTCGACCTGATCGACGATGTCATCTACCGGCGCTTCGATCAGGCGGAAGGTCATTTCGGCGGTCAGTGCCGCCAGTTGCGCGACCGCAATTGCCTGACTGTTTTGCAGGCGATCGCCAACCAGCGGTCGAACATCGATCGGCAAATCCAGCGGGCTGCCGAAGCGTTCGAGGATGTCGACGTTCATGATGCTGTCGCGCTGGCTGTAGGTGTCGTTGTCGAAACTCACCAAGGCCTTCAGCGGTGCGAACACGGTGTCGGGCAGACCCAGCTTGTGCAACGCGCCGGCCAATTGCTGGTACACGCGCGTCAACTCGCGCTGCTCACCCCAGAGAATCGAAAACAGCTCGGCGCGTTCCTGGAAATTCAGGCGTGGCGCCAGTTGCAACGCTTTGGGCCAGTACAGGTGCTCGAGCTTCTTCACCGAGTTGCGGAAGTTGTCGCGCAGATAATCCCACAGCGACACCAAATCGTCGGCGTTGACGCCCGTTTGCAGCGGCCCGGTTTCGCGGCCTTCGAACGGTTTGAGCACACGCTGGATGCGCTCTTCATCGATCTCGTAGGAAATCCGTTCAAGGTCGAAATCCTTGAACCAGGCGTTGGCGAGAATCTTCGC
Source organism: Pseudomonas sp. C2B4 (assembly GCF_013359695.1). Taxonomy (GTDB): domain Bacteria; phylum Pseudomonadota; class Gammaproteobacteria; order Pseudomonadales; family Pseudomonadaceae; genus Aquipseudomonas. Next base: position 285,860 of record NZ_JABFMU010000001.1, read on the forward strand.
CAGCTCGATTTCCTTGAACAACGTAAGTTCTACCGGGAAGTCATTGTCCTGACTTACCGTCGCCCGACGGCTGAAACGCGTTACCAGGCCGGTGGCTTCCTTGCCACCACCCACCGGGTTGATGTGTTTGATGAAGTCCAGGCGCTGGTCGCCGAACTCGGTTTCCAGCTTGCCGTTCTGACCGGCGGCGAGGGTCGAAATCAGGTAGGACTTGCCGGCCTGGGACAGGCCGAAAAAGCCAATGGTCATCGGCGTGCAGGCCACGCGACCGAGGCTTTGAGCCAGGTTGCGGGCGCGGTGCAGGCGGATGTTCAGGTTGTCGGCTTCGCTGTCCAGGCGCGGTGCATTGCCGCGTGTCTGGCCAATCCAGTCCAGCGCCTGACCGGCGCCTTCATAAACTGCGGCCCAACTGGCAGAGAGCTGAGTTTGATCGGGGGTCAGGTCATTCATTTGCGTTTCACACTTCCACTGTCGAGCCAGTACTTGGTCTCGCTCAGGCCGGCGTCGAGCATGGTGTTGAGCTCCAGCTCGAGGTCGCTGCGCGGGTTGAAGTTGACGTTGTTGCTGTTGGATTCGATGTCGCGAACCGAAAGGCGGTCGCTGACCAGATCCTGCTTGCGCGTGTATTTGTCCGCCGGTTTGACCTCAAACCGCACCTTGAGCAGCGGCGCGCTGCCGTTTTCACCGATTGCCCGGGAAAACTTCTCCCGACCCGCCTTGGTGAACCGCAAGGTATACAACGGCGAAGCGGCCCAGCGTTCAGCGGCCAACTGGCGGAAACCCAGGCGCAGGTCGCCGCGCATTTCCAGCTGTGGCGTGTCGGCGGCGTCGCCAACGCCAATTTCCGGTAGCTTGATTTTGTAGTCTTCGGACTGGATATCGCGATACAGCACGTCGGCATCCTTGATCACGTTGTTCAGATCGATGACGCCGATGTGCTTGACCGTCGAATACGGCTTGAGCGCCGATGCCCGGAAGTAGAAGTTCGGCACGCTGTGGTTGGCGCACAACAGGCAGAGCATGGCGCCTACCGAGGCGGTGCTTTTCGGGTCGTCGATCCGGCCGTTCTTGTGAAACGGATACCAGCCGCCGGTGCGGTAATTTTGCAGCGCCAGAATGCGCCCGGGTGGCAGCGGCAACACCTTGCGAATGAACGCCTGGATGCCGGGCAGGCGCGAAGGGCGACCTGTCAGCAGCAAGACATCACACGGGTAATGCGCGACCACTTCACACAGCGCCCCGAGGATCTTGGTGATGTTGATCTGGTCGTTGAGGAACGCGGCGTGGAGCTTTTGCAGGTCGAAGCTGATCGGCGCGGCATACAGGTCGAAACCGCTCTGAGATCCGACATCGCGACGCACGGCGGCATTGACGTAGTCGAGCACGGTCTGGCTGATGGCGTTGTCACCGAGCAAATGGCGGTAGCTTTGCGGGACGACTTCTTGCGGGACCTGCGGATCGTAATGCTCGTACGCCTTGAGCAGCGCCAGGCCCAGCGGGGCGAACACCTGGAGGTTCAATTGCTGACGCAGGATCATGTCCTGGGCGCTGACCGATTCATCACCACACAGCCGTGACATCAGCGAATCCGCGGCTTTCACGCCAGCGTTCTGCAAGGCTTTTTCGAAACTCGGCAGGATGAAGTCCTGAATCACATCCAGCAGGATGTCGTCGCCAGCCACTTTGAAACCATCGCGAAAACGCTGTTCGGGCACGATGTGTACGTTGCTGCCGCTGCCGGTATTGCCCGCGCGGTCGAGACGATAGTCGGTGATCACCAGGTCGGTAGTGCCACCGCCGATGTCGATGGTCGCGAGGGTGATGCGTTGGCGGTCGGCCTTGTCCGGCCGGGCGATGGTGTCAAAAAACTCTTCCGGGTGACCGGCGAAGTTCTCGTTTATCTCGGTGTACAGGTACACCAACTGGCCGCAGGACGCTTCGTCCCATTCCACGCGGATACTCGGGATCGGGGTGCGCGGGCTGACGGCCTGATCCTGATGTGGATCTTCCTCGCCGGCGTGCCAGCCGAGGCTTTTCCACACCAGGCCGATGGCTTGCAGCATGCGTTCGTTGAGGATGCTGCGTTCGGCCTGCGGCATGCCCGGCGGCACGGTCAGGGTAATGCTGTTGAGCTGGCGCGGCACGCGGGTGTGACCCTGGCGTGAGCGCTGGGCCGGGCTGTTGATTTGCGACAGCGCCTGGGCCAGTACTTCGGCGAGCATGAAGGTCATTAGCGAGCTGCGTGAGTAACGCGGCATGAACACCGGCAGACGATCGTCTTCTTCGAGGCTGTAAAGCGCTTCGCCGGTTTCGTTGATCAGGTGCGAGAACGGCGCGGCGGTGGCGTACGGCTCATTGTCGGTCTTGATGTACGAGCAGTTGAAGCGCCAGCCGTGGCCATAGGCGTTTTCGTCCCACAGATAACGTTTCGGGCTGGACAGGCCAGTGGAGCCTTCGGTGCCGCGACGACGACTGGCCAGACGACCGGCCTCATTGCCGACACGGGCAATCGTCGCCCATTGGAACGCATCGTGGCGACCACTCTTGACCGAACAGTGGTCCTTGCCGAAATACGCCTGGGCGAACTCCACGCGGCTTTCGAATGGCTGGTTATAGGTGTGTTCAGGGGTGATCAGGTCGCGCAGTTCCAGCACGTAGTTCTGCTTCAGCCCGGAGCCGGCCTGACCGTGGTTTTCGATCAGGATGCCGCAGGTGCGCGAGTTGCCGACGTCCAGCACCAGGTCCACAGGTATCGGTTTGACCAGGCCATTACTGTCGTTGGCGACCACTTTCAGCTCGGGGATTTCAACTTTCGCCCCGACCTTCGACTGCTGGGCGGCTGACGGTTTGCTCAACAGGCTGAGCAAGTTGAGGTAGTGCGCCAGGTGATGGTTGGCGCGGATATCGATGTCCAGCTCTGCGCGCGAACGGTGGGCATTGCCCTCATTGAACACTTCCAGCAACCATTCGTTGACCCACGGCTGCGCCAGAAACCAGCGGGTTTCGCTAGCCTTGGTAGCCAGTTTGAAAGACACGCCGGAGCTGATGTCTTCTTCGTTGGGCGCCAGATAGGCAGTGCCGTCACGCCTGGGCATCACACGGCTGTCGAACGCCATCGTCAGGCGGTGGGTGTTGCCGTCGATGTCGGGAGTCGCCAGTTTCACCAGGCGCATGCGCGACCAGTTGCTCGGACCTTCGTCGAAGCGATGCGGCGGCATGAAGCGGAAAAACGGGATCGGCAGCCAGATACCGTCGAGCAAATCGAGGCTGCTTTTCATGTCGACGCTGAACGCAGGTTTGGCTTTTTCGACCTTTTCCGGTTCGGGCTCGTAGAAAAAGAAGTCTTTCTCTTCGTTGTACGCCAGGCGGCAGATCAGCCCGCTGATCATCGGTGCGAACTCGCCCGCCGGTTCCTTGCGGGGATCCAGGCACAGGGCGAAATCCATGAACTGGATGCCGGTGTCGCTGACCAGCGTGACGGTGTCTTCGAATTGAGTGACTTCAGGCAACATGTCGGGTTATTCCGTTTTTATTCGGCCACTTGCCGCATGGACATGGGGAATTGTTCTTGTCCGTAACCGCCGGTGCAGTCCGCGATCGTGGTCGCCCCTTTGCGGCAGTTGACCTTGGGCATCTCGTAAGTGCTGCCATCGGCGCAAACAGCCTGGCCTTGGCTGTCGATGGCCAGGCTGCCACCCTTCATAGTAGCGCTCACCGGCCCGCTGCATTTGGAGCCGTCGGCCTGGTGTACGGTGACTTGGCCCTTACCGTCCTTGAGTTGGTATTCCAGACGCAGCGGTTTGCCGGTTCGGCGATCCTGAATCCCGGCGCCTGCGCTGTACTGACCATCGAGAAACCTGGCAGCACCGTCGGCGGCGTCTGGCGGGATGCTCAGGGGAGGGCCGGGTTTTGCGGCGGCGGATTTTTCTGCTTCGGGCGATGTGACATCCGGCGGCGCAGTTTTGTTTTCGGGTGGCTCAGTTTTGTTTTCGGGTGGCGCAGTTTTGTTTTCAGCTGCCGGGTCAATGACCGAATCTTTGGTCAAATCGGCGGGCGCCATGTCAGCCTCGTTACCCTCGACGGCCGGCGTTTCCACATCATGCGTTCCGGTCACGGCGGTGCCGGTTCCAGTGGTTGAGCCTATAACGGTGCCTGTCACCGGAACGCTGTTGAGTGTCGTGACATTGCCGGTCAGTGGCGGCTCTTCCAGTTGTTTTTCCACCGGTACAACGCCCTTAGGCAGCATATCTACCGCCACCAACGGAATCGGGACGCACCCTCGCAGGCCGAGCAACAGCCACAAAAGCAGCAGCAGGAGCGGCAGCAGTAACAGCCACCACCAACGACGCCACCACGGACGAGCAACCACCGGCACAACGGGTGCAATAACAGGCGCTTCGGCCACGGGTGGCAGCGTGAAAGCAGGCGGGACCTGATAGAGGCAGTGCAGGGGATCGCCATTGCCGGTACCGGCATGCTCGAACCCCCAAAAGGTCAGCACCGGTTTGCCTTGCACCAGGTAGACAAAATTCTCGTCGGGAAAATGAATCACGCGCTTGAGCAGTTTGCCAAATACGGCTTTGTCGCCTTGCTGCGGTTCGGCCGGATCAGTGCCCAGGAAACGCTGGCTCAATTCCTCGAGTGCGGTCTTGAGAGCTTCAAGCTGGCGGCGGGCAGGGGCGCGTTCTTCTTCGGTTGCGCTGCTCCACGGAATCACATCGCCGTCGAGGGCGCTGTACCAATCGATCTGGTTGCCGAGTTCATCGCTTTGAGGGATGGCCAGATGATCGACCAAATCGGGGTTTTTGCGGCGAATGGCTTCGCGCAATTGTAGGGCTGCCCGGTAGACCGGTTGACCTGTTTCGCCGAGGGCAGTGAATGACCCGCTCTTGCCGCTGCGTAATAGTGCCCCGCGCATTCAAACTCCATACGATCCGTTGCGCAAAAATGACAGACAAATATGTCTGTACTTGCTCCTGCAATTAGCGGGCGACCTTAGTGTCATTATGATATCGCCGTCAATCTGCCGGAGGTTTAAACCTCATGAGACTAACGCAAGCGTGCGGAGGTTGCATAAGGTCAATTTTAATTGGGTTGGGAGGGTTCGGGCGTAAGCTTTTTTAAGCTTATTGAATCGTTTCATCAGGGCTACAAAAAGCGCTATAAAAGAGGCAAAACTCCAAGAGTGACTGTCTCCATATCCCCGCTCAACGGCGGCCTGGGCGGGCTCGAAGGCTTCAACGAGCTGGTGGCCCGCTGCAGCCATGAATGGGACGGCCGTCCTTGCCAACAACGATGACTATCCGAAGGAGATTGTTAGAGTTAAAGCAGAGGTGGTTTCTGATCGAGTACAGCTTGCTGGCGGATTAGGAGGCTGTGATAAGGCGTTACATCGGGTGAGCGAGATTCTGGGCGCTCGGGCAACCGAGGTGCGACAAACGCCGTTCGTTGATTTCTCCAAGGAGTCATTCTGGTCAGATTGTGCTCGGTCGATACTGCAGCGCCTCAGCCAGATGATCGCGGGTGATGCCATCAACTTGCTCAAGGTCCGCCAGGGTGCGTGAGACTTTAAGTAGCCGATGGGCCGCTCGCAGTGACAAGGTCAATCGCTCACACGCTGTTTCCAGCCAGGTTTCGTCGGTTGTGGATAACTTGCAGTGTTCGCGCAAGCCCGGCAGATCAAGGAAAGCGTTCGCGCAGCCCTGGCGTTTTTGTTGTCGCTCTCGGGCGTCGGCAACTCGCACTGCGGCGGTAGCGGTGTCATCACCGGGTTTCAGTGCAGGGTTCAATGCTGTAGCTTCCCGAGCGACGGTCAGGTGCAGGTCGATTCGGTCCAGTAACGGCCCTGACAGCTTGTTGCGGTAACGCTGGACCATGTCCGGTGTACAACTGCATTTGCCGCTGAGTTCGCCAAGATATCCACAGGGGCACGGGTTCATCGCGGCTACCAATTGGAAACGGGCCGGGAAGCGGATACGGTCCTTGGCGCGGGAGATTACGATGTGACCGGATTCAAGCGGCTCCCTTAACACCTCCAATACCTTGCGATCGAATTCCGGAAGTTCGTCTAGAAAAAGAACGCCATGATGGGCGAGGGTTATTTCACCGGGTTGCGGTTTCGAGCCGCCGCCGACCAATGCCGGCCCGGAAGCGGAGTGGTGGGGTTGGCGGAATGGTCTTTGTGGCCATTGGCTCAATGGCACGCAACTGGTAACGGATTGAATGGCTGCGACTTCAAGAGCTTCATTTTCGGCTAGCGGTGGGAGCAAACCCGGTAAACGACTCGCCAACAGCGTTTTCCCCGTCCCCGGGGGGCCGCTGAACAAGAGGTTGTGAGCCCCCGCCGCCGCAATCAGCAAAGCGCGCTTGGCCGAGAGTTGGCCCTGCACTTCGTTCAAGTCAGGATAGGGTTTGCTGGCATAGAGCAAGCCGTTGGAGACATAAGGCTCAATCGGTGTATGCCCATTGAAATGCGCAACAGCCTCAAGCAGATGATCCACCGCAATCACCTTCAACCCCGAAGCCAGGCACGCTTCTTCGGCATTCGCCCGCGGCACCATCAACCAGCGTCCGGCCTTGCGCGCCGCCAGCGCAGCCGGCAACACCCCTCTAACCGCCCGCACCGCACCCGACAGCGCCAACTCCCCCAAGCACTCCACGTCATCCAGCGTCAACGTCGGCACCTGCACACTGGCTGACAGAATCCCCAAGGCAATGGCCAGATCGAACCGCCCGCCGTCCTTGGGCAAATCCGCCGGCGCCAGATTCAAGGTGATGCGCCGTGCAGGAAATTGCAGCCCCGAATTGATAATCGCACTGCGCACCCGATCCTTGCTCTCCTTCACCGCCGCTTCGGGCAGGCCGACCATGGTCAGCGACGGCAAACCATTGGCGAGGTGGACTTCAACGGTGACAGCGGGGGCATCCACGCCAATCTGGGCGCGGCTGTGGACGATGGAGAGGGACATGGTCGTTCCTTGAGGTGACGGAGGCCGCTTCCTGCGGTTTTTGAAGGGTAGTCGTGGAGTGAGGAACTGGCGTTGAAACTAAATCAGCAAATGTTCGCGGGATGTTGCGAGGTGTTATCCACCGTCGTACGGGAATAAAAAACCGCCCAAAAGGCGGTTTTTTATTCGTGCATGCGATGTTACTCGGTCGGTGGATTGAGTTTGGCTTCCAACTCGGCGACTTTCGCTTCGAGGCTTTCGAGGCGAGCCCGAGTGCGTGCCAGCACAACCATCTGACTATCGAATTCTTCCCGGCTCACCAGATCCAGTTTGCTGAAGGCGCTCTGCAGCAGGGCCTTGAACTGGCTTTCGATTTCGGCTTTCGGCAACGGGGTGTCGCCGCTGAAGAGGCGGGAGGCTGTGCCCGTCAGGGCATCGAGGAAATCTTTGGGCGCGAGCATGGGGAATGTCCTGGTAACGATGGCGGGCAGTGTATCACGCAGTGTCTATAGTCAAATCCGCGGGCAAGGGATGCACGCTTTTCGCGCATGCGGATGGACGGCGTCGCACCGTTGTTGTGCGTAACGTGTCGGGTGTTGTGGCGAAGTGGCGGCCATCAACCGATAAAGGATTGAAAACAATGAATTTTGTGGAGATGGCAAGGTTTCTGCTTAGACGGTAGTGACCCATGCACTGATGCAGTCACCGTGACGAATGCAGTGCGCCAGGCGAAACGCGGGGAGCGTTTGGCAAGGAGCGGTTAGCTGGCGTCGGACGGGCAGGTAAGGCCGACGATGCGTTACAAAGCCAGGCACTGCGCTTAGACTTGAGACGGGTTTGTTTTCCTGGGGCAAGTCCACCAATTCGGGAGAGAGTTTTCATGAAGCTAGTCACTGCCATCATCAAGCCGTTCAAGTTGGACGACGTGCGCGAGTCGTTGTCCGAGATCGGCGTGCAGGGCATTACCGTCACTGAAGTCAAAGGCTTCGGTCGTCAGAAGGGTCACACCGAGCTGTATCGCGGCGCTGAGTACGTGGTCGATTTCCTGCCAAAGGTGAAGATTGATGTCGCCATTGACGACAAGGATCTCGACCGGGTTATCGAGGCGATAACCAAGGCCGCCAACACCGGCAAGATCGGTGACGGCAAGATCTTCGTGGTCAATCTGGAACAGGCGATTCGCATCCGTACCGGCGAAACCGATACCGACGCCATCTAAGCCGCCACAAACCCAACGCCCCAGGAGAAAACAATATGACTCTGCGTAAATTCGCAGGGCTAGGAGCCCTGTTGTCCCTCGTAATGCCCGGCCTGGCTTTGGCGGCAGACGAAGTGGCGGCCCCAGTCCTCAACTCCGGCGATACCGCCTGGATGTTGACCTCGACAGCTCTCGTGCTGTTCATGACCATTCCCGGCCTTGCCCTGTTCTACGGCGGCATGGTTCGGTCGAAAAACATTCTTTCCGTGATGATGCAGTGCTTCGCCATTACCGGTCTGATCAGCGTCCTGTGGGTCATTTATGGCTACAGCATCGCGTTCGACACCACCGGCATGGAGCAGGGCGTCGTCAACTTCAACTCCTTCTTCGGTGGCATGGGCAAGGCATTCCTGGCCGGTGTCACGCCTTCGAGCCTGACCGGCCCGGCGGCGCTGTTCCCTGAAGCGGTGTTCATCACCTTCCAGATGACGTTCGCCATCATCACCCCGGCGCTGATCGTCGGTGCCTTCGCCGAGCGCATGAAGTTCTCCGCGATGCTGGTGTTCATGGGCATCTGGTTCACCCTGGTTTATGCACCGATTGCGCACATGGTCTGGTCCGGTAACGGCGGCCTGATGTGGGACTGGGGCGTGCTGGACTTCGCAGGCGGCACCGTGGTGCACATCAACGCCGGTGTGGCCGGTCTGATCGCTTGCCTGGTGCTGGGCAAGCGCAAAGGCTTCCCGACCACCCCGATGGCTCCGCACAACCTCGGCTACACCCTGATGGGCGCTGCGATGCTGTGGATCGGCTGGTTCGGCTTCAACGCCGGCTCCGCCGCGGCAGCCAACGGCACGGCCGGCATGGCGATGCTGGTGACCCAGATCGCAACCGCTGCCGCCGCACTGGGCTGGATGTTCGCCGAGTGGATCACTCACGGCAAACCAAGCGCACTGGGCATTGCTTCGGGTGTGGTTGCCGGCCTGGTCGCCATCACTCCAGCCGCTGGCACCGTAGGCCCGATGGGCGCCCTGGTGATCGGCCTGGCAGCAGGCGTGGTGTGCTTCTTCTGCGCTACCACCCTGAAACGCAAAATGGGTTATGACGACTCCCTGGATGCCTTCGGCGTGCACGGTATCGGCGGTATTCTCGGCGCGATCCTGACCGGTGTATTCGCTGCGCCGTCCCTGGGTGGCTTCGGCACCGTGACCGACATCGCCGCACAAGTCTGGATTCAGTGCAAAGGCGTGGGTTTCACGGTGATCTACACCGCGATCGTCACCTTCATCATCCTCAAGGTGCTGGATGCGGTCATGGGCCTGCGGATCACCGAGGAAGAAGAATCGGTCGGTATCGATCTGGCACTTCACAACGAACGCGGCTACAACTTGTAAGCACGCGCATGGAAAAAATTTGCCCGGCTTGCCGGGCATTTTTTTGTCTGCGATTTATTATTGAAAGTGTAGCTGAAAGGTTTTTTCTTACAGCTTTATGAACGTTTACGACGCGTGTTTTTGTGCCGCCGAAGGCTTACATGATGGAAGGAGTATTCGGGCCTTTGTTTTTTCCCAGAGCGCGCTAGAATGCGCCCCGAACGTGCGGAGAACTGTATGTGGCAGCAGACTCTGATAACCCTGCGGGCGAGGCCCCGGGGCTTTCATCTGGTAACGGACGAGTTACTCGCCGGCTTGCCTGAACTCAAGGCATGTCGGGTTGGTCTGCTGCATTTGTGGCTACAGCATACCTCGGCGTCGTTGACCATCAACGAGAACGCCGATCCGGCGGTACGTCGCGACTTCGAACGATTTTTCAATCGTCTGATCCCACAAGGAACAGACGGCTATGAGCATAACGACGAAGGCCTGGACGACCTCCCGGCGCACTTCAAGGCCAGTGTGCTTGGCTGTCAGCTCAGTCTGCCGATCTCGGCAGGTCGACTGGCGTTAGGGACCTGGCAAGGCGTTTACCTGGGCGAGCACCGTGATCATGGCGGTGCCCGTAAAGTCCTCGCCACCGTGCACGGTGAAGGGGCATAACCGCTGGTCACCAGCGGCTGTTGATTTTTTCCGGCAGCCTTCGACAGAGGGCAAAGCTGGGCTATAACTAATCTGCTTTTCGCAAGTCATGAGGTAGAACATGAGCGACGATGATCTGGAAAACGACGACCTCGAAGTAGGCGACGAAGACGATACCGAAGAAGGTCTGGAAGCAGCGGCGGAAGACGTCGCTGAAGATGACGGCGGTGATGCGCCCGTTCCGACCGCCAAAGGCAAGGCCAAGGCAGCGGTATCGGTCGATGAGCTGCCGAGTGTCGAAGCCAAGAACAAGGAACGTGACGCCCTGGCCAAGGCCATGGAAGAGTTCCTGGCTCGTGGCGGCAAGGTGCAGGAAGTGGAGGCGAATGTGGTCGCCGATCCGCCCAAGAAGCCTGACAACAAGTACGGCAGCCGGCCTATCTGAGGCTTGCTTCCTGCTTGCTGAAAAAGCCCGCCGTCGCTGCGGGCTTTTTCATGTCTGAAACAAAAGTGATGGATTTGGCACGGTGCCCTGTGGGGGCGAGCCTGCTCGCGAAGAGGCCGTCACATTCAACATCGATGCCGGTTGACCCACCGCCTTCGCGAGCAGGCTCGCTCCCACAGGTTTCTGTGTCAGGCTGACGATGCGTTCCACAACGCCAACAACGCCGGCAACTCGGTCAGGCTGCGAATCTCGGCATCCGGCAGGCGTTCAGCCTCCCAGATTTTGCCCGCCGGGTTGAACCAGATCGCCCGCAAGCCCGCCTGCTGTGCTCCGGCAATGTCGTCCCCCGGATGATCACCGATATGCACTGCCGTTTCGGCGGTTGCACCTCCGCGCTGCAAGGCTTCGTGGAACAGCCGTGCATCGGGTTTGGCGATGCCGATATCTTCGGCGCACAACGCAAACTTGAAGTAGTCCGCCAGCCCCAGGCGCCGCACATCGGCGTTGCCATTGGTGACCACGCCGAGGGCGTAGTGGTTGGCCAGCACCTGCAGGGTCGGTTGCACCTCCGGGAAAACTTCAAGCTGGTGCCGGGCATGCAAGAACACTTCGAAACTCTGGTCGGCCAGGTCTGATGCTTCTGCGTGGGTATAACCGGCTTCTTCCAGTGCCTGGAACAGCACTCGACGGCGCAGCGCGCTGATTCGGTGCTTGAGGCTCGGCTCAATACTCAGGATGCGTTCTCGAATGGCCCACAAATGTTCCACCGGAACGGCACCCAGGTTGGGCGCATGTTCGGTCAGCCATGCACGCAAAACGGCTTCGGCACTGACGATCACCGGGGCGGTGTCCCACAGGGTGTCATCGAGGTCGAAGGTGATCAGTTGGATCGTCATGAATCATCGCCTTTAATGCGTTTGGCCCGTGGATGGGCGCTATCGTAAACCGTGGCCAGGTGCTGGAAATCCAGGTGCGTATAGATCTGCGTGGTCTTGATGTCCGAATGGCCGAGCAGCTCCTGCACCGCCCGCAGGTCCTGGGAGGATTCGAGTAAATGGCTGGCGAAGGAGTGTCGCAACATGTGCGGGTGCAGGTTTTGCCCCAGTTCGCGTTCGCCCGCCGCCTTCACGCGTAGCTGGATTGCCCGCGGGCCAAGGCGCCGACCTTGTTGGCTGACAAACACCGCGTCGTCCGCGGGATTGGCCAGGGCCCGCAAGGGCAGCCACAGGTCCAGGGCCTCGCGCGCCTTCTTGCCCACCGGCAACAGGCGAGTCTTGCTGCCCTTGCCGAACACCTGGACCATGCCATCGGCCAAATCAAGCTGATCGAGATTCAGCCCGGTCAACTCCGACAGCCGCAATCCAGAGGAATAGAACAGTTCAAGAATGGCCTGATCGCGACGAGCGAGAAAGTCGTCTTCGACCCCACCCTCAAGCAGCTGCAGGGCGCGGTCGGTATCGAGGGTTTTCGGCAGGCGGCGTTCGCCCTTGGGCGGCGACAGGCCGTTGGCCGGGTCGTGGTCGCAGAGGCCTTCGCGATTCAGATAATGATAGAGCCCGCGCACCGCCGACAGCAGGCGCGCCAGGCTCTTGGACGACTGGCCTTGTGCATGGAGGCGGGCGATCAGGCTGCGCAGGCGCTGGATATCCAGCGCGGCCCAGCTCGTGATGTTTTGTTTGATGCACCAGCCCAGCACCTTGTCGAGGTCGCGGCGGTAGGCCGACAGCGTGTGAGGTGACACCTGCCGCTCACTGCGCAGGTGTTCGCAGTAAGCGTCCAGTTGCCTTTCCATGATCAGCGTACCGAGCGCAGGGAACTGTTGATCCGTGGCAGCACGCGGCCCATGACTTCGGCGATATAGCTCAGGAACAGCGTGCCCACCGAGCTTTTGTAGTGCTGCGGATCACGGCTGGCAATGGCCAGGATGCCGTGGATACCCTGGTGACTGATGGCGACCACGGCGGTGGAACCGATCTGCTTGCGCTGTTCTTCGCCGAACAGAAAGTCCAGTTCATGCTCGCGCAGGGTGCCGCTGACGCTCTTTTCTTCCTGCAGCAAGCCGCCAATGGCCACTTGTGCTTCGGCGTGGGTGACCCAGCGGCCAACCGGCATGGGGTTGTCGCCGAGCAGGATGAGGCTGACGAAGGGCACCTGGAAGTCCTGGCGCAGGCTGTCTTCGACGCACATCACCACGTCTTCCAGGGTGTTGGCGTCCATCAGTGCAAGGATCAGGCGGCGGGTCTTGTCGAAGAGACGGTCGTTGTCGCGTGCCACATCCATCAAGTGTGAGAGGCGGTGCCGCAACTCGATGTTGCGGTCTCGCAGGATGGTCATCTGCCGTTCGACCAGGGATATGGTATCGCCACGTCGGTGGGGAATGCGCAAGGCCGGCAGCAGTTCTTCGTGCTCGATGAAGAAGTCCGGATGAGCCTCCAGGTACGCGGCAATCGCCGCCGCCTCCAGGCTTTCGGACGCTGATTCGTCGGGCTGTCGAGCGGGTACCTGAGGCTTATCGGTCATGGTTTCGGCTCACTCAAAGACGTACTTGTCCTTCGTATACGCGTACTGCCGGGCCGGTCATCATCACCGGTTGGCCAGGGCCTGCCCATTCAATGGACAGGCGCCCGCCAGGCAGGTCGATCAATAGCGGCGAATCCATCCACCCCTGGCTGATCGCGGCCACCGCCGCGGCACAGGCGCCAGTCCCGCAGGCCTGGGTTTCCCCGGCGCCGCGTTCCCAGACGCGCAACTGCGCGCGGCCCCGGTCAATGACCTGGAGAAAACCGACATTGACCCGTGCCGGGAAGCGCGGGTGATGTTCGATTTTCGGCCCCAGTTCATGCACCGGTGCATTGTTGATGTCGCTGACGCGCAGCACGGCGTGGGGGTTGCCCATCGACACGGCAGCCAGCTCGACCGGTGTGCCGTCGACGTCAACCTGATAACTCAGTGCTTGTTCCGGCGCCTGGAACGGAATATCGGCCGGCACCAGGCGCGGCGCGCCCATGTTCACGCCGATCTGCCCGTCGTTGCGTACATCCAGCTCGATGATGCCGCTTTTGGTTTCGACACGGATCTGCCGCTTTGCGGTCAGGCGCTTGTCGAGCACAAAACGGGCGAAGCAGCGTGCACCGTTGCCGCACTGTTCCACTTCGGAGCCATCGGAATTGAAGATCCGATAGCGGAAATCCACGTCCGGGTTGCTCGGTGCTTCGACAATCAGCAACTGGTCGAAACCGATGCCGGTGTGCCGATCGCCCCACAGCTTGGCGTGCTTGGGCAGAATGTGCGCGTGCTGGCTGACCAGGTCGAGGACCATGAAGTCATTGCCCAGGCCGTGCATCTTGGTAAAACGCAGCAGCATGGTTTTACTCCGGCAGCAGGCTTTCGCCAGCAAACAACTCGGCTACCGTTTCACGGCGACGCACTTCAAAGGCCTGGTCACCGTCCACCAACACTTCGGCGGCACGGCCGCGGGTGTTGTAGTTGGAACTCATGACAAACCCGTAGGCGCCCGCCGAATGCACGGCCAGCAGATCGCCTTCTTCCAGGGCCAGTTCACGCTCCTTGGCCAGGAAGTCGCCGGTCTCGCAGATCGGGCCGACGATGTCGTAAGTGCGGGCGGCGGAGTTGCGCGGGCGTACGGCCGTGACGTCCATCCAGGCTTGATACAGCGCCGGGCGGATCAGGTCGTTCATGGCGGCGTCGACGATGGCGAAGTCTTTGTGCTCGGTGTGCTTGAGGTACTCGACCTGGGTCAGCAGCACGCCGGCGTTGGCCACGATGAAGCGGCCCGGTTCGAACACCAGTGCCAGGTCGCGGCCGTCGAGACGCTCGCGCACGGCTTTGATGTAGTCGCCGGCCAATGGCGGCTCTTCATCGCGATAACGCACGCCCAGGCCGCCGCCAAGGTCAATGTGGCGCAGGTAGATGCCGCAATCGCCGAGACGGTCGACCAGGCCCAGCAGGCGGTCGAGGGCGTCGATGAATGGCGGCAGGGTGGTCAGTTGCGAGCCGATATGGCAGTCGACGCCGACCACTTCCAGGTTCGGCAGCTGCGCGGCACGCACGTACACGTCTTCGGCATCGGCAATGGCGATGCCGAACTTGTTCTCTTTGAGACCGGTGGAAATGTACGGATGAGTACCGGCGTCGACGTCCGGGTTCACGCGCAGCGAAATCGGCGCACGAACACCCAGCTCGGCGGCCACGACTTGCAGGCGTTCCAGCTCGTCGGTGGATTCGACGTTGAAGCAGTGCACGCCGACTTCCAGGGCGCGACGCATGTCATCACGGGTCTTGCCGACGCCGGAGAACACGATCTTGTCGGCGCTGCCGCCAGCGGCCAGTACGCGTTCAAGCTCGCCACGGGAAACGATGTCGAAACCGGCGCCCAGACGCGCCAGGACATTCAGTACGCCCAGGTTGGAGTTGGCCTTGACCGCGAAGCAGACCAGGTGCGGCATGCCGGCCAGCGCATCGGCGTAAGCCAGGTATTGGGCTTCGATGTGGGCACGGGAATAAACGTAGGTGGGTGTACCAAAGCGATCGGCGATGGCAGACAGGGCAACACCTTCCGCGAACAGTTCACCGTCACGGTAGTTAAAAGCGTCCATGAGGTTCCCTTATTGGTAGACGTCGTGCTTGTGTGCTTTGGACGGCTGCTTTTGCGAGGACTGAGCCTGCTCTGCAGGGTCCTGGTCTTCGTCGGGCAGGTACAGCGGGCCTTTTTGACCGCAGGCGGACACGAGGCAGGCAACCGCGAGGAGCGCAGCAAGGGAAGAGATCAGGCGCTTCATGGCGAAATCCTTGAAAATGCATTAATTGCGCCGGAGTATACCGGCCACCCGGCAGCTTGCCTATGCGATGGGGCTCCCGTCCGGCGGGGCCTGCCGATGCCGGTCGGTATCGTGCAAACCCTGTGGGAGGGAGCCTGCTCGCGAAAACGGAGGATCAGTCAGCCATAATGTTGAATGGACTGGCGCCTTCGCGAGCAGGCTCGCTCCCACAGGTATAGGTTCCTGATCGTTATCCTTTGCAATCGGCCGGGCTCGCCCGTATCTTGCGGCGCTTGAGCCTGATCAGACACTTTTTGAGGTTGCCGTAATGAGTTTGTCCGAAGCCCGTTTCCACGATCTGGTCGATGCCACCCAGCAAACCCTGGAGGACATCTTTGACGACTGCGACCTGGATATCGATCTGGAGAGCTCGGCCGGTGTGCTGACCGTGAAGTTCGAAAACGGCACCCAGCTGATCTTCAGTCGTCAGGAGCCGCTGCGGCAGTTGTGGCTGGCGGCGGTTTCCGGCGGCTTCCACTTCGATTACGACGAAGAGAGCGAACGCTGGATGTGCGACAAGAGCGAAGAGCAACTGGGTGAAATGCTCGAGCGCATCGTCAAGCAGCAAGCCGACGTCGAACTTGATTTCGAAGGTCTGTGAGACCGTGACCCAGCCTTCACCCACCCGTCCGCCCAAGCCGCTCTACAGCAATGTCAGCCCGGCGGTGCCATCGCCGTGCAGCGGTGTGTGCCGGCTGGATGAGCAGAAAGTCTGCCTCGGCTGTTTCCGCCATGTCGAAGACATTCGCGAATGGCGTTCGGCCGATGACGAGCGGCGGCGGGTGATTTGTGCGCAGGCCTCAAATCGCAAAAACACCGCAAATCCTCTGTAGGAGCTGCCGGGTGGCGGCTTGTATATTTTTTGAGCTGTGATAGTGTCCGGATACGCCTCAACCCATCGAGGCTCGTGAAAACCCCGCCTTTTTCTGGCGGGGTTTTGCTTTTTTCGTGCAGAAGAAAGGAGTCTGCCCTGATCATGACCGCACCTTCCATCACCCTTACCCGTCTGGACGTTCAGCGTCTGGAGCGTCTGATCGACAGCCTGGACGAAACGCTGCCGGGCGTCATCGCGCTGCAAACCGAACTGGACCGCGCCGATACGCTGGTCGGCCACGATGAAGTGCCCGCCGATGTCGTCACCATGAATTCCCGCGTGCATTGCCGTGAAGAGATCAGCGGCAAGGACTATCACCTGACCCTGGTTTACCCGAAGGATGCCAATGCCGACGAAGGCAAGATTTCCATCCTGGCACCCGTGGGCAGCGCATTGCTTGGCTTGAAGGTGGGTCAGCACATCGACTGGCCGGCACCGGGCGGCAAAACACTGAAGCTGACCCTGCTGGAAGTCGAATCCCAGCCGGCCAATGGCGGTGACTTCCCGGAGTGACGACCGCTCAGACCTGCTCGAGCGCCTCGTTCAATGCGTGCTCCAGGTCGGCCTTGTAGCGCAGATACAAATTGCTTGATCCCTGACCATCACCGAGCAGGCCCGACAGGTCCAGGTCGGTGATGTAGCAGCGATAGCGTTCGGTCTCGCGGCGCTGTTCGACGATTTCCCTGGCGACCACGCTGAACAGTTGGTCGCCATGCTCCAGTTCTGAAAACTCCCGCTGATTACAATACAACGTGACTTGCACCTTGCCCGGTGTGGCTTTGCCGACGATCGCCTGCACGTCATAGAAAGGTTTATTGACCGGGGTTTGCGGTGCCGGGCGGGCCTCGACCCGACGGGCCCGGCCTGTACCTGAAGGCAGGAGTTGGTAATACCGGGTGTCCAGGCTCCCGGGTTGACCCGCATCCATCGGTAGCAGGGCGTCGCGTCGGTATTGAATCGATTGCAGGAACCGTTGCAGCGGCACCAGCAGACTGTGTTCGTCATGCCACGGCAAACGCTGCTGCCACAGGGCATTGAACTCATCGAGTACATACAGATCGGCCTGGTCTTCGTTGATCCGGTAGAACACCTGCACGCAATCAGGTTGGCCCATGGGCAGCAGCAATGCGAGGTCGCTGTCATCCAGTGCCATCGGGTCAAGATGCAGCGGGCTGTAGCTGACCAGGTCCTCACTCAGGTAATCGACCAGCGCCGGCAATGTGGCCAGGGCGACATGATTGACCTGGCCGGGCACCAGTTCCAGCACGTGGTAATGCTGCTGGACCTGGATCAGGTAGCGGTGATTGAGTTTGCTCAGCAGCAGGGTCTGCGCGGTGTCGATGATCGCTTCGACGCGCTGGGCGATGAATTGCGCGCGGTTATGGCAGAAACAGCGTACGCGCAGCCGGGGTTGTCGCGGACCGTCCGGCAGGTCGTTGAGGTAATCGCGCAGGCAGTCGAGCAGGGCGTGGGGGCCATCGAAGCGATTGACCAGCACTTCGTTCCAGCTGTTGAGCGTGACTTGATCCAGGGTCAGCACCAGATTCTCCCGGACTCCGGCGTAACTCAGGGAGTCGGTGCGTTCGGTGGTCATCAGGATGTTCAAGTCACGGTGGTGCTTGAGCGGGTCGATGCCGACGTTCACCAGGATCAGCACTTCGCTGGGCACACTGGCCCGCAGCAAGGGTTCTTCGGCGACGGCCGGCAGGGGCAGGGGAATGCTCTGTTGCAGGCTGCCGAGCAGGTTGAACAGCTCGAATTCGCTCAAGTCGCTGCTGCCAGGGTGCAAGGCCAGACGGGTGCTGCTGTCGATCACGCCGTTGCGGTGGCACCAGGTGAGCAATTCGAGCAATTGGCGGCTGCGTTTGATCGGCGCGAAATGCTCCCACTCCAGAGCGGTCAGACTGCCGTTGTACAGGCCCCACTGAGATTGCCCAGGTTCCTTCCTGTTGGCCGCGTGCACCAGTGTCAGGGTGTCTTCGGCCAGGTCCGGGGCAATTCCCGGGTTGATGAATTCGACCTTGTCCGCCTTGCGCTCAAAGGCCGCGTACAGGCGTCGGCCCAGTACGCTGAGATCACGCTTGTTGATCAGGCTGACGGTCTGTTCGTTGCGGGCGAACTGGGTCAAAAAGCGGTAACTGTAATTCAGCTCGGTGACCAGCGCCCGGCGCTCGGAACTGACCTGGCGGACTTTCCACTGGCTGCGGCTGTCGAGCAGGGCCAGCTGGCGCTGGTCCCAATGCCATTCACGGGCCAGGCGCTCCAGTAAGGTACGCTGCCAGCTTTGGGTGCGGCTGTTGCCGGTGAGTTTGCGATTGACCTTCAGGTACAGCGCGCGCCTTACCAGCTCCAGCCGCTCCGGCTCGTTGCGGGCAATGAGGTATTCCTCGATGCGCCGGTACACCACTACGTATGGATCCAGCTCATCCAGGTCGAGCCGGTTGGCGAACACCGCTTGTTTGAAGCGCAGGCTCAGGCACTGGACCCTTGGGTGTTCACTGGCGTACACCTCGGTCAGCAACAGCTTGAGCACTGATTTGTAGGGCGACTCGATGCCCTTGAACAACTGCCACAATCCGGCGCCGATAAATTCCCCAGGCGGGATAAAAGCGAGGTTTCCCAGGTCCAGGGTTTCGTCGGCGCGAATGAAGCGCTTGGAAGTCAGCGTATGGGTGTATCGATCGTAGCTCGCTTCCTCGTAGACCGGCACCAGCCACCAGATCGGCGTGCGCCCGGCCAGCCAGATCGCGGTGCGGTAGAACTCGTCCAGCAGCAGGTAGTGCTGGGTGGTGCCGCAGTTTTCGGAGCTGAGTTGATTGTCGCGCTCGCCTCGCACGAAGCGGGCCGGGTCGATCAGGAAAAAGTGCGCCTCGGCGCCCTGGCTGGCAGCCCAGGCTTCGAGTAACTGACATTTTTTGCGCAGCTCAGTGAGTTCGTGTTCTTTCAAGTCGGAAGCATGGCACACCCACACATCCATATCGCTTTGATCGGCCTGGGCCAGGGTGCCGAGGCTGCCCATCAGGAACAGGCCATGAATCGGGCGGGGCGGATTGCTGCCGTGGCGTGGCTTGTAGGAAAACGAGCGGGTCAGGCGCTGGGCTTCGGCGAGGACGTTGGCGTCCGGTTCGAAATTCGACAGTCCGGCCGGCGTGCTGCCCGAGACATAACCTGGCAACAGCGGATGATTGACGTGGAAAAACAGCGGCAGGAGGTTGAGCACACCTTGCTGGCGGGGCGACAACCCCTCCATGGCCCGCGCCATCCGGCCTTCGTTGAGCTTTAGAAAACGCGCGCGCAGTTGGCTGAGAACCTTGCGGTCGATTCCCTCGTCCAGATCGGGGCGGATTTCATGGGTGCGGATCATGTCAGCTCAAACCGGCTCGCAGGGCTCGGACGTGGGGCTCTCAGGTGAGGGGAGTTTAGCGCCTCGGTCCCGGGACATTTAAGCTGAATTTGGTTTTCTGACGCCAGATTTATATCGCGGGGCGACGTCAGGCGGCAGGGAGTGCCCGCGGAAATCCCATGGCGGGGGTTTCCGTGGGCGATACGCTGGAATTCAGGCTGTTTCTTCGGCTTTCAGAATGGTGAGCACGGTTTGCACACTTTGCGCGGCATCACGTCCCAGACTGGTCAGATAACCACCATCGGGCTGGTCAATCAGTTCTTTTTCGTACAGGCGTTGGGCGGCGGCAATGGCTTTCGGGGCAGCGGTCTGATGAATTTTCAGGCCTTCCTGGGAACTGTCCAGGTTGAAGAGTGCGAGGATTTCCAGTTCGGCAACCAACTCAGGGGTAAGCGACATAAGGACTCCAGACTTTCTAGGAATTGGACGACAGCGCCCCTAAGGTGAACCCGCCGGTGCGGCATGTCCAGTGCTCGCAGCAGGCTTTTTTCTCTCTGTAGGAGCGAGCTCGCTCGCGATGGTCGCAAACGATGACGCTGGAGCCCTGACAGCCCGCGGCGGTCTCGGGTTTTTCGCGAGCTCGCTCCTACAGGGAAGGCGGGTTTATTTCTTTTCCGGTGGCAACTCTGGCAAGGCACGCAGCGCCGCTTCGTACCACTCAGTGTTGAATGCACGGTCCTCCTCGAGGATGGCGTCGATTTCTATCGCCAATACGTGGGCCATCAGGTTGAGGATTTCTTCCCGCTCGTAACCCACCAGTGTCAGCTTGTTGAAGGTTGCCTTGGCCGCTGGCGGGTTATCGCTTTCGATCTGGTTTTCGATGGCTTCGATCAGCGTGTTCTCGGCGAACTCTTCTTCGTCGATGTCGTCTTGGCTGGTGCCGGGGGTTGGCTCGCTCATGGCAGGCTCCTCTAGGAAAGGTGGCCAGTTTACCCGCATTCAGGGCTGTGATGCTGCTGGCGAGAACGTCCCTGGCGTTCTATAACAGGCACTGCCAACCCCTGCACGGCCTGGAGGCTATGTGATGCTCAAGCTTTATGGATTCTCCGTCAGCAACTACTACAACATGGTCAAGCTGGCGCTATTGGAAAAGGGACTGCCATTCGAAGAAGTACCGTTTTATGCCGGGCAGACACCTGAGGCGCTGGCCATCAGCCCCCGCGGCAAGGTGCCGGTGCTGGGTGCCGAACAGGGTTTCATCAATGAAACCAGTGTGATCCTCGAATACATCGAGCAAAGCCAGAAAGGCACGCCGCTGCTGCCGAGCGATCCCTTTGAACGGGCGCAGGTGCTGGCGTTGGCCAAGGAAATCGAGCTGTACATCGAACTGCCGGCTCGCGCCTGTTATCCGGAAGCGTTTTTCGGCATGAAGCTGCCCGAGGCCATCAAGGAAAAAACAAAAGCCGAGTTGCTGCTGGGGGTTGCATCCCTGGGCAGGCACGGCAAGTTCAGTCCCTATGTGGCAGGCAACAGCCTGAGCGTGGCGGATCTGTACTTCCTGTACAGCGTGCCGCTGGCCTGTGGAGTGGCAAAAAAGCTGTTTGATATCGATCTGCTGGCGGAGTTGCCGGCTGCCAAGGCGCTGCTGGAGCGTCTGGAGGACAATCCGAACGTTCAGCGGATTGCGGCGGATAAGGAAGCAGCGATGCCGGCGTTTATGGCGATGGTCGCGTCCAAGAAGTAGGTTTGTAGCGTTCTGCAGTCAGTCATCGTGAGCAGGCTCGCTCCCACAGGGTTTGATGTGTAAACACAACCCAATGTGGGAGCGAGCCTGCTCGCGAAGCTTTTAACGGCTGGCGAGCAGTGCCTGACCGCGAGCCACGGCAGCCTTGACCTGCGCTGGTGCCGTACCGCCAATGTGGTTGCGGGCGTTGACCGAACCTTCCAGGGTCAGCACGGCGAACACGTCCTGATCGATCTGGTCGCTGAACTTGCGCAGTTCTTCAAGGCTCATTTCCGCCAGATCCTTGCCGCTTTCCACGCCGTACTTCACGGCATGCCCAACGATTTCGTGGCAGTCACGGAATGGCAGGCCGCGACGCACCAGGTAGTCAGCCAGGTCGGTCGCGGTGGAGAAACCGCGCAGGGCCGCTTCGCGCATCATGGCATGCTTGGGTTTGATCGCCGGGATCATGTCGGCGAAGGCCCGCAGCGAGTCGCGCAGGGTGTCGGCGGCGTCGAACAGCGGTTCCTTGTCTTCCTGGTTGTCCTTGTTGTAGGCCAGGGGCTGGCCTTTCATCAGGGTCAGCAGGCCCATTAGCGCGCCGAATACACGACCGGTCTTGCCACGTACCAGCTCTGGCACGTCCGGGTTTTTCTTTTGCGGCATGATCGAACTGCCGGTGCAGAAACGGTCTGGCAGATCGATGAACTGGAACTGAGCGCTGGTCCACAGCACCAGCTCTTCGGAGAAGCGCGACAAGTGCATCATCGCGATGCTCGCGGCCGAGCAGAACTCGATGGCGAAGTCGCGATCGGACACGTTGTCCAGGGAGTTGCCGCCGACTGCGTCGAAGCCCAGCAGTTGGGCCGTGTATTCGCGGTCGATCGGGTAGGTGGTTCCGGCCAGCGCGGCGCTGCCCAGCGGCATGCGGTTGGTGCGCTTGCGGCAGTCGACCAGGCGCTCGTAGTCGCGGCTGAGCATTTCGAACCAGGCCAGCATGTGGTGCCCGAAGGTCACCGGCTGTGCGGTTTGCAGGTGGGTGAAGCCCGGCATGATGCTGCCCGCTTCACGCTCGGCCTGCTCCAGCAAACCTTTTTGCAGGCGGGTGATTTCGCTCAGGATCAGGTCGATCTCGTCGCGCAGCCACAGGCGGATGTCGGTGGCGACCTGGTCGTTGCGGCTGCGACCGGTGTGCAGCTTTTTACCGGTCACGCCGATGCGGTCGGTCAGGCGCGCCTCGATGTTCATGTGCACATCTTCCAGGTCGACGCGCCAATCGAACTGGCCGGCCTCGATTTCACCCTGGATGGTCTTCAGGCCATCGATGATGCTGTCGCGCTCGGCATCCGTCAGCACGCCGACCTTGGCCAGCATGGTGGCGTGGGCGATCGAGCCCATGATGTCGTGGCGATACAGGCGCTGGTCGAAGGTGACGGAGGCGGTGAAGCGGGCGACGAAGGCGTCGACGGGTTCACTGAAGCGGCCGCCCCAGGACTGATTGGTCTTGTCAGTGCTCATGAATTCGCTCGTATCGGCTGAAGAAAGTTGGCGTTGAAACTGCCGCGGATAATAACAGGGTTGCCAATCCTGTCGCTGACACTGGTCGACTGGTTTTTCAGAACGCAGGTCATGCCCGGGGCGGGTCCCGGGCAAATTGCACAACGATATTTTTCATTTGAGCAATATCGTCCCGGCAACCGTCTACAGTTGGACAGTAGGATCAGCGCACTTCTCGGTGTAGACGCTGACTATAAGGAGAGGGGGTGTTCATATTGCGTATCAGCAAACCCTGTGGCGATGTGTCGCCTACGCGGGCCTGGGCCGCCAATTACCCGTCGGATGAAAATTTTACCGCCGGACGAGCGGCACTTTTTGACGCTCGGGCTAGTCTTAGCGTGGATCGCGGTGACGGACGTCACTTCCCCTGTCTACGCTATCCTTGTGCGAGACTCACGCAGGAATCCAGCGCAATATGAATGTCCTGATCGTTGATGACGACCCCCTAGCCCGCGAGCGCCTGAGCCGAATGGTTGGTGAACTCGAGGGATACAGTGTCCTGGAGCCCAGCGCCACGAATGGCGATGAAGCGTTGGCACTGATCGACAGCCACAAGCCGGATATCGTGCTGCTCGATATCCGCATGCCAGGCCTCGATGGTCTGCAAGTGGCCGCGCGATTGTGCGAGCGTGAAACCCCGCCCGCCGTGGTGTTTTGCACAGGGCCCGATGAATTTGCCGTGGAAGCCTTACAGGCCAGCGCCGTAGGCTATCTGGTGAAGCCGGTGAGAACTGAACATCTACATGACGCATTAAAAAAAGCCGAACGCCCCAATCGTATTCAACTCTCGGCCCTGACCCGTCCGGCCGCAGAAAGCGGCAGTGGCCCTCGCAGCCATATCAGCGCGCGCACCCGTAAAGGGATCGAGCTGATTCCGCTGGATCAGGTGGTCTACTTTATCGCCGATCACAAATACGTGACCTTGCGCCACGAAGCCGGTGAAGTGCTGCTTGATGAGCCACTCAAGGCCCTTGAAGACGAATTTGGCGACCGTTTCGTGCGCATCCACCGCAATGCACTGGTCGCTCGCGAGCGTATCGAACGCTTGCAGCGAACGCCTCTGGGACATTTTCAGCTGTTCCTCAAAGGCCTGAATGGCGATGCATTGATCGTCAGCCGACGCCACGTGGCCGGCGTGCGGAAGATGATGCAGCAGCTTTGATACGTGGGTCGCAGGCGAATTTCACACCCGATTGCCGGACATCCGGGGCCAGGGAGGCCGAGTAGTTTCTGATACAAGTCAAAGTGGATTTGGCTGAGCTGTTATTATCCGTCATATCTATTCAGTACGGATTGATCCATGTCCTCTCGCCAGATCCGCATCGCCACCCGCAAAAGTGCTCTCGCCCTGTGGCAGGCCGAATACGTAAAAGCCCGCCTGGAGGAGGCCCATCCGGGCCTGCTCGTGACGTTGGTCCCGATGGTCAGTCGTGGCGACAAGCTGCTCGACTCGCCGTTGTCGAAAATCGGCGGCAAAGGCCTGTTCGTCAAGGAACTGGAAACCGCGCTGCTGGAAAACGAAGCCGACATCGCCGTGCACTCCATGAAAGATGTACCGATGGACTTCCCCGAAGGTCTCGGTCTGTTCTGTATCTGCGAGCGTGAAGACCCCCGTGATGCATTCGTCTCCAATACCTACGCCAGCCTTGAAGCGTTGCCGCCTGGCAGCATCGTTGGCACGTCGAGCCTGCGCCGCCAGGCCCAGTTGCTGACCCGTCGCCCGGACCTGGAAATCCGTTTCCTGCGCGGCAACGTCAACACTCGCCTGGCCAAGCTCGATGCCGGCGAATACGACGCCATTATCCTTGCGTCCGCCGGTTTGATCCGCCTTGGCTTTGAAGATCGCATCACGTCGGCCATCAGTGTCGACGACAGCCTGCCGGCGGGCGGTCAGGGTGCAGTGGGGATCGAGTGCCGCAGTGCCGACAGCGAAATTCATGCATTGCTGGCGCCGCTGCATCACCAGGACACCGCCACGCGCGTGACCGCCGAACGTGCCCTCAACAAACATCTGAATGGCGGCTGTCAGGTGCCGATCGCCTGCTACGCCGTGCTTGAAGGCGAGCAGCTCTGGTTGCGTGGCCTGGTGGGTGATCCGAGCGGCGGTCTGCTGCTCAGTGC
This sequence comes from Pseudomonas sp. C2B4, assembly GCF_013359695.1. GTDB lineage: Bacteria > Pseudomonadota > Gammaproteobacteria > Pseudomonadales > Pseudomonadaceae > Aquipseudomonas. Next base: position 310,921 of record NZ_JABFMU010000001.1, read on the forward strand.
CCAGGCGCGTGCGCCGCGTGGCGATGCCGAAGCCTTGGGTGTGCGAGTGGCCGAGGACCTTTTGAGCCAGGGCGCCGCCGACATTCTCAAAGCGGTCTATGGCGAGGCGGGTCACGAGTGACGGGCTGGCGTCTGCTGCTGACGCGTCCGGCGGATGAGTCGGCGGCGCTGAGTGGACTCTTGGCCGATCAGGGGATTTTCAGCAGTAGCTTGCCGCTTTTGGACATCGTGCCGATCCCTGTCTCTGACACAATCCGCGAGGCGATTCGGGAGCTGGATCGCTACTGCGCAGTGATCGTAGTCAGCAAGCCTGCGGCGCGGATCGGCGTCGAACTGCTCGAGCGGTTTTGCTCGCAAACACCGCGTGTGAAGTGGTTCAGCGTCGGCGCGGCGACGGCACGGATTCTCGAGGATCATGGCCTGGAGGTGAGCTTTCCGGAGGAAGGCGATGACAGCGAAGCCTTGCTCGAGCTGGCGAATTTGCGCGAGGCTATCGCCCGGCCCGATCCACGTGTGTTGATCCTGCGCGGGGAAGGCGGGCGCGAATTGCTGGCCGAGCGCTTGCGTGAGCGAGGTGCTAGTGTCGAGTATCTGGAGCTGTACCGCCGCGAGCTGCCGCAGTACCCACCGGCAGCACTGCCGGAACGGATCGAATCTGAACACCTGAATGCACTGGTGGTCAGCAGTGGACAGGGTTTTGAGCACCTGCATCAATTGGCTGGCGATGCCTGGCCGCGATTGGCGCGGATGCCGTTGTTTGTACCAAGCCCCAGGGTCGCCGAGCTGGCACATGCCGCCGGCGCCCTGACAGTTGTGGATTGTCGTGGCGCCAGTGCCGCGGCTTTGCTGACGGCGTTGCGGGAGCATCCCGTGCCCGTTCTCTAATGCAAAGGATGGATACGTGAGCGAAACAGCCTTGCCAAAAGATGACGTCCGGCCAGTGCTCGATGCACCAGTCGATGCTCCTGTTGATGAAATGCCGCCGCCACGTGATGCGGTGCAGCGCAGAGGCAATGGGCTGGCAATCGTCGCGCTGTTGCTGGGTGCTGCCGGTGTCGCGGTGGGCGGTTGGGGAGTCTGGCAGGTGCGTCACCTGCAGGCGACCAACCAACAGCAGCTGAGTCAGGTCCAGTCGCTGGTCGACGAAGCACAAAGCCTGAAGCTCAATGAGCAGCGCCTGAGCGCGCGTCTGGACCAACTGCCTGGCGCCGATGTGCTGGAGGAGCGCAGTCGTCTGGTCGTTCAGCTCCAAGGGGATCAGCAGCGTCTCAATCAGCGTCTGGAAACCGTCCTCGGCGCCAGCCGCAAGGATTGGCGACTGGCCGAGGCCGAGCACTTGTTGCGTCTGGCCAGCCTGCGCTTGTCGGCGTTGCAGGACATCAGCAGCGCCCAGGCCCTGGTTCAAGGTGCTGACGAAATTCTTCGTGAACAAAATGATCCTGGCGCCTTCGCCGCGCGCGAGCAGGTGGCCAAGACCCTGGCGGCCTTGCGCAGCACCGAGCAACCGGATCGCACCGGGCTGTTCCTGCGCCTGGGGGCGCTACGCGATCAGGTGGTCGGCCTCACCGAGTTGGCACCCGAGTACAAGGACCGGGGCGAATCCCTATTGGGCCTGACTGCCGACGGCGATGGCGCCAGTCGTTGGGCACAATGGTGGGACCAGATTTCGCGATACATCCGCATCGATTTCAACGCCGATAAAAATGTCCGTCCGTTGCTGGCCGGGCAGAGCCTGAGCCAGGTGCGCCTGGCGCTGAGCCTGGCACTGGAGCAGGCGCAATGGGCCGCGCTCAACGGCCAGGCAGCGGTTTACACCCAGGCGCTGGACGAGGCGCGTGACGTGCTCAAGGGCAACTTCAACCCGGACAACCCACAAAGCAAAGTGATGATTGAACAGGTGGCCGAACTGAGCAAGCAGCCTGTCACCGTGGTCACCCCCGACCTGACCGGTACCTTGAGCGCAGTTCAGGGGTATCTGGAGCGGCGTAATGTCAACGCCGAGGATTCGATCAAACCGTTGGCCAGGCCTGCCGCAAACAACGCGCAGGAGGCCACGCCATGAAGCGCCTGTATGTGATCGTGTTTCTGGCCATCGCCGCGGCGGCGGCGCTGGGGTTGGCGATTGCCGAGCATTCCGGTTACGTGCTGATTGCCTATAAGAGTTTTCGCTTCGAGTCGAGCCTGTGGGCGACGCTGGCGCTGGTTGCCGTGCTCTGGCTGGTGTTCTGGGGCATCAAGGCGTTGGTTGAGTTGGTGACCACTTCGGGCGGCGTGGTCAATCCCTGGTCACGGCGCAATCGCAGTCGCCGGGTGCAGGTAGCGATCGAACACGGTCAACTGGATTTGGCCGAGGGGCGCTGGGCCAGTGCGCAGCGTCACTTGCATCGGGCGGCGGAAGCCGAGCGCCAGCCCCTGCTGTACTACCTCGGCGCTGCCCGCGCCGCGAACGAACAAGGGCGTTACGAGGAGAGCGACAGCTTGCTGGAGCGGGCGCTGGAGCGTCAGCCCCAGGCCGAACTGGCCATTGCCCTGAACCACGCGCAACTGCAGACCGATCGCGGTGACACGGAAGGCGCCCTGGCGACCCTGCAAGCGATGCACGAGCGCCACCCGCATAACGCGCAGACCCTTCGCCAGCTGCAGCGCCTGCATCAGCAGCGAGGCGACTGGTCGGCGGTGATTCGTCTGCTGCCGGAACTGCGCAAGGACAAAGTCTTGCCAGCGGCTGAACTGGCCGAATTGGAGCGCCGTGCCTGGGGCAAGAATCTGTCCCTGGCGGCGCATCAGGAAGAGGATGGGACCGTCGGCTTGCAATCGCTCAATCGCGCCTGGCAGCAGCTGACCTCAGCTCAGCGCCAGGAGCCGCAACTGGTGCTGGCCTATGCCGAGCAGTTGCGTCAACTCGGCGCGCAGGCCGAGGCGGAAGAGGTCTTGCGTACCGCGCTCAAGCGCAACTATGACAGTCACCTGGCGCGCCTCTACGGGTTGGTTCGCGGCAGCGACCCGGCGCGTCAGTTGCAACTCGCCGAAGGCTGGCTCAAGGATCATCCCGCCGACCCAAGCCTGTTGCTGACATTGGGACGACTGTGTCTGCAAAGCAGCTTGTGGGGCAAGGCCCGGGACTATCTGGAAAACAGTCTGCGCGTGCAGCGCAACCCGGAAGCCTGTGCCGAACTGGCGCGGCTGTTGGCGCAAATGGGCGACACCGAGCGGAGCAATCAGCTGTTCCAGGAAGGCCTGGGCTTGCTCGATGAGCGTTTGCTGGCGGCGCCGTTGCCGGTGCCGGCTCGCGCGTGATGAACAGGTGATGGGGCGCTCGAATGGGCGACCCCGCTGCCTTGGGATTGTCGAAATTTTACTTTTGCGCTGCGTCTTCAGCAGAGTCCTACAGAGGACTACACCTAATCCTCAAGACCTTGTCGGGAATTCCCTACACTCCCGCTGAAGTATCCCTACCAGCCTGCCTTGATACGCCGGAGCGCTTTCCTCTACCGTACCCGTCCGTCCTTACTGTTACGGAAAAGCCATGTCATTGGCCTGCACACGCTCCTTGTTTTTCACGGCTTTTGTTGCGGGCGCCCTGGTGTTGGGCGTGTCCTACTATCTGGAATATTCCGTCGGCCTCAAGCCTTGTGGCTTGTGCCTCTTGCAGCGGTTTTGCCTGGCGCTGCTGACGGGTGTCTGCCTCGCCGCCGCCCTGCACGGGCCTGGTCGTTTGGGTTCTTTCGTGTACTGGCTGCTCGGACTGTTCTGTAGTTTGGCCGGGACAGCCACGGCATGGCGACAGGTGCTATTGCAGAGTGATCCGGTGCATCTGTCGACCTGCGTTCCCAATCTCACTGAGTTGTTCGCCAGCTCGCCCTTGATTGGTGGTGTACAGCAGATCTTCGAAGGTGCCTTCGATTGCACGCAGATCTCCTGGACGCTGTTCGATCTGAGCATCCCTGAGTGGAGTTTGCTGTTCTTTGCCGCGATGTCGACCCTGGGTATTTATCAGCTGTTGCGCCTTGTCCGGATCGGCAGGCAACGACCGCTCGGCGGCGAGTTGTCGCACCCGGCCCTGTCGAGTGATTAAACACTTGTATGAACTTTATCGCCTGCGTACCTTGAAGCCACAGTCGTGCGGGCATAATCTGGCCCGCACGTGTCATTGGAATTTTGTTGCTCGATGACGCTCTGCCCGACCGCCCATTACAAGAGGCGAACGGGCATAGAGCAGCTGACCCACAAGGGAAGAGAGATCACCATGCTCGAAAGTTGTCAGAATGCTCAGGAACGCTGGGGTGGAGTGCACCTGCTGATCGACCGCTGGTTGCAGGAGCGCAAAGAACTCATCGACGCATACGACAAGCTCGGCGCAAAGCCTGAAGCCTTGGGCGAGAACCGCAAACCTCTGCAAGAGTTCTGCGGCGTGCTGGTCGATTACGTGTCTGCCGGCCACTTCGAAATCTATGAACAGCTGACGGGGGAGGCCAAGGCCTTCAACGACAAGCGTGGTCTGGAGCTCGCCGAGACTCTCTACCCGCGCATCGATGTCATTACCGAGAAACTGCTCGCGTTCAATGACCTGTGCGATGAAGGTAAATGTGTCGCCGAGAAGTTCAAGGAGCTGGGAGGTCTGTTGCACGAACGCTTCGAACTGGAAGATTGCCTGATCGAAGTGCTGCACACGGCTCACAAGGAAACCGATTCGGTCCAGGCCTGAGTCGTTACCCGCAAGTACTCGAAACGGTGCGCCAAGGCGCACCGTTTTTCATTTGCGCAATCAGCTGGTGGCGCCGCGTAATTCGACTTCGAACACCAGCGGTGTGAACGGCGCGATCAGGTCGCCGGCACCGTCGGCGCCATAGGCTTGCGCCGATGGAATCACCAGACGCCATTTGGCACCTACCGGCATGTTTTGCAAGGCGCTGCGCCAGCCGCTGATCACGCTATCGAGACTGAACCATTGCGGCTGGCTGTTCTGGTCGAAAACGGTGCCGTCGGGAAGGCGCCCGACATACAGTACCTGCACCTTGCCGCCCGGTCCGGCGGTGGCGCCAGTCCCGGGTGCCAGCTCTGTCAGCAGTATCCCGTCCGCCAGTTCACGCACACCCGGTTTGGATTTTTCCTCGGCGAGAAAGCGCTGCTCATTTTCCAGCGCCAGCTCGCTTTGCGGTGCAGGAGTTTGCATGGCAACCCGGGCTTCGTGTTCCGTCAGAATCTGTTCGATCTGCTCGTCTTTCAGCGCCAGCGGTTTGCCTTGATAGGCTTGCTGCAAGCCTTCGACCAGTGCTTTGAGTTGAAGATCGGGAACCTCCTGACGCAAGCGTTCACCGAGGCTTGCACCCAAGCTGTAAGCGAGATCGTGGGCGTCATTTTCCGATGTTTTTTCGGCGGCCTGGGCCACGGAAAAAATCACGCACAGCGATAAAAAAAGATAGCGCGACATGGGCACTCTCCGACCTGAGATGCGGGCGATTATGCCAGTGTGAATGCACTCAACGGTGAACTGCTTTTGTTCAAGCGCAGAAGATTTTCCATCTGTTGCAACGCAACGCTCTGGATACTGTCAAGATGCCCTAGCGGCGGTAGCAGCAGAGGTCTAGTATGAGCCGCACCCACGTCAGCCAGGAGGTAAACCATGTCGGCCACCAAGAAGCCTGTAAATACCCCGTTGCACTTACTCCAACAACTCTCGAGCAGCCTGCTCGAGCATCTGGAAACCGCTTGTTCCGAAGCGCTGGCTGATGCTGAAAAACTGCTCGCCAAACTGGAAAAGCAGCGCGGAAAAGCGCAGGAAAAACTGCACAAATCCCGCCTCAAATTGCAGGATGCTGCGGCGGCCGGAAAGGCCAAGGCACAAGCCAAAGCCAAGGACGCAGTGAAGGAGCTCGAAGACCTGCTTGATGCCCTCAAGGCGCGTCAATCGGACACTCGCGGCTACATTCTGCAACTCAAGCGCGACGCTCAAGAAAGCCTGAAGCTGGCTCAGGGCGTTGGTCGCGTACAAGAGGCTGTCGGCAAGGCGTTGTCCCTGCGTGCAGCCAAGCCTGCTGCGGCCCCTGCGAAGAAAGCCGCTGCCAAACCGGTTGCCGCAAAAGCACCGGCCAAGCCTGCTGCCAAACCGGCTGCCAAAGCACCGGTGAAAGCCGCAGCAAAACCAGCCGCTAAACCTGCGGCGAAAAAACCGGTCGCTGCCAGCGCTGCAAAACCGGCTGCTAAAACTGCAGCGGCAAAACCTGCTGCCAAGCCAGCCGCTGCCAGAACCGCTGCTGCGAAACCTGCTGCAAGAACCGCTGCCGCAAAACCAGCCGTGGCGAAAACCGCTGCTGCCAAACCAGCCGCCAAGCCGGCCGCAAAACCCGCGGCGAAAACAGCCGCAGCCAAACCGGCGGCTAAGCCTGCTGCTGCTAAAACCGCTGCCAAGCCAGCGGCAAAACCAGCGGCTAAACCCGCTGCAAAACCAGCCGCCAAACCGGCAGCAAAAACTGCAGCGGCTAAACCTGCTGCCAAGCCAGCCACTGGCGTAAAACCAGCCGCAGCGAAACCAGCAGCCAAACCTGCCGCTGCAAAACCAGCTGCAAAACCAGCCGCTGCAAAACCTGCTGCCAAGCCAGCAGTGAAAAAACCTGCCGTTGCTGCCAAGCCGACCCCGGCTCCTGCTGCCAAGCCAGCCGCTCCAGCAACTCCAGCGCCTGCTGCTTCCGTCGCTTCTGCGCCGACAGCAACCACCTCGACCACCACTGCGCCAACGCCAGTTGCACCGTCGAGCACTGCCACCACCCCAACCAGCGCTTCCTAAGTGCCGGATACCGCGACGCGCAGCTGATGCAGCGCGTCGCGGTCCAGGTGGGTGGCGCCCGCTGCTACACCTTCAAGCCAGGCCGATAAATCGGTCGTCTCATCCTGCGGCCAGCCCTGCGCCGATCCCGCCAGTCGCAATAACAGATGTCGTTCGGCTTCCAGTTCCAATGCCTTCACTTGTTCGCGCAGCGTACGCAGCTCGGCATCCTGTGCTGCAGTGGATTTCCACTGTGTGCGTAAAGCCCTTAACGGCTGCACGACATCCGCGTCCCAAGGCCCAGCCACACTGCGAAGCTGCTGCAAGCGTGGCTCACTGCAGGCGACGCCTCGCTGCCCCAGCCATGCTCCGCACAGCAGAAGACACACATTGACGCCCGCCGACTGCAATTGCAGGCACGCCTGCTCAACGCCCGGACGTGCGTAAAGGGTCAGGGAAAAGCTCCACAGGTCAGAGGACATAGTGCTACTCGCGCCAGTTGCGAGCGAAGCTGGTAGACTCCGCCGCCATTATGATTCGACTTCAGAACCTGACTTTACAGCGTGGCCCGCAACGTCTGCTAGAAGACGCCGAGCTGACCCTGCACGCCGGCCAGAAAGCCGGCCTCATCGGTGCCAACGGCGCCGGCAAATCGAGCCTGTTCGCCTTGCTTCGGGGTGAACTGCACCCCGACTCGGGCGACTGCTTCCTGCCGGCCGACTGGCGTATCGCCCACATGCGCCAGGAGGTCGACACGCTCGAACGCCTGGCGGTCGACTACGTGCTCGATGGCGACCTTCGCCTGCGCCAGGTGCAACGCGATCTGGCGGCAGCCGAAGCGGCCCATGACGGTGCCGCACAGGCCCGCCTGCACTCGGAACTCGACAGCGCCGACGGCTACACCGCCGACGCCCGGGCGCGCAAGCTGCTGGCGGGCCTTGGGTTCACCAACGAGCAGATGGATCGTCAGGTCGGGGATTTCTCCGGTGGCTGGCGGATGCGCCTGAACCTGGCCCAGGCCTTGATGTGCCCTTCGGACCTGCTGTTACTCGACGAGCCTACCAACCACCTGGATCTCGACGCCATTATCTGGCTCGAAGAGTGGCTCAAGAGCTATCCCGGCACCTTGATGCTGATCTCCCACGACCGGGACTTCCTCGATGCCGTGGTTGATCACGTGGCCCACGTCGATCAGCGCAAGATCACCTTGTACCGCGGTGGCTACAGCGCCTTCGAACGTGCCCGCGCAGAACGTCTGGCCCAGCAACAGCAGGCCTACGAGAAGCAGCAGGCGCAACGTGCGCACATGGAAAGCTACATCGCCCGCTTCAAGGCCCAGGCCACCAAGGCCCGTCAGGCCCAGAGCCGGATCAAGGCGCTGGAGCGGATGGAAGAGCTGACAGCCGCCCACGTCGATTCGCCGTTCGACTTTGTCTTCCGCGAATCGCAGAAAATCTCCAGCCCGCTGATCGACCTGTCCGATGCCCGTCTGGGCTATGGCGAAAAAACTGTGCTGGAGAAGGTCAAGCTGCAACTGACCCCAGGTGCGCGGATCGGTTTGCTGGGCCCTAACGGTGCCGGTAAATCGACCCTGATCAAGAACCTTGCCGGTGAGCTTGAGCCGCTGGCCGGCCGTTTGACCCGTGGCGAGAACACCGTCGTCGGCTACTTCGCCCAGCATCAGCTCGACTCTCTGGACGCCAAGGCCAGCCCGTTGCTGCATTTGCAGCGACTGGCACCGACCGAGCGCGAACAGACCTTGCGCGACTTCCTCGGCGGTTTCGACTTCCGCGGTGCGAGGATCGACGAGCCTGTGTTGAATTTCTCCGGTGGCGAGAAAGCGCGTCTGGCTCTGGCGTTGATCGCCTGGGACCGGCCGAACCTGCTGCTGCTCGACGAACCGACCAACCACCTGGACCTGGAGATGCGCCTGGCGCTGACCATGGCCCTTCAGGAGTTCAGCGGTGCGGTACTGGTGGTCTCTCACGACCGTCACCTGCTCAAAAGCACCACGGATAACTTCTTCCTGGTGGCGGACGGCAAGGTCGAAGAATTCGACGGCGACCTGGAAGACTACACCCGTTGGCTGGTCGATTACCGTCAGCGCAACGCCCCGGTCAGCACCGCTGTGGTCAACCCGGACAAGACCGACAAGAAAGCCCAGCGTCAGGCCGCGGCCGCCTTGCGTCAGCAACTGGCCCCGCACAAGCGCGAAGCGGAAAAGCTCGAAGCCGAACTGGGCAAGCTGCACGAGAAACTGGCGAAGATCGATGTCAGTCTCGGTGACAGCGATATCTACGAGCCGGCGCGCAAGAACGAGTTGCGCGATCTGCTGGCGGAGCAGGCCAAGCTGAAGGTCCGTGAGGCGGAACTGGAAGAAGCCTGGATGGAAGCCCTGGAACTGCTGGAAAGCATGCAGGCGGAGCTGGAGGCGCTGTCCTGATGGACGCCTTCAAGCTACCGCTACCGGCGATGTGGGTCGAGCCGATCTGGCTCGGCGTGCAGATCCTGCTGATTCTGCTGGCCGGCTACATCACCCAGCGCTTTGTCGCCAAGTGCCTGACCCGCCTCGGCGAGCGTTATCCGTTTCCGCCGCAATTGCTGATGCCGCTGCGCGGCGGCCTGCGCTGGCTGATCATGGGCAGTGCGCTGATTTTCGTACTGGAACGCCTCGGGGTTTCGGCCACCGTGCTCTGGACGGCATTGTCCGGGTTTGTCGCGGTCGCAGCGGTGGCGTTTTTCGCCATGTGGAGTGTGCTCTCCAATCTGCTCTGCGCGATTCTGATCTTTACCGTTGGCCCGTTCCGCCTCGGCGATGTGGTCGAATTGGTGGACACCACCGACAAGCCAGGCGTCAAAGGTCGGGTGGTGGCGATCAATCTGCTGTACACCACGCTGATCGAAGCAGAAGAGCTCGGTACCGGTAGTGCGATGGTGCAAGTGCCCAATAGTCTGTTTTTCCAGCGTTCGGTGCGGCGTTGGCGTGGCTCGGATGTATTCCCTTCCAGCGGGTTTGAAAAGTAAGCCTTCTGTTGCCTGATACACCGCCTTCGCGAGCAGGCTCGCTCCCACAGTCGACCGAATTCTTCCAGGAGAGCAGTGGTCTAATGTGGGAGCGAGCCTGCTCGCGAATGGGCCCTTAAGCCCTGAACGCTGGTCGGCAGCTGCAACATCCTGCAAAAAATCGGTAGTCATCAGCCCAAAGCCGCATTAGCTTAGATGTCTGTCACGAGTCTGAGTCGAGGTGTGCGATGGAGCTTCAAACATGGCTGGCTTTTTTTGCCGCCTGTTGGGTGATCAGTCTGTCTCCGGGGGCCGGCGCCATTGCGTCGATGTCCAGCGGTCTGCAATACGGATTCTGGCGTGGCTACTGGAACGCCCTGGGCCTGCAATTGGGCCTTGCGGTGCAAATCGCCATTGTCGGTGCCGGTGTGGGGGCGATTCTCACCGCGTCAGCGACAGCCTTTTATGCGATCAAATGGTTCGGTGTGGCGTACCTGGTCTATCTCGCGATCAAGCAATGGCGTGCGCTGCCCAGCGACATGAGCGATGACGCGGCCATTCGCCAGATCGGCAAGCCGATGGCCCTGGTGTTCCGTGGTTTCCTGGTGAACATCAGCAACCCCAAGGCACTGGTGTTCATGCTCGCGGTATTGCCGCAGTTCATCGACCCGCATGCACCACTGCTGATCCAGTACGTGATCATCGGCGTGACCATGATTTGCGTCGATCTGATCGTGATGGCCGGTTACACCGGGCTGGCCTCCAAGGTGCTGCGCCTGTTGCGCACGCCCAAACAGCAAAAGCGCATGAACCGTACCTTTGCCGGACTGTTCATTGGCGCCGCGGCGTTCATGGCGACGTTGCGCAAAGCGGCGGTATAAAGTCTCTGGTTATAAAAAAGGCGACCTTTTCAGGTCGCCTTTTTCATTGTGGCGAAGGTAAGGGCTTCAGCGCAGGATCACCGGCGCAGTATCCGGCGGTAAATCGTTGTGCTGCGCCGGCTGTCCTGAGGACTCATCACTGCCACCACCCAACTGTTCGCTCAATTGCCGGGCCACGTCTTCACCCAGGGACCGGGACACTTCCCGCACCACCCTTGGACGATTGAGCGATACGTGGATATCACGGTCATTGATCAGTTTGGTGTCCTGGGCTTCACCCATCGCCGTGAAAGCCGAGGTGATTTCATATGTGCGGGTGTTGATCAGACTGAAATCAGCCACCAGGGTCAGGGCCAAGACCGCCGAGTAACTGTCGGTGTTGGCCAGTTCGTTCATGTCCTGGGTGAAATCGATATCCGAGAGCGTGCCGAACAACACATAGTCGGCGCCTTCGAATTGGCCGGTCTTGATACGCTTGATCACGTCATACACATCGCTGTTGACGCTGGAGGTGTAGGGCGTGCCTTGAATCAGTTGGAACATCCCGGTCTTGAGCATCTGACCCTTGATGTCGCCGGCGAAGCGTCTTATTTCAGTCTGTTCCAGGTAACTGTTTTGCGTCGTGTACTCATCGTAACTGGACGAGCCACTGGCGCCGTAATAGTCCTGCTGATGATCATCGCGAGCGGAAATCACGTGTACGTATTGCTCGACGCTGGCTTCATAAGCCAGGTCGGTGACGGCGATTTTCGGGGCCGCCTGGACGCCGACGGCGCAGGTCAGGGCCATGATGCCAATCCATGCACGCATTGTTCAGCGCTCCGTGGTCTTGCGGATTTCTTTCTCGTCCATCCACTCGGCCAGCCCGCTTTCGACGTCGACCAATTGCAGGCTGAATTTGTAGAAGACGTCCTTGTAATCGGTACTGCGCTTGACGATCGAGCTGATCGAACCTTCCAGGCGATAGCGTGCGGCGATCATGTTGCCCGTTTTCGCCACCGTGCTCTTTTTGTACAGACCGCTCTGGTTTTGCAGCTTGAGCTGATCGACCTGGCTCTGCATGTCGGTGTTGTCGCTGGCAAAACGCGCAGTGCCGGAACGCATCAGTTGCGTCTTGATGGAGGTGGTGATTTCGCGGGTGTCGATGTATTCGCTGGTCTTGTTCCGCACGTCGTATACCTGCACCACCGGGCGCCCCTTCAAGACACCGGATTGGGCAAGGGAGCGGGTCATGCTTTCAGCGATCATTTGCAGGTCGGTGGAGCCGAATTCGTTGGTCACCAGTTCCACGGCTTTGGGATCGCCATAGCTGATGTTGCCGCTACCCAGTACGGGTGAGGTGTTGTTGGCGCAGCCGGCAATCAGCAGGAGGCTCAGGGTCAGGCATGAAACGCGAACAAACATGGGCATGCTCTCGGATGAGGGGGTCATGGCGTGTTGATTTCCAGGCGAAAATCGACGGCCTGCGGCACGGGGGCGATGGCAGGAAGAAAGCTCGTCTGTTGGGCGTAGACGGTCAGGCTTTTCCAGCTCTCCGCATCGGTCACTGGAAAACCTTCGGGCCCTAGCCACAGATAGCGGTAGTACAGGGTTTTATTGCGGGTATCGGTGTTGCTCAGTTGCGTGTTGACCGTCAGGAAGCCGTTCTCCCGGGCCATTCGCATCGGGCCGATGGCCATGTCTTCAATCGGCCCTGTTGCCAGGACTTTACTGGCGGCGCTACCCGGCTCCGGTGGTGGCGTGGCACAACCGGCCAGGAGAGCCAGGGCGACAGTGGCGATGATCTTCAATCCCATGAATATCTCCGTTCAGTTCAGGACCGCAGCTTGCGGTAGGGGCGTGGATTCGATCATCAGGGCTCTGTCGGCGGCGTATATCTGGTTGCTCACAGCCCGGAGGCTCAAGGCCTGATGGGTTTGATCGATCCTGAATTTGACCGGCAAGTACTCCGGCGCATTAGGCACAGTCAGCTCGTGCACGCCTTTCTTGAGCCGCAGACGCACGATGTAGGTCTTGTCGGGCAATGTGCGCCAACCACGTGTGTCGGCGTCCTCGCGCTGAATTTGCTGCAGGATCGTTGCCTCCAGCAGTTCGGGTCTGCGCTTTTTCAGGTACGCCTGCTCTCTCGCATTGGACTTGGCACGAACCAGGGTGCGCTCGATGATGCCCGGCATATCGTCACGCAACGTACGTCGAGCCATGTCGCCAAAGCTGTTGATCAGGGTCAGCTTCTGCTGCTTCCCGTCCACGCTGATGTAATCCACCGGCGGCGTGGACGTGTCCGGGACGATGATCGGGAACGACATATTGGTGATGAAGGCTTCACCGTCGACATCCACTGAAATGGGCACGCGAACCGAACTGCGCGCAGGTGCCAGGCCGGTTTGCACGATTAGCAGGACATCACTCTCGCCAGCCTTGAGCGGCGATTTGTCGAGGTTGCGCAACGCTTGCTCAAGCAGTGGTGTGTTTGGGCGAAGTTCGACAGCCTTGCGATAGCCCGGCGCGGCGAGGTCTTTCTCATTCAGGGCTTCATAGATAAAACCGGCCAGGTAATGACTGAATGCGCTCTGGTAACTGTTTTTCAACGCAATCACTTCCGGGGCGTCGAGCGTCGCAACCGGGTAGCCCTGAAGGTCTTTGTATTGCAGGGAAATCCCTTGCTCCTGGGCCTGGTTTTCCAGCTCCAGGTATTGCAAATCGCGTTTTTCGGCAATGCCGGCTTCACGCTCATGGGTTTTCTTGATCAACACTCGCGCGTCGGCAGGGTCGGCGTTGGACATGAAAATCAGCGCCATTTGCGTGGTCAGGGCAACCTTCTCGAAATCGTAGCCGTCGTAGAAGCGCACTTTGTCATTGGCGACGTAGCTGTTGTACTCAGTCAGTTTTTTGAAAGTGGAAAATCTCGATGAGTTCTCGTAGGCCACGATAGACCGATCGGCATAGTCCCACGCTGCAAAGCTACCGGTCATATCGCCCTTGAGCCGCAGCAGTTCGCCTTTCTCGAAGTGATAGAGCAGGTCGCCGGGGGCGAAGGGATTGTTGCGCTCAAGTACGGCCAATGACCCGTCGAGCTGGCCTGCATTGAAGTAGGCAAGGGTTTCTCCCAATTCGGCGTTGTAATCGCGCGTGGTTGGGCAACCGCTCAGCATGACGCATGCACCGAGTACCAGCAGGAAGCGCAAGCAGGTGGCCATGTACGATGTGTCTTCCTTGAAAATGACCACCAAGAGGTGGCGAAGTATAGATCCGAATGATGGCACTTTGTTCCACTCTGCATTGAGCGCCTGTGCATACAAAGCTTGAGTGAAAGTCATTGGGAGGGAACAATATGTTACTTCGTGTTTCCAATTGAGATTCATTCATGATTGCCCCGTCCCGTTTCCTGGCCTGGCTGATAGCGCCGGTGTTTGCCCTATGCAGTTTCAACCTGCTGGCCGACACGGTGGAAGGCGCGCCGCAAGCCCTGCATTTGCTCGATTACATCGGTGCGGACTACCCACAGGCAGTGCAAGCCGGCAAGGTCGTCAACGAGTCCGAGTACCGCGAGCAACTGGAATTCGTCCAGGCGCTGCAAGGCCTGGTGGCAGGCATGCCGGCCAAGCCGGAGAAGGTTGGGTTGGAGCAGGGCATCGGCACGCTGCGCAGTGCGATCGCTGCGCGTCAGGATGGCGCGGATGTCGCCCGTCAAGCGCGGCAACTCGGTGCGAAACTGGCGGTGGCCTATGAAGTCAGCCAGGCGCCGATCATTACCCCGGACCCGACCCGGGGGGCGCCGCTGTATGCGCAACACTGCTCGGTGTGTCACGGAGACACCGGTGCAGGCGATGGCCCGGCGGGTGTCGGTCTGACGCCGCCGCCGGCCAATCTGCGCGATCACGAGCGTCTGGATCACCTGAGTCTCTACGCCATCTACAACACCCTGGGCCTGGGCGTAGAAGGCACCGATATGCCAGCCTTCGCCGATCAGCTCGATGATCGCCAGCGTTGGGACCTGGCCGCTTACATCGCCAGCTTCAGTGCCGATCCAGCGACTGTCGGCAGCGACAAGGTCTACAACATCGCCGATCTGGCCCGCCAGACCCCCGCCGAAGTGCAGGCCGCCGATGGTCCGCAAGCCGCGGCGACCTTCCGGGCACAGCGGGCGCAGCCGCCGCAGGTCAAGCGAGGCCCGGCGCAGTTGCTCGATTACACCGCCGCGACCCTGGACAAGAGCGTCGCGGCCTACCGTTCCGGCGACCACGATCAGGCGTATGACCTGTCGGTAGCGGCGTATCTGGAAGGCTTCGAACTCGTTGAAAGCTCGCTCGACAACGTTGACGCCAATGTGCGCAAGGACACGGAAAAGTCGCTGATGGCTTACCGTCAGTCGTTGCAGGATGGCTTGCCATTGGATCAGGTCGAGCAGCGTCTGGAGGCGGCCAAGGCCAAACTGAAGACCTCAGCCGGTCTGTTGGGCAGTGATGGTTTGAGCTGGTCGCTGAGCTACATTTCCGGGCTGTTGATTCTGCTGCGTGAAGGACTGGAAGCGATTCTGGTGCTGGCGGCGATCCTCGCGTTCCTGCGTAACACCGGCCAGCAATCGGCGGTGCGCAGCGTCAATGTCGGCTGGGGCCTGGCGTTGTTGGCGGGCCTGGGAACCTGGGCGTTGGCGGCGTATGTGATCGATGTCAGCGGTTCGCAACGTGAACTGCTCGAAGGCGCGACGGCGTTGTTCGCCAGCGTCATGGTGCTGTGGCTCGGCGTGTGGATGCACGACCGTCGTCACGCGGCAGCCTGGCAGGATTACATCAAGAGCAGCCTGGTGGGCGGCGGCGGGCGGTTCGGGTTTGCGATCCTGGCGTTCTTCTCGGTGTATCGCGAACTGTTCGAAGTGATCCTGTTCTACGAAACCCTCTGGTTGCAGGCAGGTGCTGCGGGGCATGACGCGGTGCTGGCCGGCGGTGCAACGGCGCTAGTGCTGCTGGTGGGCCTGGCCTGGGTGATCCTGCGCGGCTCGGCGAAACTGCCGTTGGCGCTGTTCTTCAGCATCAACGCCGGTCTGCTCTGCGCCTTGTCGGTGGTATTCGCCGGGCATGGTGTGAAGGCGTTGCAGGAAGCCGGGATCTTCGGCACGCGGCCGGTGCCGTTCTTTGACTTCGACTGGCTGGGGATTCATGCCGATGCTCATTCGTTGAGTGCGCAGGCGGTGGCGATTCTGGCAATCATCGTGCTGTATGGCCGCAGTCGTATGGCCGAGAAGCAGCGGGTGCAGGTTTCTTAACAGCATTCGCTTCGCTCATATTCGCGGGCAAGCCACGCTCCCACAGGTTTAGCGTTAACCTTGTGGGAGCGTGGCTTGCCCGCGATGCTTTTTAGAAGAGGAAAACCTGATGCGTGTCTGGATCGATGCCGACGCCTGCCCCCGGGCGGCCAAGGACCTGGTGGTGAAGTTCGCCCTCAAGCGCCAGTTTGAAGTGGTGCTGGTGGCCGGTCAGCCGCAGATCAAACCGGGCCTGGCCCTGGTGAAGCTGATCGTGGTGCCCAGTGGTCCGGACGCGGCCGACGACTATCTGGTGGAGCACGCGGTGCCCGGTGAACTGGTGATCTGCAGCGACGTGCCGCTGGCCGACCGGCTGGTGAAGAAGGGCGTTGCGGCGCTGGACCCACGAGGCAAGGAATTCGACGCGCAGAACATGGGCGATCGACTGGCGGTGCGCAACCTGTTCACCGATTTGCGCGAGCAAGGGCAGATGAGTGGCGGGCCGGCACCGTTTGGCGAGCGTGAGAAGCAGGCGTTTGCCAATGCGCTGGATCGGATTTTGACCAGGCTCACACGCAACGCTTAAAACACACAAAACCCTGTGGGAGCGAGCCTGCTCGCGAATGCGGTGTATCAGTCAAAATCAATGTTGAATGACACTTCGCTTTCGCGAGCAGGCTCGCTCCCACACTAGATCAGTGTCAGGCGTCGTTTTCGTGGGTCAGTTCGAGCACGCGGTCGACCAGTTTGTTGATGCCTGAAGCCGCCTCGCTGATGCTACCGGCCAGCATGTACGCCGGGGTGCTCACCAGTTTGCGCGCCTTGTCTTCAACGATGTCGCTCACGGCGCAATCCTTGTGGGTCGCGCCCATCTTGTTCAGCGCGGCGGCGGTGTCGGCGTCGTTACCGATGGTGCAGGTCACGCCTGGACCATAGATCTTCGCCGCCAGGGCTGGCGAGATACAGATCAGGCCGACCGGTTTACCGGCTTCGGCGAAGGCTTCGGTCAAGGCCAGGACATCCGGTTGCACGGTACAGCCGGTGCCCTCGATGGCGAAGTTGGAGAGGTTCTTGGCCGATCCGAAACCGCCTGGAATGATCAGCGCATCGAATTCTTCAGCGTCTGCTTCACGGATATCCTTGATCTCGCCGCGGGCAATGCGCGCCGACTCCACCAGCACATTGCGCGACTCGGGCATTTCTTCGCCGGTGAGGTGATTGATTACGTGCAACTGCGCAATATTCGGTGCGAAACACTGGACCTGCGCGCCACGCTGGTCCAGGCGCAGCAGAGTAATCACGCTTTCATAGATCTCTGCGCCGTCGTACACGCCACAACCGGAAAGGATCACTGCAACTTTTTTGCTCATGGGCTTTTCTCCAGATTCATGGCGTTAAATGTCCACTAATTTGTCACTCGTTGCCATAGGGTTAATTCACGGCTACACATAGCATCTGTCCTCAAGATTCCGATCAGGGCGCGTCATGGACTTCATTCTGTATGCGGTGCCGTTTTTCTTTGTGCTGATTGCCGTCGAACTGCTGGCCGACCGCTGGCGCGGGGTCAGCAACTATCGGGTGGCGGACGCGATCAACAGCATCAGCACCGGCGTGCTGTCGACCACCACGGGCCTTTTGACCAAGGGCGTGGGGTTGGTGACCTATGCATTTGCCCTCAAGCACCTGGCGCTGTTCGAGCTCTCGGCCGACAGCGTGTGGGTCTGGGTGTTTGCCTTCGTATTTTATGACTTCTGCTACTACTGGCTGCACCGCATGGGTCACGAGCGCAATATTCTCTGGGCGGCGCATTCGGTGCATCACCAGAGCGAGGACTACAACCTCTCCACCGCCCTGCGCCAGACCAGTACCGGATTTCTGCTGAGCTGGATCTTCTACCTGCCCATGGCCGTGGCTGGCGTGCCATTGCTGGTGTTTGTCAGTGTCGCCGCGCTTAACCTGCTGTACCAGTTCTGGGTGCACACCCGGCACATTCCCAAGCTCGGCTGGTTCGAGTGGTTCTTTGTCACGCCATCCAATCATCGGGCCCACCATGCACAGAACGCTCTCTACATGGATCGCAACTATGGCGGGGTGTTCATTATTTGGGACCGTCTGTTCGGCTCGTTCCAGGAAGAAGACGACAACGAACCGGTCATTTTCGGCGTGACCACACCGCTGGCGAGCTGGAACCCGATCTGGGCGAATGTGCAGTTCTACGCGCAGCTGTGGGCGGATGCGCGGCGTGCCGAAAGTACCTGGGACAAGCTGCGGATCTGGTTCATGCGCACCGGCTGGCGGCCGGCGGATGTGGCGGCCAGGTACCCGATGAACAAACCGGACTTGAGCCAATTCCGCAAATTCGAGGTACCGCTGGACGGACGGCAGCTGTGGTATGTGGCGCTGCAGTTCTGCGTCTATATCGCGCTGGGCAGCTATTTGATGAACCTGGAACCGCAGCTGTCGACCCCTGCGCTTGTGCTCGGCTGGGGGGCGGTGGCGGTGGGGTTGTTCGTGTTGGGCGTGGCCCTGGAGAATCGGCCGTGGGCGTTGAAACTGGAGTTGCTGCGGCTGGCATCGAACATGCCGCTGGTGTGGCTGGCCCCGGTGGTGGGGCTATGGCCGGCCAGCGCGGTGGGCTGGGTCGGCCTGCTCAGTTACAGCCTGCTCAGTGGAATCGGTCTCTACTGTTGCAGAAACCGCTTCACTCGACTGGCGTCTTAGGTTCGCCGCTACTGGCCTGTCTGGCTTTCAGGGCTTGCTCGTCGGCGTAGACCTGTTTGGCCAGGCGCGCGTTCTTGAAGCGTCGACGCAGCCACAGGCCCAGGCCCAGGACGAGCAGGGCGCCGAGCACCCACAGCTCGTACTTCTTGATGCTGCCGAGCATGCCTTCGAGCACCGCCCCGAAGTGATAGGCCGCCGCCGCGAGCGCGGTGGCCCAGATTGCCGCCCCAATCCCGTTGAGCAGCAGATAACGGCCCGGTGGATAGCCCGACAAGCCGATCGCCACCGGCATTACCGTGCGCAAGCCGTAGACAAAACGGAAGCTCAGGACCCAGATGTCCGGGTGCTTGCGGATGTGTTCCAGCGCCCGGTCACCCATCAATTGCCAGCGAGGCTTGCGCGCCAGCAGCTTGCGCCCGTGCTTGCGTCCCAGGAAGTACCACAGCTGATCGCCGGCATAACTGCCGAAGAACGCCACGACCACCACCAGGTTGATGTCCATGTATCCACGGAACGCAAGGAAGCCTGCGAGCACCAGGATGGTTTCGCCTTCGAAGAACGTGCCGAGAAACAGGGCAAAGTAGCCGAAGTCATGCAGAAATTGTTGGAGCATTGTCTGGGTGCTGGCGAAATGAACGCGCAGCCTAACCCTTCGTACACATTCAGGAAAGTGTCCAAATGTGTCTCGACGTGAACATTTCCTACAAGGACAATGGAATGCGGCTACGTGTCACAGGTTGCACACAACTGTCATGTGTTCGTCATAATGGCCGCTTATAACTGTCACGCTCGCCCGTCTGCGCGGGCTCAGGAGTCTGCCGTGAGCTTTACCCCCGCCAACCGTTTGTTTCCTGCAACCCGCCTGCGCCGTAACCGTCGTGACGATTTCTCGCGTCGACTGGTCCGTGAAAACGTGCTGACCGTCGATGACTTGATTTTGCCGGTGTTCGTGCTGGACGGTGAAAACCGTCGCGAAGCGGTGGCCTCGATGCCGGGCGTCGAACGCCTGACTATCGATTTGTTGCTGGAAGAAGCGGCCAAGTGGGTCGAGTTGGGCATTCCGGCACTGGCGCTGTTCCCGGTGACGCCGTCGGAGCTCAAATCGCTGGACGCTGCCGAAGCCTGGAACCCCGAGGGTATCGCACAGCGCGCCACCCGTGCCCTGCGCGCGCAGTTCCCTGAGCTGGGTGTGATCACCGACGTCGCGCTGGATCCGTTCACCACCCACGGTCAGGACGGCATTCTCGACGAAGAAGGCTATGTGCAGAACGACATCACCGTCGACGCACTGGTCAAACAAGCCTTGTCCCATGCCGAAGCCGGCGCCCAGGTCGTGGCGCCGTCTGACATGATGGACGGCCGCATCCAGGCAATTCGCGAAGCCCTCGAAGTGGCCGGTCACGTCAACGTGCGGATCATGGCCTACTCGGCGAAATACGCCAGTGCCTATTACGGTCCGTTCCGCGATGCGGTCGGTTCGGCGCTGAACCTGGGCAAGGCCAACAAGGCCTCCTATCAGATGGACCCGGCCAACAGCAACGAAGCCCTGCACGAAGTGGCGGCGGACTTGTCAGAAGGTGCGGACATGGTCATGGTCAAGCCAGGCATGCCATATCTGGACATACTTTGCCGGGTCAAAGAAGAATTCAAAGTGCCGACATTTGTTTATCAAGTCAGCGGCGAATACGCCATGCACATGGCGGCGATCCAGAATGGCTGGTTGAGCGAAGGGGTTATCCTTGAATCCCTGACCGCTTTTAAACGTGCAGGCGCAGATGGCATCCTGACCTACTTTGCCGTTCGCGCAGCTCAATTGTTACGAGAGCAAAAATAGCCCTCCCAGGAACGTTCGATGAATACCGAAGGACTCACTGAAGTTGCCGTACAAGACGCTCAACCCGTGGTCGAGCAAATCGCCGAAACCCCGCCGGAGCTGGAGCCAGCGCCACCCGCGACGGTGACCGAGCCCGTATCGGCGGCGCCGGCGATTGCCATTCCCGGCCTGGATGACAGCAGCCTGTACATTCATCGCGAGCTATCGCAACTGCAGTTCAACATCCGAGTGCTGGAACAGGCGCTGGACGAGTCCTATCCGTTGCTGGAACGGCTGAAGTTCCTGCTGATCTTCTCCAGCAACCTGGATGAGTTTTTCGAGATTCGTGTCGCGGGCCTCAAGAAACAAATCACCTTCGCCCGTGAACAGGCGGGCGCCGACGGCCTGCAACCGCATCAGGCACTGGCTCGCATCAGTGAGCTGGTGCACGGTCACGTTGACCGTCAGTACGCCATCCTCAACGACATTCTGTTGCCGGAGCTGGAAAAACATCAGGTCCGCTTCATCCGTCGCCGCCATTGGACGACCAAGCTCAAAACCTGGGTTCGCCGGTATTTCCGCGACGAAATCGCCCCGATCATCACCCCGATCGGCCTCGACCCGACGCACCCGTTCCCGCTGCTGGTCAACAAGAGCCTGAACTTCATCGTCGAACTCGAGGGCATCGACGCCTTCGGTCGCGATTCCGGTCTGGCGATCATCCCGGCGCCGCGCTTGCTGCCGCGGATCATCAAGGTGCCGGAAGAAGTCGGTGGCGCTGGCGACAACTATGTGTTCCTGTCGTCGATGATCCACGCCCACGCCGATGACCTGTTCCAGGGCATGAAGGTAAAAGGCTGCTACCAGTTCCGCCTGACGCGAAACGCCGACCTGGCATTGGACTCCGAAGACGTCGAAGACCTGGCTCGCGCCCTGCGCGGTGAGTTGTTCTCCCGTCGTTATGGCGACGCGGTGCGTCTGGAAGTGGCCGATACGTGCCCGAAACACCTGTCGGATTATCTGCTCAAGCAATTCAATCTGAGCGAGACCGAGTTGTATCAGGTCAACGGCCCGGTGAACCTGACGCGTCTGTTCAGCATCACCGGCCTCGACAGCCAACGCGAACTGCAATACACGCCATTCACGCCGCAGATCCCGAAACTGCTGCAGAACAGCGAAAACATTTTCAGCGTGATCAGCAAGCAGGACATCCTGTTGCTGCACCCGTTCGAATCCTTTACGCCGGTGGTCGACTTGCTGCGCCAGGCCGCGAAAGATCCCCACGTCCTGGCGGTGCGCCAGACGTTGTACCGCTCTGGCGCCAACTCGGAAATCGTCGATGCGCTGGTGGATGCCGCGCGTAACGGCAAGGAAGTCACCGCGGTCATCGAGCTGCGAGCGCGGTTCGACGAGGAATCCAACCTGCAACTGGCCAGTCGTCTGCAAGCGGCCGGTGCGGTGGTGATCTACGGTGTGGTCGGCTTCAAGACTCACGCCAAGATGATGCTGATCCTGCGCCGCGAAGCCGGCGAGATCGTGCGTTACGCGCACCTGGGCACGGGTAACTACCACGCCGGCAACGCCCGCCTGTACACCGACTACAGCCTGCTGACGTCCGACGACGCCTTGTGCGAAGACGTCGGCAAACTGTTCAGCCAGTTGATCGGCATGGGCAAGACGCTGCGCATGAAGAAGCTGCTGCACGCGCCGTTCACCCTGAAGAAGGGCATGCTCGACATGATTGCCCGCGAAACCCAGTTTGCCCTCGACGGCAAACCGGCGCACATCATCGCCAAGTTCAACTCGCTGACCGATCCGAAGATCATCCGCGCGCTGTACAAGGCCAGCCAGTCGGGCGTGCGCATCGATCTGGTGGTGCGTGGCATGTGCTGCCTGCGGCCGGGGATCGCCGGGGTTTCCCACAACATCCACGTGCGCTCGATCATCGGTCGCTTCCTGGAGCACACCCGGGTCTTCTACTTCCTCAACGGCGGTGAAGAGCAGATGTTCCTCTCCAGTGCCGACTGGATGGAGCGCAACCTGGACAAGCGTGTCGAGACTTGCTTCCCGGTGGAAGGCAAGAAGCTGATCATGCGGGTCAAGAAAGAGCTGGAGCTGTATCTCACCGATAACACCCACAGCTGGAGTCTGCAGTCGGACGGTCGCTACATCCGCAACACACCAACCGGCAACCAGAACCCGCGCAGCGCCCAGGCGACGTTGCTGGAGCGGTTGGGGAGTCCGATCCTCGCCGTTCGCTAACGCCAGGAACCTGTGGGAGCGAGCCTGCTCGCGAAGGGGTCAGCACAGTCAAAATGGATGTTGACTGACGGACCGCCTTCGCGAGCAGGCTCGCCCCCACATGAATCGCACGCATAAAAAAGGCCTTCCGCAGAAGGCCTTTTTCAGTTTCAGCGCACGCTCAGTACGATATCGACACGGGTCAGCCATTCCGCTTCGTTGGCGAAGTCGGCCTGGGTCAGCTGGTTCTCGTCCAGCCAGTTTTCCGGGAACACCACTTCCAGGTTGTTTTCATGGGCGTTCAGTTCCACCTGGGGCATTTGCTGGGTGCCGCGAATGTGGTGGAACAGGATCGCGAAGCGCAGCAGCACGCACAGGCGAATCAGCTTGATGCCGTCTTCGTCGAATTCGGCGAACTTGTCCTTGGGAATGTTGCGGCGATGGCCACGCACCAGCAGCGCGAGCATCAACTGGTCTTCACGGGAGAAGCCGGCGAGGTCAGAGTGTTCGATCAGGTAGGCGCCGTGCTTGTGGTACTGATAGTGAGCGATGTCGAGGCCCACTTCATGGACCTTGGCGGCCCAACCCAGCCGTTCGCGCCAGACGCCGTCTTCATCTTCCAGGTCCCAATTCTTGGCGACCTGATCGAAGGCATGCAGGGCTTTGCGTTCCACCCGGGCGGCCTGTTCCAGGTCGACGTGGTAGCGCTCCATCAGGGACGTGAGGGTGCGCTCGCGCACGTCTTCGTGATGATGACGACCCAGCAGGTCGTAGAGCACGCCTTCGCGCAGTGCGCCTTCGCAGTGGTCCATGCGTTGCAGTTCGAGGGAGTCGAAGATGGCTTCGAGAATCGCCAGGCCCGCCGGGAAAATCGCCCGGCGGTCAGGTTTGATGCCTTCGAAGTCGATTTTCTCGACATCACCGAGTTTGATCAGCTTGCGCTTGAGCCAGGCCAGGCCTTCGGCATTCACTTCGCCGGCGCCATGACCGCCGGCCTTCAGCGCCAGGCCGATGGCGCGGATGGTGCCCGAGGAGCCGATGGCTTCATCCCAGGTCAGGCGGTGCAGGGCGTGTTCGATGCTCATGATCTCGAGCCGGGCGGCCGTATACGCCTGGGCGTAGCGGGCCGGGGTGATCTTGCCGTCCTTGAAATAGCGCTGGGTGAAGCTCACACAGCCCATTTGCAGGCTTTCGCGCAGCAGCGGTTCAAAGCGCTGGCCGATGATGAACTCGGTACTGCCGCCGCCAATGTCGGCCACCAGGCGCTTGCCCGGGGTGTCGGCGAGGGTGTGGGAAACGCCGAGGTAGATCAGGCGCGCTTCTTCTCGGCCGGAGATGACTTCCACCGGGTGGCCGAGGATCTCTTCGGCGCGGCGGATGAATTCGGCGCGGTTGCGGGCTTCACGCAGGGCGTTGGTGCCAACGATCCGCACGGCGCCCAGTGGCATACCGTTGATCAGTTGGGCGAAGCGCTTCAGGCAATCGAGCCCGCGCTGCATGGATTCTTCGCTGAGCTGACGCTCTTCGTTGATGCCGGCGGCCAGCTGAACCTTTTCCCCGAGACGTTCGAGAATACGGATTTCGCCGTTCTGGGCCTTGGCCACGACCATGTGAAAGCTGTTGGAGCCCAGGTCGATTGCGGCGATCAGGGACAGATTCTTGGCTTGGGATTGCGGCATGGTCAGGGGGTCTCGGTCGTTAACCTCGACATCGTGCCACGATCAAAGGCTGGCGCCAACGCGTAGGAGCTGCCGAAGGCTGCGATCTTTTACCACAGAGCGGATTTGCGGCGCCCGCGCCGGCCTCTTCGCGGGCAAGCCCGCTCCCACAGGTTTTCTGTTGATCACAAAATTGCCGATTTACACCGAACACTGTGGGAGCGGGCTTGCCCGCGAAGACGGCCTTGTAGCCACCGAAGATCTTTCAGGCTGTCGCTTCCACCGTCCCGATGAAATTCGCCAGCTCCGCCGTCCGGGGATTGGCAAACAACGCCTTCGGATCCCCCACTTCATGCACCAGCCCCTGATGCATGAACACCAACTTATCCCCAACCTCCCGCGCAAACCGCATTTCATGGGTGACCATGATCAATGTCATGCCTTCCTTGGCCAGCTGGCGAACCACACTCAGCACTTCATTGACCAACTCCGGGTCCAGCGCCGAGGTGATTTCATCGCACAGCAACACCTTGGGCGACATCGCCAGCGCACGGGCAATCGCCACCCGCTGTTGCTGCCCGCCAGACAGTCGATCCGGGAAGGCATCGAACTTTTCCCCAAGCCCGACCCGTTCCAGCATCTGCCGCGCCCGTTCGGCGGCCTGGGCTTTCGGGACTTTTTGCACCACTTGCGGCGCGAGCATGACGTTCTCACCCACCGTCAGGTGCGGGAACAGGTTGAACTGCTGGAACACCATCCCGACTTTTTGCCGCAGGCTGCGCAGATCGGCGCGGGCGGCGTCGAGGTATTCGCCATCGACCTCGATGACCCCGTCGTTGATCGACTCCAGTCCGTTGAGCGTACGCAGCAAAGTCGACTTGCCCGAGCCGCTGCGGCCGATGATCGCCACCACCTGGCCTTCCTCGACGCTCAGGTCGATGCCTTTAAGCACATGGTGATCGCCGTAGTATTTATGCAGGGCGGAAATTCTAAGCAGAGGCATGCAGTCTCCTTTCCAGGTAGCGCGCACTGAGGGATAGGGGGTAGCAGAGGAGGAAATAGCCGAGGGCGACCAGGCCGTAGACCATGAAGGGTTCGAAGGTGGCGTTGGCGAGCATGCCGCCGGTCTTGGTCAGCTCGGTGAAACCGATGATCGAGGTGACGGCGGTGCCCTTGACCACCTGCACCGAGAAACCCACGGTCGGCGCCACGGCGATGCGCAAGGCCTGTGGCAGGATCACGTAGCGCAGTTGCTCCAGCGGATTGAGTGCCAGGCTCGATGAGGCCTCCCATTGGCCGTTGGGGATCGACTCGACGCAACCGCGCCAGATCTCCGCCAGATAAGCACTGGTGAACAGCGTCAGCGCAATCGCCGCCGCCATCCAGGGCGAAATCTCCAACCCCGCCAGCGCGACACCGAAGAACACCAGGAACAGCTGCATCAGCAACGGCGTGCCCTGGAACAGTTCGATGTAAGTACGGGCAACGCTGCGCGGTAGGGATTTTTTCGAGATGCGCATGACCATGATCAGCAAACCGATCAGCCCGCCGCCAATGAAGGCCACCAGCGACAGCGCCAGTGTCCATTGCAGGCCTGTGAGCAGGTTGCGCACGATGTCCCAGAAGGTGAAATCGCTCATCGGCTGCTCCTTGCTATGAAACGGTGGCCGATCCAGTTCAGCAACTGGCGGATCAGCAGCGCCATGCACAGGTAGAGCAGCGTGGTCAGGGCGTAGGTCTCAAAGGCGCGGAAGTTGCGCGATTGAATGAAGTTGGCCGCGAAACTCAGCTCTTCGGTGGCGATTTGCGAACACACCGCCGAGCCGAGCATGACGATGATGATCTGGCTGCTCAGGGCTGGCCAGACCTTGCTCAGCGCAGGCAGCAACACCACGTGGCGGAAGGCTTCCAGGCGGGTCATCGCCAAGGCTGCGGCGGCTTCCAGTTGTCCCCGGGGGATCGCCTGGATGCCGGCACGGATGATTTCGGTGGAGTAGGCACCCAGGTTGATCACCATCGCCAGCACCGCTGCCTGCCATTCCGAGATCTGCACGCCGAGGGACGGCAGGCCGAAGAAGATGAAAAACAACTGCACCAGAAACGGCGTGTTGCGGATCAATTCGACGTAAACCGCGAAAATCCCCGCGAACGGCCGGATGTTCCACGCCCGTACCAGTGCCCCGACGATGCCAAGGCCCACCCCCAGCACTGCGCCGATGGCCGTCAGCTCCAGGGTGAACAACGCACCGCGCAGCAACAGATCGGTGTTGTGCACCACGGGCAGGAAATCGAACTGATAAGCCATAGTGTGTCTCCTGCGTGCCGGATCAGAGGTCGGCCGGCAGCGGTTCTTTCAGCCAGGTCAGGGCGTTCTTCTCCAGCGCGCCATCGCTCTTGGCGCTGACGAGGATCTGGTTGACCTTATCCAGCAGCGCCGGCTCGTTCTTGTTCACGCCCACGTAGACCGGCGAATCCTTGAGCTTCACTTTCAGGGCAGGCACACGTTTCGGGTTTTTCTCGCTGATCGCGACCATCACCACGTTGCCGCTGGCGATCAGGTCGACCTGGCCGGCCAGGTAAGCGGCGATGGTCGAGTTGTTGTCTTCGAAGCGTTTGATGGTCACGCCTTCAGGAGCAACCTTGGTCAGCTCGATGTCTTCGATGGCGCCACGGGTGACGCTGATGGTTTTGCCCTTGAGGTCGTCCAGGCTTTTGATGTCGGCGTCTGGCGGACCGAATACGGCGAGGTAGAACGGCGCGTAGGCCCGGGAGAAGTCGATGACCTTCTCCCGCTCCGGGTTCTTGCCGAGGCTGGAGATCACCAGGTCGACCTTACCGGTGGTGAGGAAAGGGATGCGGTTGGTGCTGTTGACCGGGGTCAGTTCGAGTTTGACCTTGAGCTGGTCGGCCAGCAGTTTCGCGGTGTCGATGTCCAGGCCACGGGGTTTCATGTCCGGACCGACCGAACCGAAGGGTGGGAAGTCTTGAGGCACGGCAACCTTGAGGACGCCGCGTTTGACCACATCCTCCAGACCGTCGGCGTGGGCGGGTGCCTGGCTCAGCATCAGGCTGGCGAACAGGGCAGCGAGGAGGGCGCTGTAACGCTGGGTCATGGCAAATCTCCGAATCGGCGGCGAGTGATTTCTGCGGTTCGACAGAGCACGGGCCATGCCAACCTGTGGGAAAACGCCCGGCAGGCCACGGTTTTACAGGCTTTTTTCGGTCTTACTGGTCTGAACAGTCAGGTCGCTTTTCGCACTTCGATAGCGCATCGACAGCGGACACCGAACTCCCATGGGGCACGACTTGCCGGGCGCCGCGAATAGCTTTACAACTGACCGCACATTGGCCTGGTTCGTCTGGAAAACCATGAATTCGATCTCTCGCGCCGTACCCGAAGTGGCGCTGCAAGCCATTCGCAAACTGATCACGGAACAAGGCTTCGGCCCGGGTGACGCCTTGCCGTCGCAGCGGGACCTGGCACTGCAGTTGGGCGTCAGTCGTGCGTCGTTGCGCGAAGCGTTGTCGTCACTCAGTGCGCTGGGCGTCATCAGCATCCAGCCGGGCAAAGGCGTGTTCGTGCAATCACCGGTGGATCTGCCGCGAGGCGAGACCACGCCGGGTTGGCCGTTTGCGGCGCAGGCTTCGCCGCTGGACATCTTCCAGTTGCGCTACGCGCTGGAGGGATTTGCCGCGGGACTGGCGGCCGTGACCTTGAGCACCGATGAACTCGATGTGCTGGAAGACAATGTCGCCGCCATGCGCAACGAACTGAAGGCCGGCGACTTCGACGCCGCGGCGCGCCTGGACTTCGAATTCCACCGACGCATTCTGCTGGCCAGCGGTAATCAGGCGATGCTGAGCATCCTCACCGCCAGCGCCGACATCTTCCTGGAAAGCCAGAAGCTACCGTTCATCCGGGCCGAGCGGGCCATGGAAACCTGGCAGGAACACCGCAAAATCCTTCGCGCGCTGGCTCGCCGGGCCTCTGTCGCTGCGCAGAAAGCCATGCAGGAACACGTGCGCAATGCGGCGCTGCGGACTGGAATCGCCTTTGTCGCTCCCGCCACGGCCTGACCTGAGCTATACCCAAACTCATGGATCACCATAGCGAGACTCAATCATCTGCACCTTCCTGAACGAGGGAAGGGCCGCTATGATGGGCCACGTTTTTTTGCTTACAACCCTGGAGAATTCCATGAGCAGCGATCTTATCAAACACGTTAGCGACGCTAGCTTCGAGGCCGACGTACTCAAGGCTGAAGGCGCTGTACTGGTCGATTACTGGGCTGAGTGGTGCGGCCCTTGCAAAATGATCGCTCCTGTTCTGGACGAAATTGCCGAGACCTACAAAGGCAAGCTGACCGTTGCCAAACTGAACATCGACGAAAACCAGGAAACCCCTGCCAAGCATGGCGTGCGTGGTATCCCGACCCTGATGCTGTTCAAGAACGGCAACGTTGAAGCGACCAAGGTCGGCGCACTGTCGAAGTCGCAGCTGGCGGCTTTCCTCGACGCCAACATCTAAGCGTCGTTGTAGCGTGTCAAAAAAAGGCCCCGCAAATTGCGGGGCCTTTTTCGTTGTAGAGGGCTAGACGCTCCGAAATTCAGGTGTTACATTCGGCCCCGCGCTGGTTTCTCCAGTGCCCCCTGCTAGCCGTCGCCGACGCTCTCCTTTTCGAATAAGTACGCGATCCTGTCGCCTTCTCCGCGGCGCGGCCTCATTAAGCCAAAAGCTTAATTTCCCCCCTCCATAAATGATTACGTCATTCCTATATGAATCTGACTGAACTCAAGCAAAAGCCGATTACCGAACTGCTCGAATTGGCCGAACAGATGGGCATAGAAAATATGGCCCGTTCGCGCAAGCAGGACGTGATTTTCTCCCTGCTCAAGAAGCACGCGAAAAGCGGTGAGGAAATCTCCGGTGATGGCGTGCTGGAGATTCTCCAGGACGGCTTCGGCTTCCTGCGCTCCGCTGACGCTTCCTATCTCGCCGGTCCTGATGACATCTACGTCTCGCCGAGCCAGATCCGTCGCTTCAACTTGCGCACCGGTGACACCATCGTTGGCAAGATCCGCCCTCCAAAGGAAGGCGAGCGTTATTTCGCGCTGCTCAAGGTCGACACGATCAACTTCGACCGTCCGGAAAACGCGAAAAACAAGATTCTCTTCGAGAACCTGACCCCGCTGTTCCCGACCGTGCGCATGAAGATGGAGGCCGGCAACGGTTCCACCGAAGACTTGACCGGTCGTGTGATCGACCTGTGCGCCCCGATCGGCAAAGGCCAGCGCGGTCTGATCGTTGCACCGCCAAAAGCGGGCAAGACGATCATGCTGCAGAACATCGCCGCGAACATCGCGCGTAACAATCCTGAAGTTCATCTGATCGTGCTGCTGATCGACGAGCGTCCGGAAGAAGTAACCGAAATGCAGCGCACCGTGCGCGGCGAAGTGGTTGCCTCGACGTTCGACGAGCCGCCAACCCGCCACGTGCAGGTTGCCGAAATGGTGATCGAGAAGGCCAAGCGCCTGGTCGAACACAAGAAGGACGTGGTGATCCTGCTCGACTCCATCACCCGTCTGGCCCGTGCCTACAACACTGTGATCCCGAGCTCCGGCAAGGTATTGACCGGTGGTGTCGATGCCCACGCCCTGGAGAAACCGAAGCGTTTCTTCGGCGCCGCGCGGAACATCGAAGAAGGCGGCTCGCTGACCATCATCGCCACCGCACTGGTTGAAACCGGTTCGAAGATGGACGAAGTGATCTACGAGGAATTCAAGGGCACCGGCAACATGGAGCTGCCTCTGGATCGCCGCATCGCTGAAAAACGCGTCTTCCCGGCCATCAACATCAACCGTTCCGGTACTCGCCGCGAAGAGTTGCTGACGGCTGACGACGAGTTGCAGCGCATGTGGATTCTGCGCAAGCTGCTGCACCCGATGGACGAAGTGGCTGCCATCGAGTTCCTGGTCGACAAGCTGAAAACGACCAAGACCAACGATGAGTTCTTCCTGTCGATGAAGCGCAAGTAAGTCGATGGTCCAGCCAAAAGCCGGGGAAACCCGGCTTTTTGCTATCTGAATTTTGATGAACTGGCAGTTCGTTGTTCTGAACCGAGGGGTTCGGCGCTAAACTGCCTGCCCCCGAACGCCACGGCCAACACGAGGCTCACGCATGCAGTATCGCGACTTGCGCGACTTTATCAGCGGGCTGGAACAGCGCGGCGAACTCAAGCGCATCCAGGTTCCGGTTTCCCCGGTTCTCGAAATGACCGAGGTGTGCGATCGCACCTTGCGCGCCAAGGGCCCGGCCCTGCTTTTCGAAAAGCCCACCGGTTTTGACATTCCCGTGCTCGGCAACCTGTTCGGGACTCCCGAGCGCGTCGCGTTGGGCATGGGCGCCGAAGCGGTCAGCGAGCTGCGCGAGATCGGCAAGTTGCTGGCGTTCCTCAAGGAGCCAGAACCGCCGAAGGGCCTGAAAGACGCCTGGTCCAAGCTGCCGATCTTCCGCAAGATCATCTCGATGGCGCCCAAGGTCGTCAAAGATGCGATCTGCCAGGAAGTGGTCATCGAAGGCGAAGACGTCGATCTCTCGAAGCTGCCGGTGCAGACCTGCTGGCCAGGCGATGTCGCCCCCCTGATCACCTGGGGCCTGACCGTCACCAAAGGTCCGAACAAAGACCGCCAGAACCTCGGCATCTACCGTCAGCAAGTGATTGGCCGCAACAAAGTCATCATGCGCTGGTTGAGCCATCGTGGCGGCGCGCTGGATTATCGTGAATGGTGCGAGAAGCATCCTGGCCAGCCGTTCCCGGTCTCCGTGGCGCTGGGTGCCGATCCCGCGACCATTCTCGGCGCCGTGACCCCGGTACCCGATAGCCTCTCCGAGTACGCCTTCGCCGGCCTGCTGCGCGGTAACCGTACCGAATTGGTGAAATGCCGCGGCAACGACCTTCAAGTCCCGGCCACCGCCGAAATCATCCTTGAAGGCGTGATCCACCCGGGCGAGATGGCCGATGAAGGTCCGTATGGCGACCACACCGGTTACTACAACGAAGTCGACAGCTTCCCGGTGTTCACGGTCGAGCGCATCACCCACCGCATCAAGCCGATTTACCACAGCACCTACACCGGTCGTCCACCGGATGAGCCCGCGATTCTCGGCGTGGCGCTGAACGAAGTGTTCGTGCCCATCCTGCAGAAGCAGTTCCCGGAAATCACCGACTTCTACCTGCCGCCCGAAGGCTGCTCTTACCGCATGGCCGTCGTGACCATGAAGAAGTCGTATCCGGGGCATGCCAAGCGGGTAATGCTCGGTGTCTGGTCGTTTTTGCGACAGTTCATGTACACCAAGTTCGTTATCGTCACCGACGACGATATCAACGCGCGGGACTGGAACGACGTGATCTGGGCCATCACCACGCGCATGGACCCCAAGCGCGACACAGTGATGATCGAAAACACGCCGATCGACTACCTCGACTTCGCTTCGCCGGTTTCCGGCCTGGGTTCGAAGATGGGGCTCGATGCCACGCATAAGTGGCCGGGCGAAACCACGCGCGAGTGGGGTCGGGTGATCGTCAAGGACGACGCCGTGACCCAGCGGATCGATGCCATCTGGAATCAGTTAGGAATAGATTGATGCGTGTAACCTTGCAGCCCTCCGGCGCCGTACTGGATATTTTGCCCGGCGAGCGGATTCTCGATGGCGCACGCCGCCTGGGCTATGAATGCCCGCAAAGCTGTCGCAACGGCAATTGCCATGTCTGCGCCGCGTTGCTGGTGGAAGGTCGGGTCGAACAGGCCGGCGGTGTGCGTGACCATGGCGAGTTCTACACTTGCATAGCAGAGCCGCTGGAAGACTGCATCGTGCTGTGGGATGGCGTGCTCGCGCTGGGAGAATTGCCGGTGCGCAGTCTGTCGTGTCAGGTCACCAGTTGCACCGAAGTCGGCGGTGATACCTGGCGGGTTCGGCTGCGGGCGCCAGCTGGAAAGCCGCCGCGCTATCACGCCGGTCAGTACCTGATGATCCATCGGGACAACGGCGAAAAATCGTCCTTTTCCCTGGCGTCGGCGCCTTCGGGTGGGCGTGACCTGGAAATCCACGTGCTGGCCCGCGAGGCCAGTGCACAAAATTTGATCAAGCAACTGCAGCGCGACACGATGGTCCGCATCGACATGCCATTCGGCGATGCGCACCTGGCCGAGTTGCCGGACGGTCCGTTGGTACTGATCGCCGCCGGTACCGGCATGGGCCAGATTCATGGCCTGATCGAGCATTGTCGCGCTGAAGGCTTCAAGCATCCGGTGCATCTGTACTGGGGCGTGCGTCGTCCTGAAGACTTTTATGAAGTCGAACATTGGGATGAGTGGCTGAAACTGCCCAATCTGTTCCTGCATAAAGTCGTCAGCGATCACTGCGGCTGGCAGGGGCGTTGCGGCATGTTGCATGAAGCGGTGTGCGAAGATTTCCCCGATCTCAAGACGCTGCATGTATACGCCAGTGGCTCGCCGGCGATGGTCTACGGCACGCTGGATGCGCTGGTCGAAGCGGGGATGGATGCCCACCAGATGCGTGCCGACGTGTTTGCGTACGCGCCTAGATCCTGACGCAATCCCCCTGTAGGAGCGAGCTCTGCTCGCGATGGACTCAAAAACACCGCGGACAGCCAGATGTCCCGCGTAATCGTTAACGACCATCGCGAGCAAGCTCGCTCCTACAGGTTTATAACCCTCTATATAGCCCATCGGTATTTATAAAATTTTATAAATGTCGGTAGGTTATATCTCGTTCAAGTAATTAATTAAGAGTTGTGCCAAGGCACTTCAATTACTTGAAAACGTATGTGCCTTATTGTTTCAGCGGTGCGTTCTATTTAGTAACTGTTTACTCGCGGGGAGCTGAACGCTATTCGCCATGAGCGCCATTGAATCTTCGATTTTGAACCTGGCTTATCCGCCGCAGCTCGACCTGGGGCCGCAGCTCACCCATGAACAACTGCTCAGCTCGATGCAATCGACCATGGCGCGCCACAAGGGCGGGCCGGTGTGGTTGTTCGCTTACGGATCGCTGATCTGGCGCCCCGAATGCACGGCCGTCGAGCGGGTGCGCGGGCGGGTGCATGGCTACCATCGGGGTTTATACCTGTGGTCCCACGAACATCGTGGCACACCGGAAATGCCGGGCCTGGTATTCGGCCTGGATCGCGGTGGTTCATGCAGCGGCTTCGCCTATCGCTTGCCGGAAGAGCAACTGGATGCCTCGCTGTATGCGCTGTGGAAGCGTGAGATGCCATTCCCGTCCTATCGCCCGCACTGGCTCAACTGCCGGCTCGAAGACGGCAATCAGGTTCAGGCATTGGGGTTTGTTCTGGAGCGGCACCTGCCCAGCTATGCTGGAAACCTGCCGGATCACGTGTTGAGCCACGTGTTCGAAAACGCTTGCGGGCGTTACGGCACCACTCGCGATTATGTCGAGCAGACCGCCCACGCCCTGAGAAGCCACGCCATGCCAGACCGGAATCTGGAGGCGCGGCTCAAGCGCTGCAAATCAAAAGTTGATCAAGCGAGTGCTTCGCGGCTCTGACTGGCGACTTGCTTGTGCCACAGCGTTGGCGCCAGGAAGGCCATTGCCAGCAGACAGGCACCGATCAGCAAGACGAAACCGCCATCCCAGCCGAAATGGTCCACGGTGTAGCCCATCGCTGCACTGGCCGCGACCGAACCACCCAAGTATCCGAATAGACCGGTGAAGCCTGCGGCCGTACCGGCGGCTTTCTTCGGTGCCAATTCCAGTGCCTGCAGGCCGATCAGCATGACCGGGCCGTAGATCAGGAAGCCGATGGACACCAGGGCGATCATGTCGACGGTCGGATTGCCGGCGGGGTTGAGCCAGTACACCAGCGTCGCCACGGTCACCAGCGCCATGAACACCATGCCGGTCAGGCCACGGTTGCCACGGAAGATCTTGTCCGACATCCAGCCGCACAGCAGCGTGCCTGGAATGCCTGCCCATTCGTAGAAGAAGTACGCCCAGGAGGTCTTGTCCACGGTGAAGCCCTTGGCTTCCTTGAGGTAGGTCGGCGCCCAGTCCAGCACGCCATAGCGCAGCAGGTAGACGAAGACGTTGGCCAAGGCGATGTACCAGAGCATCTTGTTGCGCAGTACGTACTTGACGAAGATTTCCTTGGCGCTGAATTCCTTTTCGTGGCTGGCGTCGTAGCCTTCCGGGTAATCGTTCTTGTACTTCTCGATCGGCGGCAGGCCGACCGATTGCGGCGTGTCGCGCATCACGATGAAGGCAAACACCGCGACCGCCATGGCCACCGCCGCCGGCACGTAGAACGCGGCATGCCAGTCGTTGAACAGGCCCATGCCGATCAGGAACAGCGGGCCGATCAAGCCGCCACCCACGTTGTGCGCCACGTTCCACAGGGACACCACGCCACCGCGTTCCTTCTGCGACCACCAGTGGACCATGGTCCGTCCGCTCGGTGGCCAGCCCATGCCCTGTGCCCAGCCATTGATGAACAGCAGGACGAACATGATGGTCACGCTGGACGTCGCCCAATGCGCAAAACCGAAAATGAACATCACCGCCGCCGAGACCAGCAAGCCGAATGGCAGGAAGAAGCGTGGGTTGGAACGGTCGGACACGATCCCCATCAGGAACTTGGACAGGCCGTAGGCAATGGCAATCGCCGACAACGCCACGCCCAGCTCACCGCGGGTGTAACCCTCTTCGATCAGGTAAGGCATGGCCAGGGAAAAGTTTTTGCGCAGCAGGTAGTAACCCGCGTAACCGATAAAGATACCGGCGAAGATCTGCCAGCGCAGGCGGCGGTAGGTGCTGTCTATTTTTTCTTCAGGCAATGGAGCCTGATGAGCGGCAGGACGAAAGAAAGCAAACATTCAAGAGCTCCAGTTTTCTTGTTTTGGCTGCGGATGCGAATATTACAGTTTCGTTACCGAAAATAGCATCAGTTCTCATCGACCAAATAGCGGAAATGTTGGAAGTCGAGCATTCCTTTATGAACATGTCGCTCAGGCATAAATGAAGGGCGGTGTAGGAAGAGTTACCAACTGACGCAAGGAGACGCCTGATTCATCAGGCGTAGGGCAGATTTTTGGGAAATATCCTGCATGGCTACCGGAAACCATGATCTTCAGCTCACGCTCGCCGGTCTTTAACCTTTTGTCCTGCTGCCAAGTCTGGCAACTCAGGAGTGAAAGGGAGGGGGTATGCGGTGGTTGGTATGTGTGGTGTTGTTGGTGGCGATGTCTATTGACGGCAGAGCGAGCGAGGTGTTCCTGATACCGGAACATAACCCCAAGCCGACTTACCCGCCGACGCTGCAGCGGGCCGGGATTATCGGGGATGTCCGGGTCAGGTTTATGGTCCATGCCGATGGATCGGTGAGCAAAGTGGGCATTGTGAAAAGCGACCACCCTGATCTGGCCGAGGCGGTCAGGGTTGCGGTCGCGCAGTGGCGGTTCAAGCCGTGGACGGTGGAGGGTGACAAGCCTGCGGAGCAGGAAGTGATTGCGCCGATGATCTTCGGTTTCGATTCAGCGCTGCCGCTTCACCTGAATGAATGGCTCAAGAAGTTGAAATGCCGCGATCTCAACGAAGTCATTGTGAACACCCCGGAACACGCCTGGGCTGATACCACCGCGTTCTATTACACCCGTGCTTATCTATCGAATGCCTTTTCCAAGACAACATTGTCGAACGAGCAGCGCCTGGCGCTGATAGCCAAGATGAACAGGAAAGTACCGATCATTGTCAGGGAGTGCCTGAACAGTCCGGTTTCCAGGTTTGTGAGGTTTTTGCCGGAGGACATTCGCAAGTTGCTTTAGCTTGGGGTCAGGTCCGGACAACGTTGATCGAAGTCCAGACCTTGCGATGTGCTCAGCGAACCTGCACAACCACCTTGCCAACCGCCTTGCGCTGTCCCAGATCATTGATCGCCTGCGCGGCATTGTTCAACGGATACACCTGCGACACCAATGGCTTCAACTTGCCTTCGGCAAACCAGCCGAACAACTGCTGGAAGTTCGCTGCGTTGTCCTGCGGCTGGCGTTGGGCAAATGAGCCCCAGAACACGCCGAGCACCGCGGCACCTTTAAGCAGGGCGAGGTTCACCGGCAGTTCGGGAATGCGGCCGCTGGCGAAACCGACCACCAGCAGGCGACCGTTCCAGGCAATGGAACGGATGGCCTGGTCGAACAGGTCGCCGCCGACCGGGTCGTAGATCACGTCGGCGCCCTGGCCATCGGTCAGGCGTTTGATTTCGTCCTTGAGGCTTGTTTCGCTGTAGTTGATCAATTCGTCGGCACCCGCGGCCTTGGCCACGGCCAGTTTTTCCGCGCTGCTGGCAGCGGCGATCACCCGGGCGCCCATGGCCTTGCCGATTTCCACGGCGGCGAGGCCGACGCCACCGGAGGCGCCCAGTACCAGCAGGGTTTCACCGGGTTGCAGGTTGCCGCGCTGCTTGAGCGCATGCATCGAGGTGCCATAGGTCATGCTGAAGGCAGCGGCGGTGTTGAAGTCCATGGAGGGCGGGATTGGCAGCACGTTGTAGCCCGGCACCGCGACCTGTTCGGCGAAGCTGCCCCAGCCGGTCAACGCCATGACCCGGTCACCGACTTTCAGGTGGCTGACCTTTTCGCCCACCGCACTCACCACGCCAGCCGCTTCGCCGCCGGGGGAAAACGGGAAGGGTGGTTTGAATTGGTATTTGCCCTCGATGATCAGCGTGTCCGGAAAGTTCACCCCGGCGGCGTGCACGTCCAGCAGGATTTCGTTCTTCTTGGCGACAGGACTGGTGACGTCTTCCAGCACCAGCGATTCGGCGGGGCCGAAGGCTTTGCACAGCACGGCTTTCATCAGGGCTATTCCTTTGGGAGTGATGGCCGATAAGTGTAGGTGTGAGAGTCGACGGGTCAATGAGCATGCCCGACCCTGATAGTCAGCCATAAGCTTGTGCTTGATCGGCGGGTCGTTATGCTAGGCCGCAAACCGGATGAGGAGTGAATTGTGAAAGCGTGGATCATGTTGATGCTGGCCCTGTCTCTGCCTGTGGCAGCGGTGGCCGAAGAAGCTGCGGAAAATGCAGCGCCCAAGGTCAATTACATCACCCTGAGCCCGCCATTTGTGGGCAACTATGGGTTGGACGGCACGGCCAAGCTCAAGGTCTACAAGGCGGACGTGGCATTGCGGGTCACGGGTGACGAGGCGACCAAAGCGGTCAAGGCCAATGAACCGTTGATTCGAAATCAGCTGGTGGCGCTGTTTACCCAGCAGACCGCCGAGACAATGAACAACGTCGAGGCCAAGGAGAAGTTGCGTCAGGAAGCACTGAAGCAGACCCAGCAGATCATGAATGATGAGACCGGCAAGCCCGTGGTTGAGGATCTGTTGTTCAACAACCTCATCATTCAATAAGAACTCTGTCGTTCGGGCGGGCCTCTTCGCGAGCAGGCTCGCTCCCACACTGGATCTGCATTCACTGAGGATCTTCTGTGGGAGCGAGCCTGCTCGCGAAAGCATTCTAAAAGTCGCTGCGCGTCTTACGGTTTGAGCGCAATCACCGCCGCCCACTGCTCCGCCGTCACCGGCATCACCGACAGCCGCGAACCTTTCTGCACCAGCGGCATCTCCGCCAGTGCGGTCTGCTGTTTCAGATAGTCCAGCTTCAACACCCTGGAAAACGTCTCGACATGGGCGACATCGATCGCGCTCCAGGCGTTTTTCTCCGTTGTGGCCTTCGGGTCGTAGTAATGACTTTCAGGCTCCAGCGCCGTCGGGTCCGGATAGGCAGCTTCGACAATCTTGCCGATACCGGCAATGCCGGGTTCGGGGCAACTGGAGTGATAGAAGAAGAACTCGTCCCCCACCGCCATGGCCCGCAAAAAGTTACGCGCCTGATAGTTGCGAACCCCGTCCCAGCGAGCTTTGCCGAGCTTCTCCAGGCCTTTGATCGAGAGTTCATCGGGCTCGGATTTCATTAGCCAATAGGCCATGGTCTGGCTCCTTGCGAGGTGTGTGGGCGGGTTGTCCGGCAATTTTATGACAAACCGACAGTCGGTTGACGCCAGCATTTGCGTGCCGGTTCACGTTGTCGCAAAATGCCGGCCTTTAAAGCTTGACGCTGCTGCACGGCCTACAAACGGAAACCGCTGCTGTCATCGTGTTGATATGCCTTTGGGGGGCAGTCGATGAAACGCAAACCGGATTTACTATGGATTTTGGTTATTTTGTTTGGCCTTGGCGTCGTGACCACCGGCTATGCCCAAAGCCTGTGGGCCAACAAGATCGATGCGCCGATTGAAGTTTCGCCATTGCAGCAACAGTCGACCGCCTTCAAACGCTGAACCCGTTTTTTAGACGCCGCTCCATGCAGTGGCGTCTAGCCTGCGTAGTACCAGGCCTTGTCCGTCACTGTTCCTTGCAGCGGTACATCCCAGCTCGCTTGAGCCAGTCGCTCCACCTTCTGACATTCATGGGCCAGCCCCAGCAGCGTCGGCTTGCGCCAGTCATTGCGGCGCGCCAGATAGGCCAGGCTTCGATCATAGAAACCACCGCCCATGCCCAGGCGTCCCCCGACATCGTCAAATCCCACCAGCGGTAGCAGCACCAGATCCAGTGCCCAGACTTTGCGTTGCCGGGCAAGGTTGTGCCGTGGTTCGAGAATACGGAAGCGGTTGGGCTTGAGTTTCTCGCCGGGGCGGATGCGCTGGAACACCATTTTGGTTCGTGGCCAGGCGCTGAGCACGGGCAGGTAGGTGGCCTTGCCCCGACGCTGGGCGGCACGCAGCAACAGGCGCGGATCGATTTCGCCATCGGTGGGCAGGTAAAGAGAGATGTGTCTGGCGCGGCGGAACAGCGGTTGCTGGGCCAATTGCTTGTAAAGCCCGCGAGCCGCCTGTTGCTGCTGACTGGGTGTCAGTGCGCGGCGGGCCTTGCGCAGCATGCGTCGAAGTTGCGGGCGGGGAAGCAGCGCAGGTTCGGTCATGAATTCGGGCTTCAACAGGACGGGTACGTGAAGCGTACCCGTAAAAAAGCCGATGCCGGTATAAAAACCGGCATCGGACTGAAATCAGGCTCCCCGAATGTGCCGCTGTCGACTTAGCCCTTGAACCCGAGAGTTCAAGGTGGAAGACGCAGTAGGCTTTAAGGCTTTCCGTCTAGCGGACATGCACACCAGCCCAACGTGCGACCTCCAGGGTATAGCAAATCGGCTCAGGGACGTCGTCAACTGGCAAGCACCCCAGGGAGTGATTGGAGTATACCGCAAGCGGTGACACGAATCAGCCTTTGGTGACGTCCGGATCAGTGGCGAGTACCAGATCGACGCGATCGAGCAGGTCGCGCACCTGTTCACGGGTGGAGCCACTGGCCTGGATATCCGGGCGTTCTTCCTTGTGGAGCAGCTCGTGGGTGATGTTCAGCGCGGCCATGACGGCGATGCGGTCGGCGCCGATGACTTTGCCGCTGCTACGGATCTCGCGCATCTTGCCGTCCAGGTAACGGGCGGCGCTCACCAGGTTGCTGCGTTCTTCCTGTGGGCAGATGATCGAATATTCTTTGTCGAGGATCTGCACGGTGACGCTATTGCTTGAACTCATGAGTCTTGCTCCAGGGCCTTGAGGCGCGAAATCATCGATTCGACCTTACGCCGGGCGATTTCGTTTTTTTCAATGAGGTGAGCGCGTTCCTCGCGCCAGGTCTTTTCCTGAGCTTGTAAGAGTGCGTTTTGACTCTTAAGTTGCTCGACTCGGGTAATCAGCAGCTCGAGTCTGGCCATCAGCGCTTGCAGGTCGGTGTCTTCCATTGTGTCCACTGTTCGTCTGATGGGTGGTAGCGGGCGGCTCCCTGTAGAAACGAGCTTGCGCTGGGTGCCTGACACCCAGCGGCGTTCTCAGGTTCATCGCGAGCAAGCTCGCTCCTACAGGGGTAGTCGATGTAGGATACAAGGCCTTCATTCTAGACATAGCGCCGTCTGGCGCCTAGCTGCCCATGCCCATTCAGAATTCTCCGTACCAAGCCTTCGCCACCCTGCTGACATCCAGCGGTCACCCTGTCTCGCCTGCCGAACTGCACGGCCTGTTGCTCGGGCGCAGTTGCGCCGGCGCCGGTTTCGATGCCGAGGGCTGGCTGATCGACGCCGCCGAGCTGCTTGAAAGCGAGCCGCAGGACAACGTTCGCGCTGCCCTGATCGGCCTGCAAGAGATGGTCAAGGGAGAGCTTACCGGCGAAGACGTGACTGTCGTTCTGCTGCTGCCGACCGACGATGCTCCGCTGGCCGAACGCGCCGCGGCACTGGGCCAGTGGTGCCAGGGCTTCCTCAGCGGTTTCGGCCTGAACTGCCGTGACAGCAGCATGTTGAGCGCCGAGGCCACCGAAGTGTTGCAGGACCTGGCCGCCATTTCCCAGGTGCAAGACGCCCTGGAAGAATCCGAAGACGGCGAAACCGACTACATGGAAGTCATGGAGTACCTGCGCGTCGCGCCGCTGCTGCTGTTCTCTGAAACCAGGAAAGCGGAAGAACCGGCGGCTGCCAAACCGTCGTTGCATTAATTAAAGCCAGGGAACGCCATCTGCCCATGATTCATATCCCGAAAGCGGAATACAGTCGTCGCCGCAAGGCCCTGATGGCGCAGATGGAACCCAACAGCATCGCCATTCTGCCCGCCGCGGCGGTGGCCATCCGCAACCGCGATGTCGAGCACGTCTACCGCCAGGACAGCGACTTCCAGTACCTCAGCGGTTTTCCCGAGCCGCAGGCCGTCCTGGTCCTGATGCCTGGGCGCGTGCACGGCGAATACATCTTGTTCTGCCGCGAACGCAACGTCGAGCGTGAGTTGTGGGATGGCCTGCGCGCCGGGCAGGAAGGTGCGATTCGCGACTATGGCGCCGACG
Source organism: Pseudomonas sp. C2B4 (assembly GCF_013359695.1). Taxonomy (GTDB): domain Bacteria; phylum Pseudomonadota; class Gammaproteobacteria; order Pseudomonadales; family Pseudomonadaceae; genus Aquipseudomonas. Next base: position 352,170 of record NZ_JABFMU010000001.1, read on the forward strand.
ATGCCTTCCCGATCACGGACATCGACGACATCCTGCCGGGCCTGATCGAAGGCCGTGACCGGGTGTATTCGGCTATGGGCAGCAACCCCGAATTCGACCGGCACCTGATGGACTGGATCAACGTGATCCGTTCCAAGGCCAACCTCGGTGCCCAGCCTCCGAACGAATACGTTGCGCTGGATCATCTGCTGCATGACATGCGCCTGTATAAATCGGCGGCAGAAGTGAAGGTGATGCGCGAGGCTGCACGGATTTCCGCCCAGGCGCACGTACGCGCGATGCAGGCCAGCCGTCCCGGTTTGCATGAATTCAGTCTGGAGGCCGAGCTCGATTACGAGTTCCGCAAGGGCGGGGCGAAGATGCCGGCCTATGGCTCGATCGTCGCCGCCGGGCGCAACAGCTGCATTCTTCATTACCAGCAGAATGACGCCGTGCTAAAGGACGGTGACCTGGTATTGATCGACGCCGGTTGCGAGATCGACTGCTATGCCAGCGACATCACCCGCACCTGGCCGGTCAACGGCAAGTATTCCGCGGAACAGAAGGCGATCTACGAATTGGTGTTGGCTGCCCAGGAGGCCGCTTTTGCCGAAATCGCCCCGAACAAGCATTGGAATCAGGCCCATGAAGCCACGGTTCGGGTGATCACCACCGGCCTGGTCGAGCTGGGCTTGCTGCAAGGCGACGTCGACGAATTGATCGCCAGCGAAGCCTACAAGGCGTTTTACATGCACCGCGCCGGGCACTGGCTGGGCATGGATGTACATGACGTTGGCGAGTACAAGGTCGGCGGCGAATGGCGCGTGCTGGAAGTCGGCATGGCGCTGACCGTGGAGCCGGGGATCTACATTGCCCCGGATAACCAGAACGTGGCGAAGAAATGGCGCGGCATTGGCGTGCGCATCGAGGACGATGTCGTGGTCACCAAAAGCGGCTGTGAAATCCTGACCAAAGGCGTACCGAAAACGGTCGCGGAGATCGAGGCCTTGATGGCGCAAGCACGGACACAAGCGGCATGAATCGAGTCAATCTGGCGATTATCGGCGGTGGCCTGGTGGGCGCGAGCCTGGCGATGGCGTTACAGGCAGGGGCCAAGACCCGTGGCTGGAAGATTGTGCTGATCGAGCCGTTCGCCCCCGGCGACACCTATCAGCCGAGCTACGACGCGCGTTCCACAGCCTTGTCCTTTGGTGCGCGGCAGATTTATCAGCGGTTGGGCGTCTGGCAGGCAATCTCCCGCCGCGCCGAACCGATCAAGCAGATTCATGTCTCCGACCGTGGACGTTTTTCCACGGCGCGACTGTCGGCGATGGAAGAGGGTGTTCCGGCACTGGGTTATGTGGTGGAAAACGCCTGGCTCGGCCAATGCCTGTGGCAAGGCCTGGACCCGGACGTGATCAGTTGGCGTTGTCCGGCGGAAGTCACGCGCATGGAACCGCTCACTGACGGCTATCGCCTCATGCTCAATGACGAAACCACGCTGGATTGCGACCTCGCGGTGCTTGCCGATGGCGGCCGTTCCGGCCTGCGCGAGCAGCTGGGCATCGGCATCAGGAAGCGTCCGTATAACCAGAGCGCGCTGATCGCCAACATCACCCCGAGCGAAGCCCACAACGGCATGGCTTTCGAACGGTTCACCGACGATGGCCCGATGGCGTTGCTGCCACTGCCGGACAATCGCTGCGCCTTGGTCTGGACCCGCTTGGGGATGGACGCGCAACGCCTGGCAGCACTCGACGAGCGCAGCTTCCTCAGCGAATTGCAGGGTGTGTTCGGTTATCGCCTCGGTACGTTGAAGCAGGTCGGTGCACGGCATCTGTATCCGCTGTCGCTGGTGGAGGCCGAAGAGCAGGTGCGTCCGCATCTGGCGATTCTCGGCAACGCCGCCCACAGCCTGCATCCGATTGCCGGCCAGGGTTTCAACTTGTCGCTGCGCGATGCCCAGGCGCTGGCCGATGCATTACTGGCCAGCGAACAGGCGCTGGGGGACTTTGCCACCCTGCAGGCCTATCGCGAGGGGCAGCGCCTGGATCAGAACCTCACCGTCGGCTTCTCCGACCAGGTCACGCGCCTGTTCGGCAGCACGCAACCCCTGGTTTCGCTCGGGCGCAATCTCGGTCTGCTCGGCCTCGATCTGCTGCCGCCGGCCAAGCGCTGGTTCGCCCGTCAGGCCATGGGCCTGGGTACGCGCCCCGATGTTTAAGTGGCTGGCCCACACGTTCGGCAAGGCACGGCTGATGCGCTGGTTCCTGAACCTCTATCCGCCGTACTTCGGTGCCGGGGTTCGGGTGCGGCACATCAGCGATGACTTCCGCGATATCCAGGTGTCCATGGGCCTGGGCTGGTACAACCGTAACTACGTCGGCACTCAGTTCGGTGGCAGTCTGTATTCGATGGTCGATCCGTTCTTCATGCTGATGCTGATGGAAAACCTTGGGCGCAACTACATCGTCTGGGACAGGGCCGCCGACATCGATTTCATTGCGCCGGGCAAAGGACCGGTGTTCGCCCGGTTCAATATCGATGACACCCTGCTCGACGAAATCCGCCGGCAGACGGCCGATGGCCAAAAATACCTGCCGCAATTGCAGGTCGATATTCACGACGGCACGGGCCACCTGGTGGCGCGCGTCGGAAAAACCCTTTACGTGCGGCTCAAGCCGCAAGCGAGACAGGCTTAAAGCATGGAAATGCGCGCAGATCTGCTGATTGTCGGGGCCGGAATGGTCGGCAGCGCCCTGGCGCTGGCGTTGCAGGACAGTGGCCTGGAAGTCCTGCTGCTGGACGGCAGCCCCATGAGCGTCAAACCCTTTGATGCCCAGGCGCCGTTCGAGCCGCGGGTCAGTGCATTGTCGATTGCCAGCCAGCGTATTCTCGAGCGCCTGGGCGTCTGGGAGGGCATCGCCAGTCGGCGCAGCAGCCCTTACAGCGACATGCAGGTCTGGGATGGCAGCGGCACCGGGCAAATCCGCTTTTCGGCGGCCAGCGTGCATGCCGATGTGCTGGGCCACATCGTCGAGAATCGGGTCGTTCAGGATGCCTTGCTCGATCGCTTGCACGACTGTGATCTTGGCCTGCTGGCCAATGCACGACTTGAACAAATGCGTCGCTCCGGCGACGACTGGCTGCTGACCCTGGCCGATGGCCGCACCTTGCGCGCACCGCTGGTGATCGCGGCCGATGGTGCCAATTCGGCGGTTCGGCGCCTGACCGGCGTTGCGACGCGGGAGTGGGATTATCTGCATCACGCGATCGTCACCAGCGTGCGCAGCTCAAAAAACCATCAAATGACCGCCTGGCAGCGCTTTACCGATAACGGCCCGTTGGCGTTCCTGCCGCTGGAGCGCGATGGCCAGCACGATTGGTGCTCGATCGTCTGGTCGACCACGCCGAGCGAAGCCGAGCGCTTGATGACGCTGGATGACGAAGGTTTCTGTCGCGAGCTGGAGCGGGCCTTCGAAGGTCGACTGGGCACGGTGCTCAGCGCCGATCCGCGTCTGTGCGTACCGCTGCGGCAGCGTCATGCCAAGCGTTACGTGGCAGAAGGCCTGGCGCTGATTGGCGATGCAGCCCACACCATTCACCCGTTGGCCGGGCAGGGTGTGAACCTTGGTTTCCTCGATGCAGCCGTGCTGGCCGAAGTACTGCTGCAGGCGACTGCTCGAGGTGAGCGTCTGGCGGATGTGAAGGTGCTCAGCCGTTATGAGCGTCGCCGTATGCCGCACAACCTGGCGTTGATGGCGGCGATGGAAGGATTCGAGCGCTTGTTCCAGGCCGATCCGTTATCGGTTCGCTGGTTGCGTAATGTCGGGTTGAAGATGGTCGACCGGATGCCCGAGGCCAAGGCGCTGTTTGTGCGCGAGGCACTGGGGCTGACCGGGGATTTGCCGGCGTTGGCCAAGGCCTGAGATTTTCTTTGAGGCGGATGGCCTCTTCGCGAGCAGGCTCGCTCCCACAGTTGGACTTCCAGTGTTCATAGGAGGAATCCTTGTGGGAGCGAGCCTGAACTGGTCAAGTAATCTTGGACACCCGTCAAGGTTCACGCCGCCAGTCTCTCT
>NZ_JABFMU010000020.1 GCF_013359695.1 Pseudomonas sp. C2B4
GGCCGTAATAGTGAAACCAGGCAAAGGCCAGCAGGTGCGCCAGGATAATCGCGATCAGCAACACGCCAAACAGGCGGCCGAACAGCGTATCGAAGCGCCCGTGCATCAGCCGATGTCCCGGGCGTCGAACAGGTAGCCTTCACCGCGCACGGTTTTGATCAGCTGCGGTGCTTTCGGGTCATCGCCGAGTTTCTGCCGAAGGCGCGATACCAACAGGTCGATGCTGCGATCAAAGGCTTCGATCGAGCGACCTCGGGCGGCGTCCAGCAATTGCTCTCGGCTCAGCACCCGGCGCGGACGTTCGATGAACACCCAGAGCAGGCGGAATTCGGCGTTGGACAACGGCACCACCAGGCCATCGGCGGCGATCAACTGGCGCAGCACGCTGTTCAGTCGCCAGTTGTCGAAGCGAATGTTTGCCCGCTGTTCGGTGCGGTCGTCGCGCACCCGGCGCAGGATGGTCTGGATGCGGGCCACCAGCTCACGGGGTTCGAACGGCTTGGCCATGTAATCGTCGGCGCCCAGTTCCAGGCCAATGATCCGGTCGGTGGGTTCGCAGCGGGCGGTGAGCATCAGGATCGGGATGTCCGACTCGGCGCGCAGCCAGCGGCACAGCGACAAACCGTCTTCGCCGGGCAGCATCAGGTCCAGCACCACCACGTCGAAATGCTCTGCCTGCATGGCCTGGCGCATGGCGGTGCCATCGGTGACGCCGCTGGCGTGGATGTTGAACCGGGCCAGGTAATCGATCATCAATTCGCGGATCGGGACGTCATCGTCGACGATCAGGGCGCGTATGCTCCAGCGTTTGTCGTCGCCGGACGCTTTTTGATCGTCGTTCACAGGTGCGTGGGTCGTGTGCATGCGTGGGTTCATCTGCCAGGTAGGCTGCCAACCACAAAGTTAGGCGGCGAGGTTGTGGCTTCAGCATAGGCGTCCGGCCCGGAGGCGGGAAGTGCTGTAAGGACGTGTTGCGGCAGGCGAGGGTAGGGGACACGGGTGTTGGGGTCGTGTCAGGTATGTACCGAACTCGACACAATAGCCACAAAGACTAGTCTTGCCTGAGCGTTCTCGACGATTTACCGATCATCGGGTCCCGCAGCGGCGCTGGTTCCGCTACAATGCGCGCCGATTTCGTCCTGCCTGAGAGCCCACTCATGTCCGCCTGCCAGACTCCTATCATCGTCGCCCTGGATTTCCCCACCCGTGACGCCGCACTGAAGCTGGCCGATCAGTTGGACCCGAAACTGTGCCGGGTCAAAGTCGGCAAGGAATTGTTCACCAGCTGCGCGTCGGAAATCGTCGGCACCCTGCGTGACAAAGGGTTCGAAGTGTTCCTGGACCTCAAGTTCCACGATATCCCCAATACCACTGCCATGGCTGTTAAAGCCGCCGCGGAAATGGGCGTGTGGATGGTCAACGTGCACTGCTCCGGTGGCCTGCGCATGATGGCGGCGTGCCGTGAGGTGCTGGACAAGCGCAGCGGTCCGCAGCCGCTGCTGATTGGCGTGACCGTGCTGACCAGCATGGAGCGTGAGGATCTGGCCGGTATTGGTCTGGACATCGAGCCGCAGGAACAAGTGCTGCGCCTGGCTGCCCTGGCGGAAAAAGCCGGGATGGACGGCCTGGTGTGCTCGGCCCTGGAAGCCCAGGCCCTGAAGTCCGCACACCCGTCGCTGCAACTGGTGACCCCGGGGATTCGTCCGGCGGGCAGCGCCCAGGACGACCAGCGCCGCATTCTGACCCCGCGTCAGGCCCTGGAGGCCGGTTCCGATTATCTGGTGATCGGCCGTCCGATCAGCCAGGCGGCAGATCCGGCCAAAGCATTGGCCGATGTAGTGGCCGAGCTCGCCTGACCAAACACCGACGATCAAATGTGGGAGCGAGCCTGCTCGCGAAGAGGGTGTGTCAGCCGACATCAATGTTGGCTGATAGACCGCTTTCGCGAGCAGGCTCGCTCCCACAGTTGTTTTATGGTGAGTTTGGGATCCGGGTTAAACCTTCAGAACCAACTTCCCGAAATTCTCCCCGCTGAACAACTTCATCAGCGTCTCCGGGAATGTCTCCAGTCCTTCGACAATGTCTTCCTTGCTCTTGAGCTGCCCCTTGGCCATCCAGCCCGCCATTTCCTGCCCGGCGGCGGCGAACTGCGCGGCGTAGTCCATTACCACAAAGCCTTCCATCCGGGCGCGGTTGACCAGCAGTGACAGGTAGTTGGCCGGACCCTTGACCGCTTCCTTGTTGTTGTACTGGCTGATGGCGCCGCAGATCACCACCCGTGCCTTCATGTTCAGGCGGTTCAGCACCGCGTCGAGAATGTCGCCGCCAACGTTATCGAAATACACGTCGACGCCTTTCGGGCATTCACGCTTGAGGCCGGCGATGACGTCTTCGTTCTTGTAGTCGATCACGCCGTCAAAGCCCAGTTCATCGATGAGGAATTTGCACTTGTCCGCGCCGCCGGCGATGCCGACCACCCGGCATCCTTTGATCTTGGCGATCTGCCCGGCAATGCTGCCTACCGCACCGGCGGCGCCCGACAACACCACGGTCTCGCCCGCCTTGGGTGCACCGACGTCGAGCAGGGCAAAATAAGCCGTCATGCCGGTCATGCCCAGCGCAGACAAGTAACGTGGCAACGGTGCGAGTTTTGGGTCGACCTTGTAGAAACCCCGCGGCTCGCCCAGGAAATAATCCTGCACGCCCAGCGCCCCGTTGACGTAGTCCCCAACCGCAAACCCGGGGTTGTTCGAAGCCACGACCTGGCCGACACCCAGGGCTCGCATCACTTCACCAAGCCCCACTGGAGGAATGTAGGACTTGCCCTCGTTCATCCAGCCACGCATGGCCGGGTCCAGGGAAAGGTATTCGTTCTTGACCAGGATCTGACCCGCAGCCGGCTCGCCGACCGGTACTTCTTGATAGGTGAATGTCTCGCGGGTTGCCGCGCCGACAGGACGTTTGGCGAGCAGGAACTGGCGATTGGTCTGGGTAGTCATGACAGGCACTCAAGATGAATGAAGTCTTGTTGATAGACCTTCATGCACGATGCCGCAAGTTTGGCTGATGCGGCGAATGCAGGCTGATCCAGTGCAGTGATAGTTGGTACGGCAGTTCCATCACTGCAACTCATGGAGGCTTAACCGGGCTTCTGATAGTGCTGCCGCGTGAGGCGACGCTGTGGCTAGACTGGAAAAAACGCGATCCCCCGCAATCGACTCTTCGAGGACATAACAATGAGCATGACGTTTTCCGGCCAGGTTGCCGTAGTCACGGGCGCCGCCAACGGTATTGGTCGCGCGACGGCCCTGGCATTCGCCGCCGAGGGCTTGAAGGTGGTGGTGGCCGACATGGATACGGCGGGCGGCGAGGGGACAGTGGCGCTGATTCGTACGGCCGGGGGCGAAGCGACCTTCGTGCGCTGCAACGTCACCGTGGAAAGCGATGTAAAAAATCTGATGGATGAAGTGGTGAAGACCTACGGACGTCTCGACTATGCCTTCAACAATGCCGGCATCGAGATCGAGAAGGGCAAGCTGGCCGAAGGCACCGTCGACGAGTTCGACGCGATCATGGGCGTCAACGTCAAAGGCGTCTGGTTGTGCATGAAGTACCAGTTGCCGTTGTTGCTGGCCCAGGGTGGCGGCGCCATCGTCAACACGGCTTCGGTGGCCGGTCTCGGTGCTGCGCCGAAGATGAGCATCTACGCCGCCTCCAAGCACGCGGTGATCGGCCTGACCAAATCGGCGGCCATCGAATACGCCAAGAAAAAGATCCGGGTCAATGCGGTGTGCCCGGCAGTGATCGACACCGATATGTTCCGTCGCGCTTATGAAGCCGACCCGAAGAAAGGCGAGTTTGCCAACGCCATGCATCCGGTGGGCCGCATCGGCAAGGTCGAGGAAATCGCCAGCGCGGTGCTGTACCTGTGCAGCGACGGCGCCGCGTTTACCACTGGGCATTCGCTGGCGGTGGATGGTGGCGTTACAGCGTTCTAATACCCGCTGATGGGTAGTCAACCCTGAACCTGTGGGAGCGAGCCCGCTCGCGAAGAGGGAGTGTCAGGCGACATTTATGTTGCTGATATACCTCTTTCGCGAGCAGGCTCGCTCCCACAGGTTTTTTGTATGTTGCAAAGGGTTAAAAGCAAAGGATTTAGCGGCGTTGTCGCACATCCCGGCGAACACTCCTGTGATTAACTGGTTTTCGCAAACCAACAGGAGTTGCTTGCTCATGGAGTTGAGAATCGATCGACGGGCCCTGGTGCCGGTCGTGCAGCAAATCGTCGACGCGTTAACCTGCTGGATCCGTTGCCACGACCCAGCCCCAGGCACGCGTTTGCTTTCTGTGCGAAAAATCGCGCACATCAATTTGCTCAGTCAGTCCTGTGTCTTCGAAGCCTGTGAGCGCCTGGTCGCGCAAGGGGTGCTGGCGTCGCGTCATGCCGGCGGTTACGTCGTGGCTACGCCGGCGTCGAACTCTGCGGAACAACAGGACGCTTCCTTTTGCCAGTTGCCATTGGGCGGTGGTGGCTTACCCGAAAGCTGGCGCGAGTCGGACGATCTGGCGTATGCGATCCGGGAGGTCAGTCGCACCGACATGGCGGGGCTGTTCAACTACAGTTCGCCCTTGGGTTTGCCCGCCCTGCGCCAGCAGATTCTGAAGGGCCTGAAGCCGCTGGACATCAACGTCGAGGACAGTCAGATCCTGACAACCGCAGGAGCCAGTCAGGGGTTGGACCTGATTGTCCGCACGTTGCTCAAGCCGGGCGATTGCGTGGTCGTTGAGAGTCCCGGTTATCCGATGTTGTTCGATCTGCTCAGATTGCACGGTGTCAGCATGCTCGAGGTTGCTCGCACCCCGAGCGGGCCGGACATCGCAGCGCTGGAAGCGTTGCTGCGCAGATGGCGGCCTCGAGGAATGTTCATCAATAGTTTCCATCACAACCCGACCGGCTCCAGCCTGGCGCCGGCGGTGGCGCAGCGGGTGCTGCAACTGGCCAGGGAGCATGGCGTGCAGGTGATCGAAGACGACGTCTACGCGGACTTGAACTGCGGCCCTGGCAAGCGCCTCGCTGCACTGGATGACAGCGTGATCTACGTCGGCAGTTACTCCAAGACCCTCAGCAGTTCCTTGCGGATCGGCTTTGTGGCAGCCAGTTCCGAGGTGATTGCGAGACTGGCCAGGGTCAAGATGATATGCAGTATGGGCACGTCAGGATTCTGCGAGTCGGTGCTGGCCCGTTTGTTGGCCAATGGAGCCTATCGCAAGTTGGTGCAGCGTCAGCAACAACGCTTGAACCGCGATCGGCAGGCGGTTTTGCAGCTGCTTGAAGACGCCGATTGGGAGGTGTTCGCCAAGCCTGCCAGCGGTTTGTTTATCTGGGCGCGATCGCGAGTGGCGGACTATGACCAAGTGCACAGGCAGGCCCGGCGCTTCGGTGTTTTGCTGTCATCAACCACGGCCTTCGGTCCTTCTGGTCCTGTCGATGAATGGCAGCGCATCAATGTGGCTTGTGCCTGCGATCCGCGAGCCCGGGCGTTTTTTCAGGCCACCGCTCCGGATCGACCTCAAGCGTTCTGAAAACGACGCAGGCGTAGCTTTTTGCCATTATTCCGACGCCAGAGACTTGTGTTGCCACAGGCCCGTTGCGAATCTGCGTCTACAGATAATGGCAGGGGACTGAGTGCAATGATTTCGGGCGTGCAAGGACGTTTTGCCAACCTCGGTATGGCAAAAAAACTGGGTATCGGGTTTGTGCTGGTGCTGTTGTTGACCGCCCTGGTGGCGGCCATCGGCGTCTGGTCCCTGCAAACCATCAGCCATCGCTTCGACGGGCTCAAGCAGATGTCATCGCTCAACAGCGGGTTGCTGAAGGTCCGCCTGCTGGAGCAGGAATATGCCTTGCACGGCAACCCGAAAACCGCCGATGCCCTGCACGAAGGCGTAGAGGGTTTGATCACCCTGGCCAACCAACTCAAGACTGAGTCGGCAGCCAACGTGCCGGTCATGAATGATGTCGAGCAGTCTCTGGGTGCCTATCGCAAGGCGTTCGACGAGTTCGTCTCGCTCAGCCAGGCCAAGGATCTGGCGCTGGAGATGGCCAGTTGGTCGGTCTCCAGCGTGGCCAACAACCTCGACGTGCTGCAGTCCGGGCTTGCCGATGACGGCACCTACACGCTGAAGGATTCCGAAGGCAAGGACGGCGCGCAATTCATCGAGCAGGCTAATCAGGTCAGCCAGGTTTCGCGGTTGATGTTGCAGGCCATGAACGAAGCGCGCGTGCGCCTGGACCAGAGTCGCAAGGGCGACGACAGTGCGGGGCAAGGCAAGATCGAACAGGCCAGCCAGGCATTGACCCAGGCCGAACAGCTGAAAACCACGGTCAAGGATGAGGGTTACCAGACCGTTCTCAATGAAGTGATCGGCCATATCGCCAGTTTCAGCGAAAAACTTGCCGAGTACACCGGTCTGCTGGAACAGGAGAAGACGGTCTATCAGCAACTGCATCAACGCGCGGCCCAGGTGATGGAACGGGTAGACCAGGCCTATGTCGCCGAAGACCAGTCGATGCAGGTCGAGCTGAAAAAGAATTCGCTGCTGATCATTGGTTCGTCCGCACTGGCGTTGCTGGTCGGGTTGATTGCTGCCTGGGTGATTACCCGGTTGATCGTGGGGCCGCTGCGCAGTGTGATTCGCGTGGCGCAACAGATTGCTTCGGGGGATTTGAGCGGGACGGTCGAAGTGACCCGCAGGGATGAGATTGGACAGTTGATGCAAGCCATGCAACAGATGGGGGCGGGGCTGAGCCATATCGTCAGCGGTTTGCAGGCGGGTATCGAGCAACTGGCGACTTCAGCGCAATCGCTGTCTGCGGTGACTGAGCAGACCAACCTTGAGGTCAGCAGTCAGAAGGAGGAAACCGAGCAGGTCGCCACGGCGATGAACCAGATGACCGCCACTGTGCACGATGTCGCGCGAAACGCGGAAGAGGCCGCCGTGGCAGCGCAAACGGCGGACGGCAAGGTTGAAAGCGGTCAGCTCGTGGTGCGTCAAAGCATGGCGCGGATCGAGCAACTGGCGGATTCGGCGACGTCGGCCAGTTCGAGCATCGAGAGCCTGAGCGCGGAAATCCAGAACATCGGCACAGTGCTCAGTGTCATTAAGAGCGTGGCCGAACAGACCAACCTGCTGGCGCTCAATGCGGCCATTGAAGCCGCACGGGCTGGCGAGCAGGGCAGGGGCTTTGCGGTGGTCGCCGATGAGGTGCGTGCACTGGCCAAGCGGACCCAGCAGTCGACCGAGGAGATCGAACGGCTGGTCAGCGCCTTGCGTTCGGCGGCGCAGACATCGGTGCAGCAGATTCAGAGCAGCGGCGACCTGGTGAAACTGGCGGTCAGCGATGCACTGCAAACCGAAAGTGCCCTGGGGAGCATCGCGGCGGCGGTGTCGTTGATACAGCAGATGAACCAGCAGATCGCTGCCGCTGCCGAGGAACAGAGTTCAGTGGCCGAGGAGATCAATCGCAGTGTCACGAGCATTCGTGCCAGCGCCGATCAGTCTTCACTGGCGATGCAGGGGAACGCGGCGTCGAGCATCGAGCTGGCGCAGTTGGGCGTTGAGTTGAAGGGGATGGTGGGGCATTTCAGGCTTTGAACCTTGCACCGCGTAACCTGTGGGAGCGAGCCTGCTCGCGAAGGCGGCCTGACAGTCGCCCGGGGTTTGCGGGTACAGCCGGTCTCCAGTAGGGCAAAAAAAAGCCACCTCTCGGTGGCTTTTCTGTCTTCGATGATCAGTCGTAAATCACTTTCTTCTTCCAGTCCGCATCAGCCTCGACGTCTTTGAGGCCTTCGGTCAGCTGGTTGACTTCGCCTTCTACCGGGGCGATGCGGTCCATGACCTGTGCGTTGGCGCGGGCCAGGAGTTTTTCCAGGTATTCCAGCTGTTCTGCATAGACCTGTGGTTCCTGCTGCTTGCGCAGGTATTGCACGCCGCGTTCGAACGCCAGGCGCGCCTGGCCGGGCTGGTTCTGTTGCAGGGAATGCTGACCGAGATTGTTGAAGAACTCGATGTGCAGCAGCACCAGAATATGCCGGACTTCGCGGATCCAGCGCTTGGCTTCGTTGGGCGGCAGGAAGCCGTCCTGTGCGGCGCGGGTGATCTGTCCATGCATGGCTTCGAGCAGGAAGCGCACGTCCTTGGCCTTGGCTTCGGTCTGGATCGGCGCCGGAGGGTTGTTGACCGGGATCGATTCGCCTTGGGCAACCAGGGTTTCCAGCTCGGCGATCCGCGCCTTGAGATTGCTGCTGGTTTTTTCCAGGTTCAGCAGGCGCTGGCAGACGTTCAACTCCAGGCGAGTCAGCAGCAGCTTGAGCGCCGGTGTCATCAATTGGCCGGGGAAGGTCTCGGTGATTTCTCCGCAGCGACGCAGGCGATCGTTGAGTTCAACCTTGGTTCGGGCCCTTTCCAGCTTATTGTTTTCCACCACATGGTTGATGTAGCCAATGGCGATCAATAATGCGATCCCGGCTACGACGAGCAGGGTGATCATGAGTGGTGTCACCGGTAAGACCTCTTATAAAGGGTTCGCGTGCGAGTGTAGTGGCTCGTTATTTAAGCGCCTAGCGCCGCTCGACGAGTTGGTTCGACAAGGCACAACCTATATCGGCCACAGCCCTGCTTTATAAATGCTGGCACCAATAAAGCAAATCGCCATCATTTAAGATATGGACTATAGCGTTTTGAGGGGTGTCAGAATATAGGCGTCAAACACCGGGCGGCGGAAAATCCGGATGGGGGCGAAAAGCGGGGCCAAGTCATTGATTTAAAAAAATTTATAACAGGGGGTTGACGACCTCTCAAACCATCCATAGAATGCGCGCCACTTGCAGCGTAAAGCACACAGCGAAACGAAGCAGGGAGTGAATGTTGTAGCGTGTCCCCTTCGTCTAGTGGCCTAGGACACCGCCCTTTCACGGCGGTAACAGGGGTTCGAGTCCCCTAGGGGACGCCAATGCGGGAATAGCTCAGTTGGTAGAGCACGACCTTGCCAAGGTCGGGGTCGCGAGTTCGAGTCTCGTTTCCCGCTCCAATTTTAAACAGCGTTGCTTTCGGGCAGGGCTGAGTGAAACCAGAACCAAGTCTTCGGATGCGGATCTGGACACCGAAACACACACCATGTGTTCCGGGTAGCGTGTCCCCTTCGTCTAGTGGCCTAGGACACCGCCCTTTCACGGCGGTAACAGGGGTTCGAGTCCCCTAGGGGACGCCATTTGCGGGAATAGCTCAGTTGGTAGAGCACGACCTTGCCAAGGTCGGGGTCGCGAGTTCGAGTCTCGTTTCCCGCTCCATATTTAACGAAAACGCCGCTCAATCGAGCGGCGTTTTTGTTTGCGTGTGATTTGTACTCGATGTAAAAAAAAAGGCCCGCCAGACTTGCTGAGCGGGCCTTTTTGCGTGGGTTGTTTTACATCGACAGCATCAATCGGCCGGCAAACAGAATCAGGATCACGCCCATGGTGCGTTCGAACCAGTGCCCCATGTGCAGGAACAGCAAACGCACTTTATTGCTAGAAAAGAAGAGTGCCACGATCACAAACCACAGGGCGTTCACGCCGCACATCCACACGCCGTACAGCGCCTGTATCTCGAGAGGTGTGGTGGCGCTGATGAGCGTGGTGAAAATCGCCAGAAAGAACAGGGTGGCCTTGGGGTTGGTGGCGTTGGTCAGAAAACCTGTGGTGAACGCCTTCAGCAAGGTTTGTTCCTCACTCGATTCGTCCACATCCTTTTCGCCTTCAAGCACTGACTTGGGTTTGCTGCGCAATAGACTGATGCCGAGATACAGAATGTAGGCACCACCGATCACCTTGGCCACGGTCAGTAGCCAAGGCGTTGTATGCATCAGCGCACCGACGCCGAGCAGGGTGTACAGCACATGTACGGAAATCCCGGCGCCGATGCCCAGCGCCGTACAGATGCCCACCCACCGGCCAAAGCGAACGCTCTGGCGGATTGTCACGGCAAAGTCTGGTCCAGGGGCGACCACGGCTAGAGAATGGATCGTCGCCAGCGCCAGGAACTCGCCCAGATAATTGGAAAATTGCATTTCAACTCCAGAACGTCAGGGGGGCCGCGTTGCCGCGATAGCCGACAAAAAATGAAAGACTCAAGCGTGGGTCGGACACACCCGGTGTCACTGCGTGCATTCGGCGTGAATTGAACATGATGAAGTCGCCCGGTTCCGGGCGAACCTCCAGGCTTGGCGTGCCGAGCAGGGCTGGATCGATGCCGTAGCTGTCACCGCGCATTTCATCGAACCGTTCCGGGGAAATATCGTGGTCCCACATCTGCAATGCACCGCCTTCGCTGGGCATGTTCAGGTAAACATTGCAGGCAAATTGCGCTTCCAGACTTCGGGCCTGAAAACTGTCCGGGGCATCCTTGGCGAATATGTCGTGATGGGCGAGAAAACACACACCGGGTTTCACCACCCGGGAAAGCCCGACATACATCTTGCGACCGTAGAGGGTTTCCAGGTGCGCGCCTGCCGGCCAGGACTCGTCGAGCATGCAGCGCAAGGTGTCGACCGGGGACGAGTAGGGCGCGCAGCGGTTGCGCAATTCGGCGATGTTGCGAGTGGCGCGTGCGAAATAGTCCTCGATCAGCAGTGGCTGGTTTTCCGCTTCGTAAAACGCCATGCCGATGCGACCGATGCTCGGCGCGTTGATATAGCCTTCAAAACCTGGTTCGAGGATCTTTTCGCCAATCTTCATCGCCAATGGCGGGGCTAGCCAGCCCTTGATGCGGATGGCGAGAACTTCTTCATTGGCCAGCTTTTTTATGCACGTCTCATCGAGACATTCGACGTCAAGCATCATGTCCTGGGTCCATCCGACAAAGTGTCAACGAAGCCTGCGAACGCAGGCTCATCCGGTGTCAGGCGATGCCGGCAAATGGCATCGTCCTGCAACTCAGTCCACGTGATAGTGGACGGACAGGATCCCTTTCTTCTGCGAAAGGGATTCGATCGTGACCGTGCCCAAATCCTTCAGGCTACGTACGTGGGTGCCGCCGCAACCGTAGGCGGGCAGCTCGCCGAAACCGATTTCCCGGGTGCCTTCACGCGACGAGGTCAGGCGTGGCAGGTCATGGGCGATCCACTGTGCGAGGCCGTCCTGCAGCGTCTGCACATCAACGTCCTGTGCGCAGTCCGCCGGTTTGAACTGCACTTTTGCTTCGCCCGGCCAGTGATGAGCCTTGATCGGCATCCAGCCCATGGCCTGGACGAAGTGGCCGATCAGGTGGCCGGCGGAATGCATGCGTGTATTAAATCGACGACGTTGCTCATCGACCTGGATTCGGGTCATACCGGGATTTACCGGTTGGTCGACGAAATGAATGATCCGGTCAGGATCCTGCACCACGCGCAGCACCTGGCTTTCACCGATCCATCCCGTGTCACAAGGTTGTCCGCCGCCTTGGGGGTGAAACAGTGTTGCGCGCAGCACCACGGCAAATTCGTTCTCGTGGGGCACACATTCCAGGACTTCCACGTTGGCCTTGAGGTCATCACTATGGAAAAAGAGGCGAAGCGTCATATCCCTTGCTCGTATGAATGTTTCCATTTTTCATTATATGGAGCGTGCAATTGCGTGATAATCCGTTCAAACATCAAAGGACTGTTGCGTTGTGAGCATAAATCTTCCGCTGCCCCTGCTGGGTGAAATGGCGATATTCGTCAAGGTTGTCGAGACCGGCAGTTTCTCCGAGGCGGCCCGCCAGTTGGGCTCTTCACCCTCGGCAGTGAGTCGCAGCATTTCGCGGCTCGAGAAAGCCCTCGCGATACGTTTGCTGCAACGGACTACCCGTAAGTTGCGTTTGAGTGACGGTGGCGAGGAGGTGTTCAAGCGTTGTCAGGACATGGTCAGTGCTGCCCGGTCGGTGATGGAAATCAGTGGGCAATTCACCGAGGAACCCGAGGGAGTGGTGCGTATCAGCGTTCCGAAAGCGGTTGGCCGAATCGTAATTCACCCGCATATGCCGGAGTTTCTGCGCCGCTACCCCAAAGTGGATGTGGAGCTGTTGCTGGAGGATCGTCAGGTGGATCTGATAGACGATCACGTCGACCTGGCGATTCGTATCACCGATCGGCCGCCAGCGGGGTTGGTGGGACGACAATTGCTCACCATTGACCATTTGCTCTGCGCGACACCGCAGTATCTGGCCGAGCACGGAACGCCGACACATCCTCATGACTTGCTCAACCACAGCTGCATCTACCTGGGTGAAACGCCGAGCGATGCGCGCTGGAAGTTCAAGAAAGGCAGCAAATCTGTCACTGTTGGTGTGCGTGGGCGATATGCCGCCAATCATACGGGCGTACGTTTCGGTGCCGTATTGCAGCACATCGGCATTGGCAGCCTGCCGTATTTCACGGCGCGCCGTGCCTTGGAGAAGGGGTTGATGGTGCAAGTGCTACCGGACTGGACCTTTCTGGCGTCCTACCACGGAGGCGCCTGGTTGCTGCATTCGCCAACTCGCTACCTGCCACCCAAGCTTCGGGTGTTGATCGATTACCTGGTGGAGTGTCTGGAGAAGGAGCCGACATTGGGCCGGCCAGGCAAGTCGAGTCCTTCGAATATTGCCGTTTCGGAGTATGAGTTGCCCGAGAGCGACGGCTTGTTTTGAGGCAAAAAAAGGCCCGCATGGATAACCGTGCGGGCCTTTTGTCTTTCTGATCGTGGATCAGTGCTTGCTGTCCTGATTCGACAGCGCCAGCAACTGCTTTTCCTGGTTCCAGTCGAACGGTTCGTCGTTCTGTTCGGCTTCGAAGCGACGCTCTTCCAGTGCCTGGTACAGGTCGATTTCATCATCGGGCATGTAGTGCAGGCAGTCACCGGCGAAGTACCACAGCAAGTCACGCGGGACCAGGTGGGCGATTTGCGGGTAGCGGGTGATCACCTGGCACAGAATGTCCTGGCCCAGGTATTGGCTTTCGATCGGATCGACCGGCAGCAGGGCACGCAGTTCGTCAAAGCGCTCCAGGAACAAGGCATGGCTTTCTTCGGGAACCTGGTCGGCCTCACCTACGGCGACCAGGATGCTGCGCAGGTGGTCGAGCAAAACGAGATGATCGGCAACGATGTTGGACACGAGATAAGTCCTCAAGAGCAAAACGGGCGCGGGAGTATAAAGCTCCTGCGCCCTTTTTTACATGCTACACAGGATTAGCTGGATCAGCGGACCTGCCCATCGGTCAGTGCTATCTCGTCCTTGGCGAAGTCATCGACATCGATCACCTTGCGCCGCGCCGCTTCGGCCTCACGCAGGGTTTGTGCTTCCACAGGCTGCAACACGCCGGCTTCCAGGGCGGCATCGATGACATGTTCGCCAGCGACCGGTTTGACCTGACCGCTCTTGAGCGCCACATGAAGCTTTTTCTGTAGCGGTTGCGCTGTGCTCAAGAGGTCACAGGCGTGCTGCAGGACACCCACCGGATCCTCGTTCGATTGCGGCCGGTAGCAGCCCTGGAGCAATTCTTCGAGGGCAGGATCACCCTTGGCGCGACCGATCACCGCCGCGACCGCGGCACCGAGCTTGTCCGACGGCCCTTTGTGGCGACGGCCGAACGGGAACACGATCACCCGCAACACGCACGCCAGCACTTTGTTCGGGAAATTGTTGAGCAGTTCATCCATGGCCCGCTCAGCCTGCCCGAGGCTTTCCTCCATGGCCCAGGCCAACAGCGGTTCCATGTACTGCGGTGCATCGAGGTCGTTGTAACGTTTAAGCGCGGCGCTGGCCAGGTACATGTTGCTCAACACATCGCCCAACCTCGCCGACAGGCGTTCGCGGCGTTTCAGTTCCCCGCCCAGCAACATCATGCTGAGGTCGGCCAGCAGTGCGAACGCGGCAGCCTGACGGTTAAGCGCGCGGAAATACCCCTGACTGAGTTTGTCGCCCGGCACGTGTTCCAGATGACCGAAGCCGAGATTCAACACCAGCGTGCTGGCCGCGTTGCCCACGGCAAAACCGATGTGCTTGAGCAACAGGCCGTCGAACTCGGTCAGTGCCTGATCCTTGTCCTCACGGGTGGCCAGCGCCATTTCCTTGAGCACGAAGGGATGGCAGCGAATCGCGCCCTGTCCGAAGATCATCAGGTTGCGCGAGAGTATGTTCGCGCCTTCCACGGTGATGCAGATAGGCGCGCCTTGCCACATGCGTCCGAGATAGTTTTTCGGGCCCATGATGATCGCCTTGCCGCCATGCACATCCATCGCATGGCTGATGCACTCGCGGCCGCGTTCGGTGAGCTGATACTTGAGAATGGCCGACAGCACCGACGGTTTCTCGCCCAGGTCCACCGCGTTGGCGGTGAGCATCCGCGCGGCGTCCATCATCCAGGCGTTGCCGCCGATACGGGCCATGGCTTCCTGAATGCCTTCGAAAGCCCCAATTGGCACATTGAACTGCTCGCGGATCTGCGCGTACTGGCCAGTCACCAGGCTGGTGAACTTGGCCATGCCGGTGCCCACCGCGGGCAGGGAGATCGAGCGACCGACCGACAGGCAATTCATCAGCATCATCCAGCCCTTGCCGAGCATGTCCTGTCCGCCGATCAAGAACTCCAGCGGTATGAACACATCCTTGCCGGAGTTCGGGCCGTTCATGAAAGCCGCACCCAAAGGCAGGTGGCGGCGACCGATTTCCACGCCGGCGGTGTCGGTTGGAACCAGTGCCAGGCTGATGCCCAGGTCTTCTTTCTCACCCAGCAGGTGGTCCGGGTCATAGGCCTTGAATGCCAGTCCGAGCAATGTGGCTACCGGACCCAGGGTGATGTAGCGCTTTTCCCAGTTCAGGCGCAGGCCGAGGGTTTCCTTGCCTTCCCATTCACCTTTGCAGATCACCCCGGTGTCGGGCATGCCGCCGGCGTCGGAGCCGGCCAGTGGCCCGGTCAGGGCGAAACACGGAACATCGTCGCCGCGCGCCAGGCGGGGCAGGTAATGATTGCGTTGTTCGTCGGTGCCGTAATGCAGCAGCAGTTCGGCCGGGCCGAGGGAGTTGGGCACCATCACGGTGGAGGCGAGGTCGCCGCTGTGGCTCGCCAGTTTCATCGCCACTTGTGAGTGGGCGTAGGCCGAAAAACCCTTGCCGCCATATTCCTTGGGAATGATCAGGGCGAAGAAACCGTTGTCCTTGATGAACGTCCAGGCCTTGGCCGGCAGATCCATGGTTTGCCCCAGCTGCCAGTCGCTGACCATGGCGCAGAGCTCTTCGGTCGGGCCGTCGATGAATGCCCGCTCTTCTTCGTTCAATTGCGCGATGGGATAGGACAGCAGTTTGTTCCAGTCCGGACGACCGCTGAACAGTTCGCCGTCCCACCATACGGTGCCGGCTTCTATGGCGTCGCGTTCGGTTTGCGACATGGGTGGCAGGGTTTTCTGGAACCAGTTGAACATGGGCGCGCTGAAGAATTTGCGACGCAGATCAGGCAATAGCAGCGGTGCCGCCACGGCGGCGACCAACACCCAGAAGATCAGCAGCAACCAACCCGGTGCGCGACTGAAGGCGCCCATTGCCAGCAGGTAGACAGCCACAATGCCCAGGGCGGGCAGTGGCGCGATGCGACGGTGGGCTAAATAAGCTATCCCGACAACCAGAACCAGTATCCACAACAGCAGCATATTTAATCCTCCGTGAAACCAGGGCGAACCAACCCACAGAGCTTAGACGGCATCCGCGAAACAGGGTGGTCACAGCGAGGTGATTGAAAACGTGGGAAACCCTGGATGATTTTGTAGGCCCCGCAAACGAGAGACCCGTGAAAAATCGTTCATTGAGCGGGCGACAAAGCGTCCATGTTTGGCCGAAACGTCGTTATCTCTGTGCTGAACCTCTCGCTAGACTCGAGGCTTGCCCTGGACGTTACCAGCATGGAGATCGCCCGTATGCACGAGTACCTAAGCGCCGGCCGCTTCATCGATAGTGACCACCCCTCGGTGGTGGAGTTCGCTGAAAAGCATCGTGGCAGCCGTCGCGAGCCGATCGAGCAGGCGATCCACCTTTATTACGCCGTTCGTGAGGCGGTGCGCTACAACCCCTACACCTTCAGCCTCGATCCGCAGACCCTGCGCGGCAGTTATGCGCTGGCTGCCGGGGAGAGCTATTGCGTCCCTAAATCCACGCTGTTGGCCGGGGCGGCACGGCATTGCGGGATCCCTGCGCGGATCGGCCTGGCGGACGTGCGCAATCATTTGTCGACGCCGCGCTTGCTTGAATTGCTCAAAAGCGATGTGTTCGCCATGCACGGTTATACCGAACTGTATCTGAACGATCGCTGGGTGAAGGCCACGCCGGCGTTCAATCAAGGCTTGTGCGATTTGTTCAATGTCGCGCCGCTGGAGTTCGACGGGATCAGCGACAGTGTTTTCCATCCTTTCAATCGCGACGGCGAGAAACTGATGGAGTACCTGGTCGATCACGGTCAGTTCACCGATGTGCCGGAAGCGTTCTTCTTCGAGCATCTGCACAAGTGCTACCCGCACCTGTTCGGTGAGCAACTGCAACCGTTGCTGGGGGACATGCAGAGCGATTTGAGTCGCGCCTGATCCGGCGTATGCTGCCTGCGCATTCATCAATCGAGAGGCGGTCATGCTGAAGATCTGGGGTCGGAAGAATTCATCGAATGTCAGGAAACCGTTGTGGGCCGCCGAGGAACTCGGCCTGGCCTATGAAGCCATCGATGCGGGCGGTGCTTTTGGTGTGGTCGACACGCCCGAGTACCGCGCCATGAACCCCAATGGCCGTGTTCCGGTGATCGAAGACGACGGTTTCGTGTTGTGGGAATCCAACGCGATTGTCCGTTACCTGCTGGCCAAACATGCTGCGAATACGGCGTGGTATCCGTCGGATCTGCAGGCGCGGGCCATCGCTGACAAGTGGATGGACTGGGCCACCTCCAGTTTCGCAGGGCCGTTCCGCACCGTGTTCTGGGGCGTTTTGCGCACCCCGGCAGAGCAACAGGACTGGCCCGCCATCAAGGCTGCGATCAAGGAGTGCGACGCGCTGCTGGCAATGGCCGATCAGGCGTTGGCGACCAGGCCGTATCTGTCGGGTGAGCAGATCGGCATGGGCGACATTCCCCTGGGCAGTTTTATTTATGCCTGGTTCGAGATGCCGATCGAGCGCGCGCCACAGCCGCATCTTGAGGCCTGGTACGCGCGGTTGAAGCAGCGTCCGGCGTATCGCAAGGCGGTCATGACTGCGTTGACTTAATACTCACTATCGACACACTTGACTGTACTTGTGTGGCGGCGACAAGCACCATTGTGCCAATGCGCCGCGATTGCATAGATCGCCGCCCGCGCTTACTGATCCCTTTCTTTCCTTCTTGGTGCGTAAATCCGATATGAGTTCCGCTCTGTCCATCCGGCAGCTAACCAAAACCTACGGCAACGGTTTCCAGGCCCTGAGTGGTATCGATCTGGACGTTGCCGAAGGTGACTTCTTCGCCTTGCTCGGCCCGAATGGCGCCGGCAAATCCACGACCATCGGCATTCTCTCGACCCTGGTGAACAAGACCAGCGGCACGGTGAATATCTTCGGTCACGACCTGGACAAGAACCCGGCGGCGCTCAAGCGCTCCATCGGCGTGGTGCCCCAGGAGTTCAACTTCAATCAGTTTGAAAAGACCTTCGATATCGTCGTGACCCAGGCCGGCTACTACGGCATCCCGGCGAAAATCGCCAAGGAGCGCGCCGAGCAATACCTGACCCAGCTCGGTCTGTGGGACAAGCGCGATGTACCTTCACGTTCGCTGTCCGGCGGCATGAAGCGCCGGCTGATGATCGCCCGTGCACTGGTTCACGAGCCGCGCCTGTTGATCCTCGACGAACCGACTGCCGGTGTGGACATCGAACTGCGTCGCTCGATGTGGACCTTCCTCACCGAGCTGAACAAGAAAGGCATCACCATCATCCTCACCACGCACTATCTGGAAGAGGCTGAGCAGCTGTGCCGCAACATTGGCATCATCGACCACGGCACCATCGTCGAAAACACCAGCATGAAACAGTTGCTCGGTCAGTTGCATGTCGAGACCTTCCTGCTGGATTTGAAGAACAGTCTGAGCGCGCCACCGCAACTGATCGGCTATCCATCACGGTTGCTCGATGCTCACACCCTGGAAGTCCAGGTGGACAAAAGCATGGGCATCACCGCGCTCTTCACCCAGTTGGCGCAACAAAGCATCGAAGTGCTGAGCCTGCGTAACAAAACCAATCGCCTTGAGGAGTTGTTCGTGTCCCTGGTGGAGAAAAATCTGTCGAAGGTGGCGGTATGAGTTCCGAGCTGCGCCCAAACCTCGTTGCCCTCAATACCATCGTTTACCGTGAAGTCCGGCGCTTTACCCGGATCTGGCCGCAGACCCTGCTGCCGCCGGCCATCACCATGGTTCTGTACTTCGTGATCTTCGGTAATCTGATCGGCCGGCAGATTGGCGATATGGGTGGCTTCACCTATATGGAGTACATCGTGCCGGGGCTGATCATGATGTCGGTCATCACCAACTCCTATGGCAACGTGGTGTCGAGTTTCTTCGGCAGCAAGTTTCAGCGTTCCATTGAAGAACTGATGGTGTCGCCGGTCTCGCCGCACACCATCCTGATCGGTTACACCCTGGGCGGCGTGCTGCGCGGGTTGATGGTCGGAATCATCGTCACGCTGCTGTCGCTGTTCTTCACCCATTTGCAGGTGCACCACCTGGGCGTGACCATTCTGGTCGTGGTCCTGACGGCAACGATCTTCTCGCTGTTGGGTTTCATCAACGCAGTCTTTGCACGCAACTTCGATGACATCTCGATCATCCCGACCTTCGTGCTGACGCCGCTGACGTACCTGGGCGGGGTGTTCTACTCGATCTCGCTGCTGCCGCCGTTCTGGCAGACAGTGTCTCTAGCCAACCCAGTGCTGCATATGGTCAACGCGTTCCGTTACGGGATCCTGGGGGTTTCGGATATCCGCATCAGCATTGCGATTACGTTCATGCTGGTGGCGACGGTGGTGCTGTACATCGGTTGTGCGCGTTTGCTGGTGAGTGGGCGGGGGATGCGTACCTAAGTAGTACTGTGTTGCCTTCTTCGCGGGTAAGCCTCGCTCCTACAGGCATCCGTGTGTGGGAGCGAGCCTGCTCGCGAAGGCGTCATTCCAGACACCACAAAAAAACGGCCTCCCATTCGGAGGCCGTTTTGCCATCTCACATCCTGCTCTGCTTGCGCCGCCTCCACTGCCGCGCAACCCACCAGCGCCAATACATCATCACCAGGCAATACGCCACGGCTCCCAGCACCAGCCCAGTCACCACCGAACCCAGCAAGAAAGGCTGCCACAGGGTCGAGAGCTCACCGCTGATCCATTCCCAGGTCAATGCATCCGGCAGCTGACGAGCGGGAACGTCCATCAGCCAGGCGCCAGTCTGATAGGTGCAGAAGAAGACGGCGGGCATGGTGATCGGGTTGGTCAGCCAGACCAGGCTGACGGCAATCGGCATGTTGCCGCGCACGACAATGGCGAGGACGGCGGCGACCAGCATCTGCAACGGAATCGGCAAAAACGCCGCGAACAGGCCGACGGCCATGGCCCGGGCGACGGAGTGACGGTTGAGGTGCCAGAGGTTTGGGTCATGCAGCAGGGTGCCGAGAAAGCGTAAGGATTTGTGTTCCCTGATGCTGGTCGGATCTGGCATGTAACGTTTGAATAAGCGCCGGGGCATAAGGCTTCTCGGTCGGTTAAGGCGGCAAGTATGTCTGGATTCTATGAACCGCCCATTCAGACTTTGTGACAATTGATAACGGTGGTCGTGCATTTAACTGGCTATGCCTAGGGACGGGACTCTCAAGGACGGGCGTATGCGCACAGGGATGGTGGCGTTGGCGCTGGGTTTGCTGGCCCTGCGTTTTTTACCGGCATTGCCGTCGGTCGGGTTGTTGCTGTTGATGCCGGTGGTGGGTTTGATGTTGCTGCCGTTCAGGACGTACCCCGTTGCGTTTTTCCTGTTCGGTTTGAGTTGGTCTTGCGTGCAGGCGCAGTGGGCGCTGGATGATCGGTTGGCACCGAAACTGGATGGCGAAACACGCTGGATCGAAGGGCGGGTAGCGGGACTGCCCCAACACGGCGAAGGCGTCGTACGATTCGAACTGGTCGACACCCGGTCACGGCACGGAAAAATGCCGCGGCTCATGCGTCTGGCCTGGTATGACGGACCGCCGGTTAACAGTGGCGAGCGCTGGCGACTGGCGGTCAAGTTGAAGCGCCCCGCAGGATTGCTCAATCCCCATGCTTTCGATTACGAGGCCTGGTTACTGGCGCGTGGTATCGGCGCTACCGGGACGGTCAAGGACGGTGAACGACTCGTCGAGGCGCGAGGGGCCTGGCGTGACGGCATTCGTCAGAAGTTACAGTCAGTGGACGCACAGGGTCGATCGGGTGCACTGGCGGCGCTGGTGCTCGGGGACGGTGCCGGGCTCAGTCGCGAAGACTGGAAGGTGTTGCAGGACACCAGCACCGTGCATTTGTTGGTGATTTCCGGACAGCACATCGGATTACTGGCGGGGTTGGTGTATCTGCTGATCGCCGGCCTTGCCCGATATGGTTTCTGGCCAAACCGTCTGCCGTGGCTGCCCTGGGCCTGCGGTCTGGCATTCGCCGCCGCCCTTGGTTACGGGCTGTTGGCCGGTTTCGAGGTTCCGGTGAGGCGCGCCTGCCTGATGATCGGCCTGGTGCTGCTATGGCGCCTGCGATTTCGCCACCTCGGCGGCTGGTGGCCGCTGCTGTTGGCGCTCAATGGCGTTCTAATACTGGACCCGCTGGCCAGCCTGCAACCCGGGTTTTGGTTGTCGTTTGGTGCGGTAGCGGTGCTGATCTTTACCTTCGGGGGGCGCCTGGGTCCCTGGCGATGGTGGCAAACCTGGACTCGTGCGCAATGGTTGATCGCCATAGGCCTGGGACCGTTATTGCTGGTATTGGGGCTGCCGATCAGTCTCAGCGGGCCGTTGGTCAATCTGCTGGCGGTGCCCTGGATCAGTATGCTGGTGCTGCCACTTGCCTTGCTCGGGACCCTGCTGCTGCCCGTGCCCTATGTGGGGGAGGGCTTGCTGTGGCTGGCGGGTGGCCTGGTCGACGGGCTTTTCAAGGGCCTGGCGTTCATGGCCGGGCAGATTCCCGCCTGGATACCTGAGGCGGTTCCCTGGTGGGCATGGTGCATGGGGGCACTCGGTGCATTCCTGCTCTTGTTACCACGAGGCGTACCGCTGCGGCCATTGGGTTGGCCTTTGCTGCTGTTGCTGGTTTTTCCGCCCCGACCCACCGTGCCTGAAGGCATGGCCGAAATCTGGCAGCTGGATGTGGGGCAGGGGCTGGCCATCCTGGTGCGTACCCGTCATCACGCGCTGCTCTATGACGCCGGACCGCGCTTCGGCGATAACGACCTGGGCGAGCGCGTCGTTCTGCCGACATTGCGCAAACTGGGCGTGGACGGCCTTGACCTGATGCTGATCAGTCACGCCCACGTCGACCATGCCGGCGGGGCGCGGGCAGTTGCGAAGGGGCTGTCGGTCAAGCGCGTGATCAGTGGCGAACCCGGGGTGTTGCCGGAGCAACTGCTGGCCGGAGAATGCGAGAACGGTCGGCAATGGACCTGGGACGGCGTGAACTTTGAGCTGTGGCAATGGGCGGATGCCCGGGAAAGCAACCCAAAATCCTGTGTGCTGCAGGTTGAGGCCAATGGCGAACGAATACTGCTGACCGGTGATATCGACATGGCGGCCGAACGGGCCCTGCTCGACAGTCCCCTGGCGGTGACGACCGATTGGCTGCAGGCGCCGCACCACGGCAGCCGCAGTTCGTCTTCGATGGCGCTGCTTGCCGCGTTGCAACCCAAGGCAGCGCTGATCTCCCGAGGCCAGGGCAACTCCTTCGGCCATCCCCATCCCTCCGTCATTGCGCGTTATCGGGCCCGGGGCGTGACGATCCATGACAGCGCCGAACAGGGCGCCATCCGTCTGCAACTGGGGCACTTCAAACCGCCGTGGTCGATGCGCCAGCAACCGCGATTCTGGCGCTCCGCGCAATGACCGCAGATCATGAAAGCCCGACCGGATGTGACATCACGGTCTTCGGTGCGCCCACCCCCTATGTTAGAGTGGCGCACTTTTTCGAGGGGACATTCACTGTGTGGGAATTGGTCAAATCCGGCGGCTGGATGATGCTGCCGATCATTCTGAGTTCCATCGCGGCCATGGCGATCGTCGCCGAGCGCCTGTGGACCCTGCGAGCCAGCCGCGTGACCCCGGAGCACTTGCTCGGGCAGGTCTGGGTCTGGATCAAGGACAAGCAACTCAATAAAGAAAAGCTCAAGGAACTGCGCGCCAATTCGCCACTGGGCGAGATCCTGGCGGCGGGCCTGGCCAACTCCAAACATGGTCGCGAGATCATGAAGGAGTGCATCGAAGAGGCCGCAGCCAGGGTCATCCACGAACTGGAACGCTACATCAACGCCCTCGGCACCATCGCCGCGATGGCGCCTTTGCTGGGTCTGCTGGGTACGGTGCTGGGCATGATCGACATTTTCAGCGCGTTCATGGGCTCGGGCATGACCACCAACGCCGCCGTGCTGGCCGGTGGTATCTCCAAGGCGCTGATCACCACAGCTGCGGGCCTGATGGTCGGTATTCCGTCGGTCTTCTTCCACCGTTTCCTGCAACGTCGGATCGATGAACTGGTCGTGGGCATGGAGCAGGAAGCCATCAAGCTGGTCGAAGTCGTTCAGGGCGATCGAGACGTGGACCTGGCTGGGGGCAAAGCGTGAAATTTCGCCGCAAGCAACGGGAGAACGTGGACATCAACCTCGCGTCGCTGATCGACGTGGTGTTTATCCTGCTGTTGTTTTTCGTGGTGACCACCACCTTTACCCGTGAAACGCAGCTACGGGTCGACCTGCCGGAAGCGGTCAGCGGTTCACCTGCCGAGGACCAGTCCAAACAGCTGGATATCGCGATCAGTGCCGACGGCGTGTTCTCTGTGAACAACCAGATTCTGCCGAAAAGCGATCTGACAACGCTGATGGAAGCGCTGCAGAAAGAATCCAATGGCGACACCAATCGACCGCTGTCCATCAGTGCCGATGGCAAGTCCCAGCACCAGTCGGTGATCACCGCCATGGACGCCGCCGGCAAGCTTGGCTTCAGCCACTTGCGCATGACGACCGTCGAGGCGGCGCCGACCGCGCCCTGATGACCATGTCCGATCGCCTGCTCGCCGCGTGGTACCAAGGTCATCCAGCGCTGAAGTTGTTGCAGCCGCTGGAGTGGTTGTACCGGCGCGTGGTCAACAACAAGCGCAAGCGCTTTCTGGCGGGCGAGGGTGACATCTATCAGCCCCCCGTGCCGCTGATCGTCGTTGGAAACATTACGGTCGGCGGCACCGGCAAGACGCCGTTGATCCTGTGGATGATCCAGCATTGCCAGCGCAGCGGTTTGCGGGTCGGTGTGGTCAGCCGTGGTTACGGCGCCAAGCCGCCGCATTTGCCGTGGCGGGTCGAGGCGGATCAGAACGCCGACATCGCCGGCGACGAACCGCTGTTGATCGTCCAGCGCACGGGTGTGCCGTTAATGATCGACCCCGATCGCAGCCGCGCCGTCAAAGCCTTGCTGGCGAGCGAGCCGCTGGACCTGATCCTGTCCGATGACGGCATGCAGCACTACCGGTTGGCCCGCGACCTGGAACTGGTGCTGATCGACAATGCCCGTGGCCTGGGCAATCGCCGTTGCTTGCCGGCCGGTCCGTTGCGCGAGCCGGTCGAGCGTCTGCAAAGCGTTGATGCGGTGCTCTACAACGGCGCCGAAGCTGATCGCGACGGTGGCTTTGCCTTCCAGTTGCAACCCACCGCCTTGATCAATTTGCGCAGCGGCCAACGGTGTTCCCTCGAGCACTTCGCCCCTGGTCAGGCGCTGCACGCCGTGGCTGGCATCGGCAATCCGCAGCGTTTCTTCAAGACCCTCGAAACGCTACACTGGCAGCCAGTCCCGCACGCATTCGCCGACCACGCCGAATACAGCGTGCAGGCTTTGAATTTTACCCCGTCATTGCCATTGGTAATGACCGAAAAGGACGCGGTGAAGTGCCGTGCCTTCGCCGCTGCCGATTGGTGGTACCTGGCGGTCGATGCTGTGCCGTCGCCGGCTTTCGTGGCCTGGTTCGACACGCAGTTGATGCGCCTGTTGCCGGCACGTCTGTTGCCATAAATCCGTTTTTATCCAGGGAATGCTCATGGACACCAAATTGCTCGATATCCTCGCTTGCCCGGTCTGCAAAGGCCCGCTCAAGCTCAGCGCCGACAAGACCGAGCTGATCAGCAAGGGCGCCGGTCTGGCGTACCCGATTCGCGACGGTATCCCGGTGATGCTTGAATCCGAAGCCCGTACCCTGACCACCGACGAGCGTCTGGATAAATGACCACCGCCTTTACCGTTGTCATTCCATCGCGCTACGCCTCCACCCGTTTGCCGGGCAAACCGCTGCTGCTGATCGCCGGCAAGCCAATGATTCAGCACGTCTGGGAACAGGCGAGCAAAAGCAGCGCCCAGCGCGTCGTGGTCGCGACTGACGATAAGCGCATCCGTGAGGCCTGCATCGAGTTTGGCGCCGAAGTGGTGATGACCCGCGAGGATCACAACTCCGGCACCGATCGCCTGGCGGAAGTCGCGACGAAACTGGGCCTGGCGCCAGACGCCATCGTGGTGAACGTCCAGGGTGACGAACCGTTGATCCCGCCGAGCGTGATCGATCAGGTCGCCGCCAACCTGGCAGCCCACACCGAAGCCCGCATGGCCACCCTGGGCGAGCCGATCGAAGACGTGCAAAGCCTGTTCAACCCCAACGTGGTCAAGGTCGTCAGCGACATCAATGGCCTGGCACTGACTTTCAGTCGCGCCACGCTGCCTTGGGCGCGAGATGCCTTTGCCCAGAATCGCGATCAGCTTCCGGAAGGCGTGCCCTATCGTCGCCACATTGGCATCTATGCCTATCGCGCCGGTTTCCTGCATGACTTCGTCAGCTGGGGCCCGTGCTGGCTGGAAAACACCGAATGCCTGGAGCAGCTGCGGGCGCTTTGGCACGGCGTGCGGATTCACGTCGCCGACGCGCTGATCGCCCCACCGGCCGGTGTCGATACGGTTGAAGACCTTGAGCGCGTTCGTCGCCTGCTGGAGGCCTGATGCGGGTTTTGTTTGTCTGCCTGGGCAACATCTGCCGTTCACCCACGGCCGAAGGCGTATTGCGGCACAAACTGCGGGAGGCGGGGTTGGCCGACCAAGTCGAAGTCGCCTCCGCCGGTACCGGGGACTGGCACGTCGGCAAGGCGCCGGACAAGCGCAGCCAGGCCGCGGCAAAGTCGCGCGGATATGACCTGTCCGCCCAGCGCGCCCAGCAAGTCACCCGCGCCGACTTCGCCACGTACGACCTGATCCTGGCGATGGACAACAGCAACCTGCGCAACCTGAAGGCCTTGCAACCGGCCAAGGGCAAGGCTGAGCTGGATCTGTTCCTGCGCCGCTATGAGTCTGAAGTCGATGAGGTCCCGGACCCGTATTACGACGGGGATCAGGGTTTCGAGCAGGTGCTGGACTTGATCGAGCGTGCCAGCGATCGGCTGGTGGTCGAACTGAAGGGACGCTTATGAGTTTGCAGGTTCGATCACAGGTTTCGCTCAAGCCGTACAACAGTTTTGGCGTGGACGTTCAGGCCCGCCTGTTTGCCGAAGCCCACAGCGACGCCGATGTGCGAGAAGCCCTGGCTTATGCGCAGGCGCACGATGTGCCGTTGCTGGTGATTGGCGGCGGCAGCAACTTGCTGCTCACGGCTGATATCCCGGCACTGGTGCTGCGCATGGCCACACGCGGGATTCGCGTGGTGAGCGATGACGGCAGCAAAGTGATGATCGAAGCCGAGGCGGGCGAGCCGTGGCACCCGTTTGTGCAACACACGCTGGTGCACGGACTGTCGGGTCTGGAAAACCTCAGCCTGATTCCCGGCACCGTGGGTGCGGCCCCGATGCAGAACATTGGCGCCTATGGCGTGGAGATCAAGGACGTGTTTGCCGGCCTGACCGCACTCGATCGCCAAAGTGGCGAATTGCGTGAGTTCACTCTGGACGAATGCGACTTCGCCTACCGTGACAGCCTGTTCAAACAGCAGCCGGGGCGCTGGTTGATCCTGCGCGTGCGATTCACCCTCGACCGTACCGCGCATTTGCATCTGGAATACGGTCCGGTGCGTCAGCGCCTGACGGAGCAAGGTATCGAGCATCCGACCGCCACCGATGTCAGCCAGGCCATTTGCAACATTCGCAACGAAAAACTCCCGGACCCAGCGGTGCTCGGCAATGCCGGAAGTTTCTTCAAGAACCCTTTGGTGTCGGCAGCGCTGGTCACGCAACTCAAGGGCGAATACCCGGATCTGGTGGCCTATGCGCAACCCGACGGTCAGATGAAACTGGCCGCCGGCTGGTTGATTGAGCGGGCCGGCTGGAAAGGTTTCCGCGAGGCGGATGCGGGCGTGCATAAATTGCAGGCGCTGGTGCTGGTCAACTACGGCAGCGCGACCGGCCTGCAGTTGCTCGACCTGGCACAGCGTATCCAGAAAGACATTTCAGAACGTTTCCATGTCGACCTGGAAATGGAGCCGAACCGGTATTGAAGCTAAGCTTTCAAGGTTCAAATCCAAAGCCCTGCACTGATGAAAGTGCAGGGCTTTTTTGTTA
Source organism: Pseudomonas sp. C2B4 (assembly GCF_013359695.1). GTDB lineage: Bacteria > Pseudomonadota > Gammaproteobacteria > Pseudomonadales > Pseudomonadaceae > Aquipseudomonas. Next base: position 26,816 of record NZ_JABFMU010000020.1, read on the forward strand.
ATGCTGCGTTAACTTAGCGAGCTAACGATGCAATGCGTTTGTTTCATCAAAGGCCCGGTGCAGACGTCTCCGTCGGCATAAGAGAGCCTCATTAGCCTGAGCCGATCTGCGTGTGCCAACCGCCGATTTCCGGCGGCAGATTGCTCGACCCCATAACCCAATACTATGCGGGCGTGCCCATGATTACCTTGAAGCTCAATGGTCAAGACCATCAACTCGACGTCACCGAAGATATGCCGCTGCTCTGGGCAATCCGTGACGTGGCCGGTTACAACGGCACCAAATTCGGCTGTGGCATGGGCCTGTGCGGTGCCTGCACCATTCATATCGGGGGTGCCCCGGCGCGGAGCTGCATCACGCCGATCGGTTCGGTTGTCGGGCAAAACATCACCACCATCGACAACCTGCACGCCGACCCGGTCGGCAAAGTCGTGCAGCAGGCCTGGCTCGATACCGCGGTGGCCCAATGCGGTTACTGCCAGGGCGGGCAAATCATGTCCGCCACCGCGCTGCTCAAGACTAATCCCAACCCCAGCGACGAACAGATTGAAGAAGCGATGGTCGGCAACATCTGCCGTTGCGGCACCTACAACCGCATCAAGACCGCTATTCGCACGGCATCCACTCACCTGAAGGAGGCCAAGGCATGAGCCGGTTACCGAATGATTTCGCCCTGAGCAACCTCAGTCGGCGTGGTTTTCTCAAGGGGGTGGGGGCCACCGGAGCGCTGGTGGTGGCCGCGAGCTGGGGTTGGCAAGACGTTTTTGCCGAAGAGAAAGAGAAGAAGTTCGGCGCCGACGGCATGCCCCATGGCTGGGTCGACGATCCCAAGGTGTATGTCAGCATCGCCACTGACGGCACGGTGACAGTAGTTTGCAACCGTTCGGAAATGGGCCAGGGCGTACGCACCAGCCTGACCATGGTGGTGGCCGATGAGCTGGAAGCGGACTGGGCGCGAGTCAGAGTGAAGCAGGCGCCCGGTGACGAAGTACGCTTCGGCAACCAGGACACCGACGGTTCACGCAGCATGCGCCACTGGTACGAGCCGATGCGCCGTTGTGGTGCCGCTGCGCGGACCATGCTGGAACAGGCCGCTGCCGACCAGTGGAAGGTTCCGGTCGGTGAATGCCACGCGCAATTGCACAAAGTCATCCACAAGCCGTCCGGTCGCGAGCTGGAATATGGCGCCCTGGCCGCTGCTGCCGGCGCTCTGGCCGTACCGGCGCGTGACAGCCTGCGGCTCAAGCAGCCGTCGGAATTCCGCTATATCGGCAAGGAAGGCACCAAGGCCATCGACGGTGAAGACATCGTCAACGGTCGTGCCGTGTATGGCGCCGACGTGCATTTCGACGGCATGCTGTTCGCAACCATCGCCCGGCCGGCGGTGTATGGCGGCAAGGTCAAGAGTTTCGATGGCGCGGCGGCCATGAAAGTCCCCGGCGTGGTCAAGGTTGTGCAGATTGAAAGCCGGCCATTGCCATCGGAGTTTCAACCGTTGGGCGGCATTGCCGTGGTGGCGAACAATACCTGGGCGGCGATCAAGGGCCGCGAGGCGCTGAAAATCGAATGGGATGACGGGCCCAACGCCAGTTACGACTCGATCGCTTACCGCAAGGAACTGGAAGCCGCTTCCCTTAAGCCCGGCAAAGTCGTGCGCAACACCGGCAATATCGACGAAGCCATGAAAAGCGCTGACAGCACGCTGGAAGCGTCCTACTACCTGCCGCACTTGTCGCAGTCACCGATGGAGCCCATGGTCGCCATCGCCCGCTTCAAGGATGGCTTGTGCGAAGCCTGGGGCCCGAGCCAGGCGCCACAGGTTACCCGCGAGCGGATTGGCGAGCGCCTGGGCGTGCCGTTCGACAACGTCACCTTCAATGTCACCTTGCTCGGCGGCGGTTTCGGTCGCAAGTCCAAGCCTGACTTCATCATCGAAGCAGCCATCCTGGCCAAGGAATTCCCCGGCAAAGCGGTGCGGGTGCAATGGACCCGTGAAGACGACATTCATTGCTCCTATTTCCACACGGTGTCGGTCGAACACCTCAAGGCCAGCCTCAACAAGGATGGCCTACCGTCCGGCTGGTTGCACCGTACAGTGGCACCGAGCATCACCGCACTGTTTGCGCCGGGGATGAACCACGAGGCGGCTTTCGAGTTGGGCATGGGCTTTACCAACATGGCCTACGCCATTCCCAACATCCGCCTGGAAAACCCCGAAGCCACTGTTCACACCCGCGTGGGCTGGTACCGCTCGGTGTCGAACATCCCCCACGGCTTTGCGATTCAAAGTTTCATCGACGAGTTGGCGCACAAGGCCAAGGAGGATCCGCTCAAGTACCAGATCAAACTGCTTGGCCCGGACCGGCAGATCGATCCGCGCACGTTGAGTGAAGAGTGGAACTACGGCGAATCACCCGAGCGTTATCCCATCGACACCGCGCGATTGCGCACGGTGCTGGAAACCGCTGCCAAGGCCGCCGGATGGGGGCGCGAGTTGCCGAAGGGCCGAGGTTTGGGGCTGGCGGTGCACTACAGTTTCGTGACCTATGTGGCATCGGTGATTGAGGTCGAGGTCAAAGAGGATGGCACCTTGATCGTGCACAAGGCTGACATCGCTGTGGACTGTGGTCCGCAGATCAACCCTGAGCGGATTCGCGCGCAGTTCGAAGGCGCATGCGTCATGGGCCTGGGCAATGCCGTGCTGGGTGAAATCAGCTTCAAGGATGGCAAGGTGCAGCAGGACAACTTCCACATGTACGAAGTGGCACGCATGTCACTGGCGCCGAAGGAAGTTGCCGTACATCTGGTCACGCCACCAGGCACTGTGCCGCTGGGTGGCGTCGGTGAACCGGGTGTACCGCCCATCGCCCCGGCGCTGTGCAACGCCATCTTCGCCGCCACCGGCAAGCGTATCCGCGACCTGCCGGTCCGTTACCAGCTGCAGGGCTGGAATAAGGTGGGGGCCTGATGGACAGCGCCGATCTGAACGTCCTGCGCACTGTGCTGGAGTGGCATCGCGCAGGCCGGGGGGTGGTGTTGTACAGCGTGGTCCAGACCTGGGGCACCGCGCCCCGGGCGCCGGGTGCGATGCTCGCGTTGCGCGAAGACGGTGTGGTGATTGGCTCGGTGTCTGGCGGCTGCGTCGAGGATGACCTGATTGCGCGGTTGCATGACGGTCGTATCCCGGCGGATGGGCCGCCAGTGCAACTCATCACCTACGGCGTGACCCGTGAGGAGGCGGCGCGTTTCGGTTTGCCGTGCGGCGGCACCTTGCGTTTGACCGAGGAGCGTATTCGTCATGCTGATTGGGTTGCACAATTGCTGGCTCATTGTGAAGCGCATGAAATCATCGCGCGCGAGCTGAATCTTGAAACCGGTGAGGTGACGTTGACGCCGGCCAGCAAGTCGGACGTGTTGACGTTTGATGGGCTGACGTTGCGCGCGATCTACGGTCCAAGGTGGCGTTTGTTGCTGATTGGAGCGGGGCAACTGTCCCGTTATGTTGCCGAGATGGCCCGGCTGCTGGATTTCGAAGTGCTGATCTGCGATCCGCGCAGCGAGTTCGTCTACGGCTGGGAGGAGCAACATGGTCGATTTGTCTCGGGTATGCCCGACGAGGCAGTGCTGGATATCCAGGCCGATGAACGTACGGCCATCGTCGCCCTGACGCACGATCCGCGTCTGGATGACATGGCCTTGCTCACGGCGCTTGATTCCAGGGCTTTCTATGTCGGTGCGCTGGGTTCGCGGGTCAACAGTCAGAAGCGTCGGGACAATCTGGCTCAACTGGGCTTGTCACAGCAGGCCATCGACCGGTTGCACGGCCCGATCGGCTTGCACATCGGCAGCCATAACCCGGCGGAAATTGCCTTGTCACTGATGGCGGAAATTGTGGCGATCAAGAATGGCGTGGAGCTGAAACAGAAAAAGCCACTGCGGGAGGGTGTATGAGTGAGCCTATCGGTGTCGTCATTCTGGCGGCGGGGCAGGGCAGTCGGTTTCGGCAAGTTGCGGGTGAAGAAAAGGACAAATTGCTGGCGGACTGTGCCGGGCGTGATGGCGCTGTCCGTTCGGTGATCGAACAGGTGCTGGTGAATGTGCCGGCCGAACTGAGCAAACGCGTCCTTGTGACCACTGCGGATCGTCCACAAGTCATCCGCATGGCCAAGGCTTATGGCTGCGAGATCGTGTTGGTCGAGTCGACGGGAATGGGTGACAGCATTGCGGCGGGGGTGGCGGCGTGTTCGCAACTCAGTGGTTGGCTGATGGTGCTGGGGGATATGCCGTTTACCCTGCCGTCGAGCATTGAACAAGTCATGGCGCAGGTGGCGGATGATTGCATCAGTGTGCCGGTTCAGAAAGGCGAATTCGGACATCCAGTGGGGTTCGGTCGCAGCTTTGGTCCGGGATTGATGGCGTTGTTCGGTGACCGCGGGGCCAAGGTGTTGTTTGCGCAGGGGATAGTGGTTGAAGTGGCTGTGGATGATCCTGGTGTGTTGTGGGATGTGGATGTGCCGGAAAAGCTGGTCTTCAAGTCGGCATAAAGCCCTGTGGGAGCGAGCCTGCTCGCGAAAGCGGTTGATCAGTCGATACATTTGTTGAATGTGAGGCCGATTTCGCGAGCAGGCTCGCTCCCACAAGGGGGCCAATTGTTTAGCCTGTAGGCATAAAAAAGCCCCGCCTGGGTTCACCAGGCGGGGCTTTTTAGTGGCCGACGGAATCAGACGAGAGGTTTAGGCTCGTGCTCTTTTTCCTGGGCCTGTTCATGTTGCTCTACCGCATCCTGAACGGAGCGTGGTGCTTCGTGGATTACGGATTCAGCGGGTTCGGCAGCGACTTCAGCAATCGGGGCAGGTGCTGCCTCAACGACATCAGCGACAACCGCTTCAGCTGGAGCAGCAGCGGCAGCCAATTCGGCCTCCTTCTGCAGACGCTCGGCTTCACGCTTGCGACGACGCACTTCACGCGGGTCGTTCGGCGCACGGCCGCTTGGTGTCAGGGCGCTGACAGGGGCAGTTTCCACCACCGGAGCAGGCGCTTGATCAACAACCGGTGCTTCGACCACTGGTACCGGTTCAGCAGCGACAACCACTGGCTCGGAGACCATTGCTTCAGCCACTTCGGTTTCAGCGACGGGGGCCGGTGTTTCAACAACGGCTGGCTCCGCAACCCAGTTGAAAGCGGTTTGCTCCTCGCGAACTTCACGAACGGCTTCCGTCACGGCTTCCACCACCGGCTCTGCAACCTCGGCAGGCGCTTCGGCGACGATGGCTGGCTCGGCGGCAGCTTCAACCACAGGCTGTGCCTCAGGCGCTGGAGCCAGTTCGATTTCCGGCGAAGCGGAGACTTCGACCGGAGTCGTCGCTTCAACGACTGGCGCTTCGACTGGAGCGGTTTCCAGGGTGGCGGCAGTGGCGCGTTCGGCTTGCTCGTTGGCCTGTGCTTCGGCCGGAGCGCTGATCACGGAGCTGGCAACGGCTGCAGTCACAGCCAGGCCTGCGGCCAGATCAGCAGCGCTTGGCGCTTCGCTGCCTTCACCAGACTCGGACTCTTCCGAGCCTTCGATCACGTTGCCATTGGCATCACGTTGACGCTCACGACGGTTGCTGCGACGACGCTGGCCACGGGAGCGGCGGCGTGGGCGATCGCCTTCGACGCCGTCCTGACCTTCTTCCTGCAGTTGCTCTTCGTTGGTTGGCAGTTCTTCTTCGGCAACGGCAGCAGCGGCTTGCTCGGCACGTGGTTGACGTTCTTCACGCGGTGGGCGTGGAGCACGTTCTTCGCGTGGTTGACGAGCTGGACGTTCTTCGGTGGTAGCTGCGGCGGCCGGAGCGGCATCAAGAGGCTCACGCAATTCACGTACACGTTCCTCACGCTCGCCACGTGGCTTGCGATCTTCACGTGGCGCGCGCGGAGCGCGTTCTTCACGCGGAGCACGTGGCGCGCGCTCTTCGCGAGCTACCGCTGGCGTTTCCTCGCGGACTTCGCGGACTTCGCGTGGCTGACGTTCTTCGCGTGGTTCACGTGGTGCGCGCTCTTCACGCGGTGCACGTTCCTCGCGAGGCTTGCGATCTTCATCGCGGCGACCGTTACGGTTGCGGCTCTGTTGACGACCGCTGCGGCGCTCTTCATTACGGGCCGGACGCTCGGCAGCCGGTTTTTCAACCACGACCGGAGCAGCAGGCTCTTCCTTGGAGGCGAACAGGCTGACCAGCGATTTCACCAGGCCTTTGAACAGGCTTGGCTCTGGCGCGGCGACCGGTGCGGCAACCGGAGCGACCACTTCGGTCGGAACCGGAGCATTGGCGCGGGCCGGTGCTGTCTTGACCGCGGCTTCCTGGCGAACCAGGGTGCGGGTCGCAGCGGCTGGCTGGACTTCTTCCACTTCGGCAGCGGCAGCAGCGATTTCGTAGCTGGACTGGTTGGTGGCAGCTTCCGGGCTGTCATCGCGCAGGCGCTGAACTTCGAAGTGCGGCGTTTCGAGGTGATCGTTCGGCAGAATGACGATGCGGGCACGGGTGCGCAGTTCGATCTTGGTGATCGAGTTGCGTTTTTCGTTGAGCAGGAACGCCGCCACCGGGATCGGCACCTGGGCGCGAACTTCGGCAGTGCGGTCTTTCAGGGCTTCTTCTTCGATCAGGCGCAGGATCGCCAGCGACAGCGATTCAACATCACGGATGATGCCGGTGCCGCTGCAGCGTGGGCAAACGATGCCGCTGCTTTCACCCAGGGATGGGCGCAGACGCTGACGGGACATCTCCAGCAGGCCGAAGCGCGAGATGCGACCGACTTGCACGCGAGCACGGTCGGCTTCCAGGCATTCGCGGACTTTTTCTTCCACGGCGCGCTGGTTCTTGGCAGGGGTCATGTCGATGAAGTCGATGACGATCAGGCCGCCGATGTCGCGCAGGCGCAACTGACGGGCGATTTCTTCGGCGGCTTCAAGGTTGGTCTGCAGGGCGGTTTCTTCGATGTCGCTGCCTTTGGTGGCGCGCGCCGAGTTGATGTCGATGGACACCAGGGCTTCGGTCGGATCGATCACGATGGAGCCGCCGGAAGGCAGTTCGACAACGCGCTGGAAGGCGGTTTCGATCTGGCTTTCGATCTGGAAACGGTTGAACAGCGGCACGCTGTCTTCGTACAGCTTGATCTTGCTGGCGTACTGCGGCATCACCTGGCGGATGAAGGTCAGGGCTTCGTCCTGGGCTTCAACGCTGTCGATCAGCACTTCGCCGATGTCCTGGCGCAGGTAATCGCGGATGGCGCGGATGATCACGTTGCTTTCCTGGTAGATCAGGAAAGGCGCGGAGCGATCCAGCGAGGCTTCTTTGATGGCGGTCCAGAGTTGCAGCAGGTAATCGAGGTCCCACTGCATTTCTTCGCTGCTGCGGCCCAGGCCGGCAGTGCGCACGATCAGGCCCATGTCGGCCGGTGCAACCAGGCCGTTCAGCGCTTCACGCAGTTCATTGCGCTCTTCGCCTTCGATGCGACGGGAGATACCGCCGGCACGCGGGTTGTTCGGCATCAGGACCAGGTAACGACCGGCCAGGCTGATGAAGGTGGTCAGGGCTGCGCCCTTGTTGCCACGTTCTTCTTTTTCGACCTGAACGATGACTTCCTGGCCTTCGCTCAGGACGTCCTTGATGTTGACGCGGCCTTCGGGGGCTTTCTTGAAGTATTCGCGGGAGATTTCTTTGAGTGGCAGGAAGCCGTGGCGCTCAGAGCCGAAATCGACAAAGGCAGCTTCGAGGCTTGGTTCGATGCGAGTGATCCGGCCTTTATAGATATTGGCTTTCTTCTGCTCGCGTGCACCGGATTCGATGTCCAGGTCGTAGAGGCGCTGGCCATCTACCAGTGCAACACGCAACTCTTCGGGTTGAGTTGCGTTAATCAGCATTCTTTTCATGTAGTACCGTCGGTTTCCGGGCTGCCGGAAACGGCGTTCGGCACACACGACTTCTCACGGTCGGTGTCAGGTGCGTCGGGAGTGGTTGGCCATTCCCGTGTCCAGCGATGTCCGGCCAATGTGGGCCTGCATCGCGACGTACGCGTCCTGCTTGCTGTGGCTACTTAAGCACTCAGTCAGGAGGAGGAATCAACCGGCGGCTGTGGACGAGATGAAGCGTCTTGATAAAGCCTATTGCTACACAGTCCAGCGGTTGTGCATCTCCACCCTACACGTATCCCTGATAATTCGGGTGCTGCCGCGCGCAGAATCCGCAGCGGGTTGGCATTTACCGTGAGCTCCGAAAGGGGAGGTCACGCATCATGGCTAATTTAGGCGTTGTTTCCGAAGTGTTCGCTCGGGGTCATTCGCAGCTGACTGCACTTTGTGAACTGGCCGTGAATATGGGCTCGCGTGGCGAGTGAAAACTCTGCTTTGCGGCGTGATTCAGGCCTCATGTCACCTGCGCTCGTTACACCTGCAAACTCCACCGTTACGTAGCGAAAGCCCCGTAGGACGGCCTCGCGTCCTGGTGAATTGCGTTGGTCAGGGCCGGTTTTCAACCGTTGGTCCGCTGTCCAGGCCGCTTTTGGCGGCGTTCGCGACTATAGCAGTAATGATTAAGTGCTTCAATTCCATAAAAAATTGATATCATCCGCGCCATGACGACTACTGCCCCCCCGACCCCAGGCGTACAACTGCTTGAGGTCTCGCCGGAATATGCCGGCCAACGTATTGATAACTTCCTTCTCGCTCGGCTCAAAGGCGTGCCCAAGACCTTGATTTACCGCATTTTGCGCAAAGGCGAAGTGCGGGTGAACAAAGGTCGGATCAAGCCCGAATACAAGCTGCAGGCGGGCGATATCGTGCGCGTACCGCCGGTTCGCGTGCCTGAGCGTGACGAGCCGGTGCCACTTGCCCAAGGACTGCTGCAACGCCTCGAAGCCGCGATTGTCTACGAGGACAAGGCGCTAATCGTGGTCAACAAGCCTTGCGGGATTGCCGTACACGGCGGCAGTGGCTTGAGTTTCGGGGTGATCGAAGCTTTTCGCCAGTTGCGCCCGGATTGCAAGGAACTTGAGCTGGTTCACCGTCTCGATCGTGACACCTCCGGCCTGCTGATGATTGCCAAAAAACGTAGCATGCTGCGTCACTTGCATACCGCGCTGCGCGGCGATGGTGTCGACAAGCGCTACATGGCGCTGGTTCGCGGTAATTGGGCGTCTTCGATCAAGCAGGTCCGTGCGCCGCTGGGCAAGAGCAATCTGCGCTCCGGTGAGCGTATGGTCGAGGTCGACGAGGATGAGGGCAAGGAGTCCGTGACCGTGTTCAAGGTCCTGCGTCGCTTCGGTGACTTTGCCACCATGATCGAGGCAAAACCGATCACCGGTCGAACCCACCAGATTCGCGTCCATACACTGCATGCCGGGCATTGCATCGCCGGCGACACCAAGTACGGCGATGACGATTTCAGCAAGGAAATCCGTGATTTGGGCGGCAAGCGTCTGTTCCTGCACGCCTACATGCTGACCGTGCCGCTGCCCGATGGTGGCGAGCTGAAGCTTCAGGCGCCTGTCGATGAGATGTGGGCCAAGACTGTGGAGCGCCTGAGTGCACCCCTCTGATTACAAGCTGCTGATTTTCGATTGGGATGGCACGTTGGCCGATTCCATTGGTCGGATTGTCGAAGCGATGCATGTGGCATCCGAGCGGTCCGGTTTTGCGCTGCGCGATGATGTCGCCGTAAAGGGCATCATCGGCCTGGGGCTGCCGGAGGCGATCCGCACGCTGTATCCCGACATCGGTGATGCCGAGCTGGTGGCATTTCGTCAGCACTATGCGGATCACTACATCGCTTCGGAGGCTGTGCCTTCGCCGTTGTTCGAGGGGGTGGTCGAATCGCTCGAGGCGTTTCGGGCCGAGGGTTATCACCTGGCTGTCGCGACCGGCAAGGCGCGCCGCGGGTTGGATCGGGTGCTGAAATCCCATGGTTGGGAAGGTTACTTTGATATCACGCGGGCGGCCGACGAAACCGCCAGCAAGCCGCATCCGTTGATGCTTGAACAGATTCTCGCCCACTGCGAAGTTCGTCCGGAGCAGGCGCTGATGGTCGGCGACTCCTCCTTTGACTTGCAGATGGCGCGCAACGCGGGCATGGAATCGGTGGCTGTCAGCTATGGTGCCCAGTCGATCGAGGCGTTGAAGCTGTTTGAGCCGCGCCTGGCCATTGATCGCTTTTCAGAATTGCATGCCTGGCTGAGTCAGCAGGCTTAATACGTTTTTTGCTGGGGTATGTGGCATGGCCGACGAATGGAAAGCGCCCGCCAAGGCGAGCGCGGAGAGCGGTGACGAAAAAAGCTGGAAGCTGCTGGAAAAGACGCTTTTGGCGAGTGTGCAGGAGCAGCGCCGGTCCCGTCGCTGGGGGATTTTCTTCAAGCTGCTGACTTTCGTGTATCTGTTTATTGCGCTGGCGCTGTTCTCGCCGCTGATGGATATGGAAAAAGCGGCTACCCGCAGTGGCAACTACACGGCTCTGATCGATGTGAACGGGATGATCGCCGACAAGGAGCCGGCCAGTGCCGACAACATCGTCGGCAGCCTGCGTGCCGCTTTTGATGACGATAAGGTCAAGGGCGTTATCCTGCGCATCAATAGTCCGGGCGGCAGTCCGGTGCAGTCGGGATATGTCTATGACGAAATCCGCCGTCTGCGTGGGCTTCACCCGGATACCAAGCTGTACGCAGTGATTTCCGATCTCGGTGCTTCGGGCGCCTATTACATCGCCAGTGCTGCCGATCAGATCTACGCCGACAAGGCGAGCCTGGTGGGGTCTATCGGCGTGACCGCGGCCGGCTATGGCTTTGTGGGTACCATGGAGAAGCTGGGTGTTGAGCGTCGCACCTACAACTCGGGTGAGCACAAATCGTTCCTGGATCCGTTCCAGCCGCAGAAACCCGAGGAAACCGCTTTCTGGCAGGGTGTGCTCGACACCACGCACAAGCAGTTCATCAATAGCGTCAAGCAAGGTCGTGGCGATCGCCTGAAGGACAAGGAGCATCCGGAGTTGTTCTCCGGGTTGGTCTGGTCTGGTGAGCAGGCGCTGCCGCTGGGGCTTATCGATGGTCTGGGCAATGCCAGTTACGTGGCTCGGGATGTGATCGGCGAAAAAGAGCTGGTGGACTTTACCGTTCAGGAGTCGCCGTTCGATCGCTTCTCGAAAAAGCTTGGCGCCAGCGTGGCTGAGCACTTGGCGATGTGGATGGGCTTCCAGGGGCCGTCGTTGCGATAAGTGCCATCGCTGCAAACAAAAAACCGGCCTGTTGGCCGGTTTTTGTTTATTCAGGGGATTTGCACGCCTTCGGCCATCAGCATGTCCACCAGGCGAATCAGCGGCAAGCCGACGAGGCTGGTGGCGTCAGGGCCTTCGGTGCCCTGAAACAGGCTGACGCCCAGGCCTTCGGCCTTGAAGCTGCCGGCGCAATCGTAGGGTTGTTCTGCATGCAGGTAGCGTTCGATACGAGCGGTGTCGAGCGTGCGCATGTGTACGGTGAAGGGTACCCAGTCGACCTGGCAATGGCCGGTTTGGCTATTGAGCAGGGCCAGGCCGGTGAGGAAGGTCACGCTGGCGCCGCTCGCGGCCAGCAGTTGTTCACGGGCCTTTTCGAAGGTATGGGGCTTGCCGATGATTCTGTCACCGAGCACGGCGACCTGGTCGGAGCCGATGATCAAGTGCGCGCCATGGCTGCCGGCCAGTGCCCGTGCTTTTTCCTCGGCGAGGCGCTTGACCAGATCAACGGCAGGCTCGTCAGGACGATGGCTTTCGTCGATGTCGGGTGAGCTGCAGGTGAACGGCAGCCGCAGGCGGGCCAGCAATTCCCGGCGATAGACCGAGCCGGAAGCGAGTAATAAAGGCAGCATGTGCATCTCCAGAAGGCAGGTGCCGATTCTAGCGGAGGCTTGCAAGTGACGGACAGGGCTGAATTTCCTTTGACATGGGCGGGTGCATCCCTATAATGCTGCGCCTATGTTGAATGACCCGATTCCACCTCACGTTGACCCGCGCAAATTGGCTGACCGTGGCACCACCCTTCAAGGTGAAATGCTGCTGGCCGATTTGGAGAGACTCTGCGACCCGCTTTCCGACAATGTCGGTACGGTGCAGGCTAAATTCGTTTTTGAACGAGATGAACGTAAATCTGTGGTAATCCACAGCTTTATCGACACTGAAGTCAAAATGGTTTGCCAGCGTTGTCTTGAGCTGGTCACCCTGCCGATCCATAGCGAATGCAGTTATGCTGTGGTGAAGGAGGGTGCGAATACCCAGTCGTTGCCGAAAGGTTATGACGTGCTGGAACTGGGCGAAGATCCTTTGGATCTGCAGTCACTGATCGAGGAGGAGCTTCTGCTCGCCTTGCCCATTGTGCCTGCTCATCATCCGGAAGAATGCCAGCAGCCGGCGGGAGCAGATGAGCCCGAACCGAGCGAGGACGAGGTAACGCGGTCCAACCCGTTCAGTGTATTGGCGCAGTTAAAGCGTGACCCAAACGTTTAGGAGTTAATCAATTATGGCTGTTCAGCAGAACAAAAAATCCCGCTCTGCCCGTGACATGCGCCGTTCGCACGACGCTCTCGAGGCTAGCACCCTGTCTGTAGAAAAAACCACTGGTGAAGTTCACCTGCGTCACCACGTATCGCCAGAAGGCGTATACCGTGGCCGTAAAGTGATCGACAAGGGCGCTGACGAGTAATCACTTGTCCGCTCAAGTCATCGCGATTGACGCAATGGGCGGGGACTTCGGTCCCCGCAGCATTGTTCAGGCCAGCCTTGCTTGCCTGTCTGCAACCCCCTCGCTGCACCTGACCCTCGTTGGTCAACCCTCCCTCCTTGAAGAATTGATCGCTGGCCAGTCGGCTGTGGATCGCGCACGCCTGTCGATTGCTCCGGCGTCCGAAGTCATCACCATGGATGAAAAGCCTGCCCAGGCCCTGCGCGGCAAGCCTGATTCGTCGATGCGCGTGGCACTTGAGTTGTTGCGCGATGGCAAGGTCCAGGCGTGTGTCAGTGCCGGTAATACCGGTGCGCTGATGGCGTTGTCGCGATTCGTGCTCAAGACCTTACCAGGTATCGATCGGCCGGCCATGGTCGCGGCGATCCCCACGCAGAAGGGCTATTGCCAGTTGCTGGATTTGGGCGCCAATGTCGATTGCAGTGCCGAGCATCTGTTGCAGTTTGCAGTGATGGGGTCGGTGGCAGCTGAAACCCTGGGCATCGTTCGTCCGCGGGTGGCCTTGCTGAACATCGGCACCGAAGACATCAAGGGCAACCAGCAGGTTAAGCTGGCCGCCACCCTGTTGCAGGGCGCTCGAGGTATCAACTACATCGGTTTTGTCGAGGGTGACGGCTTGTACCGCGGCGAGGCGGATGTAGTGGTGTGTGACGGTTTTGTCGGCAACATTCTGCTCAAGTCTAGCGAGGGGCTGGCGACCATGATTGCCGGGCGCATCGAAGCGCTGTTCAAGAAAAGCCTGCCATCGCGCATGGTCGGTGCGTTGGCCCTGCCGTTGATGAAGCGTCTGCAAGCCGATCTGGCGCCGGCGCGGCACAACGGAGCGAGCTTTCTTGGTCTGCAGGGCATTGTGGTGAAAAGTCACGGTTCTGCCGGAGTGCAGGGGTTTCAGAGTGCAATTTCGCGTGCCCTGATCGAGATTCAGGAAAACCTGCCGGAACGGATTCACGGTCGTCTGGAGGATTTGTTGCTTTAGGCGTTTTCGTCGGACAATGCTTAAATGTGACCGCTCAGTTCATTTGGCCATCCAACTGTCAGTTTCTTGCGTCCCCCAAAGCGGGACGTCAATTCTCCGACGACAAGATCATTAGGGGCTTGTTACATGTCTGCTTCCCTCGCATTCGTCTTTCCGGGACAAGGTTCGCAGTCCCTCGGCATGCTGGCCGAGTTGGGCGCGCAACATCCGGTTGTCCTCGAAACATTCAAAGAAGCTTCCGATGCTTTGGGCTATGACCTGTGGGCACTGACCCAGCAAGGGCCGGAAGAGCAACTCAATCAAACCGATAAAACCCAACCGGCCATCCTGACCGCCTCGATCGCTTTGTGGCGCCTGTGGCTGGCGGAAGGTGGCGCGCGTCCGGCTTATGTTGCCGGTCACAGCCTGGGTGAATACAGCGCGTTGGTCGCGGCAGGCGGCCTGAGCCTGGGCGATGCGGTGAAACTCGTTGAGCGTCGCGGTCAGCTGATGCAGGAAGCTGTTCCAGCCGGGCAGGGCGGCATGGCCGCCATCCTGGGCCTGGACGATGCCGACGTGCTGGCAGCCTGTGCCGAAGCGGCGCAAGGTGACGTGGTCAGTGCCGTCAACTTCAACTCCCCGGGTCAGGTGGTGATCGCCGGTGCCAAGGCGGCGGTCGAGCGCGCCATCGAAGGCTGCAAGGCTCGCGGCGCCAAGCGCGCGATGCCGTTGCCGGTCAGCGTGCCGTCCCACTGCGAACTGATGCGTCCGGCCGCCGAGCGTTTTGCCGAATCGATCGCTGCGATCGACTGGCAGGCGCCGCAGATTCCTGTGGTGCAGAACGTCAGTGCCGATGTGCCTGCCGATCTCGAAACCCTCAAGCGCGATCTGCTTGAGCAGCTTTACAAGCCTGTACGCTGGGTCGAATCGGTCCAGGCGCTGGCAGCCAAGGGCGCGACCAATCTGGTCGAGTGCGGCCCTGGCAAAGTGCTGGCCGGTCTGAACAAACGCTGCGCCGATGGCGTATCGACTTCCAACCTCAATACCCCAGATGCTTTCGCTGCCGCCCGTGCAGCGTTGGCTTGAATCAGGAGAAGCTTGCATGAGTCTGCAAGGTAAAGTTGCACTGGTTACCGGTGCGAGCCGCGGTATCGGCCAGGCTATCGCCCTGGAACTGGGTCGTCAGGGCGCCATCGTTGTTGGCACCGCGACCTCCGCCTCTGGGGCCGAGCGCATCGCCGCCACCCTGAAGGAAAACGGCATTCAAGGCACTGGCCTTGAGCTCAATGTCACCAGCGACGAGTCCGTATCGGCCGTGCTGGCGAGCATTCAGGAGCAGTTCGGAGCCCCGACGATCCTGGTGAATAATGCCGGCATCACCCGGGATAACCTGATGATGCGCATGAAAGACGACGAGTGGTATGACGTTGTCGATACCAATCTGAACAGTCTGTATCGCCTGTCCAAGGGCGTTTTGCGCGGTATGACCAAGGCCCGTTGGGGACGAATTATCAGTATTGGCTCGGTTGTGGGTGCCATGGGCAACGCAGGCCAAGTAAACTATGCCGCCGCCAAGGCCGGTCTGGAAGGTTTCAGCCGCGCGCTGGCGCGTGAAGTCGGTTCGCGTTCGATTACGGTCAACTCGGTGACCCCAGGGTTCATCGACACCGATATGACCCGCGAATTGCCGGAAGCGCAGCGTGAAGCCTTGCAGACGCAGATTCCGCTGGGTCGTCTGGGGCAAGCTCAAGAGATCGCGTCCGTGGTCGCTTTTCTTGCGTCCGACGGTGCAGCCTACGTGACCGGGGCTACAATCCCGGTGAACGGCGGGATGTACATGTAAGTTAAATGTGACGGATTGCTTCAAAAAAATGTCATACGAGCTGTCTAAAATCCGTTATAAAGCTGCAATCTATTTATAGGCAGAGGGTCGCCGGGTTTGAGGAGTGAAGCTTTCAGTTGAAAAGCTGAAAAGTCTTTCTATACACTTACCCACCGGCCAGCTGCCTGAATTTGTCCATTAGGAGTGAAAACAAGGTATGAGCACCATCGAAGAGCGCGTCAAGAAAATCGTTGCCGAGCAACTGGGCGTTAAAGAAGAAGAAGTGGTCAACACTGCTTCCTTCGTTGAAGACCTGGGTGCTGACTCCCTTGACACCGTTGAGCTGGTGATGGCTCTGGAAGAGGAATTCGAGACCGAAATCCCTGACGAAGAAGCTGAGAAGATCACTACTGTACAAGCTGCTATCGATTACGTTACTAGCCACCAGGCGTAACAGTTTGTAATCGTTGCTCGCTGTCATGGAAAAACCGCACTGCCGCATGGCGTGCGGTTTTTTCTTTAGGCCTGATGCAAAGTCGTCATTTGAAAAAAGGAGAGTGCTGTGTCGCGTAGACGCGTCGTAGTCACCGGTATGGGTATGTTGTCGCCACTGGGCACGGATGTGCCAAGCAGCTGGCAGGGCATTCTGGCTGGCCGCAGTGGCATTGGTCTGATCGAACACACCGACCTTTCTGCCTATTCCACCCGTTTTGGCGGCTCGGTAAAGGGCTTCAATGTCGAGGAGTACCTGTCGGTCAAGGAAGCCCGCAAACTCGACCTGTTCATTCAGTACGGCCTGGCCGCAGGCTTTCAGGCAGTGCGCAACGCCGGTCTGGAAGTCACCGACGCCAACCGTGAGCGCATCGGTGTTGCCATGGGCTCGGGTATTGGCGGTCTGACCAATATCGAAGAAACCAGTCGCACCCTGCATGAGACCGGCCCGCGTCGGATTTCTCCGTTTTTCGTGCCAGGCTCGATCATCAATATGATTTCCGGTTTCCTGTCCATCCATCTGGGGGCACAGGGACCTAACTACGCTATCGCCACGGCATGTACCACCGGTACGCACTGCATCGGCATGGCGGCTCGCAATATCATGTACGACGAAGCCGACGTGATGATTGCCGGCGGTGCCGAGATGGCGGCCTGCGGTCTGGGCATGGGCGGCTTCGGTGCTTCCCGCGCGCTGTCGACCCGCAACGACGAGCCGACTCGCGCGAGCCGTCCATGGGACAAGGGCCGTGATGGCTTCGTGCTTTCCGACGGTGCCGGTGCGCTGGTGCTCGAAGAGCTGGAGCACGCCAAGGCCCGCGGCGCGACCATCTATGCCGAGCTGATCGGTTTCGGCACCAGTGGCGACGCCTACCACATGACGTCGCCGCCAGCCGATGGCGCGGGCGCTGCCCGTTGCATCACCAACGCCTTGCGCGATGCGAAGATCAACGGCGATCAGGTGAATTACATCAACGCCCACGGCACTTCGACCCCGGCCGGTGACCTCGCTGAGGCCCAGGCGATCAAGACCGTGTTCGGCGATCATGCCTACAAGCTGGCCGTCAGTTCGACCAAGTCCATGACCGGTCACCTGCTGGGTGCGGCGGGCGCGGTCGAGGCAATCTTCAGCGTGCTGGCAATCAACAGTCAGGTAGCGCCACCGACCATCAACCTCGATGAGCCGGATGAAGGCTGCGACCTCGATTTCGTGCCGCACACCGCGCGCAACATGGATATTGACGTGGTTCTGTCCAACTCCTTCGGTTTTGGTGGTACCAACGGATCGCTGGTGTTCCGCCGGTTCGCAGGTTGATGGACACCTGGGTCGATGGTCAGCCGGCTGACGCACTGTCGCTGAAAGATCGCGGCCTGGCGTACGGCGATGGGCTGTTCGAGACCATTGCCGTGCATGATGGCTTCCCAGTTCTGCTGGATCGTCATCTGGTGCGGCTGGCCAAAGGCTGCCGGCGCCTGGCAATCAATCTGGATCAGGCTGCCGTGGTCGCGGAATTGCTGACCTATGCCGAGCAATTGAAAGAAGGTGTACTCAAGCTGATCGTTACCCGTGGCGACGGCCAGCGGGGGTACGCTTTCGATCCTTCGGCCCAGGCCCGTCGAATCCTGTCGGGTAATTCTCCAGCGGTTTACCCGGCCGCCCATGCGGAGCAGGGCATTCGGCTGTTCCCGTGCACCACACGACTTTCCCTTCAGCCCCTTCTCGCAGGTCTCAAGCACTTGAACCGTCTTGAGCAGGTGATGGCGCGCGCCGAATGGCAGGACGCCGAACATGCCGAAGGCTTGATGCTCGATCAGGCCGGTCGCGTGATCGAGGGTGTGTTCAGCAACCTGTTCCTGGTGCGTGACGGTGTGTTGATCACAGCGGATTTGAGCTACTGCGGCGTAGAAGGTGTGATGCGTGCCGAGTTATTGTCTCAGGCCGAAGCTTTGGCCATCCCGATCCAAATCACCGATATCACGCTTGAGCAGCTGCAAGGCGCTGACGAAGTCTTTGTCTGCAACAGCGTATATGGCGTTTGGCCGGTGCGTGCCTATGCCGCTCTGAGCTGGCCGGTTGGGCCGCTCACCCGTAAACTCCAAACCATTGCCCGCGCGCTACTGGATGCTTGATACGTGAGACGTAAATTCTTGCTGCTGCTGGAAACCGGACTGGTTCTGGCGGGGCTGATGTTGGGCGCTTCCGCCTGGAAAATTCATTCGGCGCTGGTGCAGCCGTTGAATATCACTCAGGAAGAACTGCTGGAGGTGCCCAAAGGCACCACACCGAACCGCACCTTCCTGCGACTTGAAGCCGATGGCCTCATCAAGGACGCGTTCTGGTTGCGCGTGTATTGGCGCTTCAATTTGCCTAAACAACCGCTGCACAGTGGCGAATACCGCATGCTTCCCGGCATGACCGTCGAAGGTCTGATCGATCTGTGGAAGCGTGGGGAAATGGTGCAGTACAGCGTGACACTGGTCGAAGGCTGGAACTTCCATCAGGTCCGAGCGGCGTTGGCCAAGGAAGAGAAACTTGAGCATACCCTGGAGGGTTTGAGCGACAGCCAGGTCATGGACAAGCTCGGCCATTCGGGGATTTTCCCTGAAGGGCGATTCTTCCCCGACACTTATCGCTTCGTGCGCGGCATGACCGACACCGAGCTGTTGAAAACAGCCTACGACCGCCTCGACGAGGTGTTGGCCAAGGAATGGAACCAGCG
The DNA here is from genome assembly GCF_013359695.1 of Pseudomonas sp. C2B4. Lineage (GTDB taxonomy): Bacteria > Pseudomonadota > Gammaproteobacteria > Pseudomonadales > Pseudomonadaceae > Aquipseudomonas. Next base: position 45,537 of record NZ_JABFMU010000020.1, read on the forward strand.
CTCGGCCGACGTGCCGTACACTGAACCCTATCAAGCCCTGATCATGGCCTCGCTGGTGGAGAAAGAGACCGGCGTGCCGCAGGAGCGTGGGCAGATTGCCGGCGTGTTCGTGCGACGCATGGCGATCGGCATGTTGCTGCAGACGGACCCGACAGTGATCTATGGTTTGGGTGATCGCTACAGTGGCAAATTGACACGCGCCCATCTCAAGGAACCGACGCCTTACAACACCTATGTGATTGCAGGACTGCCGCCTACCCCGATTGCGATGGTTGGCCGTGAAGCGATCCATGCGGCACTGAATCCTGTAGCGGGCAGCAGCCTTTATTTCGTGGCGCGCGGTGATGGCAGCCATGTGTTCTCCGATGACCTGGACGCCCATAACAATGCCGTGCGGGAGTTCCAGCTCAAGCGCCGCGCTGACTATCGTTCCAGCCCGGCGCCGGTCGGCGCGTCCGAGACAACGCAAGCCCCGGTAGAGGAAACTCAGGCGGCGGAGGCTCCGCCATCTCAAACCGCGGAAGCTCCAGCTTCCGAGTCTCAGGCTCAGCAGGACCAGGCACCGATCCCGGCCTCTTCACCCAATACCGTGCCCGAGGTTCTGCCACCGGTACAGCCGCAAGAGCCCGCGCCTGAATCCACACCGGCGCCAGCCCCCGAGCCGGCGGTAACTGCACCGCAAGGCCCGCAATGAATCTGACTAAGGACTGCCTGTGACTGGCTTGTTTATTACGCTGGAAGGCCCGGAAGGGGCCGGCAAAAGCACCAATCGCGAATACCTGGCCGAGCGCCTCCGCGCCGCCGGTATCGAAGTGGTGCTGACCCGCGAACCGGGTGGCACGCCACTGGCCGAGCGCATCCGTGAGGTGCTGTTGGCGCCGGTCGATGAAGTGATGAATCCGGACACGGAGTTGCTGCTGGTGTTCGCTGCGCGCGCCCAGCACCTGGCCGAGGTCATTCGCCCGGCATTGGCCCGTGGTGCAGTGGTGTTGTGTGATCGATTTACCGATTCGACCTATGCCTACCAGGGCGGCGGTCGCGGCTTGTCGCTGGAACGTATCGCCACGCTGGAAACCTTTGTGCAGGGCGATCTGCGTCCCGACCTGACGCTGATTTTCGACTTGCCGGTTGAAGTGGGTCTGGCCCGCGCCAGCGCCCGTGGACGGCTGGATCGCTTCGAACTCGAAGGCCGGACCTTTTTCGATGCCGTGCGCAGTGCCTTCCTCAAGCGCGCTGCAGCGGAGCCAGCGCGCTACGTGTTGATCGATGCCGCGCAACCGCTGGCGCAGGTTCAGCAATCCCTGGACGCCTTGTTGCCGCGCCTGCTGGAGTTGAGCCGTGGCTGAAGCCTACCCCTGGCAGGACAGTCTCTGGCAGCAGTTGGCCGGCCGTACGCAGCACGCTCACGCGTATTTGTTGCATGGTCCGGCCGGCATCGGCAAGCGGGCGCTGGCCGAGCGCTTGATGGCCAGCCTGTTGTGCCAGCGCCCGACGGCTCAGGGGGCCTGTGGCGAATGCAAGTCCTGCCTGCTGCTCAAGGCTGGCAGCCACCCGGATAACTACATTCTGGAGCCGGAAGAAGCCGACAAGGCGATCAAGGTCGATCAGGTCCGGGATCTGGTGAGTTTCGTGGTCCAGACCGCACAGCTGGGCGGGCGTAAAGTGGTGTTGATCGAGCCGGTCGAGTCGATGAATATCAACGCCGCCAACGCCCTGCTCAAAAGCCTTGAAGAGCCTTCTGGCGACACAGTCTTGCTGCTGGTCAGCCATCAGCCCAGTCGTCTGTTGCCCACCATCAAGAGTCGCTGCGTGCAGCAGGCGTGTCCGCTGCCGAGTGAAGCCATGAGTCTGGCGTGGCTGGCCAAGGCTCTCCCGGACTGTTCCGAAGAAGAGCGCATCGAGTTGCTGACCCTCGCGGCCGGCTCGCCATTGGCCGGCGTCAATCTGCACGCCCAGGGTGTGCGCGAACAGCGCGCGCAGGTGGTCGATGGGGTGAAGAAGCTGCTCAAGCAGCAACAATCGCCGACACAACTGGCCGAAGGCTGGAATGCGATTCCGTTGCTGCTGTTGTTCGACTGGTTCTGCGACTGGTCGAGCCTGATCCTTCGCTATCAGCTGACCCAGGATGAAGAGGGGCTCGGGCTACCGGATATGCGCAAGGTGATTCAATACCTGGCGCAAAAAACCGGGCAGGACAAGGTCTTGAATATTCAGGACTGGATCCTCGCCCAGCGCCAGAAAGTATTGAGCAAGGCCAACCTCAATCGAGTGTTGCTGCTGGAGGCGCTGCTGGTGCAATGGGCGACGTTGCCTACCCAAAGGTAATAGTCTGTGCCTAGACTCTGATCGTCAGCAGTGGAGGTCAGCATGAATGAAACTGTCAGTCCGGGGCCACGCAACGGTATCTTGTCCCTGACCATCAAGGACAAGTCCGTGCTTTATGCGGCCTACATGCCATTCATCAAGAACGGCGGCCTGTTTATCCCGACCAACAAAAGCTACAAGTTGGGCGATGAGGTATTCATGTTGCTGCATTTGTTCGATGAACCGGAAAAGATCCCGGTAGCCGGCAAAGTCACGTGGGTCACCCCAAAAGGCGCCCAGGGTAATCGCGCCGCCGGGGTTGGCGTACAGTTCAACGAAGGCGACAACACCGCGCGCAGTCGAATCGAAACTCATCTGGCCGGAGCCCTGAAGTCCGACCGTCCCACCCATACGATGTAAGTTGCAGTCCTTTTATGCTCGTAGATTCCCATTGTCACCTTGACCGCCTCGACCTTGCCGCTCATGACGGCTCCCTGGATGCCGCCCTCGATGCGGCCCGCCAGCGCGGGGTAGGGCACTTTCTCTGTATCGGTGTCAGCGCCGACAACGCCGCCGACGTCAAAGCCCTGGCCGAACGCTATGAGGATGTCGACTGTTCGGTTGGCGTGCATCCTTTGGACGTGCAACCGGGTGCGGCGCCTGCGCTGGATTGGCTGTTACAGGAGCTCAATCACCCGCGCGTGGTGGCCATTGGCGAAACGGGCCTGGATTACCACTACGAGCCGGAAGCGGCAGCGTTGCAGCAAGAATCCTTCAGATTGCATTTGCAGGCCGCGCAGCAGACCGGCAAACCGGTGATCATTCACACCCGTGGCGCCCGCGCCGATACCTTGAACCTGTTGCGTGAAGCGGCACTTTCCCAGGCAGGCGTGTTGCATTGCTTCACCGAGGACTGGGACATGGCCAAGGCGGCGCTGGACATGGGCTACTACATCTCCCTCTCCGGAATCGTCACGTTCCGTAATGCCGATGCGTTGCGCGATGTGGCCAGCAAGGTGCCGGCCGACCGATTGCTGGTGGAAACCGACTCACCGTACCTGGCGCCGATCCCGTATCGCGGCAAGCCGAACTTGCCGCAGTATGTGCGGGAAGTGGCAGAGTTTCTGGCCATGTTGCGTGGTGAATCCTACGAGCGGTTTGCCGAACAGACGACGGATAACTTCAAGCGTCTGTTCCCGCTGGCCCATGTGAAAGGTTAAATCGCAGGCAAAAAAAACCCGGGTTCTGGGGGGTGAATCCGGGTTAAGACCATTAGGAGTAAAACAATGGTACGCGGTCCGTTGGTACCAATATCGGCGTGACACTTGGGGGAGATGCCCCGCCGACAGTTCAAGTATTGATCAGTATTTCACCCAGTCCAGTTTGTCGGCTGCGGTTTTTAAACAAATTTGGAATACGGGCGCTTCAGAAGAGTTCTCATCAGCTTGGGGCCTTGCGGGAAATACTCAAGAAACACAGATATGGTCGGATGATCCGTGCATTTTTGCGTAATTTAGGCATAATACGCGGCTTCGAATTTTGACCCCTACAGACCTTTTCTTATGCATAAAGAACCTCGTAAGGTCCGTGAGTTTCGTCGCCGCGAGCAAGAAATTCTCGATACCGCGCTCAAGCTGTTCCTCGAACAAGGTGAAGACAGTGTCACCGTCGAGATGATTGCTGATGCCGTCGGTATCGGCAAAGGCACGATCTACAAGCACTTCAAGTCCAAGGCCGAGATCTACCTGCGCCTGATGCTCGACTACGAGCGCGATTTGAACGAGCTGCTGCACTCCGCCGACGTCGACAAGGACAAGGAAGCCCTGTCCCGCGCCTATTTCGAATTCCGCATGCGCGATCCGCAACGTTATCGCTTGTTCGATCGACTGGAAGAAAAGGTGGTCAAGGGTAATCAGGTGCCGGAGATGATCGAGGAGCTGCACAAGATCCGCGCCTCGAACTTCGAGCGGCTGACCCTGTTGATCAAGGGCCGAATCAGCGAAGGCAAGCTCGAAGACGTGCCGCCTTACTTCCATTACTGCGCGTCCTGGGCGCTGGTGCACGGTGCCGTGGCGCTGTATCACTCGCCGTTCTGGAGCAATGTGCTGGAAGATCAGGAAGGCTTCTTCCAGTTCCTGATGGACATCGGCGTGCGCATGGGCAACAAGCGCAAGCGCGACACCGACACCCCGAGCAGCTGAACCATTCAGCAGCCTGATTGCGCCATTATTTCGCTACATGGCGCAGTACCGCAGGAATATACTCAGGCATGGGACTTGCTAAAACTTGATTTGTGAGTCAAGTTTTAGCGGTCCGAATATTCTTTCGCCGGAGTGACCATGATCGTTGACCGTCAAGGCAGGCGTTTTCGCAATTTGCGAGTCAGCCTGACCTCCGCCTGCAATTACGCCTGTACCTATTGCGTGCCCAATGGCAAGCGGCTGGTGGCTGCGCAGGATGAGTTGTCGGCCGAAGCCATGGCGCGCGGTGTGGCCTATCTGATCGAAGCGGCGGGCATCGAGCGCTTGCGTATCACCGGGGGCGAACCCCTGGTCAGCCCCAAACTCGAAACCTTCATGACCGCGGTCGGGCGGATGGGCCTGGAAGACATCAGCCTGACCACCAACGGTCAATTGCTGGCGAAAAAACTGCCGCTGCTGGTGGACGCCGGCATTCGGCGCATCAACGTTTCCCTCGATACCCTGGACGCCAGCGCATTCCGCAGTATTGCCCGTGGCGGCGATCTGGCCACCGTGCTTGGCGGTATGGAGCAGGCGCGCGCGGCTGGCATGAAGATCAAGGTCAACATGGTGCCTCTGCGCGGTCAGAACCTCGATCAGGTGATGCCGTTGCTTGATTACTGCCTGGAGCGCGGCTATGAGCTGCGCTTTATCGAGCTGATGCGCATGGGACACCTGGCCAGTGACTCCAACGCCTTCCTGCAACAATTCGTCAGCCTCCAGCAGTTACTGAGCCTGATCGGCGAGCATTATGAGTATCTGCAGGCTGATGCGCCGGTGGATGCCACGGCGGTGCGCTACGAAATTCCGGGGCAGGGGTATTTCGGTGTGATCGCCAACGAAAGCGTTCCTTTCTGCCGAACCTGTTCACGGCTGCGTCTTTCTTCCACGGGATGGCTGCATGGCTGTCTCTCGTCGAGTAATCGCCACTATGTCGGCGACTTGCTGGACAAGCCGCGTCATCAGGCATTGCCTGCCTTGCAGCGCCTGCTGGTGAAAGCCTTGGGCGACAAGCAGGAAGTAGCGTTCTCTGGTGGCGCGACGGTCATGAAAATTATTGGCGGCTAATCGGCTGTGGCGAGGGGATTTATCCCCGTTGGACTGCGCAGCAGTCCCTTTTTTGGGGCCGCTTCGCAGCCCAACGGGGATAAATCCCCTCGCCACAAATGTTCGCGCTCCTAAAGACTGGCGCAAAATCTGCATCCTTCGGCCATTCGCCGGTTTTCCGTCACCGGCCTCTGGAGGATAGGATGCGTAGCCTGGTTTTGCTGCTGGCCGTTTTGGCGCTTGGCGGCTGCATGAATGTCAGCGATATGGCCGAAGGGGCTCGCTACCATATGAGCGACGCCGGCTTTCTGGACCACAGCGACAGCCGCCGTGTGAACAACTTGCGCATTCAGCCGGACTCGTTCGTCTACATTGCCCAGGGCGCCTTTGCGCCGCCCGGCAGTGCCGTTTACCCGCGCCCCAACGTGATCGCCGAAGTGGCCTTCGATGGTTTTGTGGAGTATTTCCCGATGGTCCGCCGCGCGCGTGCGCCGGAAGGTCTCGACCAGGCCATGAGCGAAGCCCGCGCTGTCGGTGCCCACTACTTGCTCTATACCCGTTTCGCCAAATCCGATGACCGCATCGGCAACTCGGATGAGTGGCTGGATCAGGAAGCCGTGGATCGCCTGGGCATCGACACCGGCGTGATTCAGATCATGTTGATCGAGACCAGCACCCAGTATTTGATTGATACTGCACGGATCAAGAGTCGTGGCGGTTTGCTGACGTTCCACGACGAAAAACCAGAAGACCTGATGGGCCCGCCGCTTGAGCAGTATGCTCGCAGCCTGTTGGGGCTCAGCGACCAGTAATCCAAGGAGATCGCCATGAGTGGCCCGCAAAAAGCCAACGACTTGTTGGGGCAAATTCCCAAAACCAAAGGCTTGCCACCGGTCCACTTGTGGAACCCCGACTTCTGCGGCGACATCGACATGCGTATCGCCCGCGATGGCACCTGGTATTACCTGGGCACGCCGATCGGACGCAAGCCGATGGTCAAGCTGTTCTCCACCATCATTCGCCGTGACGGTGATGATTATTTCCTCATCACGCCGGTCGAGAAGGTCGGCATCAAGGTCGACGACGCACCCTTTGTGGCCGTTGCGCTGGAAGTGGAAGGCGAGGGTGAGGCTCAGGTGCTGCGCTTCACCACCAATGTGGATGAGACCGCCGACGCGGGTACCGAACACCCGATTCGCGTGGTGATCGATCCCGACACGCAAGAGCCGTCCCCTTATGTGCATGTGCGCACAAACCTCGAAGCGCTGATCCATCGCAACGTGTTCTATCAATTGGTGGAACTGGCCGTTACCCGCGAGATTGATGGGCAACGTTGGCTCGGTGTGTGGAGCGCAGGCGAGTTCTTCCGAATCGGTCTTGAACCCTGACATAAAACTCTGTGGGAGCGAGCCTGCTCGCGAAAGCGGTGGATCTGACATGCAGATGTTGGATATGCAGACGCCTTCGCGACCAGGCTCGCTCCCACATTGGATCTTCGCAGTTTCCCGAAAAATCAATTTGACACCCAATCGTATGATGATTAGCGTGGGCCTCCATAGCAACCGGCTTTGAGGTGTCCATGTCCAGCAGTTTTCACGCATCGACGGTCGATTGGCTGGGCTGCTGGATCGCCACCGGGCAGGTCAAGCCGGGCGAGACACTCAAGGTCGAGGCCGACCTCGGCGAACAGCTTGGCGTCAGCCGCACGGTCATTCGCGAAGCCATCAAAACCCTGGTCGCCAAGGGCCTGCTCGAAGTCGGGCCGAAAGTCGGCACGCGGGTGTTGCCGGTGCGGCGCTGGAACCTCTTCGATCCGCAAGTCGTGGGCTGGTTGTCGCGCAGCGGCTTGCCGGAAAACTTTGTAGATGACCTGCTCGACCTGCGCCGCACCATCGAACCCATGGCGGTGCGCTGGGCGTGCGAGCGCGCGACCGCCCCACAAGTGGACGCCATTCTGTTGGCCTACAACGCGTTGGAACGAGCGGTGGACAGTGGCGTCGATTACAACCGTGCCGACCAGCTCTTCCATGAGTGCATTCTCGCGGCCAGCCACAATCAATTCATCGAACAAATGATCCCGGCCCTCGGCGCTTTGCTGGCGGTGTGTTTCGAGGTGTCTGCCGCCGACCCCGACGAACTGCGCCGCACCTTGCCGATACACAAGGACATGGCCGACGCAATTGCCGCCCGGGACAGCGCGCGGGGCGTCTGGGCGTGCATGACCCTGATCGACAACGCCGACCTGGCTATCAAGCGTTTTTATCCGCAGGTCATGACTGACAGGAAGGCCAGCTAACAATGATGAGCCCCTGTGGGAGCGAGCCCGCTCGCGAATACGGTGTGTCAGGTAGTAGGGACGTTGAATCCAACGACGCCTTCGCGAGCAGGCTCGCTCCCACATAAAAGCCATAAGAATGCAGGAGGTTTCATGGAGTGGACCGCAGTCACCGAACACCGCGCCCGACTCGGCGAAGGCCCGTTCTGGGACGCGCCGACCCAGGCGCTGTATTGGGTGGACATCGCCGGCAAGCAAGCGCTGCGTCTGAAGGGCGCCAACGTGCAGATCTGGCAGATGCCGGAGCATGTATCGGCGTTCATCCCCTGCGCCAGCGGCGACGCACTGGTGACGCTGAGCAGTGGCGTGTATCGGCTCGATCTGGATTCACCCGGGCTTGAACCGCGCCTGACCTTGTTCTGCGTCGCCGACCCGCAACCGGGCAATCGCGCCAATGAGGCCCGCTGCGATGCCTTCGGCCGGCTCTGGCTCGGCACCATGCAAAACAATATCGGTGAGCAGGGCGAAGACTTGCCCATTGAGCGACGCAGCGGCGGATTGTTCCGGATTGACCGCGACGCCCGGGTGACCCCATTGCTGCTTGGCCTGGGCATTCCCAATACGTTGCTGTGGAGTGATGACGCCACCACCCTGTATTTCAGCGACAGCCTCGACGGCACGCTGTATCGGCATTTCATTCGCACTGACGGCAGTCTGGAGCCCGCGCAGCCCTGGTTCGGTCCCCACCGGCGCGGTGGTCCGGACGGATCGGCGATGGATGCCGAAGGCTTCATCTGGAATGCCCGATGGGATGGCAGTTGCCTGCTCAGGCTGACGCCGGATGGCGAGGTCGATCGGGTGATCGAGTTACCCGTGAGCCGCCCGACCAGTTGCGTATTCGGCGATGCCGACTTGAAAACCCTGTACATCACCAGTGCCGCCAGTCCACTTGGGCATCCACTGGATGGGGCGTTATTAGCCATTCGCGTCGATGTGCCCGGAAAGCTCTGTAGTCGATTTTCCGGATAAATCCCTAAATATGGGATGCAAAATTATATATTGAGATTTTATTGTGGCCGGGTTTATAGTCGGCACCATCGTTCCACGCTCAGTTACACGCACTCACACTTAAAAAAACAAAACAGGTGAAGTGATGCAGCGATATTTCCCCGCACTCTCCAGCGGAGTCAGCGTTTCAGACCGTCCTGATGCTGAAACGTTTTCGCGCCTGCCTGTTTCTTTCCCAAAGCTAATGACCGGACATCGCCAGGTGTCCGGTTTTCGTCGTGCTTTCGAACAGGAGTCTTGATCCATGGCAGAACCTCTAACCTTGCCACCGGTGCCAGAACCGCCCAAGGGCGAGCGCCTGAAAAACAAGGTCGTGCTGCTGACCGGCGCCGCCCAAGGCATCGGCGAGGCAATTGTTGCCACCTTCGCCTCCCAGCAAGCCAAGCTGATCATCAGTGATATCCAGGCCGAGAAGGTCGAAAAGGTTGCCGCGCATTGGCGGGATAAAGGCGCCGATGTCGTGGCAATCAAGGCCGACGTCTCGCGTCAGCAGGATCTGCACGCCATGGCCAAATTGGCGGTCGAGCGTCACGGCCGGATCGACGTGCTGGTCAACTGCGCCGGGGTCAACGTGTTCCGCGATCCGCTGGAAATGACCGAGGAAGACTGGCGGCGCTGCTTCGCCATCGACCTCGACGGCGCCTGGTACGGCTGCAAGGCGGTATTGCCGCAGATGATCGAGCAGGGCATCGGCAGCATCATCAACATTGCGTCCACTCATTCCACCCACATCATTCCGGGCTGCTTTCCGTACCCGGTGGCCAAGCACGGCCTGCTCGGTCTGACCCGCGCGTTGGGCATCGAATATGCGCCCAAGGGCATTCGCGTCAACGCTATCGCGCCGGGCTATATCGAGACCCAATTGAACGTCGACTACTGGAACGGGTTTGCCGACCCTCACGCCGAACGTCAGCGAGCATTCGACCTGCACCCACCGCGTCGCATCGGGCAGCCGATCGAGGTGGCGATGACTGCGGTGTTCCTGGCCAGCGATGAAGCGCCGTTCATCAATGCTTCGTGCATCACCATCGATGGTGGGCGCTCGGTGATGTACCACGACTGAATGTCCGGGATTTCAGGCGCACAACTACGCCTGAAATCCATTCATCATACGATATGACTATTGGTAGCAGGGTTTCACCGCCTCAAAGAACGCTTTCAAAGAATGCTCACAAAAATAACAAGGAGTCAGCTTATGAATCGTCGTCAAGCCATCCGTTCCCTGGCCTGTGCCGCTCTGGCGGTCAGCGCGGTCAGCCTCAGCAGCACGCTGCTGGCGGCTGAAGAAGTGAAAATCGGTTTCCTGGTCAAACAGGCGGAGGAGCCCTGGTTCCAGACTGAATGGGCGTTTGCGGAAAAGGCCGGGAAGGAGAAGGGTTTTACCCTGATCAAGATCGCTGTGCCGGACGGGGAGAAAACCCTCTCGGCCATCGACAGCCTGGCGGCCAACGGTGCCAAGGGCTTCGTGATCTGCCCGCCGGATGTGTCCCTCGGCCCTGCGATCATGGCCAAGGCCAAGCTCAATGGTTTGAAAGTGATCGCCGTGGATGACCGCTTCGTCGACGCCAGCGGCAAGTTCATGGAAGACGTTCCGTACCTGGGCATGGCTGCTTTCGAAGTCGGCCAGAAGCAGGGCAGCGCCATGGCCGCCGAAGCGAAAAAACGCGGTTGGGACTGGAAAGACACCTACGCGGTCATCAATACCTACAACGAACTCGACACCGGCAAGAAGCGCACCGACGGCTCGGTCAAGGCGCTGGAAGATGCCGGCATGCCAAAGGATCACATCCTGTTCTCGGCCCTTAAAACCCTCGACGTGCCGGGCAGCATGGACGCCACCAACTCGGCGCTGGTGAAACTGCCGGGTGCGGCGAAGAACCTGATCATCGGCGGCATGAACGACAACACCGTGCTGGGCGGCGTGCGCGCCACCGAGAGCGCCGGATTCGCCGCCGCGAACGTGATCGGCATCGGCATCAACGGCACCGACGCCATCGGCGAGCTGAAGAAACCCGACAGCGGCTTCCACGGTTCGATGCTGCCGAGCCCGCACATCGAGGGCTACAACACCGCCAGCATGATGTACGAGTGGGTCACCACCGGCAAAGAACCGGCGAAATACACGGCCATGGATGATGTGACGCTGATCACCCGCGATAACTTCAAGCAGGAACTGGAAAAGATCGGCCTGTGGAACTGAAGGCCGGTTGATTTCATCGGCGGCCCTGGCAACGGGGCTGCCTGATCTGTGTGATGAGGTGGTTATGCAGGCACAAACACAAGTACTACAACAGCCCGGCAATTTTTTCAGTGGCAGTGGCAGCTTGCGCTTCAACGGGATCGGCAAGACCTTTCCCGGTGTGAAGGCGCTGGACAACATTAATTTCGTCGCACATCCAGGGCAGGTTCATGCCTTGATGGGCGAAAACGGCGCCGGCAAGTCTACGCTGCTGAAAATCCTCGGGGGGGCTTATATCCCGAGCAGCGGCACGTTGCAGATCGGCGAGCAAACGATGGACTTCAAGTCCACGGCCGACAGCATCGGCAGCGGCGTGGCGGTGATCCACCAGGAGCTGCACCTGGTGCCGGAAATGACCGTGGCGGAAAACCTGTTTCTCGGCCACCTGCCAGCGAGCTTCGGCCTGATCAATCGCCGCCTCTTGCGTCAGCAAGCGCTGGCCTGCCTCAAGGGCCTGGCCGACGAAATCGACCCGCAGGAGAAAGTCGGGCGCCTGTCCCTCGGGCAACGGCAACTGGTGGAGATTGCCAAGGCCCTGTCCCGTGGCGCCCACGTGATTGCCTTCGACGAACCCACCAGCAGCCTCTCGGCGCGAGAGATCGATCGCTTGATGGCAATCATCGGTCGCTTGCGGGACGAGGGCAAAGTGGTGCTGTACGTCTCCCATCGCATGGAGGAAGTGTTCCGCATCTGCAACGCCGTGACGGTGTTCAAGGACGGCCGCTACGTGCGCACCTTCGAGGACATGAGCGAGCTGACCCACGATCAACTGGTCACCTGCATGGTCGGTCGCGACATTCAGGACATCTACGATTACCGGCCTCGCCCGCGTGGCGCGGTGGCCTTGAAGGTCGATGGCCTGCTGGGACCTGGCTTGCGCGAACCGGTGAGTTTCCAGGCGCACAAAGGCGAGATTCTCGGGCTGTTCGGTCTGGTCGGCGCCGGGCGCACGGAATTGTTTCGCCTGCTCAGCGGCCTGGAGCGCAACAGCGCCGGACGCCTGGAACTGCGCGGCCATGAGCTGAAATTGCGCTCGCCCCGCGATGCCATTGCCGCCGGGATTTTGCTGTGTCCAGAGGACCGCAAGAAAGAGGGCATCATTCCGCTGGCCAGCGTCGCCGAGAACATCAACATCAGCGCCCGCAAGGCCCACTCCGGTCTTGGCTGCCTGATTCGCGGACTCTGGGAAAAGGACAACGCCGACAAACAGATCAAGGCGCTGAAGGTGAAGACGCCCCACGCCGGGCAGCAGATCAAGTTCCTGTCCGGCGGCAACCAGCAGAAAGCCATTCTCGGTCGCTGGCTGTCGATGCCGATGAAGGTCCTGCTGCTCGACGAGCCCACCCGTGGCATCGACATCGGCGCCAAGGCCGAGATCTACCAAATCATCCACAACCTGGCTGCCAGCGGCATCGCGGTGATCGTGGTGTCCAGCGACCTGATGGAAGTGATGGGCATCTCCGACCGCATCCTGGTGCTGTGCGAAGGCGCGATGCGCGGCGAACTGAGCCGCGAACAGGCCAATGAATCCAACCTGCTGCAACTGGCTTTGCCGCGCCAACGCGCTGACGGCGTGGCGAACTGAGAGGTGACTATGATGACAACCCAAAACGAAACCCTGCCGACTGCGCGCAAACCCTTGGACCTGCGGCGCTTTCTCGATGACTGGGTAATGTTGCTGGCGGCCGTGGGGATCTTCGTGCTCTGCACCTTGTTGATCGACAACTTCCTTTCACCGCTGAACATGCGCGGCCTGGGCCTGGCGATTTCCACCACCGGAATCGCCGCGTGCACCATGCTGTATTGCCTGGCGTCCGGGCATTTCGATTTATCGGTGGGGTCGGTGATTGCCTGTGCAGGCGTGGTTGCCGCAGTGGTGATGCGCGACACCGACAGCGTGTTCCTCGGGGTCAGCGCGGCGCTGGTGATGGGGCTGATTGTCGGGCTGATCAACGGCATCGTGATCGCCAAGCTGCGGGTCAATGCGTTGATCACCACCCTGGCGACCATGCAGATCGTGCGCGGTCTGGCTTACATCTTCGCCAATGGCAAAGCGGTAGGCGTGTCCCAGGAATCGTTCTTCGTGTTCGGCAATGGCCAGTTGTTCGGCGTACCGGTACCGATCCTGATCACCATCGTCTGTTTCCTGTTCTTCGGCTGGCTGCTCAACTACACCACCTACGGGCGCAACACCATGGCCATCGGCGGCAACCAGGAAGCGGCGTTACTGGCGGGGGTCAATGTTGACCGGACCAAGATCATCATCTTCGCCGTGCACGGGGTGATTGGCGCGCTGGCCGGGGTGATCCTGGCATCGCGCATGACCTCGGGCCAGCCGATGATCGGCCAGGGGTTCGAGCTGACGGTGATTTCGGCGTGCGTGTTGGGCGGGGTGTCCTTGAGCGGCGGGATCGGCATGATCCGGCATGTGATTGCCGGGGTGTTGATTCTGGCGATCATCGAGAACGCGATGAACCTGAAGAATATCGATACGTTTTATCAGTATGTGATTCGTGGTTCGATTCTGCTGTTGGCTGTCGTGATAGATCGCCTGAAACAACGCTAATCACTATCCCCTGTGGGAGCTTGCCTGCTCGCGAAAGCGGAGTGTCAGACACATGGATGTTCGATGTGCCGACCCCTTCGCGAGCAGGCTCGCTCCCACAGTTGACCGGTGTTGTTCGAAAGTCTTGTGCTCGCCACATATCCTTTGTGAGAGTGAGCCTGCTCGCGAAAGCGGAGTGTCAGACACATGGATGCTGGGTATGCCGGCGTTCGCGAGCAGGCTCGCTCCCACAGTTGACCGGGGTCGTTCGAGAGTTTTGTGTTCGCCGCACATCCTTTGTGGGAGCGAGCCTGCTCGCGAAAGCGGTGGGTCTGACACATGGATGCTGGGTATGCCGGCGTCTTTGCGAGCAGGCTCGCTCCCACATTGCTTACTACCCAAACACTACTCCTTCCGTCACTTCCCCCAAATATCCCTTGCCCGTCACAACCGGTTTCGGGTATCAATTTGTACATGATTAGACAGGTACGATTCGACAAGAAACAACGGGTGGTCGACGAGCTCATCCGGCGCATTGAAAGCGGTCTCATGGAGGACGGTTTTCATCTGCCGGGCGAGCATCAGTTGGCTCAAGAATTCAAAGTCAGCCGAGGTACTTTGCGTGAAGCCCTGGCCGAATTGAAACGGCGCAACTACATCGCGACGCAAAGCGGGGTGGGCTCCATCGTCACGTTCGACGGTGTGGCGCTCGACCAGCGCAGCGGCTGGGCCCAGGCCCTGGCCGACAGCGGCGCGCTGGTCAATACCGAAGTGCTGCGGCTGGAGGCGGTCACCCGTCCTGACCTGCTGCCCCGTTTCGGCACCGACCAATTCATCACCCTCGACCGTCGCCGCCGTTCCAACGACGGTACGCTGGTCTCCCTCGAACGCTCACTGATGCCCGCCACCGGAGGCCTGGAAGGCCTGCCGCGGGTCGGTTTGATCGACAACTCCCTGACCATCACCCTGGCCGCCTACGGCTATATCGGTGAGCGCGGCGATCAATGGATCGGCGCCGAGCCGTTGAACGCCGAAGATGCCGAACTGCTCGGGCGTCCGGTCGGCACGGTATTTCTCAAGGCCTTGCGCACCACCTACGACCGGCAAAACCGCTTCATGGAGCAGGTCGAAAGCCTGCTCGATCCCGTGCATTTCCGCATGCACCTGCAATTTGGAACGATGAAATGACGGCGCTCAACCGTGCCCTGGGCGCGTTCTACGGTCTGGCCCTGGGCGATGCCTTGGGGATGCCGACTCAATCCCTTAGCCGTGTTCAGATCAAGGCACGCTTTGGCGAGATCATCGACTTGCAAGACGCCGGCCCCCTTCAGCCGATTGCCGCCAACATGCCCAGGGGTTCGATCACCGATGATACTGAGCAGGCCGTCCTGGTCGGTCAGTTGTTGCTAGACGGCAAAGGCCGGATTGAGCCGGCGCTGCTCGCCCAACGGCTGATCGAATGGGAAGCCGAGATGCAGGCCAAGGGCTCGCAGGATCTGCTCGGGCCTTCGACCAAGCGCGCCATCGAGATGATCCTCGCCGGTCATTCGCCGGAGGAGGCCGGGCGCTACGGCACCACCAATGGCGCGGCAATGCGCATCACTCCGGTGGGGATTGCTGCGAACGTTGCTGACCCCGAGCGTTTCATCGACGCCGTGGTGCAGGCGTGCCAGGTCACCCACAACACCACGCTGGGCATTTCCAGCGCGGCGGCGGTGGCGGCGGTGGTCTCGGCCGGGATCAACGGCCAGGACCTGGGCGAGGCGTTGAACCTCGGCCAGCAGATCGCCCAGCAAGCGGAAAGTCATGGCCACTGGGTGGCCGGTGGACGAATCGCTTCGCGCATCAGTTGGGCAAGAACCATCAGCGTCGACAACGACAAGGCGATGCTCGCCGATTTGCTGTACGACGTGATCGGCACCTCGGTGGCTTCCCAGGAGTCGGTGGTGGTGTCGTTTGCCCTGGCCCAGCAAGTGGCCGTCGGCGAAATGACCGCCTTCGAAGCGCTGTGCATGGCGGCGAGCCTGGGGGGCGACACCGATACCATCGCGGCGATTCTCGGTGCGATGCTTGGCGCTTGCCTGGGGCTGGAGAGTTGGCCGGTTGAAATGATCGACATGGTCAAGGCCGTCAATGATCTGGAGCTGGAGCCGTTGGTGCAGGGGCTTTTAGCTTTGCGCTGACTGGACTGGCCTCTTCGCGAGCAGGCTCGCTCCCACAGGGAATCTGTGTCGTTCACGAATCCAGTGTGGGAGTGAGCCTGCTCGCGAAGGGCGCGCCGCCGATTCAATTTGATAACCCGCAACGGAATGCACAAACACGGCCAGGACCGCCGGGATGTTGTGTCGACTTCCCTAATTGCCCACAACCACAAGAATGGCAACAGGAGCATTTTTCATGAGTTCATCGAACGCCGGGCAGAACGCCGGGCAACTGGAAACCCGTGGCATCGAACCGGTGCCGGAGGCCGAGTGCAATGGTCATCCGTTGCAACTGTTCTGGGTCTGGTTCGCCGCCAACATTTCCATCCTCGGCCTGCCGCTGGGCGCGACCCTCGTGGCCTTTCGCGGGTTGGCGATCTGGCAGGCGATCATCGTCGCGATCCTCGGTGCCGCCGGTTCTTTCGCGGTGGTCGGGATCATCTCCATCGCCGGTCGCCGTGGTCGTGCACCGAGCCTGACCCTGTCACGCGCCATCTTCGGCGTGCGCGGCAATATCGGCCCGACCCTGGTGTCGCTGATGTCGCGCCTGGGCTGGGAAACCGTCAACACCACCACGGCGGCATTCGTGCTGCTGTCGCTGTGCTCGATCCTGTTCGGCTCGCCGGTGGAAGCGAAAAGCGCGCCTGTGCTGACACTGGTGTTCATCGCCATTTTCGTGCTGTTGACCTTGTCGGTGTCCGGCCTCGGTCACGCCACACTGCTGGTGATCCAGAAGTGGGCAACCTACGTGTTCGGCGCGCTGAACATCCTGGTGGGCGGCTTCCTCTGCGCCACCATCGACTGGAGCGCGGTGTTCAACGCCACGCCGGCGCCGATGAGCGCGATGATCATCGGCATCGGCACCATGGCCGCCGGCACCGGGATCGGTTGGGCCAACGCCGGCGCGGACATGTCGCGCTATCAGCACCGCAGCGTCAAGGCTGTGCGTCTGGTGGCGTCAGCGGCGTTCGGCGCGGGGATTCCGCTGGTGCTGCTGATCACTCTCGGCGGCCTGTTGTCGGTGGGCAACAATGACCTGGCCCAGGCTACGGACCCGATCATCGCCATCCGTGACATGCTGCCGACCTGGATGGCCGTGCCGTACCTGATCACCGCGTTCGGCGGCCTGCTGCTGTCGAACAACCTATCGGTGTACTCCGCCGGCCTGACCACCCTGACCCTGGGACTCAAGGTCAAGCGCGTCTATGCAGTGGTGGTGGACATCGTCGCGATCTTCGCCGGCTCCATTTACTTCATGCTGATCGCCGACAGTTTCTACGGCCCGTTCATCACCTTCATTTCCCTGCTGGCAGTGCCGATCACCGCCTGGGTCGGGATTTTCGTGGTCGATCTGATTCACCGTCACTACTACAGCCCCAAGGATCTGCTGGACGTCAGCCCAAGCAGCGCCTACTGGTATCACGGTGGCGTCGAGTGGCGAGCGTTCAGTGCCTGGGCGGTGGCGATCGTGCTGGGTTTCAGCTTCACCACCATCGGCACCACGGCAGAAAATGTCTGGTTCAAGGGTGTCCTGTCCGACTCGTGGCTGGGGCATAACGGCCTGGGCTGGATCGTGACTTTCGTGGTGGCCGGCGGGGTTTACTTTGTACTGGGCGGGGCCAGGGATCGTCGTGCCGCACTGAACGAGAATGCTCATGCCTAATATGCTGCACACCGGCCAGGTCATCATCGACCTGGTCATGGCCGTGGATCAATTGCCGCAAGCGGGCGGCGATGTGTTGGCGCAGTCCGCCAGCTTCGAAGCCGGCGGCGGTTTCAACGTGATGGCCGCGGCGGCGCGCAATGGCTTGCCGGTGGTCTACCTGGGGCGCCACGGCACCGGGCGTTTCGGCGACCTGGCCCGTGAGGCGATGGCGGCCGAAGGCATCCGCATCGGCCTTGCGGATCGCGCCGAACGGGATACCGGATTGTGCGTGGCGATCACCGACGCTTCAGCCGAGCGTAGTTTCGTTTCCTACATCGGCGCCGAAGGCGATCTGACGGCCGAGGACCTGGCGGGAGTGACCGTTGAGGCGGGTGATTTCGTGTACGTCAGCGGCTACAGCTTGCTGCTGGCAGGCAAGGGCCAGGCTCTGCTGGATTGGGTGCGAACCTTGCCGACCGAGGTCAAGGTGGTGTTCGATCCAGGTCCCCTGGTGGATTCGCCGGATGCGCCGCTGATGCAAGCCTTGCTGGCGCGCATCGACCTGTGGACCAGCAACAGCGTCGAGGCGCTGCGGTTTACCGGGGCGTCGGATATCGGCGAAGCGCTGGATCGCCTGGCTGAGATGCTTCCGGCGAAAGTCTTGAAGGTGGTGCGTGACGGGCCCCAGGGGTGCTGGATCAACCAGGGTTCCGAGCGTCGGCATGTACCGGGTTTCAAGGTTGAAGCGGTGGACAGCAATGGCGCGGGCGATGCCCATGCCGGGGTGTTTGTGGCGGGGTTGGCGCAGGGGTTGTCGGCGCTGGATGCGGCGCGACGGGCCAATGCGGCGGCGGCTTTGGCAGTGACTCGGTGGGGGCCGGCGACATCGCCGGGGACTGCTGAGGTGGATGTGTTCATCAGCAAATCATTTAGCGACTGATCCATCGCTTTCGCGAGCAGGCTCGCTCCCACAGGGGAATTTGTGTCGTTCACAAATCCAGTGTGGGAGCGAGCCTGCTCGCGAAGGGGCCCTCAAACTCAACCACAGATTCAGGCTTAACCCGCCTGGCAGTCACACATCCAGCTTGCGTGCCGCCTCGACGCCGGCTGCACTGAGTTTGATCGGCAGGTTCAGCGAATGCTCGCCCGCTTCGTTGCACAGCACATTGCCGTGTTGGATCAGCCCGC
This sequence comes from Pseudomonas sp. C2B4, assembly GCF_013359695.1. GTDB lineage: Bacteria > Pseudomonadota > Gammaproteobacteria > Pseudomonadales > Pseudomonadaceae > Aquipseudomonas. The sequence goes on from NZ_JABFMU010000020.1 coordinate 64,289, forward strand.
GTTCCTGCAGCGTGGCGAGGGTACTGGCCACGACTTTCTCCCCCCGATAATTGTCCAGGACTTCCTTGCCCAAACCACTCGGATGGGCGTGCAACAGGCGGGTCAGGACTTCTTTTTCCAGGTTTTTATCGACGTTCATGGTTACCTCTTCGTGGCGATGGGTAGGTGTTGCGCAAAGCTACTGGCTGACACCACCCTCGGAACCCGAACCACCGGTGGTGGTTTTTGAACCCATGCCGGAGCCCGCGTTATCAGGCGTTCGGGTATCCGGCAGGTTCAAGCCGCCCTGGCGCCCCATATCATTGCCTTGAGTTCTCGGGTCGGTGCCGGTAGAGGGCGGCAGGCTGCTGTCGACGCCCGTGCCGTTGGTGTTCATGCCGGGGGCGCTCTGGATGGCGGGGGCCTTGGGGCTTTCGACCGGATTGGTCGGCCCGGTGCCGGACGCAGTCGTCGCGGCAATGGCGAGGGGGGACAGCAAGGCAGCAAGGGCGAGGGCGGTCAGCCTGGATGGGATCATGGGGGTGTCTCCATTGATTCAGAGTCCTTACCTGACGTTGGTCCGCCCCCGTTTCCAATTGGTGCCTGATGAACGACGAACGGTTCAGGCCTGTTGCAGTGCTTTGGCGGTCACGACTCGACGCCATATCAACCGGCCCACGGTGATCAGCCAGTTGAGCGAGGCGACCGCGAGCACCGTGAGCAGCAGCGTTGCCATCCCTTGCTCGACGATGATTTTCCCGGCGAGCAACGGAAAGCCAAACACACCAATGAAGTACGAGAGGCTGAACAGCAACAGGGATTGCGCCGTGGTGCCGATTGGCGCCTCGTTGGCCGCCAGGCCGTTGATCACCGAGTACGTCAGCCCGTAACCAACCCCGAGCATCACTGCGGCGAGCACATAGCTGAAGCCGTCGTCGACCACGAAGCCGAACATCAGGATCGAGCCCATCATCACGCCCGACAGCAGACACGATGCACGCAACGGATCGCGCTTGACCACGATGCCGGCGATCAGCATGCGACTGCTGATTGCGGCGCTCATGAATCCGAGAAAGAACAATGAATAGTCGAGCGAGTGTGCTGCGGCGTAGCTGGTCTGGAAACTTGACAGACCACCGAACACACAACCGCCGAGGCCGACCATGATGATCGGAAATACCGCCCGGGACGACAGCACCTGTGAGGCGGCCCGCCAGGAAATCCGCGACACCGCCGTCGATTGCACCGAGGCGCTGTTCAGTTGTCGATTCAGTCGCCAGAACAGCAGAACTCCGATCAGGCTGGCCGCTGCGGCGAGGTAAAACGCCGCCGTCACCGGATAGCCCAAAGCGCTCGCAGCGCGCCCCAACAAGGGACCGCTGCCGATCCCGGTCATCATGCTGCCCGACAGCAGGGCAAAGTATTTCGCGCGCTGCGCAGGTGTGACCAGGCTCGCCACGATGATCGGCCCCAAGGTGTAGAACACCCCCCAGCCCAATCCCAGCAGCAGACCGAAAAACAGCAGCAGATGACCGAAGCCCGGTGTCATCGCAAAGCCCAGGCTGGCGGCCACCAGCAAGAGGCCGAACAGCGCCACCGAACGGGCTGCGCCGAGCAGGTCGGACAGGTGTCCGGAGACAATCACCGCGACAAAAGTGCTGAGCATCGCTGCTGAAATCACGCTGCCGGCATCGTGCTCGTTCCCCCCGCGCGAACCGATCAGCAGCGACAGCAAAAAGGTCGAACCATAGGACAGCGAGAGCAAGTAGCTGGCCAGGCAAAACAGGCCGAACAACTTGCCGGAGACGGGGGATGTTGCGGTAGACATGACGCGGTTCCTTGACCTGATAAATGCGCAGGTCATCTATCTATCACGTCAGGCGTTTATGTTAGGTCCGAGCTTCGCGATTTCAGGGTTAGCGCAGGCCGGAGTAAAGCCGAATCGACCCTGTAGGAGCGAGCCTGCTCGCGATCGTCGTCAACGATAACGCGGGCATTCAGAATGAACGCAGTGGCCTGAGGTTCATCGCGAGCAGGCTCGCTCCTACAGGGGCAATGCCTCTCGCCACAAGCCCTGCGCCGACTTAGTATGGCGTTTTCCACTTCTGACAAGGCACGTCCATGACCGTCGAAATCCGCCCGGCGACCCCCAGTGATGCCCCGCAAATTCTCGCGTTCATCACAGAACTGGCCGACTACGAACGTGCTCGCCACGAAGTCATCGCCAGCGTGGCCGACATCGAGCGCAGCCTGTTCAGTGAAGGTGCCACTGCCCACGGCTTGATCTGCCTGCGCGATGGCGTGGCGATCGGATTTGCCGTGTTCTTCTTCAGTTACTCCACGTGGCTTGGCAGCAACTGCCTGTACCTCGAAGACCTCTACATCACCCCCGAACAGCGCGGTGGCGGGGCGGGCAAGACCTTGCTGCGGCATCTGGCCAAGATCGCCTGCGCTAATGACTGCGGGCGCTTCGAGTGGAGCGTGCTGGAGTGGAACACGCCGGCCATCGAATTCTACAAATCCCTGGGGGCGCAGCCGCAGGAAGAGTGGGTTCGCTATCGAATGGATGGCAAGGTGTTGCGCGAGTTCGCCGAGGGTAATTAACCGGCCCCAAAAAAGATCGCAGCCTTCGGCAGCTCCTACAGGGGAAAAGTACCTCTGCAAGAGCTGCCAAAGACTGCGATCTTTTTTTGTCTTTGTCCCAATATATGGGAGCGATATTTATATATTGAGATTTTCCTTCGTCCAGGTTTATAGTCCGCCTCACTCACTGCCAAAAAACAGAACAGGTGAAGCGATGCTGGCGCAATTGATCGCGCTCGATTGGGGGACAACCTCATTACGTGCTTACAAACTTGCCGCGGGTGGCCAGGTACTCGAACAGCGTTCGCTGTCGTCGGGGATCATGCAGCTGCCCAAGGTGCCGCGAATCATCGCCGGTCGCGAATGCGCCGACGGTTTTGAACTGGCCTTCGATGAGGCCTGCGGTGACTGGCTCGACGCCCAGCCCGATTTGCCGGTGATTGCCTGCGGCATGGTCGGCAGTGCCCAGGGCTGGCGCGAAGCGACCTACCGCGATACCCCGGCGAACGTCGCCAGTCTCGGAACCTCCCTGCAAACCGTGCGCAGCCTTCGCGGCGTCGACGTGCACATCGTGCCGGGGGTGATTCAACGTTCACGCCTGCCCAATGTGATGCGCGGCGAAGAAACCCAAGTGCTCGGCGTGTTGCAAACCCTGTCGGAAGAGGCGGGCGCGGATCTGCTGATCGGCCTGCCGGGCAGCCATTCGAAATGGGTGGAGGTGGCCTACGGCTGCATCGTCCACTTCGATACCTTCATGACCGGCGAAATCTTCGCCGTGCTCAGCGAACACAGCATTTTGGGGCGCACTCAGCAGCGCGGCGGTTCGTTCGATAGCGATGCCTTCGATCGCGGCGTGCAGGTCGCACTATCGACGGCCGGTGAAATCGGCGTGCTGTCGACCCTGTTCAGTTCCCGCAGCCTGGGGTTGACCGGCGAACTGAGCGCGACGGCGCAGGCGGATTACCTGTCCGGCCTGTTGATCGGCCATGAACTGGCGGCGCTGGCCAATGTGCAGCGACGCCGACGCAACAGCGCGAACCTGCCTTCGATCGTCCTGATCGGCAACGCCCAACTGTGCAACCGCTACAGCCGGGCGCTCGACGCCTGCGGATTTGCCCGGGTGACCCTGGCCGAGCAGGCCACCGAACGCGGGTTGTGGCAATTGGCGGTCGCCGCCGGACTGATCACTGAAACCTCGTCCCATTCATCCTGACTGGAGTCCTGACATGCTCAAACAAGCACTGGCGCAAAACGGCCTGATCGCGATCCTGCGCGGCCTGCGTCCGCAAGAGGCAGCCGCCATCGGAGAAGTCCTGTACTCCGCCGGATTTCGCGTCATCGAGGTGCCGCTCAATTCCCCCGAGCCGTACGAAAGCATCCGCATCATGCGCAGCACCTTGCCCGCCGATTGCCTGATCGGTGCGGGCACGGTGTTGACACCTGAACAGGTCGAGCAGGTGAAGGCCGCCGGTGGTCAGGTGATCGTCATGCCCCACAGCGATCCCAAAGTTTTGCGCGCGGCGAAAGCGGCCGGCCTGTACCTGTCACCCGGTGTCGCCACGCCAACCGAGGCCTTCGCGGCACTGGCCGAGGGCGCCGATGTGCTGAAGATGTTCCCCGCCGAGCAGATGGGCCCGGCGGTCGTCAAAGCCTGGCTCGCGGTGTTGCCGGCGGGAACGATTCTGGCGCCGGTCGGCGGCATCACACCGGACAACATGCAGGTGTTCATCGATGCTGGCGTCAAGGGTTTCGGCCTCGGCTCCGGCCTGTTCAAACCGGGCATGACGCCTGAGCAAGTGGCGGCCAATGCCAGGGCCTACGTGGCTGCCTGGAAAGCCCTTCGCTAAGACTTTTTGGCGCTGCGAGCGCTGCATCCAACAAGAGAGACAAGAAGATGAAAATCACCAAACTGACCACCTTCATCGTTCCGCCGCGCTGGTGCTTCCTCAAGGTCGAAACCGACGAAGGCGTCACCGGTTGGGGCGAGCCTGTGGTCGAAGGCCGCGCCCACACTGTGGCCGCCGCCGTTGAGGAATTGTCCGACTACCTGATCGGCAAAGACCCACGCAACATCGAAGACATCTGGACCGTGCTTTACCGGGGCGGCTTCTATCGTGGCGGTGCGATCCACATGAGCGCCCTGGCCGGTATCGACCAGGCGTTGTGGGACATCAAGGGCAAGGCGTTGGGTGTGTCGGTCAGCGATCTGCTGGGCGGTCAGGTGCGGGACAAAATTCGCGTGTATTCCTGGATCGGCGGCGACCGCCCGGCTGACACCGCACGGGCGGCAAAGGAAGCGGTCAGCCGGGGTTTCACCGCAGTGAAGATGAACGGCACCGAAGAATTGCAGTTCCTCGATACCTTCGAAAAAGTCGACCTGGCCCTGGCCAACGTTGCCGCCGTGCGTGACGCGGTGGGCCCGAACGTCGGCATCGGCGTGGACTTCCATGGCCGGGTGCACAAGCCGATGGCCAAGGTGCTGATGAAGGAACTCGACCCCTACAAGCTGATGTTCATCGAAGAGCCGGTGCTCAGCGAAAACTACGAAGCGCTGAAGGAACTGGCACCGCTGACCAGCACGCCGATTGCCCTCGGTGAGCGCCTGTTCTCGCGCTGGGATTTCAAGCGCGTGCTCAGCGAAGGCTACGTCGACATCATCCAGCCTGATGCCTCCCACGCCGGCGGCATCACCGAAACCCGCAAGATCGCCAACATGGCCGAAGCCTATGACGTGGCGCTGGCCCTGCATTGCCCGCTGGGTCCGATTGCCCTGGCGGCGTGCCTGCAACTGGACGCGGCCTGCTACAACGCGTTCATCCAGGAGCAGAGCCTGGGCATCCACTACAACGAGAGCAACGACCTGCTCGACTACGTGAAAGACCCTCGAGTGTTCGACTACGACAAGGGCTTCGTGAAGATCCCGAATGGCCCGGGCCTGGGCATCGAGATCAACGAGGAATACGTCATCGAGCGCGCCGCCGTCGGCCACCGCTGGCGCAACCCGATCTGGCGCCATGCCGATGGCAGTTTTGCCGAGTGGTGATCACTCCCTGATTCAACACTGAACCCCTGTGGGAGCGAGCCTGCTCGCGAAGAGGGCATCACATTCAACATGGATGTCGCCTGATACACCGCCTTCGCGAGCAGGCTCGCTCCCACAAAGGGCCAGTCCCCGTCTTTAGACCGACCTCAATAAACATAACAAGAGGCACCCCCCATGCAACCGCAAACCCTCACCGGGCAGGCGTCTTTGGTGACGCCCAGCCGCAAGCGGTTTTTCATCATGGTCCTGCTGTTCATCACCGTGGTGATCAACTACCTGGACCGCAGCAACCTGTCGATTGCCGCCCCGGCGCTGACCAGCGACCTGGGCATCGACCCGATTCACGTTGGCCTGATCTTTTCCGCGTTCGGCTGGACCTACGCCGCCATGCAGATTCCCGGTGGCTGGCTGGTGGACCGGGTGCCGCCGCGCATCCTGTACACCGCTGCACTGCTGCTGTGGTCGATCGCCACGGTGATGCTCGGCTTCGCCGCCAGTTTCATCGCGCTGTTCGTGCTGCGCATGGCGGTCGGTGCCCTGGAAGCCCCGGCGTATCCGATCAACAGCCGTGTGGTGACCACCTGGTTCCCCGAGCGCGAACGTGCCACGGCCATCGGTTTCTACACCTCCGGGCAGTTTGTCGGCCTGGCGTTCCTGACGCCGGTCCTGGCCTGGTTGCAGCATCAATACGGCTGGCACATGGTGTTCGTCAGCACCGGTGCGGTGGGCATTCTCTGGGCCGTGATCTGGTACGCGGTGTATCGCGAACCCCGGGACTTCAAAGGTGCCAACGACGCCGAAATCGAGCTGATCCGCGAAGGCGGCGGACTGGTGGACATCCAGTCGGAACAAGCCAAGGTCAAAGCCAAATTCAGCTGGAGCGACCTCGGGATAGTCCTGACCAAGCGCAAGCTCTGGGGCATCTACCTCGGCCAGTTCTGCCTCAACTCGACGCTGTGGTTTTTCCTGACATGGTTCCCGACCTACCTGGTGAAATATCGCGGCATGGACTTCATCAAATCCGGGTTGCTGGCATCACTGCCGTTTCTGGCTGCCTTCGTGGGTGTGCTCTGCTCAGGGTTCTTCTCGGACTTTTTGATCCGTCGTGGCTACACGGTAGGTTTCGCCCGCAAGTTGCCGATCATCAGTGGCCTGCTGATTTCCACGTCGATCATCGGCGCCAACTTCGTTGAGTCGACGCCGCTGGTGATTGCCTTCCTCGCGCTGGCCTTCTTCGGCAATGGCCTGGCGTCGATCACCTGGTCGCTGGTGTCAACCCTGGCGCCGGCGCGCTTGCTGGGTCTGACCGGCGGGGTGTTCAACTTCATCGGCAACCTGTCGGCCATCGCCACGCCCATCGTCATCGGCTTCCTCGCCACGGGTGATTCCTTTGCTCCGGCGATCACCTATATCTCGGTTCTGGCGTTGATCGGCGCGCTTTCCTACATCCTGTTGGTGGGCAAGGTCGAGCGGATCAAGTTGTAGTCGTGGCACACGGGCGACCATAATGCCGCCCGTTCACTCGCTCAACGGTAAAGGCTGGATATGCAGGAAGACGCCCCAAAAATCGCCAAGGACGCCGCGCCGACCGGCACCCAGACACTGCTTCGCGGGCTGGGTGTGGTTCAAGCCGTGGCCAGTGGCGCCCGCGATCTCAAGGAAATCGCCCGGCTGATCGGCACCACGCGCAGCACCACCCATCGTCTGGCCAGTTGCCTGGTGGATGAGCGTTATCTGCGGGTGGTGCCGCAAGTCGGTTACCTGTTGGGGCCGAAGCTGATCGAGCTGGGGTTTCAGGCGCGCGAAGAGTTGCCGCTGGTGACGCTGGCCGGGCCGTATCTGGATGAACTGTCGGCGTTGACCGGCGACACCATCCACCTGGCGATCCGCGAGGGCGACGAAGTGCTGTACCTGCACAAGAATCCGGGGCGCAACGGTCCGGAAATGCGCTCGCGGGTCGGCCATCGCATGCCGTTGGCGCGCACCGGGATTGGCAAGGCGCTGATGCTCGACGACACGCCGCAGGAGTGGCAACGGCTGTACGAAATCAGCCTGCCTGCCGGTGGGAAAAATCAGTTCTGGCCCCAACACCCGGAGCAATCCTGGGAACAGTTCCAGCAGCGCATGCTGGAATACGTGGCCGGTGGCTACGCCTTCGACCTGGAAGACAATGAGCCGTCGATCCGTTGCGTGGCGGCGCCGATCCGCGATGCCAGCAAACGTATCGTCGCCGGTATCAGCATTGCCAGTACCGTACCGTACATGCCACTGGAAAAAATGGCCGAGCTGATTCCCCTGATCAAAGGGGTTACGACCCGGTTGTCGGCGGAGTTGGGTTTGAAGGTATAAGACGCGAAGGTTTGATCAGGCGCTAATGCGTCTTCCATTACACCGCTTTCGCGAGCAGGCTCGCTCCCACTAGGGAGCAAGGCCTATCAGGTTTCGGCCTTCTTCTCAGCCACACCCAGCTCTTTCAGGCGCTGATCGATCAACTGGCATTTATCCGGCAGATCCTTGGAAGCCGTCCCCAAGTCCATCTTCTGCAGCTCGTCGTTGATTTCCTTGGCCTTGGCCGGGTTCTGCTCGGTGAGCCGGGTGACTTCCTTGGCCAACTGTTCACGTTTGACGGTGGCTTCCTCAGGCGTACAGGCCCAGGCGGGCAGGGCGCAGGCGAGGGTGGTAGCGAGGGTGAGCTTCAGCAGGGTTTTCATCGGTCAGGCCTCGGTTCCGGTTAAGGCGGGTTAATCGGTTGAGGGCCCAAGGGCTGAAAAAGTTCAGACAGATAAATTGGCCTGGGCTGAAGCTATGTCTCAAAAACGCCGCCAACCTACGGTGGGAGCGAGCCTGCTCGCGAAAGCGATCTGCCAGTCAACATCATACTGACTGAGCCACCGCCTTCGCGAGCAGGCTCGCTCCCACAAAGGGCCTGCGGTGCGCCCAGGTCAACCGCCATGACAGCAACTGGATTTCACCGCGTCCTCATACTTGTCGTGATGCCTTACCCACTCCATGATTTCCTCTTCATTGCGTCCTTTGGGCGTCAGGTCGAGGTAGTTGTAGGCGCCAACCAGCAGATCCAGGCCACGAGCATAAGTGGAGTACGTGTGGAAAATCTCACCAGCTTCATCGCGATAAAACACACTGAGCCCCGGGAGTTCTTCTTCTGATCCGTCGGTCTTTTCGTAGTTGTAGGTGGCCTTGCCAGCGGCGACGTCTTCGGCTCGGGCCGTGACGCCGAAGTCGTAGTTGAAATCGCAGCCCTCGGATGACACCCAATCGAATGTCCAGCCCATGCGCCGTTTGAAGGCCTGGAATTCGGCGAACGGTGCGTGGGAAACCGCCACAACAGCCACGTCGTGATGGGCAAGATGCTGATTGGCACCGTCGATATGGTCGGACAGGAACGAGCAACCGGGGCAGCCTTCGTCCCAGCCTTCGGCAAACATGAAGTGGTAGATGACCAGTTGGCTGCGGCCGCGGAAGAGGTCGGCGAGTTTCAGCTCGCCTGTCGGCCCCTGGAAATGGTAGTCCTTGTCGATTTTCACCCAGGGCAGGGCGCGGCGTTCGGCGCTGAGTTTGTCCCGTTCCCGAGTGAACGCTTTTTCGTGGGCCAGATGTTGTTTACGGGCGGCGAGCCATTCTTCCCGGGATACGACGGGATGATTCTGAAGGTTCATAGTGATTTCTCCTGCGTAGGGCTGGGAGGTGACTTTCACAGCCTAGTCGTTTGGCCCCTGCGCAATTCGACATGCCGCCGGTCGGTAGCGATAAAGAAAACGAGCTGAACGGCTACCGACCGTGCAGGTCACAACTTGAGAAGGCCTTCCCAATCACGGGCACCGGAGGTTGAATCAGGATGACGACTTACAACTGGGATTTGATTGAACACTTGTTGCACGAAGTGCAGAACGGTGCAGCCCACTTCACGCCACGCCCTTTTGCGGAACAATACGCGGCGCAGAAAGCGGCACAAGGCGAGGAAACTGAAAACCTCGACCATCTGAAAACAGTGGCCGGTGAGTACGAAAAGTTACTGTTGCTGCGTGGCTATATCGAGCCTCGGCCCGAAGAGCAGGGCGGCACGGGTGCAAACTATATTCTGACCCTGCGAGGTTCGAGGTTGTTGAGCCTGATCGACAGCAGTATTCCCGGTAATGACCATCCGCGTCAGGTGCTGGATGAGCAGGACGATGCACTGGAGGAGCTGACGTTTGATGAGGTGGCCTCGAAGGCGCAGATTGCTTGAGTTATCCACGCCTCCCTTTGTGGGAGCGAGCCTGCTCGCGAATACGGTTTCTCAGCCAATGCATCTCTCGACTGACCCACCGCATTAGCGAGCAGGCTCGCTCCCACAAAGTATGCGCATTGCCATCAACTTTGTTTTGCTGTCTTCAGGCATTTCAAATCACTGAAATCCTTTCTCACACCCTCGATTTTCGTCAGCAACTGCTCACGTTGCTGCGGCGTGCTTTGCGCCATCAAATCCACAAACAGCGAGCGCGCCTGGGCTTCGGTCCTGGCGAAGGCCTGACGATAAGCCGGTGTCCATAGACTCTCGCGCTTGACCAGAAGTATTTCGATTCGCTGTGGAAATTGCGGGCTATGGCGTTGCGCCACGGCCGCGCTGAACTGCTTCTGCCAGTGGATGCGGTTGGCGATCCACTGTGTATTTTGGTCGCCCAGCGCATTGGACCAGGCGACGACACGCTGTTGCTGTGTGGTGCTCAGTGGCCCGAGCCAGGCATCCAGGCGTTTTTCCATGCGCTCGCTGCGTTGCTTGATCTGTTGGTCGAGGGACGGTGTGAGGTATTTCTCCCGGCGTTTACGCTGGTCCTTGGCGAAGGCTTCGTTCATTTCAGCGACCTGGTTATCGTCCAGCCCTTGCAGCAGCTCGATGGCCGACGGGGTGATTTCCTGGGCGGTCTCGGCGATGGCCTGTTCGGCCTCTTCGGTGCGGGCTTGCAGTGCGGCATCTGTGACCTGGTTGGTCGCGATCATGGTTTGCAAGCGGTCCAGCCAGTCGAGGTAGCCCGGCATTTGCGTGGTGCAATGCCAGCTCAGGTGTTCTTTCAGGCGCTCGTTGAACCAGCCTTTTTGCTCGCCGTTCATGTCCAGGTAATCGCTGAGGGTCCAGGGGATGATCACGTCGAGGTTGCGATAGGCCAGGCCCATGCGGTTGCACGCGCCAAGGGCGAGGGCGAAGGTGAGCACGAAGGCGATGCGTTGCAACCAGCGCGACATGGGCGAATCCTTGCGAAAGCCTGGCTTCGGGGTCTGATTCTCATGTGAACGCAGGATGAGCCCGGCAGTTCAGCCGATCAATAGAAGGTGTGCGACAAGATGCCTGCGGACTTTATAAGCGATGGTGTTTTACTGGAGGGAGCGGGGGTGTTGCGGGGGAGGGTTCCAGTCCAAGCGCTTCGAAGCTCAAAGCGCTTGTGGACCAGGTGAGGCAAGCTTTTACTTCTTGGCTCTTACTTCTTGGCTCTTATTTCTTGCCCAGGGTGATCTGCTTGGACGGGCCGAACGTCTGGCCGCTGACGCCTTTGGCAATTTGCTGGATTTCACCGCCGGATTTGAGGAACGCAGCGATCTGGCTGTTGATCGATTCGCTGGTTTCGACGGCTGGAGCTGGCTTTGCTTTGCTGGTGGATGCTTTTACGCGCATGGCGGCCATTAACCTGTAGAAAATTAACTTGGCCAGGCATCGTACAGGAATTGCCTGCAATTTGCTTGGCAAATATCCCACGGATAATCAGGGCGGGTGCGCGATAAAAGGCGGTTTATTATTTTTGGATTTTCTCTAAGTCGCTGTTTTAAATAAAAACGTGGCTTGGAAAAATAGCGATTTGTGCCTGGCGGGCAGCGACGAAAATCATGGGCGTGGTCTGACGAGCGGCCGACCGCGGTCGCGAAACCGAGGAAAATCGAGGCCTTCGCAGGATTTTCTCTCGGCAACGGACCGGCCGCCGAACGCGGCCCGCAAAACCGGGTAGAATGCCGCCCACGTAATGAGGGTATTGGACATGGCTTTAGTCGGGCGTTACAACAGTTTGCAAGTGGTTAAACACACTAACTTCGGTTTATATCTGGACGGTGGCGCGGACGGCGAGATTCTTTTGCCTAATCGTTACATCCCAAAAGATATTCCCAGCGAAGATGAAGACTGGTTAAACGTTTTTGTTTATCTGGATAGCGATGACAAACTTATCGCAACTACCGAGAAGCCGAAAGTTCAAGTTGGTGAGTTCGCCAGTTTGAAAGTCGTTGAAGTCAACAGCATCGGCGTGTTCCTCGATTGGGGCTTGCCGAAAGACCTGTTGCTGCCGTTTTCGGAAGAAAAGCGCCAGATGACGGCCGGTGAATATGTCGTGGTGCATGTCTACCTCGACAAACACACCCGCCGCATCACCGCGACGGCACGCCTGGACCGCTACCTGGACAAGACCCCGGCCAACTACACCCCGGGCCAGGAAGTTGACTTGCTGGTTGCCGAAGCCACCGACATGGGCTTCAAGGCGATCATCAACAACAAGCACTGGGGCCTGATTCACAAGAACGAAATCTTCAAGTTCATGCGCGCCGGCAAAGAAGAAAAGGGCTTCATCAAGGAAGTGCGTGCCGATGGCAAGATCAGCCTGAGCCTGCAACCGGTTGGCCAGGAAGCGGCCACCAGCCTGAACTCGAAGATCCTCGCCAAGTTGCGCGAGAACAATGGCACCCTGCCGGTCAGCGACAAGAGCGACCCGACGCTGATCAGCAGTATGTTCGGCGTCAGCAAAGGCAACTTCAAGAAAGCCATCGGGGCGTTGTACAAGAACGGCCAGATCGTCATTCATGCCGATCGCATTGAATTGAGCTGATACCGAGGCGGCAATTTCTGCCTGACTGGTTAATAATCGCCAGCATCATTTTTGCCCCGGCCATGTGCCGGGGTTTTGCTTTTAATTTCGAGTCACTGCCATGGATTGTATTGTCGAGGTCTTCCGGTGAGCGCCACCCGGCGTAGCGCCGATGGGTTTGCCCTGCAGGTGATGCTGGGGTTGTGCCTGGTCTGGGGTGTTCAACAGGTCATGATCAAGTGGGCGGCGCCCGACATCGCGCCGGTCATGCAGGCGGCCGGGCGTTCGGGCATGTCGGCGTTGCTGGTGGGGTTGTTGATCTGCTGGAAGGGCGGTTGGGATCAGGTGGGCAGCACCTGGCGCGGTGGCCTGTTGGCGGGTGCCTTGTTCGGTCTGGAGTTTTTCTTCATTTCCGAAGGGCTGCAATTGACCACGGCCGCGCATATGTCGGTATTCCTCTACACCGCACCGATTTTCACCGCGCTGGGCGTGCATTGGCTCTTGCCGAGCGAACGTTTGCGGCCAGTGCAGTGGCTGGGGATCTTTCTCGCTTTCATCGGTATTGCCATCGCATTTGCCGGTGGCATGTCCTGGGACAACCTCGATTACCGCATGTTGATGGGCGATGCGCTGGGCGTACTGGCCGGTGCGGCCTGGGGCGCGACCACGGTCGTGGTGCGCGCTTCGCGGTTGTCGGAGGCGCCTGTGACCCTGACGCTGTTCTATCAGTTGATCGTTGGCTTTGTCGGCTTGCTGCTGATCGCACTCCTGAGCGGTCAGATCACCCATGTCAGCCTGACCACCGTGGCGGTGGCCAGTGTGCTGTTTCAAGGTGTGGTGGTGTCGTTCTTCAGCTACCTGATCTGGTTCTGGCTCTTGCGTCGTTATCTTGCCGCGAACCTGGCGGTGTTTTCATTCATGACGCCGCTATTCGGCGTCACGTTCGGCGTGGTGTTGCTGGGTGAGAAACTGACCCTGAACTTCATCATCGGCGCGGTGTTGGTGCTGCTGGGCATCACATTTGTCAGCGCCGAACAGTGGGTGCGCCGCCGTTTGCGCAGAGCCCTTGGGCAGCATTGAGCGGGGCGACCAGCAAACTGCCGGCGATCAGCAGGCCCACGCCGGCGATCAGCAGCGCGGGTTGCAAGCCGCCGCTGAAATGGCTGCTCAACGAGGCCAGCAACGGGCCACTGAGCTGTCCCACGGCGAAGCACGCGGTCAGTAGTCCGGCGTTGCGCTGGCTGGCATGGGGCGCAATCTCCCGGGAGCGTTGCATCACCAGTTGCATGCAGGCCAGGAACGGCGTGCCACACAGTATCACTCCCAAGGCCAGTCCTGCCGCATTGCCCAACAGGCAAGCGAAGACCCCGGCGGCTTGCATCCACAAGGTCGCCGTCAACCATTGACGGGTCGTGTCGGCGCCTTGCCGGCGCAAACTCACCAATACCACGCCGGTCGCTGCCGCCAGACCGAAGCACGGCCAGAACAGATCGGCTTGCCATTGGCCATGGAACTGCGTGTTGGCCATCTGCGACAGGAACGTCGCCGGGATGATGTAACCCACGCCATATAACGCATAGACCACACTCAAGCGGCCGACGCCTTGGTTGGCTGAAGCGGCGAGGCTGGCTGCAGCCGCCACGGTCACGGGCGGTTGCGGCAGAATGCGCACGATTCCCAGCAGCATCATCAGGGCGACCGCGGCATACACCAGCCACAAAGTAGCGGACGTCTGACCCCGCAGATTCGAGCCCAAGGCCAACAATCCTGTCAGAAAAATCCCCAGGCCCGGTCCGGCAAAAACCAGCGCACCGAGTCGTGGACGTCCCACAGCGGTGGCCAACGGCTGGCTCAGCGCAGTGATCATGACCAGCACCCAGGCGCTGGCCACGCCCGTTCCGAAGCGCAGGATCAGGTGCGACCAGAAACCGTGGGCCCAGAACGAGGCGAGCGTCAGCAACACGCACAGCCACAATCCGCCCAACAGACGGCGTCGGACTTGCGTGGGACGACGGGAAAACATCGCATCCACGGCACCGATGAAATAACCGAGGTAATTGGCGGCAGCAATCAGGCCGGCGGCGGTGAGATCAATCTGACCCTCACTGATCAGATGCGGCAATTGTGGCGTCAGGGCGAAACGGCCGATGCCCATGGCCATCATCAGGGCGATAAAACTGGCGAACAAGCGAATCAAGGGAGACATGGTCCGGGCTCCAAAAGAGGCTCAATGACCGTCAGGCTAAGATCGATTGACTTTCTTTAAAAATGAATAATATTGAGAAACTTGTTCTTATTAGGAGAATGTCGTGGAGTTCAGCCAGTTGCGGATCTTCCAGGCTGTTGCCCAGGAAGAGTCCATCACCCGTGCCGCCGAGCGCCTGCATCGGGTGCCGTCCAATCTGTCGACCCGGCTCAAGCAGCTTGAAGAGCAGTTGGGCGTCGAACTGTTCGTTCGCGAGCGTCAGCGTTTGCAGTTGTCACCTGCGGGAAAGGTCCTGATGGACTACACCGCCAAGTTGTTCGCCCTGCATGACGAAGCCCATGCCGCTGTACAGGGCGGGCAACCCGCCGGCGACTTCGTGCTCGGCACCATGTACAGCACGGCTGCCATTCACCTGCCGGCCCTGTTGGCGCGTTATCACCGGCGTTACCCGGCCGTGAACCTGCAAGTGCAGTCCGGGCCCAGCGGCGAGCTGCTCGAGGGACTGATCACCGGCCGGCTCGATGCGGCGCTGGTGGATGGCCCGCCGGAACTGGCGGTGCTCGATGGCGTTTTGTTGTGTGAAGAACGGTTGGTGCTGATCAGCGAGGCCGAACATCCGCCGGTGTTGAGCGCAAGGGATGTAGAAGGTCGTTCGGTGTTCACGTTTCGCCAGGGCTGTTCCTATCGCATGCGTCTCGAATCCTGGTTTTCCCACGATCACGCGGCCATGGGCCGGGCGATCGAGATCGAGTCCTATCCAGGGATGCTCGCCTGTGTGATTGCCGGCTCCGGCGTGGCGCTGATGTCGGAGTCGATGCTGGCCAGCCTGCCGGGCCGTGAAAGCGTGGCGGTGCACCCGTTGCCGGAACCCTTTGCCACGGCGACGACCTGGCTGATGTGGCGCAAGGGCATGATGGGCGCCAACCTGAACGCGTGGATCGAGGAGCAACAGGCGCTCTTTCCGTCGGCGCAACGCCAGGCCCGGGCGATTGCGTGATTTAATGCCGTCGGATTGTGATCGATTCAGTAACAGATCATTGCCACTTTCGGCGAGCATTGCTCAGGACTTCGGACTATTATCAGTTCGAAGCGGCTACAGAATTCCGGTCGCTCGGCACTACCCTGAAGGGGGCATCATGAAAGAGAAAATCCAAAACTGGCTGCATGACCTGGGTGTCGCGCTCGGTTTGATCGAACCGCCTCTGCAACCTGTGCCCATTCGTACCGACGACGAACAACGCCGACGCCAGCAGCGTCGCCGGTAAGCACGAAGCGCTTAGCGAAAGGGTTTTGTGGTGAGGGGTTTCTGTGGCGAGGGGATTTATCCCCGTTGGGCTGCGGAGCAGCCCCCAACACATTAACCAGGTTGTATCTGGCGGACTGCGTCAAGCGACTCAGGGCTGCTCCGCAGTCCAAACGGGGATAAATCCCCTCGCCACAGGCTGTGTGTTCGCCACATCAGTTCTTGTTGCCATCTGACAACCCGTCTCAATGCCGCCCGATCTCCATCAAAAACCGGCTCAAGTCATTCGCAGTCCTGGCTGTCTTGAGCATCCGGTCTTCCTCGGCGGTAAACGCCGTCAATCCGAGTTCGTCTTCCAGATGGAAGATCAGCTCTTCGATATCCGTTTTATCCAATCCCAACTGCACCAGGCTGGCGTTGTCGTCGAAGTCATCCTGACCTTCCAGCAAGCGACTGATGTAGCGATGCACGGCGGCGCGGATGGCGGCTTTTTTCATGAGGGTTCTTCAAGGGCTTTATTGTTGTTGGCCCTGGCGTTGAGTACAGCAGGCTTCAGTCGTGCGAGCGCTGCCACTCGTCAATCATGTGGCGCAGATGCTCTCCGGAAAAACTGCCGAAATGGCCGCCATGCACCGTGCGGATCGGCAGGGCGCGCAAGCGCTGCAGGCTGCGGGCGTAGTCTTCGAGGTTGGAGTGGTAGGCGTCTTCGATCAGAGGGCCGTCGTAGATGATGTCGCCACTGAACAGGGTCTCGGTCGCCGCTTCATACAGGCTGATACCGCCCGGCGAATGTCCCGGCGTATGCAGTACTTGCAGCACACGATTGCCCAGGTCCAGCACATCACCTTCTTCGATCATGCCCGTCGCTGGTGCGGCCTTGACCCGGTATTCGGCGTAGCACAATGGACAATCGGGGTGTGCCTCGAACATGTCGTCGCCGACAAACGCCCGACTCAAATCGTTTTCGCCGTCCGGTGCGGCAAGGATCTGCGCTTCGGCCGGGTGCACCAGGCGCTCGGCGAATTCGTGGTGCCCGGCGATGTGGTCGAAATGGCAATGGCTGGCCACCGCCACCAGGGGCCGCTCGGTGATCCAGGGCAATTGCTCGCGCAGGCTGACCAGCCCGGATCCGCTGTCCAGCAACAGGTCTTTGTCACGCCCCTGTATATGCCAGAGGTTGCAGCGATAAAAGGGGCGGATGTAGGGCTCGTGAATCAGGCGGATGCCGTCGCTGAGTTGTTTGACCTCGAACCACTGATCGCGAGAAACAATCTTCATCAGGGGTTTTCTCCAGACGAAAAAAAACGGGTGTGGCAACCGACGCCACACCCGTCGAAGAAAGCATCAAGTCGTTATATTCAGCTTAGATGGCGTTCGCCACCGCAGCCGGGCGACGGGACATCAGACTGACCACCACGAAGCTCACCAGACTGGCTACCAGGCTGTAGTAGATCGGGGTGTTGGCATCCAGACCGTCCTTGACCATGAACAGCAGGGCGGTGGCAAAGCCCAGGCCCATGCTGGCGATGGCGCCGGCGGTGGTTGCGCGTTTCCAGAAGATCGCACCGATCAGCGGAACCAGCATGCCGCCAACCAACAGGTTGTAGGCCAGGGTCAGGGCGCTGATCACATCGTTCACCACCAGGGCGATACCCAGTACGACAATACCGGTCAGCAGGGTCACCAGACGGTTGAGGCCCAGGCTCGACTCTTTACCGCCACGCAGTTTCGGCAGCAAGTCTTCGCTCAGGGTGGTAGCGGCAGCCAACAGGCCGGCGCTGGCGGTGGACATCATGGCGGCCAGTGCGGCAGCGATGACCAGGCCACGGATACCGTCCGGCAGGGACAGTTTCACGATCGCGGCGAACGCGTTGTTGACGTTGTCCAGATCCGGGATCAGGACGTGAGCCGCCATGCCGATCAGGGCGCAGGCCAGACCGTAGATGATGCAGTAGATACCGGCAGCGGTACCGGCGTATTGCGCGACTTTGGCGGTCTTGACGGTGAACACCCGTTGCCAGATGTCCTGACCGATCAGGATGCCGAAGAAGTAGATCACGAAGTAGGTGATGATGGTATCCATGCCGATGGTGGTGAAGCTGAAGCTCGACGCCGGCAGTTTGGTCACCAGCTCATCCCAGCCGCCGACGCGGTACAGGCAGATTGGCAACAGGATGAACATCAGGCCCACGGTCTTGATCACGAACTGGACGATGTCGGTCAGGGTCAGGGACCACATGCCGCCGATCGCCGAATAAATCACCACCACGCCACCGCCGACCAATACCGACAGCCAGAACGGCAGGTCGAACAGCACTTGCAGTACGGTGCCGATTGCCAGGATCGAAACCACGCCGATCATAAGTGCATACGCCAGCATGATCACCGCGCTCGCCGAGCGGGCCATCGGGTTGTAGCGTTTTTCCAGCACCTGGGTGACGGTGTAGATCTTCAGTTTCAACAGCGGCTTGGCGAGGAACAGGTTCAGCGCGACGATCCCGCAACCCAGCGCGGCGCAGAGCCAGAAGCCGGAGATGCCGTGCACGTAGCCCAGGCGTACGGTGCCCACGGTGGACGCGCCACCCAGGACGGTGGCCGCCATGGTGCCCATGTACAGGGTCGGACCGAGGTTACGACCGGCAACCAAAAACTCTTCGTTGGTCTTGGCCTTGCGCATGCCGTAATAGCCGAGTATCAGCATCGCGGCGGCGTAGATGAGTACGACGAATAAATCCAAAGCCATGATGGCGTGTCTCCGATTGTCTTTTTTATGTTGAAACTAAAAATCAATTCCCGAGGAAACTTCAATCCCTGTGGGAGCGTGGCTTGCCCGCGAAAAGGGCACCGCGCTCCGTCAGGCAGACCGCGTCATCGTTCTTCGCGGGCAAGCCTCGCTCCCACAGGTCATGCGTTGACCACAGGTAATGCGTTTATCAGGCGACTTGTCGCATCGCCGGTTTAGCGAGCGAATCCGTGCTCTTGCTGCGTGGATCATTCGGGCCGAACACCGCAGTCGATTCCGGGAACAGGCTCAGCAATACCAGGTACACCACCGAGGCCAGGCCCAGTGTCACCGGCAGGCTGATATCGATACCGCCCGCCATTTCGCCCAGTGGACCGACAAACTGCCCAGGCAGGTTCACGAAGCACAGGCCGACGGCCGCGCTCGGGATCCAGGCGCCCAGGCCACGCCAGTTCCAGCCATGGGTGAACCAGTAACGGCCACCTTTTTCGCCACGGGTGAACACTTGCAGGTCATCCGGGCAGTAGAAACCGCGACGGACCAGCAGGCCGATGATCATGATCACCATCCACGGAGTGGTGCAGGTGATGATCAGTACGGCGAAGGTCGACACGCTCTGCACCAGGTTGGCCGCGAAGCGCCCGATGAAGATGAAGGCAATCGACATCACGCCGATCAGCAGTGTGGCCTTGACTCGCGACAGGACCCGTGGAAACACGCTGGACATGTCCAGCCCGGTGCCATACAGCGAGGTGGTGCCGGTGGACATGCCGCCGATCACCGCAATCAGGCACACCGGCAGGAAGAACCAGCTCGGCGAAACGGCCAGCAAGCCGCCCACATAGTTGTTGGCCGCGATGTAGTCCGGGGCCTTGACCGCTACGATGGTGGCGGTGATCAGGCCGAACAGGAACGGAATCAGCGTGGCCAGTTGCGCGGCGATCACTGACGCCATGATCCGGCCCTTTGGCGTTTCGCGCGGAATGTAGCGCGACCAGTCGCCGAGGAACGCCCCGAAGGAAATAGGGTTGCTCATGGCCACCAGTGCCGCACCGATAAACGCCGCCCAGAAACCGGCCTGACCCATGGCTACGGTACCGGCGTACTGGCTGTCGAATGCAGGAGCGAAGGCGAAAACGCCCAGCAGGAACAACAGGCTGGCCGCCCATACCGCAATGCGGTTGACCCACAGCATGAAGCGGAAACCGTAGATGCACACCGTCAATACCAGCAACGCGAACAAACCGTAGGCCAAGCCCAGGGTCAGGTCGGTTTCCGGCAGGTTGATCAGGCGTTTGGCGCCGCCCACCAGTGCGTCGCCCGAACTCCAGACGGAGAGCGAAAAGAACGCAATGGCGGTCAAAAGCGACAGGAACGAACCCACGATCCGCCCGTGCACGCCGAAGTGTGCACCGGAAGATACAGCGTTGTTGGTACCGTTGATCGGCCCGAACAGACCCATCGGTGCCAGGATCAGTGCACCGAGCACCACGCCCAGCACAATCGCCCAGACGCCCGCCTGGAAAGACAGGCCGAACAGTACCGGGAAACTGCCGAGAACGGCGGTGGCAAAGGTGTTGGCGCCGCCGAAGATCAGGCGAAACAGGTCGCTTGGCCGGGCGTCGCGCTCATTGTCCGGGATCTGTTCGACCCCGTTTGTTTCGATGCTGCTAAGGCTTTTCTCGTTGTTTTTGTTATTCATGATCTGCTCCGATCATAAAGGCGCGCTCATCGTGCGTAAGCGTCACCTGTGTTGGCTAAGGGGTTGGCAGCCCTTCCGGCATGGCGGACAAATGTTCGTGACAGGCCAGCCATAGGCCTTGTTGTTCTTGGCCAGACGCTTGTTTCTTGAAAACAATCGTCTCGCGCTCCTGGCTGAAGTGTTGCTCCCCTTGCATGCGCAGCTCGGTGGCCACGTCATGGATGAAAATCGCCACGTCACCCTGCAGGCTGACGAAGGCGTTGCTCGACGTGCACGACAGCACTTCGAAGCCATCCTCGGCGCGCCAGCTGTCCCACAACGCCTGATAGGCATCGCGCGACAGCAGGGGCTGTTCGAGGGTGTAGAAAACAAAGCTCGCATCGGCGCTGAACGCGCCGAAGTAGGCTTCGCGATCGTTACGGGCGAAGGCGGACACCAGATCGGCAGCCGCTTTCAAAACCTGATCACGTTCGGTCATGACCAACCCTCAGCGGTGGACTACGCCAGGCAGTACGCAGAGCATTTCGTACAGCAGGTTGGCGGCCAGCAGCGAGGTGTTGCCGGTGGTGTCGTAAGCGGGCGAGACTTCTACCAGATCGCAACCGACCAGGTCGAGGCCTTGGCAGCCGCGAACGATTTCAATCGCCTGAATGGTCGTCAGACCACCGATTTCCGGGGTGCCGGTGCCTGGTGCCCACGCCGGGTCGATGCCGTCGATGTCGAAACTCAGGTAAACCGGGCCGCCGCCGACTTTCTCGCGAACTTCGGCCATCAGCGGTGCCAGGGATTTGTGCCAGCACTCTTCAGCCTGCACCACGCGGAAGCCCTGGTTGCGGCTCCAGTTGAAGTCGTCAGCGGTGTAGCCCTGGGCGCGCAGGCCGATTTGCACAACGCGGTCCGGGTCGATCAGGCCTTCTTCGACGGCGCGACGGAAGGTGGTGCCGTGGGCGATTTTCTCGCCGAACATGTGATCGTTCACATCGGCGTGGGCGTCGATGTGCACCAGGCCGACCTTGCCGTGCTTCTTATGGATGGCACGCAGGATAGGCAGGGTGATGGTGTGGTCGCCGCCCAGGGTCAGGGGGATCACATCGTGTTCGAGAATATTGTCGTAGGACTCTTCGATGATCCGTACGGCATCCAGCAGGTTGAAGGTGTTGATCGCCACGTCGCCGATGTCGGCAACCGACAGCGAGTCGAACGGAGCAGCGCCGGTGGCCATGTTGTACGGGCGGATCATCACCGATTCAGCGCGGATGTCGCGTGGCCCGAAACGGGTGCCAGGACGCAGCGAGGTACCGATGTCCAGGGGCACGCCTACGAAGGCAGCGTCCAGACCGGCAGCGGTAGGTACATGGGGGAGTCGCAGCATGGTGGCGATGCCGCCGAAGCGCGGCATTTCGTTGCCGCCCAGTGGTTGGTGAAGAATCTTGTCCACGGGTAGGGCCTCATCATCATTGTTTTATTTATGCAGGCAGCCGTTCACGGAAGGCTCAGGCACTGCTTTGGGCCGATTCTGCGAAATGTAGTGGCCGGGAAGAATCGCTACGCGCAAATACTTAGTTCAGATTTTTCTAAACTAATGGCCGGCGGGAAGATAGACTTGCGGCCATGTGCCGCACTCTGTGGCCAACAGCACCTGTGGCAGGGGATTTACCTGTGGCGAGGGGATTTATCCCCGTTCGGCTGCGTAGCAGCCGTAAATACAGCGCACGCAGTGCATCTGACACACCGATGTGCAGATCCGGGGCGGCTTCGCCACCCAGCGGGGATAAATCCCCTCGCCACAACAGCAAGATGCATGACCGTGCAATTGGAGCCCCCATGGCCAACGCTTTACCCGACCTGAAACTATTGCGCATTTTCGTCAGCGTGGTGCGTCATCAGGGATTCGCCAACGCCCAGCAGGAGCTCAACCTCTCGACGTCGGCCATCAGCACTTACATGAGCCAGCTCGAGTCGGCGCTGGGCCTGGTGCTGTGCCATCGCGGTCGTGGCGGGTTCAGCCTGACCAGCAAGGGCGAGTTGTTCCATCAGGAAACCCTGCGCCTGCTCGGCGAGCTGGAAGGTTTCGAACAATACGCCGCCGCGCTCAAGGGCGAATTGCGCGGCACACTGAACCTGGGCGTGATCGACTCCACGGTCAGCGACAAAGCCTTGCCGTTCGCCGAAGCCATCGGCGCCTACAGCCAGGAACACCCGGCGGTGCATTTGCATTTGTCGGTGATGAGCCCCTATGAGCTGCAACTGGGTGTGCAGGACAACCGTCTCGACCTGGCCATCGGTGCGTTTTCCACGCGCATGAGCGGTCTGGTGTACATGCCGCTGTACCGCGAACAGCACTGGTTGTATTGCAGCACGCGGCATCCGCTGTTCAACGAGCGGCGCATTCCCGAACAGGTCATCACCCAGCAGCGCATGGTCGGTCGCGGCTACTGGAGCCAGGCCGAACTGGCTCGGCATGGCTTCAAGCACAGCGCCGCGACGGTGGAGAGTATGGAGGCGCAGCTGATCCTGGTGCTGTCCGGCGCCTACATCGGTTACTTGCCGGAGCACTATGCCCAGGCCTGGGCCGACAAGGGCGATCTGCGTGTGCTGTTGCCGGCCACCTTCGGTTACCAGGCGCCATTCTCGATGATCGTGCGCCGGGGACGCAGCCGCGAACCGCTGATCCAAACGTTCCGCGATCTGCTCAAAGCGCAGCTCAATCAGGTTTAAGACGATGTCCAGAATCCAGTGCCCGCGTTGCCTGCGTCCGCAAACCCACTGCCTGTGCCCACTGATCCCCAGCCTCGACAGTCGCACCCGAGTCTTGCTCTTGCAGCATCCCAGCGAAGTGAATCATGCGTTGAACACCGCGCGGTTGGCAGCGTTGGGCTTGAACAATGCCGAATTGATCGTCGGTGAGGTATTCGAAGACCTGCCGACGCTGTTGAATCAGCCGGGGTATCAGGCGCGGTTGTTGTTTCCCGGCGACGATGCGCAGCCGATGCAGACGTATACCGAATCCGATGAGCCGTTGCTGCTGGTGGTACCGGACGGCACCTGGCGCAAGGCGCGCAAGATGTTGCACCTGAACCCGCTGCTGGCGGCGTTGCCCAGGGTCACCCTGGCCGGGGGGGGCGTGTCCCGTTATCGGCTGCGCAAGGCGCCGGGGCCGGGAGCGTTGTCGACGGTGGAGGCGATCGTGCAGGCGCTTCAGGTGCTGGAAGCCCCGGCTTCATTTGAACCTTTGTTGAAGCCGTTCGAGGCGTTGATCGAGGGACAGATTGCGGCGATGGGGGAGGAGACTTTCCTGCGTAATCATGGGGCGAAATAGTCGGTGATGATGCGGGCCTCTTCGCGAGCAGGCTCGCTCCCACAGTGATCGGGTTCTTCCGGAAGAAATGCGATTCCCTGTGGGAGCGAGCCTGCTCGCGAAAGCGATAGAACAATCCCCCAAAATATCTGATCGAGATTACCTTTCCCGCATCGCCTCAGTCCGCGCTTTCAGCACTGGCTTGAGCAGGTAATCCAGCACCGTCTTCTCCCCGGTAATAATGTCCACCGTCGCCACCATCCCCGGAATGATCAGCAAGGGTTTCACGTCCCCGCCCAAATGGTTTTTATCGGTGCGCACCTGGATCAGGTAGAAGCTGTTGCCCTTGTCATCGGTGATGGTGTCGGCGCCGATCAACTCCAGTTTCGCGCTCAGGCCGCCATAGATGGTGTAGTCGTAGGCGGTGAACTTGACCATGGCTTTTTGCCCCGGATGCAGGAACGCCACGTCCTGTGGCCGTACTTTGGCCTCGATCAGCAGGTTGTCTTCCAGGGGCACGATTTCCACCATGTCGCTGCCCGGTTGCACCACGCCGCCAATGGTATTGACCTTCAGCACCTTGATGATGCCCTTGACCGGCGAAGTCACGGTGGTGCGGGTCACGCGGTCGTCGATGGCAATGCTCGACGCCGTGATTTTCGACAGGTCGGTGCGTTTTTCATTCAGCTCCTTGGCCGCTTCCGAGCGGAAGCTTTGTTCCGACTCGTCGATCTTGCTCTTGATCTCGGCCATCGCCGATTCCGCCCGGGGAATTGCCAGGGTGGTGGCGTTCAACGAGCCGCGGATTTCCACGGCGCTGCGCTTGAGCCGCAGGATCTCTACCGGCGACACGGCACCGGTCTTGACCAGTGGTTCGGACATGGCCATCTCTTGATTGACCAGCGCCAGGCTTGAACTGTATTGCCCGGCTTTCGAGCGAAATTCCGCCAGTTCCTGGGTTTTTTGCCGAAGTTGTTCACTCAGCGTGCGCTGTTCGCTGGCCAGTCGCCGTTGCCGTTGTTCGTACAGCGAGCGTTCGTCTTCGGCCACTTGCGGTGCCTTGGCGATCACTTCGTCCGAGAGTTTGAATGGCCGGCCTTCGGCTTCCGCCGACAGCCGCTCGACCTGCGCGGTCAGTGCATAACGATCGGCCTCGCTTTCGCCCTTGTTCGACAGGTAGCGCGTGTCATCCAGGCGCAACAGGGTGTCGCCCTTGTTCACCATTTGCCCTTCACGCACGAAGATCTCGGTGACGATGCCGCCTTCAAGGTTCTGGATCACTTGCACCTTGCTCGACGGAATCGCCTTGCCTTCGCCCATGGTCACTTCCTGCAACACGGCGAACTTGGCCCAGACCAGTGCGCTGATCAGCAGCGCCGCCGCCAGCCACACGGTGATCCGCGACCAGCGCGGCGAATCCTGTAGCGAGGCACCGGCGGTTTCCGGCATGAATTCGACTTCGGCGCTCTTTGAAAAGCTGTTGAAGTACCCACGTTCATTCGATTTCACAAGCGGGGAATCAGGCATGGGCAGCTCCTAGACCGCGGCAGAGCCGACGCGGCCCTTGCGCAGTGCATCGATGACCGCTTCTTTTGGGCCGTCGGCGACGATCCGCCCGTTATCCAGCACGATCAGCCGATCCACCAGACTGAGCATCGAGGTACGGTGGGTGACCAGCAGCACGGTTTTGCCCTGGACCCAGCCGTGGAGTTTTTGTCGCAGTACGTCTTCGCTGCTGTTGTCCATGGCACTGGTGGGCTCGTCGAGCAGCATGATCGGCGGGTCCAGCAACAAGGCCCGGGCCAGCAACACAGCCTGGCGTTGACCGCCAGAGAGCAATTGACCGCGCTCGCCCACGGGCCGGTCGAAGCCCTGCGGGTGTTGCCGGGCCAGCTCGGTGACACCAGTCAATTCCGCCACTTCCAGCATGCGTGCATCGCTGATGTAGCGTGCGCCAAGGGTCAGGTTGTCGCGCAGGCTGCCGGCCAGCAGCGGCAGGTCGTGGGCGACGTAGCCGATCTGATGGCGCAGGTCGGCGACGTCCAGTTGTCGCAGGTCCAGGCCATCGAGCAACAACTGGCCTTCCGCAGGCTCATAGAAACCCATCACCAGCCGCGCCAGGGTACTTTTGCCCGAGCCACTGCGACCGATGATGCCGATCCGTTCACCGGGTTTCACGCTGAAGCTGACATTGGCCAGCGCCGGGGCATTCTGGCCGTTGTAGTGGAAGGTCACGCCGGTCACATCCAGCGCGCCTTGCAATTGCGTGCGTTCCAGCGGCCGTTGCCGGGCGTCCCGCTCCTGGGGCAGCGACATCAGCGCATCGGTGCTTTTCATGGTCAGTTGCGCTTGCTGGTAGCGGGTGATCAGCCCGGCGATTTGCCCCAGTGGCGACAACACCCGGCTGCCGAGCATGTAAGTGGCCACCAGCGCACCGACGCTCAGGTTGCCGGCGATGATGCTGTAGACCCCGGCGACGATGGTCGCCATGCCGGAAAACTGTTGGATGAACAGCGTGCCGTTGGTGGCCAGCGCTGCCAGGTTGCGGGCGTGGCTGTCGAGGCGGGTGAGGGCGCCGTGGGTGCTTTCCCATTTGTGCTGGCGCTCGCTTTCGGCGCTGCAGGCCTTGAGGGTTTCCAGGCCGCCGAGGGTTTCGATCAGCAGGGCCTGGCGTTCGGCCCCCAGGGTCAGGCTCTTTTGCACGGTGTCGCGCAGGCGGGCCTGAATCACCATGGCAAAAATGATGGTGATCGGAAATGCCAGGATCGGGATCACCACCAGCCAGCCGCCGAGCAGGCCGATCACCAGCAGCATCAGCAGGGCAAAGGGCAGATCGATCAGGCTGGTGAGCGTGACGGCGGTGAGAAACTCCCGCAGACCCTGGAAATCATGAATGCTCTGGGCAAACCCACCGATGGTCGCCGGACGCGCTTTCATCGCCATGCCGGTGATGCGTTCGAACAGGGTCGCGGACAGAATCACGTCGGTTTTTTTTCCGGCGGAGTCGAGTAAGTGCGCCCGCACCACGCGCAGCACCAATTCGAAAGCGGTACCGATCAGCAAACCGATGGACAGCACCCACAGGGTCGAGGTGGCCTGGTTTGGCACCACGCGATCGTAGGTCTGCATGACGAACAGAGGGACCATCAGGCCCAGCAGGTTGATCAGGAAACTTGCCAGGATGGCGTCGCTGTATAGCCATTTTGACAGCTTCAGGGTGTCGCGAAACCAGGCCTGCACCCGCGGCACCAGTGGCGAACGCAGGTCTTCGAGTTCATGCCGTGGCCGGGCGAACAGGGCCTGGCCAGCGTAATGCTCTGCAAGATCTTCGGGGCTGATCCATTGTTCGCCGCCGTCGGCTTCGCTGGGCAGGATCAGCACCCGGCCGCCATCGCCGATGCGTCGCATAACGGCCGTGCGGCCATTGTTCAGCAACAGCAGCACGGGCAGGTTGAGCGGGGAAATATCCTTGAGGTCGCGGCGCAGCAAGCGCGCCTGCAAACCGGCCCGGGCCGCTGCGCGGGGCAGCAGGTCCAGGCTCAAGCGTTGGTGTGCCATTGGCAGCCCGGCACTGAGGCTGGCGCGACTGACCGTCGCGCCGTGGAGTTTGCAGAGGATCAACAGACCGTCCAGAAGCGGGTCATCGAAACTCAGGCGCGGATCGACACCAGTATTTCCGGGTTCCATGCTGGTCACATTGATCGCTCCCTTATTTTTACTGTAGGAGCGAGCTTGCTCGCGATGAACCTAAGAGCGCCGCGGGGTGTGAGGCTTCCCGCGCCATCATTGGCGATCATCGCGAGCATGCTCGCTCCTACAGGGGACCTTATTTGAGTTCAGGCAGACGAGCTTCACTTTTGACTTCGGCCTGGGCGATCGCATCGGCGGGCAGCACCACCCGCTGTTTGCTCAACAACTGGCCCATGTTCGCCAATACACGGTACATCGAAAACTCCTCGGTGTAGCGTACTTCGGTGTAGCGGCGGTTGGCGTTGTAGAGTTCGTTTTCACTGTCCAGCAGGTCGAGCAGGGTACGTTGACCCAGACCGAACTGATCCTGATAGGCCATGCGCACGCGCTTGCTGGTTTCGGCGTATTCACGGGCGGTCGGGGTTTGTTTCTTGGCATTGACCATGGCGTTCCAGGCCAGGTGGATGTTTTCGTTGAGCTGGCGCAGGGCATTGTTGCGGATGTCCATTGCCTGATTGATCTTGTGCGCGTCGGACTGCAGGCGCGCCTTGTCACTGCCGCCACGGAACAGGTTGTAGTTCATCACCACGCCGACCCGCCATTCGTTGTCATGGCCCTCTTCGCCGGCAATGTTGTTGTTCGCGCCCACCGCCGCTTCGGCGTCCAGGCGTGGGTAGAACGGCGACTTGGCGACTTCGTACTGGCTCTCGGCCGATTGCACGTCGGCCTGGGCGGATTTCAGGTAGGGGTTGTTGTCCACCATGCTTTGCTGGGCTTCCTGCAAGGTGGCCGGCAGTTCACCGCGGGTCGAGGGCGGCGCTTCCAGTTCATCGGGCAGGCGCCCGACGACGGCGTAGAAATTCGACTCGGCGTCGGCCAGGTCCACTTCGGCGGTGTCGAGGTTGTTCTCTGCCAGTGCCCGACGAGCGGTGGACTGATCGGCGTCGGCATTACTGCCGACACCGCGCTGGGTACGCAGGCCGATCTGGTCGTTGACCCGCAGGTGCGCCTGCAGGTTGTTCTTGGCCAGCGTCACCAGTTCGCGGCGCTTGAGCACATCGAGGTAAACCTCGATGGTGCGCAGGGCCAGGTCCTGGGCGGTACCCTGGGCGTAATAGGCCCGGGAGTTGACCACGCCTTTGGTGCGCTCGACCTCGTTGGCGGTATTGAAGCCATCGAAGAGCATCTGCCGCAGGCGCAGTTCCGATTGGGTGTAGTTGAGGATTTCCGTGTGGTGATTACCGAACGCCCGGGTATTGGTGTTATCGCTGTACCCGCGCCCGTAGGCGGCGTTCAAATCAACGGAAGGATAAAAGCCCCCCTTGGCGACCTTTACGTCTTCATCAGCCGACAGACGGCTGTCCACCCGCGACGCCAGCTCCGGGTGGGTCGCGATGGTGCTCTGGATCGCTTCGGTCAGAGACATGGCTTGGGCTTGAGATGTGCAGGCCATGGCCAATAGAACCGCACTGCAAAGGGGGGTTAAAAGGCGCATGGTGAATCTCCCTGAGTCCTGATGGTTCTTTATTCGTCGCCAATTATTTGACGACTTTTATGGGTAAACCGTTTCACCCTCTTAACAACAGAGCTAAGAACATTCTGGAGAGAAGCTAAGAAATATTTCTCATAAGGCTTATGCCAAAAAAAACTTATGCGCTTCGCTAAATCCAGCACATTGTTCATCTCGAAAGCCCTTGATTTATGAGCTTTAGGGCGCTCATCAGGGCAGCTGAAAAGTTCCGATCCACTTATCGACATAGGGCGGAGAAGTGCTGGAGGGGAGGGACGCGTAACGGAATACTGGTGACAGAATTTTGTCACTCTGGTGATTCAGGACTGTTACGCATCGCTCGCAGGGCAAGTTGTCTCGGAAGTGGAACTCGATGCCCTTGATCGCAAAGGGTTTTGTTCCCGCCGTAGACGACGCCCGTGAGCAACACGCTGGGCGAGGATGTCGCCGGGGCAGCGGCTTACTCAAGTAAGGCCGCTGACCGGCAGGCGATCCGCCGGGTAACCCGTTTGAGCCATCCATAAGCATGCTCTCCGCAACAAAAAAAGGTGCCGACAGCGGTTGGCAGCGGAGGAAATGCACATGGCTACGCTCATCGGTATCGTCAGTAAAGTCATCGGTCAGGTGTTCGCAGTGGGGGGCGACGGCACCCGTCGCGTGCTGATCGAGGGCGACCGATTGTTCGCCGGTGATCAACTCAATACCGGGGCCGAAGGCGCCGTGGCAGTGCAACTGCAAAATGGCCAGGAGCTGACCCTCGGACGCGGCAGCAGCCTGCAAATGAATGCTCAGTTGCTGGCGAATCAATCGCCTCACCTGGATACGGGTGAGGCGGTGACACCGAGCCAGGCGCAACTGAGCGATGTCGAGCAACTGCAAAAAGCCATTGCTGCCGGTGACGACCCGACGCAGACCGCTGAAGCCACGGCGGCCGGACCGGGCTCGACCGGGCCTGGCGGTGCCGCAGGCGGGGGCCACAGTTTTGTATTGCTTGAAGAAGTAGGCGGCCGGGTCGATCCGACCATTGGCTTCCCCACCGCCGGATTCAATGGCATTCCCGAGCTTCCAGAAGAACGGCACGATGGCGATGCCAACATCGACGCGGCCAGCGATACGCCGGTGATCACCCCCGTCGTGAACAACCCCGTCACGCTGACCGGTCTGTCGGTGCAGGGTGGCGAACTGACCCTCAACGAAGCCAACCTGCCCGACGGTTCGGCGCGCAATCCCGGTGCGCTGACCCAGAACGGCACGTTCACCGTCTCGGCACCAGACGGGCTGACCAGCCTGAGCATCGGCGGGATCAACATCATCACCGGCGGTGTCGCCGTGGGCTTTCCGCAGTCGATCACCACCGCGCTGGGCAGCACCCTGACCATCACCGGCTACAACCCGGCCACTGGCGTGGTGAGCTACAGCTACACCCTCAACGGCAGCGAAACCCATTCGTCCGGCAACGGCACTACCCTCAGCGAACACTTCACCGTGGTGGCCGGCGACAGCAATGGCGACACCGCGACGGGTTCTCTGGACGTCAACATCACCGACGACGTGCCTAAAGCAATCGACGACAAAAACGGCACGGCGTCGGAAAACCAGCTTGTCCTCAATGGCAACGTACTGACCAATGACGTGCAGGGTGCGGACCGTGTCGCGGTGGGGGAAAACGCCGGCCCGATCACCCCCGGCACTTTCGTCGGTAAATACGGCACCCTGGTGCTCAATGCCAATGGCACTTACACCTACACCCTGAACACCAACGATGCAGACTTCAAAGCCCTGCACGGCGGTGGCAATGGCACCGAGTCCTTCACCTACACGCTCACCGATGCCGACGGCGATACCAGCACCGCCAACCTGGTGCTGAACATCCACAACGACGACGATGGGGTGACCCTCAACGGCCTGAACGTCGAAGGCGGCGAACTGACCGTTTACGAGAAAAACCTCAGCGACGGCACCAGCCCCAATGCCTCCGCGCTGACCCAAAGCGGCACCTTCACCGTCTCCGCGCTGGATGGCCTGCAAACCCTGACCGTGGGTGGAATCACGGTCGTCAGTGGTGGTGTGGCCGCCGGCTTCCCGCAGTCGATCACCACCCCGCTGGGCAGCACCCTGACCATCACCGGCTACAACCCGGCCACCGGCGTAGTCAGCTACAGCTACACCCTGGTGGACAACGAAGCCCATCCGACCGCCAACGGAGCCAACAGCATCACCGAGAATTTCAATGTCGTCGCGACCGATACCGATGGCAGTACCGCCTCGGGGCAGATCAACGTCAACATCGTCGATGACTTGCCGACCGCCAAGGCGGACCACGATTCGGTCCAGGAGGGCGGCACTGTCAGTGGCAACGTGC
>NZ_JABFMU010000021.1 GCF_013359695.1 Pseudomonas sp. C2B4
TTGGTTCCTTTTTGGCGTTTGAAAAAGGGACTCGCCGTAAGGGCGAAACCATAAGTGGCCGTTACCGCAGCAACGGATATGTACTCAAACAACCCAGAACCTGGTCGGCCCGAAGGCCGCCAAGTTCAAGCCAGACTCAAGCCAGGCTCTTGCTGACCACCTCAAACACATCACTGGACAATTGCCCCGAAGCCCGAATCCGCTCCAGCTCCCCTTTCATCAACGCCTGACGGGAACTGTCGTACTTGCGCCAGCGCGTCAAAGGCGCCAACTGCCGGGAAGCAATCTGCGGATTGAACCCGTTCAGCTCGATCACCAGGTCCGCCAGGAAGCGATACCCGGAACCATCCGCCGCATGGAAATTGATCAGGTTCTGCCCGGCAAACGCGCCGATCAATGCCCGAACCTTGTTCGGATTCTTGATGTTGAACGCAGGATGCTCCATCAACGCCTTGACCCGATCCAGACCACCCGGCAACACACTGCCAGCCTGAACGCTGAACCACTGATCCATGACCAGCGGGTTGTCGCTGAAGTGCGCGGCGAAGCTAGCCAGGGCCTTGGCTTTCTGTTCCTCGAACGGCGAGTTGACCAGCACCGCGAGCGCGGTCAAACGCTCGGTCATGTTGTCGCATGCGTCGAACTGCTCCAGCGTCGCCGACAGCACTTCCGGCTTGCCGCTGAGCATCAGGTACGACAGCGCAATGTTCTGCAACGCGCGGCGGGCAAAATGTTCAGCCTCGGCCACATACGGGGTTTGCTTGGACAGGTCGCGGTTGACCTGATAACGCAGCCACAAGCCTTCGAACAGTGCGTCAGCCAGTTGCTTGCGGGCGAACTCACGGGCGATGTGAATGGCTTCGACATCCGCCACGTCGCTGATTTCAGTCAGGTACGCTTCGCTTGGCAGCGAAAGCATTTCGGCGACCATCGCCTGATCCAGCAACTCATCGGACAGCACGGTGCGCAAGGCCGAAACCAGGCGCTGATCGAGCACCAGCACTTCGCCTTTCTGTTGCTGGGCGATCAGCTCTTGCAGCACCTGCACCGACAATTGCTGGCCGGCATCCCAGCGATTGAAACCGTCGCTGTCGTGCTGCATCAGGAACATCAACTGATCACGGTTGTACGGGAAGCTCAGTTTCACCGGCGCCGAGA
Organism: Pseudomonas sp. C2B4; assembly: GCF_013359695.1. Classification (GTDB taxonomy): domain Bacteria; phylum Pseudomonadota; class Gammaproteobacteria; order Pseudomonadales; family Pseudomonadaceae; genus Aquipseudomonas. The sequence continues at coordinate 1,159 of NZ_JABFMU010000021.1, forward strand.
AACCGCGCAGCAACGAAGGCAGTGGTTGTTCGGCGATGTCGACGAAGGTAAAGGTCTGTTCCGCTTCGGTCACCGAAATGACCCGTGAAGTACCTTGCGCCGACGCTTCACCGGCCAGACGCAGGGCAATCTCGGCGCCCTTGCTGTCCAGCAGGCCGAGTTCGACCGGGATCACGAACGGCAGTTTTTCCGCCTTGTCCGGGGTCTGCGGGCAGCTCTGGCGGAAGGTCAGGCTGTAGGTTTTCGCCGCCGCGTCGTAGGACTCGCTCACCGCCAGACGTGGCGTGCCGGCCTGGCTGTACCAGCGCTTGAACTGGGTCAGGTCGACACCGTTGGCGTCTTCCATGGCCTTGATGAAGTCATCGCAGGTCACGGCCTGGCCGTCGTGGCGTTCGAAGTACAGGTCACTGCCTTTGCGGAAGCCATCGGCACCCAGCAAGGTGTGGATCATGCCCACCACTTCCGAGCCCTTTTCGTACACGGTCAGGGTGTAGAAGTTGGAAATTTCGATGAAGCTGTCCGGACGTACCGCGTGCGCCATAGGGCCGGCGTCTTCGGCGAACTGGTGGGTGCGCAGATAAGCCACGTCCTGGATACGTTTCACCGTGGCCGAGTTCATGTCGGCGGAGAAATGCGAATCGCGGAATACGGTGAAGCCTTCCTTGAGCGACAACTGGAACCAGTCGCGGCAGGTCACGCGGTTGCCCGACCAGTTGTGGAAGTATTCGTGGGCCACGATGGCTTCGACCCGCTGGTGCGCGGCGTCGGTGGCGGTTTCGGCCTTCGCCAGCACGGCGCTGGAGTTGAAGATGTTGAGGCCCTTGTTCTCCATCGCGCCCATGTTGAAGTCGTTCACGGCGACGATCATGAAGATGTCCAGGTCATACTCGCGACCGTACACCTCTTCATCCCAGCGCATGGATTTCTTCAGGCTGTTCATCGCGTGCTGGCACTTGTCGATGTTTTCCGGCTCGACGTAGATGCGCAGCGCCACGGTGCGATCGGTCATGGTGGTGAAGGTGTCTTCGACACACCACAAATCACCGGCCACCAACGCGAACAGGTACGCCGGTTTCTTGAACGGATCTTCCCAGGTCGCCCAGTGCCGGCCGTCTTCGCCGGGACCGCTGGCGATCGGGTTGCCGTTGGACAAGAGCACCGGGTAGCTGTGCTGCTCGGCGACCACGGTGGTGGTGAACGTGCTCATCACGTCCGGGCGGTCGAGGTAATAGGTGATCTTGCGGAAGCCTTCGGCCTCGCATTGGGTGCAGAACATCGTGCCGGACTTGTACAGGCCTTCCAGCGCGGTGTTGGTTTCCGGGTGGATGCGTACGCTGGTGTCGACCGTGAACGTGGTGCTGGTCGGGTGCAGCGTCAGGTGGTTCTCGGTCAACTGGTAGTCGGCGGCTGTCAGCTCGCGATCGGCCAGGGTCACCGACAGCAGGTCCAGTTGTTGACCATCCAGCACCAGCGGCGGCAGGCCCGGGCCACGCTCGGGGTTGCGGCGCATCACCAGTTGCGCATGGACCAGGCTGTGGTCCTCGAACAACTCGAAGGTCAGGTGAGTTTCGTCGATCAGGTACTCAGGCGCCTGATAGTCCTTGAGGTAGATCATCTTCGGTTGTTCGGTGCGCATGCTGGAGTCCTTACTGATGCACGGCGAGCTGATAGGCCGTGTACTTACGAATGTTGATCACGCCGGTATCGAAGATCAGGTATTGACCCTTGATCCCCAGCAGCGTGCCTTCGGCAATCGGGTTCTTGTCCAGGTTGAAGCTGACGATCTTGGCCGGGTATTGCTCCACCGGGAAACGGATTTCAAGCGGCTCGACATCGCTCATCGTCTGGATCGCCTGCAGGCCAAATCGTTCCTGCAAACCTTGCAGGCCTTCGGCGCAACTCTCGAACAGTTGATCGCGAACCTCGGCCAGATTCACCGAAACCGCATCACCCTTGAGCAAGGCACGCCAGTTGGTCTTGTCGGCGACCTGACTGCGAAACAGGTCCTCGACGAAGCCGGACTGCTGGCGGGTCGCGACGCGCACGATCGGCAGCGCCTGGCTGGCGCCCTGATCGATCCAGCGGGTCGGCAGCTGGGTGGCGCGGGTAATCCCGACTTTCACCCCGGACGAGTTCGACAGGTAGACGATGTGATCGGTCATGCAGAACTTCTCGCCCCACTCCGGCTCCCGGCAGGTGCCGGCGTCGTAATGGCAGCGTTCCGGGCTCATGATGCACACGTCGCACTGGGCCAGCTTGGTCATGCACGGGTAGCAGTAACCCTGGCTGAAACTGGTTTTGGTCTTGCGCCCGCAATGGATGCAATGGATCGCACCCAGGTATTCCAGGCGCACCGTGGTACCGATCAACGGGTTGACCGGAACCTCGACGTCGCCCAGGCGAAATGCGTATTGCACGTTCGGCCCGTCCAGGCGCGCCGACATTTTACTGATTGCACCGCGGCCAATCTCGATCAATGGATGGCATCCGACTTGAAAAGGATATTCGGCACTTCAATCGACTTCGATGCACATTCCTGCGGGCCCATGTAGCCAGTACGCTCTTCCTCGGGCAGGTTCTGGATTTCCCAGGCGATCATCGCTTGCAGCGACAGTTCGCGTTGCTCGGTGGTGAGCTTGCCACCGTCGGACCATTTACCGATTTCCACCGCCAGTTTCAGGCTCTGGTAGATGTCCGGGGTGATGTTCTTGATCATTTCGTTAAAAGAGGACATTGGGTCTCCGCGTTCTCTATTTACATAAACTGTTTCAGGCGGCCAGTTTACGGCGGTTGTACAAACCACCCAACAAACCGGTCAAGCATCCGACGAGCAACCCGCTGACATGGGCCGCGTTGGCGATTTCACCGAAGCCGATCATCGAGACCAGCCCGGACAGGCACAGCAGCAACCACACCAGCATCATCACCAGCACCCCACGGGGCAGACGATAAGCGCGGTTCGGCGCCAATAGCTGGAAAATCCAGCAATGTCCGAGCAAGCCGTACAGGACGCCGGACAACCCGCCAAACAAGGTCGGGCCACTGAACAAATATTGGGTGTAATTGGACGTCAGGCTGAACAGCAGGGTCAGGCCGATCAGGTTGATGCTGCCCTGGCGCGACTCGATGCGCCGTCCCAGCTCCCAGTACCACATGCCGTTCATGGCCAGGTGCAGGATGCCGAAGTGGATCAGCATCGGCGTGACCAGTCGCCACCACTGCCCCGCCGCCAGGCTGTCGGCCAGGGGAGTGAAGTGGATGTACTCGCCGACGATGCGGAAATCGAGAAAGGTCAGCCAGCGCAGGGTGGCGAAATTGTCGCCCAGCTGCGTCAGTGCGCCGACCAGAATGCTCAGCACCAACACGGCGGCGGTGGCCTTGGCGTAGCGAACCTGCTCTGCGAAGCCCGGCCGGCGAACGGTCTGGGCTACGGGTATATCCAGCTGTTGATCGGGATCGCCCGCTGGAAAGCGCTCGTACAGGGCGCGCACGTCCTCGCTGATGTTGTCCGGCACCCACAACACCTGCTCGCCCGCCTCTTCGCTGACACGATGAGGCACCTGCATGCGTTGCAGCAACTTGACGAAGCCGCTCAAGTCCACCGCCAGCGGCAAGCGCAATACCGCGACCTTACTCATTGCAACACCTCTGGCCGTTCGACATCGACCCAGACAAATTTATGCGGATCGAGCCGCGTTTCCTGATCCAGGCGATAGGCGACCAGTTTGCCGTAGAGCACGGCGCTGTAATCCAGGCACGCCAGATTCGGACGAATCGGCGCCGGTTTGCCGCTGCGCCAATAGTGACCGACGAACAACAGCGGCTCGTCGATGCCATAACGCAGCAGGTTGTTTTTTTCACTGGACGACAGGGGCGTTTGTGCCACCGGGTCGGGCAGCGCATCGGGCTGAAACACGATGTCGCCGTAGGTCTGCGGGTCATCTTCCCAGAATTTGGTGCGGAAGAACGAACGCACCAGACCGTCGCCGCTGGTCATGGTCAAGCCATGGGGCAGGCGCATGTCGGTGCCGCGCAGCAGGCGATCGAACACGGTGCAGGCGAAACTGCCCGACTCGGCCGAGGCCTGAAGGAAGTGCTCATCGACGCAGCCATCGGGGAAAAGTGCCCGAAGTGGCTCGATCAGGCCGCCATCCCAACAGGCGTGGACCACCCGGAAGCGCCCAGCATCGACGAATAGCGGCAGCTCATAGAACCATTGCTGGAAGTCATGCCAGTCGCCGGGATGGTGTTCGAACTGAGTCAGGGTTTCGTGCAACAAACGGGCATGGCGCGGGGTGTGTTCACGGACGAATTGCTTGCCGCTACCGGGCAGCGCCGGCGTAACCCAGCCCAGGGCGTTGAATTCATGATTGCCCATGATGCACAGCGCCTGGCCGGCCTCGACCATGTCGTGAACGATGTGCAGCGCCTCGCGTATTCGCGGGCCACGGTCGATGATATCGCCGACGAACACCGCCATGCGCGACGCATGGCGCCAGACGCCCCCCTGCTTGTGATAACCGAGCCGGTCGAGCAAATGCTCAAGGGTCAGAGCGCAACCGTGCACGTCACCGATCAGGTCGTAGCTACGCGCGGGATCGAGCATCAGTCGCCTCCACCACCCAACTTGCTGCCCCAGCCGAGCTTGGTCCGGCAGACTTCATAGTAGTTGTGGTCGAGCGGATGGATCAGCCGCAGCTTCTGGGCTTTCTTGCTGACGGTGATGGTGTCGCCGGGCGCACAGGTAAAGTGGTTCTGCCCGTCACACGAGACTTGCGGGTAAATCTGCATATCCTTGGACACGACGATTTTCAGCTCACTGTTGCCATCGACCACAATCGGTCTACCCGACAAGGTATGGGGGTACATCGGCACAATTACAATGGCGTCGAGCTTGGGATGCATGATCGGACCGCCGGCAGAGAGCGCGTAGGCGGTGGATCCGGTGGGCGTGGCGACGATCAGACCGTCGGCCTTCTGGCTGCAGACGAACTGGCCGTCGATGTACAGCTCGAACTCGATCATCCGCGTGGATTTGCCGGGGTGCAGAACCACATCGTTCAGCGCATCGCCCTGGCCGATGGCCTCGGCGTGGCGACGGACTTCGGCTTGCAGCAGGAAGCGGTTTTCCACCAGATAGTGGCCGTCGAGCACTTCGGCGACCTTGATTTCCAGTTCGTCGGGACGGATATCGGTCAGGAAACCCAGGCTGCCGCGGTTGATGCCGAGCACCGGGATATTGTGTTTGGCCAGTGCCCGCGCCGCGCCGAGCAGGCTGCCGTCACCGCCGACCACAATCACCATGTCACACACTTCGCCGAGCATCTTGCGCGATGAGGTTTGCAGGCCGTGGCCCGGCAGGACTTCGGCGATGGTGTCTTCGAGGATCACATGCAGGTGACGATCGAGCAGAAACCGTTTCAGTCGGCGAACGGTATCCAGCACCTGTGAACTGCCGAGGCGTCCGATGATGCCGATATTACGAAATTGCTCCATGGGGCTCCTACAGGACTCGGGGGCAGGACGCGGGACCTGCGACGGCGAAAAACACGATTATGGGCGAAAGCTCGGGATAGACAAAATCCTTTCAGCGACAAGGATGTACTCCTGTTAGAGGCTATGCTCGCAAGATGATCCTATTTCCAGATTTGTTGCAGTTGCCCCACCAGTTGCACCACCCCGAGGTGCGCGACCTGGCGTGGGTCATACTCGCGCCGCCGATGCTCGTCGACACGCCGTGGCCGCAACGCCATCCCTTGGCCGGCAGCGACTGGGTCCAGGCACCGGAGCGCCTGGAGCACTGGCTGCGACGTCTCGATCACGACAGCTACGGCTTGCTGCACTGGCTGGCCCAGGCACGCACCCGGCGTCTTGGCCTGTACTACGAACGCCTCTGGCAATTTGCCGTCGAACATGCGCCCGGTATCGGACTGATTGCCGCCAATATGCCGATCCGCCGCGAAGGCCATACCCTGGGCGAGCTGGACATGTTGCTGCGCGATCGCGATGGCGTGCATCACCTGGAACTGGCGATCAAGCTTTATCTCGGTCCGCAGAACGGCGATGGCCACGACGCGGCGCAATGGCTCGGCCCCGGCTGCCATGATCGGCTGGACCGCAAGCTGACGCATCTGAGCCAGCATCAACTGCCGATTTCCGCGCGCCCCGAGAGCCGCGAAGTGCTGGCAGCGCTGGATATCCGCCATTTCAGCGCGCATTTGTGGCTGGGTGGCTATCTGCTCTATCCATGGCCCGGGCAAGCGGCACCTCCCGACGGTGCACATCCGCAACACTTGCGCGGTCGCTGGCTGCATCAAAAGGATTGGCCTGATTTTGTCGGACAAAGTCCACCCGGTCGCTGGCAACTCCTGCCCCGCCACGCCTGGCTGGCGCCGGCGCACTATCCTGCCGGGCAGGCCTGGAGTGAGGAGCAGTTGAAGGCGTGGTTGAGTGATTTGTCGCCCGTGGCGCCGGCGCAACTGCTGGTGCGCTTGACGGAAAATGCCGATGGCGATTGGGAAGAAGCCGAGCGGCTGTTTCTGGTGGCGGATCTTTGGCCGAACGTGCCGGGGCAGAGTTGAGTTTTGAGGTGACTGGACTGGCCCCTTCGCGAGCAGGCTCGCTCCCACAGGGAGAATGCACTTCAACTGTGGGAGCGAGTCTGCTCGCGAAGGGGGCGACCCGGTTTAGAGGGATAACCGCACAGCCAACGCCGCCAACGTCACCAGCAACACCGGCACCGTCAATACGATCCCGACCTTGAAGTAATACCCCCAGCCGATCCGGATGCTCTTGCGCTCCAGCACATGCAACCACAACAACGTCGCCAGACTGCCGATCGGGGTGATTTTCGGGCCAAGGTCGCTGCCGATGACGTTGGCGTAGACCATGGCCTCCTTCACCATGCCCGTCGCCTGACTGGCATCGATGGATAGCAGGCCGATCAGCACTGTCGGCAGGTTATTCATGATCGACGACAGCAACGCTGTCAGCACCCCGGTGCCCATGGCCGCGCCCCACACGCCATACTCGGCAAAGCCATTGAGCCATTGCGCCAGATATCCGGTGAGCCCGGCGTTACGCAGGCCATAGACCACCAGATACATGCCCAGCGAGAAAATAACGATCTGCCACGGCGCTTCCTTCATGACTTTGCGCGTGGAAATCTTGTGCCCGCGAGCGGCGATGGCCAGCAACAACGCGGCGCATACCGCCGAGATCGCGCTGATCGGAATACCCAGCGGCTCCAGGGCGAAACAGCCGAGCAACAGAATCGCCAACACCGCCCAACCGGCATAAAACGTTGCCTTGTCGTGGATGGCGGTCGCCGGATGCGCCAGTTGCTCAGGGTCATAATCGCGCGGAATGTCGCGTCGGAAAAACCACAGCAACATCGCCAGTGTCGCGGCAACGCTCACCAGGTTGACCGGAATCATCACCGCCGCATAGCGGTTGAACCCAATGTTGAAGAAGTCTGCCGACACGATGTTCACCAGGTTCGACACCACCAGCGGCAGGCTTGCCGTGTCGGCGATGAAACCGGCACCCATGACGAACGCCAGGGTCGCCGCCGGCGAAAAGCGCAGCGCCAGGAGCATGGAGATCACGATGGGCGTGAGGATCAGTGCCGCGCCATCGTTGGCGAACAACGCCGAAACCAGCGCCCCCAGCAGCACCATGTAAGCGAACAATTTGCGCCCGTTGCCTCGGCCCCAACGCGCCACGTGCAACGCGGCCCAGGCAAACAGGCCGGCCTCGTCCAGCAACAGGCTGATGATGATCAGCGCGATAAACGTGCCGGTGGCATTCCAGATGATCTGCCACACCACCGGGATGTCAGCCAGGTGCACCACCCCGCAAATCAGCGCCAGCACTGCGCCGAATACCGCACTCCAGCCCACGCCGAGGCCTTTGGGTTGCCAGATCACCAACGTGATGGTCAACAGGAAAATCAGTGACGCTACAAGCATTCAGGGCAGCCTTGGAACCATTGAGGAATGTGATGGCAGGCCAGCCCTGAACGTGCGGCAGGACTCGTCACAACCGAATCACATGCCCCTCCAGCGGCGCGACCTGTCCGTGAAACAGACGGGAAATAACGGCTTGCGCCGCTTCATAGCCCCGGCTTTCTATCACTTGGATCAGGGGTTTTTCAAGCGAGGTCACTTTTCGGAAGAACTGCAGCAAGCCTTCACCGATGTGCTGACTGACCCCTTCCGGCCCCCAATCGGCGTTGCGCTTGCGAATCTGGACCGGCGCGAAAAAGAACACCGGCTGCGGCCCCTCGATCGCCGTCAGCCGGGCTTCGTGGGTGCTCTGCGCAGATCCCGCGAAGCAGCTGTAGATCAACTGTTCGGCAAAATGCCGGTGCACCCGGTCACGCAAGTCCAGGTCACCGGAAAAGTCCACATACAGTGTCGGACGGTCATTGACCAGACTGTTCAGCTCCTCGTAGGACACGACCTGCTCGTAACAATCAAGGTGCTGGACAAAGGCTTTGTTGCCGGCCGAGGTCAGCGCCACCCTTTCCAGGTCAGGATGATCGCCCAGGCAGACGGCCGCGCCATAAGCGGTTTTGCTCGAAGCGCTGGAAAACACCACCCGTTCTGCCCCGAAAAACTGCTTGTCCTGCAAGAAGTCGGCGAGCATCGAGGAGGTCAGGAACAGCGGCTTGAGCAGAATCTGCAGGTTTTCGGTGTCCGGGCTGTAGTAGCCGTCCCAACTGCATCGGGTGTACTGGTTGTAGGCCGAGGTCAATCCGATTCGATGCTCGGCGCCGTCGTAAAAACCCCGTTCAGTGACACGTTCCGGGCGCATCCAGAGATGACTGGCAATCGGGAAATACCCATAGAAGCGCTCCCCGACCTTGATGCCAGGCACATCCGAGGCCACCACATCGGCAAAGCCCCAGGCGGGAACGTGTCCCCATTCCGCCAGCCCTGTCGGAAAGAATCCCCAGTAGTTCATCGAATTGCCGTAGGCCGCATACGTAATGTTGTTGGTCGTCAGTGCACAACGATCGATTTTGACAATCACCTCTCCAGCCGCCGGCACCAGGCTGCGCTGGTGCTCCTCAATGCGACTCTGATCAAGGGCGTTTTTACGGGTAATCAGCCGTGTTACCGTGCTCGAACTTTGCATCCTTCAGTCTCCTGCTGCGACAGTGTGGCGGGTAGTACCAGCGTAGCGGCAGCCAATGAAGAACGGGTTCGGAAACAGCAAGGGCCAGGTGCCCACCCTCAATCCCCGCGCAAAACCGTTGAAACGGCCGAGTCAGGCCCGGGCGGTTTTCACAGTCGAAGCGATTTACCAGGCGTTTGTTCGGATTTGGCAACGCGATGGCTGGTCGGGTTTGACCACCCGCGAGGTGGCGCTGGAAGCAGGCGTTGCCATTGGCACGCTGTACGACTATTTCCCGAGCAAGGAGGCCTTGCTGTCCGGATATATCCGACATCGCCTGGATGCCTTGTTACGGGATATCGATGAAGGTGTCGTACAAGCCAGCGACCTGGACTGGTCAACCCGAATCAAGCGCCTTGTCCGCCTGACATGCGACCCCGACGATGCCCAGCAACCGCTGTTCAATCATGCCGTGCTACTGATCGAACACCGGATCGCCGAGCCCAAACATCATCGAAGGGTGTTCGAGGAACTGACGCAAAAATGGCGCGAAGCCTTTGCAGCCTGTACCGATCTGCCTGCGCAACCCTCGCCGACGACCATTGATGCCTGGGTGATCATGGCCTGGGGCGGCCGTCGTTATTGCGTCACCGCACAACCGGCGACGGCGCAAACCGCCGCCTGGTTGGCGGAAATGGAAACGATGATCTGCAGCCGCCTCTTGTAGGAGCGAGCTTGCTCGCGATGGTCGTTAACGATTACGCGTGCTTTCTGGTTAAACGGGTCGCTCTCGGGTTTTTCGCGAGCGAGTTCGCTCCTACAGCAGGATTTGTCAGGCTTTCTTGTGCTGTTCGACCCACTTGGCATAAGAATCGATGAACTTTTGCAGAAACGGCCTGACCGACTCGGACGGATTGCCCGCCTCGTCGAACGCCGAGCCGGCGCCCCCCAGGTAGGATTCCGGTTGCTGCATCATCGGTACGTCGAGAAACACCATGGACTGGCGCAAGTGATGGTTTGCACCAAATCCGCCTATCGCGCCCGGCGAAGCACTGAATACCGCCCCCGGTTTGCCGCTCCAGACACTCTTGCCATAAGGGCGTGAGCCCACATCAATCGCATTCTTCATGGGGGCCGGCACCGAACGGTTGTATTCCGGGGTCACGAACAGCACTGCGTCGGATGAACTCACTTGTTGCCGGAAAGTGCTGTAGGCTGCCGGCGGTGAATCGCCGTCAATTTCTTCGTTGTAGAGCGGCAGATCGCCGATTTCGACGATGTTCAGTTTCAGGTTGGCCGGTGCCAGTTCCGCCAGCGCGAGGGCAACCTTGCGATTGATCGATGCTTTGCGCAGGCTGCCGACCACTACGGCGACGGTATAGACATTGCTCATGGAAGACTCTCGACTGTCCGTGGGGGGAGCCTGTAGTTATAGATGATCAGACGACGGTTCAACCAGTAAACACAGGTATATCCGCGTCCTGATTATTTTTTTTGTGTAGGAAAACTTACCGTGCTCGATGGCGGTCTACACAGCCGCAAATCAAGCGTTTTATCTCCAGAGGTTCTAAGCAGATGGCAGCAGTACTCGTCGGTCAGTTCCATGCAAGAGACGCGGAAGGCCGCATTTATTCCGTACATGAGTTCCAGGAATCCACACCGTCGGCGGACGGCGCGCCTGTCACCACGTACAAACTGGCTATTGGCGACCGCGTCAACAAGCTCGCTGACAACGAGTTTCAGTTGGTGCAAACGGGCGTGACCCTGACCCGTGAACCGGAATCGATCGTCGCTTCATAACTCGGCGTTATGAGCAGAAGTCATATGCGCGGACTTGGGTTAGGATTCAGACACTGACTCCTTCTCCTGCTGAACATGGACTTCACGCATGCGCTTACGCCATATCGAAGTGATCCAGGCACTCCTGCAGACCGGTCACCTGGGCACCGCCGCCGAATGGCTGCAGTTGCCGGTGACCGAGGTCGAACGCGTTTTGCGCGAGGCCGAGGATCAGTTGGGTTTCATGCTGTTCTCCAGCGTGCGGGGACGCTTGCAGGCTACCCGCGAGGCGCGGGAACTGCAGGTTGAAATCGCCCATGTCTACGATGCGCTCGAACCGGTACAGCGCCTGGCCAACAGCCTGCGGCAATACCTGGCCCCGCCACTGCGCATCATCTGCACCCCACCGCTGGCCCAGCAACTGCTGCCGCAAAGCATCGCGGCCCTGCGCCGACGCCTGCCCGACGCGCCTTGCACTCTCCTGAGCCAACCCACCCGAGACATCGTCAGGAGCCTGTTGCTGCGAGAAAGCGACCTGGGCCTGAGCCTGCATGACCCCGATCACGCCGAGATCCATTGCCAGGTCATCGCCCAAGGCAAGCTGCAACTGCTCGCCCCCCACGGTTGGCTGCAACCCAAACAGAAGTACATCTCACTGCAGGACCTGGCCGGCCAGGCGATGGTCGGCCTCGAAGGCCATGATCCACTCAGTCCCGCCCTTGAGCACAAACTGCAGGCCCTGCGCCCGGCACCGGTCATTCAGACACGGGTCCAGACCCATCAGATGATGCGTAGCATGGTCGAGGCCGGTGAAGGCCTGGCCATCGTCGACCCCTTCACCGCCCTGGGCGCCAGGTCCGCCGGGCTCGACGTCTGTCCGCTGGCGCCCGCAGTGCCCATCAGTGTCTATGCCCTGACCCTGAAAAACGGCGAACCCTCCCCCGCAGTCCAGACCCTGCTGGGGATCGTTACGGAACAAGCCGCGGCGATGCTGGGGAACTGACAGGGTTTTCCAGCGGGTTATCGAACACGCGGTACCAGAACAGCGCCACCTCGGCGGTGTTGGGGTCGATGCCCCGATAGCGCATGTGATCGACACCCCCAAGCACATAGCCGCAACGTTCATACAAACGGCATGCGCCCAGGTTGTTGTTCTGGGTTTCCAGCATGATGCCCGGCAGTTTTTTCTTGCGACTCCAGAACTGCGCCACATCCAGCAATGCCTTGGCCACGCCATGGCGTCGTGCCGGGGCATGCACCGCCAGTTCGTCGATATGGGCAAAACCGTTCCAGTTGGTGCTGATCACCAGGTGACCCACCGGCTGATCGTCCAGGTAGGCCATGAAAATCGCACTGTCGGCGGCATCGCGGAAACTGCTGAATTCTTCAGGATCGATGCCATAGCATTTACGGTAAGGCGTGATTGGCGTGACCGGCCATTGTGCCAATGGCTGACCGACTTGCGGCGCGCCGTAGGCCGCCACCTCAAAGCTGAAATCACTGCCCCAGATATAGGCGGCAAAGCCTTCGTCGGCCACACGCACCGACAACCCCGGATAATTCGGATTCATGACAGGTTGCATACTCGGATAGGTCCTCATTCCTTGATGCAATCGACGGTGTACTGCCGTCCATTGCCCTCATCTTCGTGTTGCAAGCCGTGCACATCGGCGACGAATCCCGGGAAGCTGCTATCGAACGTGCGAGCAAACGCCAGGTAGTCGATGATCGAACGGGTCGATTCGGTAAAACGTTCGCCAGGCATGATCAACGGAATTCCCGGCGGATAAGGCACCAGCATCACGGCAGCGATACGCCCATCCAGAGCATCGATCGACACCGCTTCGACTTCACCGCGTACCAATTGATCGTAGGCATCCGCGGGTTTCATGGCGACTTCCGGCAACACCGTGTACATGCGCTTGAGATGTTTGGCCGTGGCATTGCTGCGATAGCAGCCGTGCAACTGATCGCACAGATCGCGCAGGCCCATGCCCTGGTAGCGCGCGACGTTCTGTTGCGCCACGCACGGGAGGCAGGTCGCCAGGCTGACGTTGGCGTCGTAGCTGCGCTTGAACTCCAGCAGCTCGGTGAGCAGCGTGCTCCATTTGCCCTTGGTGATGCCCATGGAGAACAGCACCAGAAACGAATACAGCCCGGTCTTTTCCACCACCAGCCCGCGCTCCCAGAGGAACTTGCTGACGACCGCCGCCGGAATCCCCCGCTCGCTCAGTGCGCCGCCCGCGGTCAGGCCCGGCATCACCAGGGTGACCTTGATCGGGTCGAGCAGGACGTAATTGTCGGTCACGTCGCCAAAGCCGTGCCAGTCATGCTCCGGCTGCAGCAGCCAGTCTTCGGTCTCAACCCGATCAATGCCTTCCACTGACGGCGGCTGCCAGATGGAAAACCACCAGTCGTCGGCCGCGATATGTTGTCGCAGGTTGGCCAGCGCCCGACGAAAACTCAGGGCTTCGTCGAACATTTCCTGCAACAGCGAACGCCCGGCCCCGCCCTCCATCATGGCCGACGCGACATCCAGCGACGCAATGATGCCGTACTGCGGCGACGTGGAGATGTGCATCATGAACGCTTCGTTGAAGCGATCACGGTCCAACTGCCGCGCTCCGCCATCCTGCACGTGAATCATCGAGGCCTGACTGAACGCGGCCAGCAATTTATGAGTGGAGTGGGTGGTGAACACCAGCGGGCTGTCGTCACTGCGGGACGTGCCCATGCCGTAACGCCCGGCGAAAAACTCATGGAACGCCGCGTAGGCATACCAGGCCTCATCGAAGTGCAGCACCTCGACACTGTTGCCCAGTTGTTGCTTGATCAGCTCGGCGTTGTAGCAGAGACCGTCATAGGTCGAATTGGTCACCACCGCCAGTTTGACCTTGGGCGCCCTGCCCTTGGTCAGCGGACTGGCGGCGATCTTGGCCTGGATCGATTCCGGGCTGAACTCGCTCAACGGAATCGGACCGATGATCCCCAGTTCATTGCGTTCCGGGCACAGGTACAGCGGAATGGCACCGGTCATGATGATCGAATGCAGCACCGACTTGTGGCAATTGCGGTCCACCAGCACCAGATCATCGCGGGCGACCATGGAATGCCAGACGATCTTGTTGGCGGTCGAGGTGCCATTGATCACGAAAAAGGTGTGATCAGCGCCGAAATTGCGCGCCGCCCGGGCTTCGGCTTCTGCCAGCGGGCCGGTGTGGTCCAGCAGTGAACCCAGTTCGGGCACCGATACCGACAGATCCGAACGCAGGGTGTTTTCCCCGAAGAACTGATGAAAGGCCTGGCCCACCGGACTCTTGTGATACGCCACGCCGCCGCCATGACCGGGGGTGTGCCAGGAATAGTTGGAATCGGCGGTGTGCTGCACCAATGCCTTGAAAAATGGCGGCAGCAGCCCGTCCAGGTACTTGCGCGCAGCCCGTGCCACCTGTCGCGCGAGAAATGGCACGGTGTCTTCGAACAGGTACAAAATGCCGCGCAGCTGATTCAGCTCGGCCATGGCATCGGCGGGCGCATTTTCCAGGGTCACTTGCTCGCCCAGGGCGAAGATGGGCAAATCAGGCGCACGCACTCGCGCCAACCCGATCAGCTCGGCCATATTCTGTAACAAATGGGAATGGGCGCTGGCGTCTTCCGCCGCGATCAACATGCACGAAAGGCCGTGATGCGTCGAAGCGACCAGGCGCCCTTCGGTGTAATCCATCGCCGAGACGATGCTGAATCCTTCCTGCTCCAGTTCCCGGGCAATGCCCCGTATGCGGTCGCCGGCGACGGTGTCGGCCTTGATGTCACGATGGACGATCAGGACCGGGAATTTCAGATCTTTGTACATGAGGCTCAGTGTCCTGAGGCGGCGGGCCAGAGCCTGCCAATCACCTCAGGGTAGAGGGTTGGAGCGGATGTGGCGAGTGCAATGCCCTAAAATGGGTCAACGCTTTATCAAGATCAAAAGATCGCGGCCTCGTTTCACTCGACAGCTCCTACAGGGCACATTCCTTGTAGGAGCTGTCGAGTGAAACGAGGCTGCGATCTTTATTCAAAGACTTACGCCTGTGCTTCAGCCTCGGCCAACTGCAGCCACAACGCCGGTCCACCCGCCGATTTGCTGATGACCTCCAGGCGCGCCATATGCTGAGCCAGATCATCCTCGCTGGCGCGAATGATGCGAGTCGGTTTGCGGTCGGCCGGCAAGCGGCGGATTTCCGTGGCCGAGTTGTCCGCGCCTTCACCGGAGCCGTTGCCATCGGACGCATTACCGGCCAGGGACAGGCTGGTCTGCCCACCGGTCATGGTCAGGTAAACGTCGGCGAGAATCTCGGAGTCGAGCAAGGCGCCGTGCAGCTCACGGCCGGAGTTGTCGACGCCATAGCGTTTGCACAGGGCATCGAGGCTGTTGCGCTGCCCCGGGTGACGCTCCCGGGCCATCAGCAGGGTGTCGAGGATCGAGCAGTGTTGCGCGATGTCCGCACGATCGTGCTGACCCATCAGGGCAAATTCGTTGTTGATGAAGCCAACGTCGAACGCCGCGTTATGAATGATCAGCTGCGCGCCCTTGATGAACTCGAAGAACTCTTCGGCCACCTCGGCAAAACGCGGTTTGCCCACCAGGAACTCGTTGGTGATGCCGTGGACGCCGATGGCGCCTTCGTCACTCTCGCGGTCCGGTTGCAGATAAACGTGAAAATGCCGGCCCGTCAGGCGCCGACCGATCAACTCGACACAACCGATTTCGATAATCCGGTGGCCGTCGGTCACCGGCATGCCGGTGGTTTCGGTATCGAGTACAACGGATCTGGTGGCCATCAGTGCTCAGCTCTCAACGGGTCATTCGTACAAAGGCGGCGATGTTAGCACGCTCGCCGGGGTCTATCAGATAGACCGTGTTGTTCTCATTCGCGAGCAGGCTCGCTCCCACATAAAATCTGGCGCGGACACAATGGTTGTGTTCACTGGAGATCAACTGTGGGAGCGAGCCTGCTCGCGAAAGGAGCGACACGGTCTATCGGTTGAACTCAGGTCAGGCCTGCTTGAACCCGCGCACTTCATCCACGCCACGGTTGGCCAGTTGGTCGGCGCGCTCGTTGCCATGATGGCCGATGTGCCCGCGCACCCACTTCCAGGTGACGTTGTGACGATTGACCTGCTCGTCGAGCATCATCCACAGGTCGGCGTTTTTCACCGGTTCTTTCGCGGCGGTTTTCCAGCCGCGTTTTTTCCAGTTGGCCATCCACTCGTTGATGCCTTTCATCACGTATTGCGAGTCAGTCACCAGCAGCACGTCGCAGGGACGCTTGAGTTCTTCCAGGCCGCGGATCGCGCCCATCAACTCCATGCGGTTGTTGGTGGTGTTGGCTTCGCCGCCCCAGAGTTCCTTTTCGACGCCCTTGCACACCAGCAATGCGCCCCAGCCGCCAGGGCCAGGGTTGCCTTTGCAGGCGCCATCGGTGAACAGTTCTACGCTATCGCTCATGCCAATCTATCCAGAAAATGCGGTGGCTCGCCGATCGAAGATCGACAACGCCCGAGACCGGGAACAAGCCCGGCCGGAAATATAAAGTGGGTATTACGGTTCGATGCGCCGGCGATTGACCTTGGCCATCGGCAGTGGAATCAGCTTGCCCATCGGTTCGCGACGCTCCTGACGGACCGGCCGCAGGCCCACCACGATCTTGCGCGCGACCAATAAATAGAAGCCGCCGCCGGACAATTGCCAGTCACCGGCCTTGCGTTCCCAACCGGCCAGGCGGGTCTGCCAGGCGGGCGAAGCCAGCGGCGGACGATAGCACCCGAAGCGGCGTTTCTCCAGCGCGAAGCCCAGCAGGTTCAGCCAGTCGGCCACCCGCGACGGAGAAATGCAGCGGGCCTTGCGCAACGCATCGTGAGCAAACACATGACGCAGGCCCCAACTGCTCCAGGGGTTGATGCCGATGATCAACAGGTGCCCGCCGGGCCGCACACTGCTCGCGGCCTCACGCAGCAATCCGTGGGGCGACAGGCAGAAATCCAGGCCGTGCTGCAACACCACCACATCGGCTGCATGCTCGCTCAACGGCCAGGCCTGTTCTTCACAGACAATCTCGACGCCCGGCAAAGGCGCGCCCAGACGCACATTGCGCTGGACCTGCGGCGCCGCCGGCGGCGTCTGGGCCGAGGGACCGTAATGCACCAGATAGCCGCCAAAAAAGCGGCCCAGCTCTTCTTCGAGCATGCGCCGTTCTTCATCCAGCAAAAACTGCCCGATCGGACCGGACAGCCACTCACGGGCCGCGCTGATCAACGCCAGCCAGTCAGGATCGGCCTGAGCGAACGCTTTATCGGTCATTGCATTCTCCAACGCGCCAGGAAGTTCTAAGATGCACCATTGTTTTCCGCTTGGCGAATCCGACGATGATACAGATCAGTGCCCTGCCCGCCTTTACCGACAACTACATCTGGTTGTTACAAGACCCCGACACCCGGCACTGCGCAGTGGTCGATCCGGGCGATGCCAGGCCGGTACAAGCCTGGCTTCTGGCCAATCCGGGATGGCGCCTGAGCGATATCCTGATCACTCACCATCATCATGACCATGTCGGCGGCGTCGAACAGCTGAAGCGCGCGACGGACGCGAAAGTCTGGGGTCCAGCCAGCGAGAACATTCCGGGTCGGGACATCGCGCTCAAGGATAACGATCGCATCACCGTGCTGGGCCATGACTTCGAGATCATCGCCGTGCCCGGCCATACCTTGGGCCACATTGCCTATTATCACCCTGGCCTGCTGTTTTGTGGCGACACTTTGTTCGCCGCCGGTTGCGGACGCCTGTTCGAAGGCACGCCCAAACAAATGCACACCTCGCTGTCCCGCCTCGCGGCGCTTCCAGAAGAGACACAGGTGTACTGCACCCACGAATACACCCTGAGCAATCTGCGCTTCGCCGCTGCCGTGGAACCGGACAATCCGGACACCCTCGAACGCCTGGCCAGTGTCACCCGGAAACGGGAAGCCGGGGTCATCACACTGCCCTCCACGATAGCGCTGGAAAAGAGAACGAATCCGTTTTTGCGCACCTCCGAAACATCCGTTAAAGAAAAAGCGGACGAACGGACCGGCACCGATAACTCTGCGCCCGATATGGTTTTTGCGTCGCTGAGGGCTTGGAAAGATACGTTCTAAACAGCTTGTACGATGGTACAAAAACCATGAGTGGTTGACCGTTGGGGGTGCGCTTTCTAGAATCGCCCGACATTTTTGCCCGGAACTCACTTCCAGCCAATGTCGTCATCCATTCGTAAAGCCATCAATTCGGACGCTCTGACCCGCCTGGCGCAAGCCATAGCGGTGGCTGTGTCCGCGACATTGGCGGGCTGTTCCAGCCATGTGCCGCAGACCGATGCGGCGCACACTCCGAATATTGCCGCGCGCGCCAAGCAGAAGCCCATCTGGCTCAGCGAAAAGCCGAGCCCGCAGATCCCGCAGGATGTCTGGGAGCGCATGCGCCAGGGCTTCCAGTTGCAGGACGGACTGGGCGTCAACCCGCGCATCGAGCAACAGCGCCTGTGGTTCGCCAGCAATCCGTCTTTCCTCGAAAATGCCGGCGAACGCGGCAGTCTCTACATTCATTACATCGTCGAGCGTCTTGAAGAACGCAACATGCCGCTGGAACTGGCACTGCTGCCGGTGATTGAGAGCGCCTACAACCCGATGGCCTATTCCCGCGCCGATGCGGTTGGCCTGTGGCAATTCATCCCCTCCACCGGGCGTTATTTCAACCTGCGCCAGACCCGTTTCTATGATGGCCGTCGCGATATCACCGCTTCGACCACCGCCGCGATGGACTACCTGTCGCGCCTGCACGACATGTTCAACGGCGACTGGCTGCTGGCCCTCGCCGCTTACAACGCCGGCGAAGGCACCGTCAGCCGGGCCATCGAGCGTAACGAAAGACTTGGTCTGCCCACCGACTACTGGAACCTGCCACTGCCCTCCGAGACCCAGGCCTACGTGCCGAAGCTGCTGGCACTGTCGCAAGTGGTGATGGCGCCGGAAGCGTACGGCGTGAACCTCAACCCGATCGCCAACGAACCCTATTTCCAGGTCGTCGAAATCAACCAGCGCATGGACCTGTCCAAGGTCGCCGCAGTGGCCAACATCGACGAAGACGAACTGTTCCAGCTCAACCCGGCCTTCAAGCAGCGCACCACCATCGACGGCCCCCAGCATTTGCTGGTGCCGACGTCCAAGGCGCAACTGCTGACCACCAGCCTGCAGACCATGCGTCCTGAAGAGCTGATCAGCAAGAAGTCGCTCAAGCCGGTCTTCGATGGCGCGGACAGCACACAGGTGGCCAGTGCCAAGCGTAGCTACCGGGTCAAGCGCGGTGACAACCTGGGCTCCATCGCCAAGGCCAATAACGTCGACGTCAAGGATCTGCAGCGCTGGAACAAGCTGAGTGGCAAGAACCTGAAGCCTGGCCAGACCCTGGTCATGCAGGACACCAGCAAAGGCAGTTCCGGGCGCATCAACACCGTGGTGGCGGCGAATGCCAAAACCAAAGGCGAGAGCAAAAAGCCGCAGTCCCAGTACAAGGTTCAGCAAGGTGACTCGCTGTACATCGTGGCCAAGCGCTTCAATGTTGAAATGCAGCACCTCAAGCGCTGGAACCCGCGCGTCGGCCAGGCGCTGAAGCCTGGACAGATGCTGACGGTATCGAACCCGCACTAATAAATGAGCCCCTGATAATCAGGGGCTTTTTTTGTCCACGAAATTTGCCCCCACCTGTAGGAGCAGCCGGTCGACGCTCGATTGCTCGCGAAAAATCCGAGGGCGCCGCCGGGCACCTGGTTATACGCGTAATCGTTCACGACCATCGCGAGCAAGCTCGGCTACTACAGGGATTAGATTTGCATTAACCCCCCGTCTTTTTCCTGTCCATACAAGCTGTTACTGTACTGGCCACAAAGCCCAAGCCGCCTGGATCGGATTCCTTACTTGAAGTATCCCCTCCTCTCGCTCCTGATCAGCCTGGCCTTGAGCTCCACCGCAAGCGCGACGATCAGCGAAAGCCATGGTTATGCGCAGTTCGGCACGCTCAAGTACCCGGCCAGATTTACCCACTTCGACTGGGTCAACCCGCAAGCGCCCAAGGGCGGTACGTTGCGGGTGATGGCGTTTGGCACCTTCGATACGCTCAATCCCTACACCTTCAAGGGCACCAGCCCGGTTGCCACGCCGAACTTCCTGCAATACGGCATCAACGAGCTCAACGAACCGCTGATGGTCGGCACCGGCCAATACGCCCCCTCCGGGGATGAGCCAACCTCCAGCTATGGCCTGATCGCCCAATCGGTGGAGTACAGCGAAGACCGCAGCTGGGTGGTGTTCAACCTGCGCCCGGAAGCACGCTTCCACGATGGCACGCCGATCACCGCCTACGACGTCGCGTTCTCCTACCGGTTGCTGCTCAAGGAAGGCCATCCGCAGCACCGGACCAATCTGCAGGAAGTGTTGCGGGTCGACATCCTCAATCCTCAGCGTATTCGCTTCGTGTTCAAGCGAGCCGGCAATCCCTTGCTGATCCTGCGCCTGGGTGAGTTACCGGTGCTGCCGCAGCATTACTGGAAAGGTCGGGACTTCAAGGCGACCACCTTCGAACCGCCGCTGGGCAGCGGACCGTATCGCATCACTTCGGTCACGCCGGGGCGGCAGATCGTGTTCGAACGGGTCAAGGATTACTGGGGCAAGGATCTGCCGGTCAATCGCGGCAAATACAACGTCGACCGCATGGAGGTCGAGTTCTATCGCGACAGTGACGTGGCTTTCGAAGCGTTCAAGGCCGGCGAGTTCGATATCTACATCGAGCATCAGGCGAAGAATTGGGCCACGGGCTACCGCTTTCCGGCGATCCGTCGCGGCGACGTGATCAAGGCACAGATCCCGCACCAGATCCCGACTCAAAGCCAAGGCCTGTTCATGAACAGCCGCCGCCCAACCTTTTCCGACGCCAAGGTGCGCGAAGCACTGGGATTGATGTTCGACTTCGAGTGGACCAACCGCACGTTGTTCAGCAGCGCCTACAAACGCGCCATGAGCTATTACCCCAACAGCGAATTCTCCGCCACCGGTTTGCCAGTGGGTCATGAGTGGTTGCTGCTCAAACCTTATCGCGAGCAATTGCCCGCCCGGATGTTCACCGAACCGTTCAGCCTGCCCAAGACCCAAGGCCGCGGCATCCCTCGGGAAACCATGCGCCAGGCTTTGGCCCTGCTCGCCGAAGCGGGCTGGAAACTCAACGGACAGCGTTTGCAGAATGCCGCCGGGCAACCGCTGCGCCTGGAGATTCTGCTGGTCAATCCAAACCTGGAACGCATCCTCCAGCCCTACGTCGAGAACCTCGCCAGCATTGGCGTCGATGCACGGTTACGCACCGTCGATCGCGCTCAGTACAAACAGCGCCTCGACCAGTTCGATTTCGACATGATTCTGATGACCCTCAACCAGACCCTCAGCCCCGGCCTGGAACAGTGGCAGTACTTCCACTCCAGCCAGGTCGGGATCAAGGGCAGCAAGAACTACGCCGGCATTGCCAACCCGGTGGTCGATCATCTGCTCGATCAACTGCTCGCGGCCAAGTCCCGCGACGACCAGATCGCTGCCGGCAAGGCGCTGGACCGGGTGTTGCTGTGGCAGCACTACATCATTCCCAACTGGTACCTCAATTATCACCGCCTGGCTTACCGCAACCGGTTCGCCTTCGTCACCACGCCGCCCTACACCCTGGGCCTGAGCGCGTGGTGGCTGAAATCTTCGGAGAAAGATCGATGAAACCCATCAGCGCTTTGCTGTTGCAGGCCAGCGCCCTGTTGTTCGCAGGGCTGGCCTGTGCCGCCCCGCAACATGCCCTGACCCTGTACAACGAGCCGCCGAAATACCCGGCCGACTTCAAACACTTCGACTACGTCAACCCGGACGCGCCCAAGGGCGGCATCTTCCGCCAGGCCGGGTTCGGCGGTTTCGATAGCCTTAACCCGTTCATCAGCAAAGGGGTGTCGGCCAACGATATCGACCTGATCTACGACACCCTGGCCAAGCAGAGCCTGGATGAGCCCTTTACCGAATACGGCCTGATCGCCAGCAAGATCGAAAAAGCCCCGAACAACGACTGGGTACGCTTCTATCTACGGCCCGAAGCGCGTTTCCATGACGGCCATCCGGTCCGCGCCGAAGACGTGGTGTTCAGCTTCCAGACCCTGATCAAGGACGGCGCGCCGATGTACCGCGGCTACTACAACGACGTCGAAGACGTGGTCGCCGAAGATCCGCTGACGGTGCTGTTCAAGTTCAAGCACAGCAACAACCGCGAATTGCCGTTGATCCTTGGCCAGCTGCCAGTGCTGCCCAAACACTGGTGGGCGACCCGGGACTTCAACAAGGGCAACCTGGAAGTGCCGTTGGGCAGCGGCCCGTACAAGGTCACCGAAGTGAAGGCCGGACGCTCGGTGCGTTATGAGCGGGTCAAGGATTACTGGGGCAAGGACCTGCCGGTCAACCGTGGCTTCTACAACTTCGATGTGATGACCACCGACTATTACCGCGACAACACCGTGGCGCTGGAAGGCCTCAAGGCCGGGCAGTTCGATTACTGGCTGGAGATGACCGCGAAGAATTGGGCCAACGCCTACAACATCCCGGCGGTGACCGAGGGTCGCTTGATCAAGGAACAGATCCCCAACGGCAACCCCACCGGCATGCAAGGCTTTGTCTTCAACCTGCGCCGCCCGGTGTTCCAGGACGTGCGCGTGCGCCAGGCCCTGACCCTGTTGCTCGATTTCGAATGGACCAACAAGCAGCTGTTCAACAGTGCCTACGCCCGTACCCGCAGTTATTTCGAGAACTCGGAGATGGCCGCCACCGGCCTGCCGGACGCCGATCAACTGGCGATCCTCGACCCGTTCCGCGACAAGATTCCCGAGCAAGTGTTCAGCGAAGCGTTCCAGAACCCGGTCACCGACGGCAGCGGCATGATCCGCACCCAGCAGCGCAAGGCTTACCAACTGCTGCAAGAGGCTGGCTGGCGCATCGTCGATGACAAGATGGTCGATGCCAATGGCAAACCGGTGACCATCGAATTCCTGCTGGCCCAGACCGAATTCGAACGCGTGCTGTTGCCGTTCAAGCGCAACCTGAGCGACCTGGGCATCGACTTGGTGATCCGCCGGGTCGACGTCTCGCAGTACGTCAACCGGGTGCGTTCGCGGGACTTCGACATGATCGTCGGCAGCTTCCCGCAGTCCAACTCACCGGGCAACGAACAGCGCGAATTCTGGATGACAGCGGCCGCCGATAAACCGGGCAGCCGCAACTCCATGGGCCTCAAGGACCCGGTGGTCGATCAACTGGTCGAGCAACTGATCAACGCCGATTCGCGCAAAAGCCTGGTGGCCCACGCTCGGGCACTGGACCGTGTGCTGCAATGGGGTTATTACGTAATCCCCAACTGGCACATCAAGACCTGGCGCGTGGCCTACTGGAACCACATCGGCCACCCGAAGGTCTCCCCCAAATATGACATCGGCACCGCCACCTGGTGGGTCAAGCCCGATGCGAAACCGGCCATAGAGATCGAAACCAAATTGCAAGCCGACCCTGCAGGCACGGAGTAATCAGATGCTGGCGTATATTTTTCGGCGACTGCTGCTGATCATTCCCACCTTGTTCGGCATTTTGCTGATCAACTTCGTGATCATCCAGGCCGCTCCTGGCGGTCCGGTGGAGCAAATGATCGCCAAGCTCGAAGGCTTCGAAGGCGCCACCAGCCGTATCGCCGGTGGCGGCGCGGAAGTCTCGGTGGCCGGTTCCGCCTATCGCGGTGCCCAAGGCCTGGATCCCGCGCTGATCAAGGAAATCGAGCACATGTACGGTTTCGACAAATCGGCGCCGGAACGGTTGTGGATCATGGTCAAGAACTACGCCACCCTGGATTTCGGCGACAGTTTCTTCCGCGATGCGAAAGTCATCGACCTGATCAAGGAAAAGCTGCCGGTATCGATCTCCCTCGGGCTGTGGAGCACCCTGATCATGTACCTGGTGTCGATCCCCCTGGGGATCGCCAAGGCCACGCGGCACGGCACCCACTTCGATGTCTGGACCAGTTCGGCGATCATCGTCGGCTACGCGATCCCGGCCTTCCTGTTCGCCATCCTGCTGATCGTGGTGTTTGCCGGAGGCAGCTACCTGGACTGGTTCCCGCTGCGCGGACTGACGTCGAACAACTTCGATGAACTGAGCATGGGCGGCAAGATCCTCGACTACTTCTGGCACCTGGCGCTGCCGGTGACCGCGCTGGTGATCGGCAACTTCGCGACCATGACCCTGCTGACCAAGAACAGCTTCCTCGATGAAATCAACAAGCAGTATGTGGTTACCGCCAAGGCCAAGGGCCTGACCAATCACCGCGTGCTGTACGGCCACGTGTTCCGCAACGCCATGCTGCTGGTGATCGCCGGTTTTCCGTCGGCCTTCATCGGCATCTTCTTCACCGGATCGTTGCTGGTGGAAGTCATCTTCTCCCTCGACGGCCTCGGCCTGATGAGTTTCGAAGCCGCGATCAACCGCGATTACCCGGTGGTCTTCGGCACGCTGTTCATCTTCACCCTGCTGGGACTGGTGGTGAAACTGATCGGCGACCTCACCTACACCTTCGTCGATCCGCGCATCGACTTCGAAAGCCGGGAGCATTGAGATGAACCTGTCCCCTCTCAATCGCCGCCGCTTCGAACTGTTCAAGGCCAACAAACGCGGCTGGTGGTCGCTGTGGCTGTTTTTGATCCTGTTCGGCGCAAGCCTTGGCGCCGAGTTGATCGCCAACGACAAACCACTGGTGGTGCACTACGACAACGGCTGGTACTTCCCGGCGCTCAAGCGCTATCCGGAAACCACCTTCGGCGGTGAATTTCCGCTGGAGGCCAACTACAAGAGCCCGTACATCCGCGAACTGCTCAAGGCAAAGGATGCCTGGGTGCTGTGGGCGCCGATTCCGTTCAGCTACCAGAGCATCAACTACGACCTGCGGGTCCCGGCCCCCGCGCCGCCGTCGACGGATAACCTGCTGGGCACCGATGACCAGGGCCGCGACGTGCTGGCCCGGGTGATCTACGGCTTTCGCGTGTCGGTGCTGTTCGCCCTGACCCTGACATTGCTCAGCTCGATCATCGGCGTGATTGCCGGCGCGCTGCAGGGGTTCTACGGCGGCTGGGTCGACCTGGCCGGGCAGCGTTTCCTGGAGATCTGGTCCGGGTTGCCGGTGCTGTACCTGCTGATCATCCTCGCCAGCTTCGTACAGCCAAACTTCTGGTGGTTGCTGGGGATCATGCTGCTGTTTTCCTGGATGAGCCTGGTGGACGTGGTGCGCGCCGAGTTCCTGCGTGGGCGTAACCTGGAATACGTGCGTGCAGCCCGGGCATTGGGGATGCAGAATGGCGCGATCATGTTCCGCCATATCCTGCCCAATGCCATGGTCTCGACGATGACCTTCATGCCGTTCATCCTGACCGGCGCCATCGGCACCCTGACCGCCCTGGATTTCCTCGGCTTCGGCCTGCCGGCGGGCAGCCCGTCGCTGGGTGAGCTGGTGGCCCAGGGCAAGTCCAACCTGCAGGCGCCTTGGCTGGGCATGAGCGCATTTGCGGTACTGGCGCTGATGTTGAGCCTGCTGGTGTTCATCGGCGAGTCCGCTCGCGATGCCTTCGACCCGAGGAAGTGAAATGAATCAGGACAATCTGATCGAAGTGCGCGACCTCGCCGTCGAATTTGTCGTCGGCGAACATTGCCAGCGGGTGGTCGAAAACGTCAGTTTCGATATCAAGCGCGGCGAAACCCTGGCACTGGTGGGCGAAAGCGGTTCCGGCAAATCGGTGACCGCGCACTCCATCCTGCGCCTGCTGCCCTACCCGCTCGCCCGCCACCCGTCGGGCACCATCGAGTACTCCGGGCAAAACCTGCTGGACCTGAAAGAGAAAACCATTCGCCACATC
This sequence comes from Pseudomonas sp. C2B4, assembly GCF_013359695.1. Lineage (GTDB taxonomy): Bacteria > Pseudomonadota > Gammaproteobacteria > Pseudomonadales > Pseudomonadaceae > Aquipseudomonas. The sequence goes on from NZ_JABFMU010000021.1 coordinate 27,090, forward strand.
CGCGGCAACCGGATCGCAATGATCTTCCAGGAGCCGATGACCTCGCTCAATCCGCTGCACTCGATCGAGAAGCAGATCAACGAGGTACTGGGCATCCACAAAGGCCTGGTCGGCAAAGTGGCGACCAAGCGCACGCTGGAACTGCTGGAAATGGTCGGCATCCCGGAGCCTGAAAAACGCCTGAAGGCCCTGCCCCACGAATTGTCGGGTGGTCAGCGTCAGCGGGTAATGATCGCCATGGCCCTGGCCAATGAGCCGGAGTTGCTGATCGCGGACGAACCCACCACCGCGCTGGATGTGACCGTTCAGCTGAAAATCCTCGAATTGCTCAAGGAATTGCAGGCCCGACTGGGCATGGCCTTGCTGTTGATCAGCCACGATTTGAACCTGGTGCGAAGAATTGCGCATCGCGTATGTGTCATGCAGCGCGGATGCATCGTCGAACAGGCATCGTGTGAAGAATTGTTTCGCGCGCCGCAGCATCCGTACACGCGGATCCTGCTGGCAGCGGAGCCCAGCGGGACGCCGGCGACCAATGAAATCGGCCCGCCGTTGCTGACGGTCGAGGACCTGAAAGTCTGGTTTCCGATCAAAAAAGGCCTGCTCAAGCGCACGGTGGATTACGTCAAGGCGGTGGACGGCATCAACTTCAACCTGCCCCAGGGCCAAACCTTGGGGATTGTGGGCGAAAGCGGTTCCGGCAAGTCGACCCTGGGTCTGGCGATCTTGCGACTGATCGGCAGCCAGGGCGCCATCCGTTTTGAGGGCAAGCAGCTAGACTGCCTGACGCAGCAACAAGTCAGGCCGCTGCGGCGGGAGATGCAAGTGGTGTTTCAGGACCCGTTCGGCAGCCTGAGCCCACGGATGTGCGTGAGCCAGATCGTCGGCGAAGGCCTGCGGATTCACAAGATCGGCACTGAGCAAGAACAGGAACAAGCGATTATTGCGGCACTCAAGGAGGTAGGACTGGATCCGGACACCCGGCACCGCTACCCCCACGAATTTTCCGGTGGGCAGCGGCAGAGAATCGCCATTGCCCGGGCATTAGTGCTAAAACCGGCGTTGATTCTGCTGGACGAGCCGACTTCGGCCCTCGACCGCACCGTACAACGCCAAGTGGTGGAGCTGCTGCGTTCACTGCAAACCAAGTACAACCTGACGTATCTGTTTATCAGCCATGACCTGGCTGTCGTCAAGGCGCTGAGCCACCAGCTGATGGTGGTCAAGCATGGCCAAGTGGTCGAACAGGGAGACGCGCAAAGCATTTTTGCCGCCCCCCAACATCCGTATACACAGCAGTTGCTGGAAGCCGCTTTCCTGGCTCCGGACACTGCGCAATAACCTGAAAGAGAGGAGCAACACATGGGTTTTCTCGCCGGTAAGCGCGTACTGATCGTCGGTGTCGCCAGCAAGCTGTCCATCGCATCCGGCATCGCTGCCGCCATGCATCGCGAGGGCGCTGAGCTTGCCTTCACTTATCAGAACGACAAACTCAAGGGTCGTGTCGAAGAGTTCGCACAAGGCTGGGGTTCGAGCCCTGAGCTGTGCTTCCCGTGCGACGTGGCCAGCGACGCCGAAATCGCCAAGGTCTTCGAAGAGCTGAGCAAGAAGTGGGACGGCCTGGACTGCATCGTGCACTCCGTCGGTTTCGCCCCGGGCGACCAACTGGACGGCGACTTCACCGAAGCCACCACCCGTGAAGGTTTCCGCATCGCTCACGACATCAGCGCCTACAGCTTCGTGGCCCTGGCCAAGGCCGGTCGCGAAATGATGAAAGGCCGCAACGGCAGCCTGCTGACCCTGTCGTACCTGGGCGCCGAGCGCACCATGCCGAACTACAACGTGATGGGCATGGCCAAGGCTTCCCTGGAAGCGGGCGTTCGCTACCTGGCCGGCTCCCTGGGCCCGGACGGTACTCGCGTCAACTGCGTATCGGCCGGTCCGATCCGCACCCTCGCCGCTTCCGGCATCAAGAACTTCCGCAAGATGCTGGCCGCCAACGAAGCGCAAACCCCGCTGCGTCGCAACGTCACCATCGAAGAAGTCGGCAACGCCGGCGCGTTCCTGTGCTCGGACCTGGCGTCGGGCATCAGCGGCGAAATCATGTACGTGGACGGTGGCTTCAACACCACGGCCATGGGTAACCTCGAAGAGTGATCTTCGGTTAGCCATTAAAAAACCCGCCGCTTTTGGCGGGTTTTTTATTGGCCGGATTTTGGCCTTGATGCATTCCACTGTAGGAGCGAGCCTGCTCGCGATAGCGGTCTACCAGTCAACATCGAAGTGAATGTCACACCGCTATCGCGAGCAGGCTCACTCCTACAGGGTTATTCAGTGTTCAGGCATTTGGCAAACAACTGCTGAATCGGCTGCAGTCGTTGGCTGTAGCGCTGCAGCAGCACCATTTCCCGGAAAAACGTCAGTTCGCCCAACTCAATCACCCTGACCTTCGCCCCATGCTCCAGCCACAACCCGGCCTGCGGCAACAGCGAAACGCCCAATCCGCACTCGACCATTTTCACAATGGCCTCCAGCTCATCCAGCTCCAGCGCGACCTGTACGTCAATCTGTTGCTCACGCAGAAACCGCGTGACCAGTCGCCCACCGAACGAGTTGCGGTCGTAGCGCACATGGGGATGGTCGGTGAGCAGCTTGAGCGGATCGTCGCCCTCGACGTCCGTCGGCACAATCAACACGAACGGCTCGCGGCGGATCACTTGCGACGACAGTTCCTTGGGCAATTCAAAGGGCGGTTTGATCAGGATGGCCAGGTCCACTTCACCGGTGTCCACTTGGCTCAGCAGATTCAACGACACCCCGGGCACCAGCTTCGGCTCCAGGCGCGGCGCCTGCTGACGCAATCGCAGCAGCGCCTGTGGCAACAGGCCAGTCTGCGCCGTAGCCACCGCGCCAATCTTCAGCTCGCCCCGGTACTCGCCGACGTCATCGCTGATCGCCATGCGGCTGAAGGTCTCCAGCATCTCCCTGGCCATCGGCAACGCGCGCTGCCCCGCCGCGTTAAGCAGCGCCTGACGCCCGGTGCGATCGAACAGACGGATGCCCAGCGCCTGCTCCAGATTGCGAATCTGCGCGCTGACGGCCGACTGCGTCAGGCCAATATGCATGCCCGCTGCGGCGAATGTGCCGTAGCGCGCCACGGCAATGAAGGTTTTCAGTTCACGCAGCATGGGGGCGCCTCGATTGATCGAAATAATTTGTGCTCGATGCAAAAACTATCGTCTTTCAATCGAAAAGCACAGGGCTAAACTCTGCCTGAACTCCACTTCCAAGCGAGGCTAGCCTGATGCAACTGTCCCCTTTTCACTTGGCCATTCCGGTCTACGACCTGGCCGCGGCGCGGCATTTCTACGGCAGTGTTTTTGGCCTGGAGGAAGGTCGTTCCAGCGATCACTGGGTCGATTTCAATTTTTTCGGCCATCAACTGGTGATCCACCTGGCGCCGAAAAACGCTTCACAGGAAGCCGCCCACACCAATGCCGTGGACGGCCATGATGTACCGGTGCCGCATTTCGGCGTGGTGCTGGGGATGGCGGAATGGGAGGCGCTGGCCGAGCGGTTGAAGGCGCTGGAGACGCGCTTCGTGATCGAGCCGGGGATTCGTTTTCAAGGATTGGTGGGGGAACAGGCGACGATGTTTTTGTTCGATCCATGCGGTAATGCGCTGGAGTTCAAGGCGTTCAAGGATATTGGGCAGTTGTTTGCAAAATAGTTGGTGAATGGACCGCCGCCTTCGCGAGCAGGCTCGCTCCCACAGTGGATTGGCGTTCACAGCAGTTCAATGTGGGAGCGAGCCTGCTCGCGAAGAGGCCAGCAATCACCACATCCCACTACCGGCCCATCACCCTCTCCGCCTCAACCAGGAGTTCTTCGACCGAGCCATGAACCTCAGGGTCATACTCGATCTGCCCGATGCTGAAACGAATGTCGTACCCGCGATGCACCGTGGCATTGCGCTCATCGAGCATTTCCTCGAGCCGCACCTTGATCGCCGTCATGTCCACGCCACAGGAGCCCGTGAGCAAGGCAACGAAGGTCGCGCCGTCCAGCCTCCCGACGATATCGCTTTCCCGAAAACCGATGCGCAACACATCGGCAAAGGTTTTCAACGCGTTGTCCCCTTCTGCACGGCCAAACAGATAGTTGATGCGCTTGAAGTCATCGAGATTGAAAAACAGCAGGGTTGCTGGCCTTTCCAACTGCATGCAGGCCTCCAGTCCCAATTCAGCCAGGGCGATGAACCCGTGCCGGTTGGGCAACAGCGTCAGTTCATCCATGCTCGCCATCTGCACCCCGATCAGTTCTTGCTCGGCTTTACGGGCAAGATCGCGCAGCAGTTCGCGTTCCTGTTGCGGCGTCCCTGCACATACACCTGTTTTGTGCGGTTTGCCTGAGATCAGCATCACATACTCCCTTGGAGGGTATGTTCTTTAGAGTCCTCGCTACCGGTTTGACTCCATGTCCAATGACCGATGGTCAAGTTCCCTGTACCGGGCAAGGCCCTCCTGCCTCGGCCCAGCGCTTGAACTGAGTGACAAAACGGTCATGCGGCACTGGCACCGGCGCACGGTGACCACCCGGATTCCAGCCCCACAACACCAGTTTGTCTTCGCTGACATGCTTGATCAGCGCGGCGAAGTCACGGTCGCCGTTGCTCGCGCGGTCCTTGATCATGCTGCATAGCTGGTCGGGCGGCAGGCCGATCCAGGCCATTTTGTGCGCCGCGGGCGGCAGGCTCCAATGGGGCGCGCCCGGTGGTGCATTGGGACCGTAACTGGCCGGCGGATTGGCCTGGGCATGGCAACTGGCGCAGGGCAAACCCGCCGCCCCCTGGCCGTCCATGCCACGCACGACATTCATCGCGTGGGGGATGCCGGCATCGAATTGCAACGGCGAATCACCGGGTATGTGACAGTTCTGGCAGCGGGGGCTCTGGAAGACTTGTCGCACGGTGTCGAAGGCCTTCACGGCCTCCTTGTCATCGGCGAACAGCTCCGAGGCATAAATGAACAGGCACACCAGTATCACCGCGCCCAACAACCAATGATGTCGCTTCATCTCACACCCCCGACAACTGCAGCGGCAGTTCACGCAGGCGTTGCCCGGTCAGGGCGAACACCGCGTTGGCCACTGCCGGTGCCGTGGGTGGCACGCCGGCCTCGCCGATACCACCGGGTTTTTCGCTGCTGGGCAGGATATGCACCTCAACCACCGGCATTTCACTGAGCCGCAGCACCTGGTAGTCGTGGTAATTCGATTGCACCACTTGCCCGTCCTTGATCGTCAACTTGCTGTGCAAGGTGAAGCCCAGGCCGAAGGCGATGCACGACTGCATCTGCGCCTCGATACTCTTGGGATTGACCGCAATCCCGCAGTCCACCGCGCACACCACCCGGTGCACGCGAATCGCCAGGTTGTCCTGCGACACCTCGGCGACCTGGGCCACGTAGCTGCCGAACGATTCATGCACGGCCACGCCCAGGGCATGGCCGTCCGGCAGGGGTGCCTTCCAGTTGGCTTTCTCCACCGCCAGGTTCAACACACCGAGGTGCCGCGGATGGTCCTTGAGCAAGGTTCGTCGGTACTCCACCGGGTCCTTGCCTGCCGCTGCGGCCAGTTCATCGATCAGCGATTCCATGACGAAGGCCGTATGGGTATGCCCCACCGAACGCAACCACAGCACGCTGATGCCGGTCTTCGGCGAGTGCAGTTCAACCAGATGGTTGGCCAGCCCCTCAAGGTAGGGACTGTCCGCCACCCCTTCCACGGAGGTCTTGTCGATGCCGTTCTTGACCATGGCCGCTTCCAGCGAGGTGCCGGCCATGATCGACTGGCCGACCAGCACATGCATCCAGGCCATCGGCAGTCCGTCCGCACCGAGACCCACCCGCGCCTGATGCAGGAAGGCCGAGCGGTAATAGCCACCCCGGATGTCATCTTCCCGTGCCCATACGGTTTTCACCGGTGCGCCCGCCGCCTTGGCGACCTGGACCGCTTCGGCGACAAAGTCAGAGGTCGGGTTGGCCCGCCGGCCGAAGCCACCACCGAGGAACGCGGTATGGATCTCGACTTGCTCGGGTTTGAGCCCGGTGATTTGGCCGGCGATCATCTGGTCCAGAGTCTGGAACTGCGTGCCGGTCCAGATCTCGCATTTGTCCTGGGTGATTTTCACCGTGCAATTGAGCGGTTCCATCGGCGCATGAGCCAGGTACGGCACGCTGTACTCGACGTCGAGAGTCTTGGCCGCTTTGGCCAACGCCACCTTGGGATCGCCGGCCTGGCTGGCCGGGAGGCCCGGCGTGGCGGCCAGTTTGCGAAAGTCCTCCAGCAATTTCTGACTGTCGAGCCCGCTGTTCGGCCCCGGGTTCCACTCGACGTGCAACGCATCGCGCCCCAGTTTCGCCGCCCAATAATGATCGGCAATCACCGCCACGCCGGTGGGCACCTGCACCACTTTGTGCACGCCAGGCACCGCCAGCGCCTCGGCGCCTTCAAAGGATTTGACGCTGCCGCCGAACGTTGGCGAGCGAGCGACCATCGCCGTCATCAAGCCCTCGAACTGCACGTCCATGCCGAATTTTGCGCGCCCGGTGATTTTCTCCGGGGTGTCCAGACGCTGGGTGGGTTTGCCGATGATCTTCCAGTCTTTCGCGTCCTTGAGTTTGATCGACGCCGGGTCCGGCACCGGCAGCTTACCGGCGTCATCGGCCAGTTCGCCGTAGGTGGCACGCTGGTCGCCGGCAATCACCACGCCTGATTCGGTGCGAATCGCTGAAGGCGCGACGTTGAAGCGCTTGGCCGCGGCCTCGATCAACATCAACCGCGCCGCCGCACCGGCCTGACGATAGCGGTCGAACTCCATCCAGGTCGAGGTCGAACCACCGGTGATCTGCATGCCGCCAAACCCGGCCAGACCGTAATCCTTGGCCGACGCAGGGGAATGTTCGACGCGGATTTTCGACCAGTCGGCATCCAGCTCTTCGGCGATCAGCATGGTCAGGCCGGTCCAGATTCCCTGGCCCATTTCCGAGTGACCGAGCAACACGGTGACACTGTTGTCATTGCCGATGCGCAGGAAGGCGTTGGGCGCGAACACGTTGCCCTGATTCTCGGCGCCCATGGCAAAGCGATGGGCACCGGGAATGACAAACGCCACCACCAGCCCGCCGCCCAGTACGGCACTGCCCTTGAGAAAACCACGACGCGAAAGCGGGTTGAAGCTGTTCATGGCCATCAACCCAATTGGGCGGCGCGTTTGACTGCGGCGCGGATTCTTGGATAGGTGCCGCAGCGGCAGATGTTGCCGGACAACGCCTGGTCGATGTCGCTGTCAGTCGGTTGCGGGATCTTCGCCAGCAAGGCCGCCGCCGACATGATTTGCCCGGACTGGCAGTAGCCGCACTGGACCACATCGAGTTCGGCCCAGGCTTGCTGCACCGGGTGCGAACCGTCAATCGACAAACCTTCAATGGTGAGGATTTTTTGCCCATGGGCCACGGCCGTGGCGGGCGTGATGCAGGAGCGCAGCGGCGTGCCGTCGATGTGCACGGTGCAGGCACCGCACTGGGCCATGCCGCAGCCGAACTTGGTCCCGGTCAGGTGTGCGACATCGCGCAGGACCCAGAGCAAAGGCATGTCCGCGGGGACATCCAGTTCCTGGTCCTTGCCATTGATATTGAGGGTCAGCATTGCGAAGGTCCTCAGACTCAGGGTGTTCTGAAGGGGGGGCGCCGCTGTGGTCGTCAACGACCTACGCGCGCCTCGGGTTATCCCTTCAGCTAAGTCCAATTTGCCTTGCAGGCCGAGGTGTATCGACCACCGGTCACCTGTGGGTATCGACCACCGATCAACTGTGGGAGCGAGCCTGCTCGCGAAAAACGTCAGAACAACGCTGTCATTCAGGCGGCACGCGTAATCGTTGACGTCCTTCGCGAGCAGGCTCGCTCCCACAGGGTGATAGGTGACTACGCCCTTGGCTTAAGCAATATATCCGTGTACCGCAGCAGAAACAGTCCAAACGCCATACACCAAAGCACCGCCGACAGCCCCAACCCCAGACCGGAAAACGGCACCAACAAAACCCGCGCCAGCCCCGCCACCAACACCAGGGCAAACCCCACCACGATCGCTTTCGACGGCTGCAACGGCCGCCCGGTATGACCCAGACTGACCCGGGCGATCATCGCCAATATCAGCCCGCCCACACCACCTACCGCCAGTGAATGGGTGGCCAGGCTCTGTTGCGGCATCAGCCCGGCATGCCACAGCGCCATGGCCAAAACCGCGATCGCGAGCCAGCAATAAGACAGATACAACGACCACAGCAGCGGCACGCGCCACATGCCCCGATCATGCCAGCGCCACAGGCGTAGCAGGTGCAAAGCCCCCATCAACACAAACAACGCCGCCAGCCAAGGCCGGGGAACGTCCTGCAATCCGAGGGCGAATGTCAGGGCAGCAAGCAAACCGCTCACCAGCAGAATGCGGGTCGGCCATGGACTGCCCGCAGGCTGCGCCGGGCGATTCAAGCCGCGCTGGATGAAGAACGGGATCACCCGTCCGCCAATCACGCTCATCATCGCGCCCACCAGCCACAAGGCGGCCAGCACGCCTCGCCGTTGCAAGCCGACGTCGTCGGTCGAGATGCCCCATAGCGTCATGGCCTGACATCCGGCCAACAGCGTGACCATCAAGAGAATCGGATAGTTGTCGCGCTTGCCGGCCGCCACCAGGTCACGGCCCAGTACCCCGGCCAGCAACGGCAGGAACGGCACCTGCAAAAGCAACAGAATCCCGGGAGGAATCGGCATCACCCAGGCCAGTCGCGCCAGCAGCCAGACCAGCACCAGCCCGATCAACGGCCAGCCCTTGAGCCCCGGTCGACCGGTCCAGTTCGGTACCGCCGTCAGCAGGAAGCCGGCGATGATCGCCACGGCGAATCCAAACGGCATTTCGTGTCGATGCCAGGCGAGCATGCCGCCGACCGGTTGCGCACCGGGCAAACGGCCGTACAACCACAAGGCCCAGATCGCTATCGCGAGCGCGGCGAACGTGGCCCCGGCCAGAAAAAATGGACGAAAACCGAGACTGAAGACGGGTGCCGCGAGCAGTTTGCGCATCAGACCAGCGCCCCGGTCAGTGGTTTGCTCAACCGGTGCTGAGCCAGCAGGCGCATGACGTAACCGATTTTCAGCAAGGTTGGGCCGACAATGGTCATGGCGTGCAATGCCACCTGCGCCACGATCGACAGATGACCGACATAGAGGTACGCGCCGTAGATGCCTGCCAGCAACATCGCCAGGCCGATGCCGAGCACGCGGCTGGAAAGGTGCAGAACATTCTGAGGATTGCTGAAGAAATGGAACATTTTCCGTACTCCTGTAGCAGTTCAGTTGTACGTAAACGATATCAAGTCTCATGCCAGATATTTACAGCATATAAATCAATAACTTGTGATTTAAAAGTCAAAATGACTCCATCCACGCAGAGTCCTAAAGACTCATCTATACGTCATAATGACTACACTTCTTCCCTGTAGGAGCGAGCATGCTCGCGATGGTGGCCAACGATGACGCGGGATGCCTGAATCACCTCAGTGGCTTCGGGTTTTTCGCGAGCAAGCTCGCTCCTACAAAAAAGACCAAAAAGCATTTTGGCGATCTACGGCACAACCGGACGAGCGGAGGCTGACTACGCTGATAGTCCAGCATTGCAAAAACCTGCCAGGGAGACCCGCCATGCTACATGTTCAAAAGCTCACACCCTGCCTGTGGTTCGATGGTCAGGCTGAAGAGGCTGCAAAGTATTACTGCGCAATCTTCGATCACGCAAAAATCACCGCCATCACTCACTACGGCAAGGCCGGTCAGGAAATCCATGGCCATGAAGAAGGCTCGGTGCTGACGGTCAGTTTCGAACTCGACGGGCAGACTTTCACCGCTCTCAACGGAGGCCCGAATTTCAAGTTCAGTGAAGCCATCTCGTTTCAGGTCAATTGCCAGACCCAGGAAGAAGTCGATCACTTCTGGGGCCGTTTGTCCGCGGGCGGCCCGGCCGAGGCGCAGCAGTGCGGTTGGCTCAAGGACAAGTTCGGGGTGTCATGGCAGATCGTGCCGGTGGCGATGATGGACATGCTCAAAGACCCCGACACAACGAAATCCCAGCGCGCCATGGCAGCGATGATGCAGATGAAAAAACTCGATATCGCTGAACTGCAACAAGCCTTTAACGGCGAGAGCTAATACACTCCGAAGCTGATCTGCCGAGGACTGACCATGAAGCTCTCCAAGCCCAGGGACATCGACAAGGCGCCGCGCTTCTGGCGCGATGACGCCCTGCCCTTCATCGAGGCTCGCGCCATCGCCGACGGGCGTGAAGTCTGTTACACCCGGCATTCCCACGCGCATTTCTCCATCGGTGCGATCACCGCCGGGCGCAGTACCTATGTCCATGAGCAATCTCAGTCCGAGGTCAGCGCCGGCACCGTGGTGTTGATGAACCCCGGCGACGTCCACGCCTGCAATCCGATCAACGACCAGCCGTGGTCTTACCTGATGCTGTATGTCGATACCCTCTGGCTCACTGACTTGCAGCATCAGCTCGGCGTCAGCGACGACCTGGCGTTTCGCCGCTTTGCCGCCACCCATACGACGGACGTCGTGCTGTTTGACGGTTTGAAGGGTTTGTATGACGTCCTGGTCGATCAGCAGCAGGACGTGCTGCACAAGCACAGCGCAGCGGTGGAGTTTTTCACCGAGGTGCAACTGCGACTGAACCCGGTCGATCAACCGCTGCGCGAGCCCAACTTCAAGCTGGCACGCGCCGCCGATTTCATCCGCGATCACTGCACGCAAATACTCAAGCTCGAAGACATTTGCGAGGCGGCGCAGCTATCGCCGTCCTACCTGATCCGCGCCTTCAAGCAGCATTACGGCATGACGCCTCACGCCTTTGTGGTCAACCAGCGCATCCAGTTCGCCCGGGAACAACTGCGCAATGGCAAGCTGATTGCCGACGTGGCGCTGGAAGCGGGATTTTCCGATCAGGCGCATTTTCAGAGGGCGTTCAAACAACACCTGGCGGCGACGCCGGGGCAGTATCGCGGCTGATTTCACTCACTGGAACTTGCGCGCAAGGACTTTTGTGGCGAGGGGATTCATCCCCGTTGGGCTGCGAAGCCGTCGCAAAACCTGCATGCAAGGTTTGTCTGAAGGAATGCTGAGGGCTGCTTCGCAGCCCAACGGGGATAAATCCCCTCGCCACAGGTTCTACTCGATTTCAGAACCGCAGGGTATCAGCCACTCGGCAGTAACAAGTAAACCGCACTCACCGCCAGCAACAACGCCATCACCCGGTTGAACCCGCGCATCCCCGCCGGATTATTCAGATACCCCCGCAAAAAGGTCCCGGCGTACGCCCAACAGCCAACCGACAGATAGCAGATCACCAGATACACCGCCGCAAACTGCCACACCAGCCGCGCCTCGCCATCGGCGACAATCGCCCCCATGCCGGCCACGCAGGCCAGCCAGGCCTTGGGGTTGAGCCATTGCATGACCGCGCCATACAGCATCGAGGGGGCGCGGTCCGAGTCCTTGGCCTCCAACTGCCCGTTGTCGGCCGCCAGTTTGAACGCCATGTACAACAGGAAGGCCACGCCGGCCCACTGCACCACTTGCGTCATGGCCGGCCAACGCTGCAACAGCTCATGCAAGCCCAGCCCCATCAGCACCAACAGCAGCACAAATCCCAGGGTCGCCCCGGCCACATGCCGCTGGCTGGCGCGAAAACCGAAACGCGCTCCCGAACTCAGCGCCACGATATTCACCGGCCCCGGCGTTATCGAAGCGGCCAACGCAAACGCCGCCATGGACATCATCAGACTCATCGCACACCTTCTTCCTGTCAGTTGAACCAGGCCCCACAGTAAGGAGCCCTCGGGTGTGCGTATTGAAGAAAACTGCCCTGCGCGGCCGCTATGAGTAGTAGCCCACCACCCGCTTCACTTTCACCAGCGCCTGGCGCAGCGAATCCATGTCCACCGAACCCAGCGCCAGGCGAATGGCGTGCGGCACATGGGGGGTGATGGCAAAGGGTTCGGCGGGCGACACCGACACCTGCTCGCGCATCAGCGCCATGGCGATCCGGTCGGCGCGGGCGTCTTCGGCCAACGGCAACCAGATGAAGTACGACGCCGGATGGCTGATAGTCCTGAGTCCCGCCAGCACCTCCCGCGCCAAGGCTTGCCGAGCCTGCGCGTCGCTGCGTTTTTGCGCCTCCAGCCGGGTAACGGTGCCGTCGTCCAGCCAGCCCGTGGCAATGGCCGTCATCACGCCCGGGGTATTCCAGGTGGTTGCCATGATCGTGCGTTCGAATCCTGCGACCCATTTCGCCGGCGAGGCCACAAAACCGACGCGCAACCCGGTGGCGACATTCTTGGATAATCCGGATACGTACACCGTTCTTTCCGGCGCCATTTCCGCCAGCGGCGCCGGTGCGTTTTCGGCCAGAAAAGCGTAGGCGGCATCCTCAATGATCATCAGGTCATGCTGGCGCGCAATGGCCACCAACCGCTCGCGCTGGCCGGCATCCATCACCCAGCCCAGCGGATTGTGCAAGGTCGGCATTGAGTAAACGGCCCGAACCGGCCGACGCCTGCACAATTCTTCCAGGGCCGGCAGATCAGGCCCCTTGTCGGTGACAGGAATGGGCAAGACTTCAAGGTGCAGCGTTTCGGCGAGCGTCTTGAAGCCTGGATAGGTCAAGGCATCGGCGGCGATGACATCGCCGGGCTTGAGCAGCGTCATCATCACCACCGCCAGGCCATGCTGCGCGCCGCTGACGATCAGCACCTGCTCAGCCGACACGTTCAGGCCACGCTCACCCAAGTGGCGTGCGACCGAAGCCCGCTCATGCATTCGCCCCGCGTGGGGTTGGTAGCGCAGCAGGGCTTCGAGATCCCCTGACAACGCAAGCTGACGCAAGGCGTTGCGCAACAGGTCGGCCTGACCGGGCAACGACGGGTAGTTGAAATTGAGGTCAATCATCCCCGCCGCTACCACGGCCTGGGAAATGCCCTGACCGGGTGGCAGTGAGGTCTCCCTGACGAATGTTCCACGCCCGGTCTCGCCGCTGATCAAGCCCATGCTCTCAAGCTCGGCATACACCCGGCTGGCGGTGACCAGCGCCAACCCGTGCTCGCTGGCCAACTGCCGGTGGGTCGGCAGACGCGTACCCGGCGGCAAATGACCTGAACGGATGTCAGCGGCGAAGGCATCCACCAGTTGCTTGTAGCGCGATCGAGGCATGCGGAAATGTATCCATGACAATTTTTTGATTGTATTGATAGTCGACCATAGGATGGGTTTTGTGCAACCCAGACAATGAGCGTGAACGAAATGGAACGGACCTCGAACCTGCAAAGCCCCGTGCTGGAAACCGGCGCGAGCGGCTGGATCAATGGCCTGATCGGTGTGGTGATCTTCAGCGGTTCGCTGCCCGCGACACGGGTGGCAGTGCTGGAATTCGATCCGGTATTCCTCACGGTGGCCCGGGCGACGATCGCCGCCATTCTGGCGCTGTGCCTGCTACTGGTGTTCAAGGAAAAACGCCCTGCGCGCCATCAACTTCTATCCCTGACCCTCGTAGCCCTGGGCGTGGTGGTCGGGTTCCCGCTGCTGACCGCGCTGGCGTTGCAATACGTGACCTCCGCGCACTCCATCGTGTTCGTCGGCCTGTTGCCGCTCGCGACGGCCGTGTTCGGGGTCTTGCGTGGCGGCGAACGGCCTCGGCCGGTGTTCTGGATTTTCTCGGTGCTGGGCAGCCTGCTGGTGGTCGGCTTCGCCGTGGCCCAAGGCCTGACGGCCTCGCCCCAAGGCGACATCCTGATGCTGCTGGCGATCCTGGCCTGCGGCCTGGGCTATGCCGAAGGGGCGAAGCTGTCCCGCACGCTGGGCGGCTGGCAGGTGATTTCCTGGGCGCTGGTGCTGGCGTTGCCGGTCATGGCGGCACTGACCTGGTGGCGGATGCCGGCGTCGTTCAGCGGCATCAGCACGCCCGCCTGGTTCAGCCTGGCCTACGTGTCGCTGTTCAGCATGCTGATCGGCTTTGTGTTCTGGTATCGCGGACTGGCCCAGGGCGGTATTGCCGCCGTCGGGCAGCTGCAATTGCTGCAACCGTTTTTCGGCCTGGCGCTGGCGGCGACCTTGCTCCACGAACAGGTCAGCCTCGGCATGCTCGGGGTGACGGTGGCGGTGATTGCGTGCGTGGCCGGGGCGAAAAAATTTGCCCGCTAGCCACTGCTATGGCGCTTGTCATCATGACTGTACGGGGCAACCGTCCGAGTGCCGTGTAAAAATACCGCTCTCGTTACAGGAGCCCGATCATGGACCTCGCCACCCTCACCCTTTTCCTGCCGGCCTGCTTCGCCCTGAACATGGCGCCAGGCCCGAACAACCTGCTGTCGGTCAGCAACTCGACCCGCTACGGCTACCGTACCGCGTGCCTGGCCGGGGTCGGGCGCTTGCTGGCGTTCGCCGGGATGATCGCTCTCGCCTCGGCGGGCCTGGCGGTGGTGCTGCAAACGTCGGAGCTGTTGTTCTACGGGATCAAGACCCTCGGCGCGGCGTACCTGTTCTATCTCGCCTGGCAACTGTGGCGCGCTGACCCCGGCGTGGAAAATGCGGTGACAGGCGCGCCGGTCGGGATGTTGGCCTTGGCCCGGCAGGAATTCCTGGTCGCGGCGGGCAACCCGAAGGCGATCCTGATCTTCACCGCGTTCCTGCCCCAATTCGTCGACTCGACCCGCGCCATCACGCCGCAGTTCGCGGTATTGGGTGCGCTGTTCCTGGCACTGGAATGGATCGCCATCGCGGCCTACGCCTACATGGGATTGCACATGCGCCGCTGGTTCGCCAAGCCCTCGGGCAAGCGGATGTTCAACCGCTGCTGCGCGGGTCTCCTGTCCGCCGCCGCCTCGGTGCTGCTGATGGCACGGCGCACCTGATGCACTGAGATCTACTGTGGGAGCGAGCTGTGGCGAGGGGATTTATCCCCGTTCGGCTGCGAAGCAGTCGTAAAACCAGCCAACCAGATGTATCAGGTAAATCCGGTTGGGTGGTTCAGGGGCCGCTTCGCGGCCCAACGGGGATAAATCCCCTCGCCACAGCTCGCTCCCACAGAGGCATTGATCTGATGGCGAATGAGCAGAGTTCCCTGTCGATTTTCCGGTGGATACAGCCCCAGCCCCGTTCTATGCTGCGTCCATGAACCTACAACACACGCTGCTTCCGCCCCACGCCGAGATGGTCCGCGCCATGCTCGAGCGAGACACCGCCTACGAGGGGGTGTTTTTTACGGCGGTGAAAACCACCGGGATCTTTTGCCGTCCCAGTTGCACGGCGCGCAAGCCGAAGCCGGAGAACGTCGAGTTTTTCGCCCACGCCGAGCAATGCCTGTCCGCCGGCTACCGCGCCTGCCTTCGCTGCAAGCCGCTGGATGCCGCGGATGTCGAGCCGGATTGGGTGCAGAAGCTGCTCGAATCGGTGGACGCCGATCCCGAACAACGCTGGACCGACGCCCAGTTGCTGGCCGAAGGGATCGAGCCGCTGAAATTGCGCCGCTGGTTCAAGCAGCATTTCGGCATGACCTTTCACGCCTGGCTGCGCACCCGGCGCCTGGGCATGGCACTGGATGGCATCAAACAGGGCGATTCCATCGACAGCGCCGCCTTCGACTCGGGCTACGAATCCCTGAGCGGTTTTCGCGATGCGTTTCAAAAGTCCTTCCACATTACCCCGGGCCGCGCCGCCAACAGCGAACCACTGCTGTTCACCCGGCTGACCACGCCGCTGGGGCCGATGATCGCCATGGCCGAACGGCGTGGGTTGGTGTTGCTTGAGTTTCTCGATCAATCGTCGCTGGCCCGGGAAGTCGAGACACTGCAAAGCCGCTTTGGCTATGCCGTGGCGCCAGGGCACAACCCGCACTTGCAGCAGATTGAAGAGGAACTGGTCGCGTATTTCGCCGGCAGGCTCACCGAGTTCAAGGTTGCCCTGCACATGCCCGGCAGCGAGTTTTCCTGCCAGGTCTGGGCGGAACTGAAAAAAATCCCCTACGGCCAGACCACCACCTACGGCGCTATTGCCAACCTTCTGGGCAAGCCTGGCGCCAGTCGTGCAGTGGGCCTGGCCAACGGTCACAACCGCCTCTCGATCGTGGTGCCCTGCCATCGTGTGATCGGCGCCGACGGTTCGCTGACCGGCTACGCTGGAGGCCAGCCGCGCAAGGCGTTTCTGCTCAGGCTGGAAAACGCATCGGTACAGATCACCGAACAACTCGCATTCTGATCCCCCCGTGATTTTCATCAGGAAGGACACTCGATGGACAGGCTCGACAATCAATTTCACCAACTGCATCAGGACGGTCTGCTGATCCTCACCAACGTCGCCGACGCCGCCGGCGCGCGACTGGTGGAGCAATTGGGCAGCCAGGCGGTGGCCACCAGCAGCGCGGCGGTGGCCTGGGTCCATGGTTACCCGGATGGCAACACCCTGCCCCTTGAGCGCCTGGTCTCGACGGTCGAATCCATCGCCCGGGTGATCTCGGTGCCGTTGACCGTGGACATCGAAGCCGGCTACTCCGATGACCTGGCCCGGGTTGCACAGGTGGTGGACGCGGTGATCGCCGCCGGCGCAGTGGGCATCAACATCGAGGACGGCGCCTCCCCGCCTGAACTGCTCGCCCGCAAGATCGAAACCGCTCGGCAGGTCGCCGATCGTCGTAACGTCAATCTGTTTATCAACGCACGCACCGATGTGTACCTGCGCAGCCTGGTTCCCGCCGAAGATCGCGTGGCAGAAACCCTCAAGCGTGCCGCGCTGTATCAGGCAGCCGGTGCCAACGGTTTGTTCGCGGCGGGCGTGACCTCGGAGTACGAAATCAAAGCGCTATGCCAGGGGACGACGCTGCCGTTGAATGTGCTGGGGGTTCCCGGCCTGCCGTCGCCCGATGCATTGCAAACCATGGGCGTGCGTCGCCTGAGCGCCGGCTCGGGCATCGCCGAGTTTCTGTATGGCGCCATGGCTTCAGTGGCTCAAAACTTTCTGCAAACGGGCAAATTCGACACCCACGGCATCAAGGCGTTGACCTATGGCGAAGTCAACGCGCTGTTGAAACCATCCGGAACAGCCTGAGCCCATGCGCAACAACTACCAGCCGGCCACCGCATTCCTGTCATCGCTCGACGAGGACTGGCGTCGCCACATCGCCGCTGTCGGCCCCTGCCTGCATCAACCTCATGCTGCTCGCGATCCCTATGAATCGCTGGTGCGAGCGATTGCCTACCAGCAACTGCACGCCAAGGCGGGCGATGCGATTGTCGGTCGCTTGCTGGCGTTGTTCCCGTCGGTCTCGTTTCCGCGGCCTGAACAGATTGTCGCCACCGACTTCGATCAACTGCGCGCCTGCGGGTTTTCAGCGAGCAAGATCGCGACCATCCAGGGCATCGCCCAGGCGGCGCTGGACGGCGTGGTGCCGGATTACGCCACGGCGCTGGCGATGGACGATGAAGCACTGATCGAACGCCTGATCACTTTGCGCGGCGTGGGGCGCTGGACCGTGGAGATGCTGTTGATCTACAGCCTGGAGCGGACGGACATTTTGCCGGCCGATGATTTTGGTGTGCGTGAGGGCTATCGGCGGCTCAAGGGGCTGGAGGTGCAGCCGACACGCAAGCAGATGATCGAGATCGGGTTGGATTGGCGTCCTTATCGGACGGTGGCTTCCTGGTATTTGTGGCGGGTGCCCACGCGATAGACCGCGTTATCGTTCTTCGCGAGCAGGCTCGCTCCCACAGTAGATCTTCAGTGATCACAAATCCCCTGTGGGAGCGAGCCTGCTCGCGAAGGCGTCAGCACAGACAACACATCACTCAAAGCCGATCACAACCCGGATTTCAACCGACTGAACGCCCGAATCAACGCCCTGTTGAACGCCTTGCCATTGTCATTCTTGCTGTACAGCGATGCACGCACCTGCGCCGAGGGATAGGTCCCCGGATCATCGCGAATCGCCGGGTCGATCAGGTTGTCAGCCGCGGTAATCGCATTGGCGTAATGGATGGTGTCGGTGATCGGCGCGATCACTTCCGGTGTCATCAGGTAGTCCATCAACTTCAGACCTGCCTCGGGATGCGGAGCATCCTTGGGTATCACCATGGCATCGAACCAGATCAGCGTGCCCTCTTTCGGTATCCGGTATTTCAGCGTGTAGGGCTTGTTCGCAGCCGTTGCCTGGCCGGCGGCAATGGCCACGTTGCCATTCCATGACATCGCCACGCAGGTGTTGCCGTTGGCCAGGTCGCTGATGTTCAGGTCGTTGTCGAAATAACGGATGTACGGGCGGATCTTCGCCAGTTGCTGCTCCGCAAGCTTCAGGTCATCGAGGTTCTGGCGGTTGATGTCCAGACCCATGTACTTCATGACGGCGGCAAACACTTCGTTGGGGTCATTGAGCAGGCTGACCCCGCAATCGGCGAACTTCGACACCACGGCCGGATCGAACAGCATCGCCCAGCTGTCGGTAGGCGCGTCAGCCAGGCGTTTTTTCACGGCTTCCTCCTGAAACCCCACACCCGTGGTACCCCAGGCATAAATCCCCGCGTAGCGATTGCCGGGATCGAACACCGCCATGTGCTGACGGAACTCTTCACCGACGCCGGCAAAGTGCGGCAGCTGCTGCTTGTCCACGGTCTGCACCGCGCCGCTCTCGATGGCCCGAGACAAATGCTGCCCCGCGGTCAGGACCAGATCGTAGCCACTGCGACCGGTCAGCAGTTTGGTCTCGACGGTTTCCAGGGAGTCGAAATGATCGGCCACCACGTGGATACCGGTTTTCGCCTCGAAATTCTTCAGGGTATCCGGGGCCAGGTACTCGCCCCAGATATACAGGTTGACCACCGGTTTGGCGGTGTCGGCGGCCTGCACACACAGGGGTGCAAGCACCAGCAATAACGCTTGAGTCAGTTTGTGCAGGCCCATGGTTACACTCCTTTTTTGTTACCGACAGTGCCCGCGTACTGCGGCATGGTGATGCACGCGACGTTGCCGCCGCCGAGGAGGATTTCCCGGGAGTTTTCGATGCCGACAATGTTGTGCCGGGGGAACAGCTCGGCCAGGGTCGCCAAGGCCACTTGATCGTTGCGGTCGCCAAACAGCGGCACCACGATCGAGCTGTTGCCGGCGTAGTAATTGATATAAGACGCACAGATTTTCGTGCCCGCCTGCCGGGTGTGGGTACTGTCCTGCTGATCCAGGCCTTCCGCTTCCTCAGCGGTCCACTCCAGGACATCCGGTTGCGGCAACTTGTGCACGATCAACTCGCGACCCCGGCTGTCGCGGGTGCTGCGCAGGATGTCGTAGGTCTCCTGATAGATTTCCCATTGCGGGTCTTCGCGATTGTCGGTCCATTGCAACACCACCTCGCCAGGACGCACGAAGCATGCAAGGTCGTCGACGTGGCCGTCGGTTTCGTCGAATTTGCAGCCTCGAGGCAGCCAGATCACTTGGTCGGCACCGAGGTAGTCGGTCAGCCGACGGGTGACTTCTTCCTTGCCCAGATGCTGGTTGCGGTTGCGGTTGAGCAGGCATTGCTCGGTGGTCAGGATGCTGCCCTGGCCGTCGCTCTGGATGCCGCCGAGTTCGGCAATCAGCGGCGCGCGATAGCGGTCGAAACCTTCGATTTCGAGGATCTTGCTCGCGATCTGATCGTCCTTGTCCCATGGGTAGTACAAGCCGCCGTCAAGCCCGCCGTAGGCGTTGAATTCGAAGTCGACACCCCGCACTTCGCCACTCTGGTCGTTAACCACAAAGCAGGGGCCGCTGTCGCGGAACCAGGTGTCGTTGCAGGTCATTTCCACGACGCGCACCTGCGGCGGCAACTGGCGGCGAGCGGTGGCGAATTGCGCGGCGGAAGCGCAGACGGTGACCGGTTCGCTCATGGAAATCGCGGTGACGATCTGCACCCAGACTTTCTGCGCAGGCTTGGCGCCGTTGCGCCAGACGTCGGTCCGCTCCGGCCAGCCGAGCCAGCAGCCAGCCTTGGTTTCGAATTCGCCGGGCAAGCGGAAACCGTCGAGTTTGGGAGTGGAATCGAGCAAACGTGCCATGGGCAAACCTCATCAGCGGGGATTGGAATGACCACAGGCTAAGGTCGCCGGCGCCCTCCTCGCCAACGATGATTATTTCGGAATACTTGAATTGAACTCATCAATCGATCAGCTGATCGTTGAACCATTCCAGCATCTGCGCCACCGCCGGACGCTCCAGCCGTACCCGCTCGCACACCAATGCGTACTGGCCCAGCGCGGTCATGCTGGAGGTGAACGGTCGCACCAGACGGCCGCTGAGCAGGTCTTCCTGCGCGGTCAGGTTGTCCCCCATCGCCACGCCCTGCCCCTGCACCGCCGCCTCGAGTGCCAAGCCGGCGTGGGCGAAATACAGTTGCCGTTCGGGACGCTGATCCCCGGCATGGCTGGTGAGCCAGGCAGTCCAGGTCTTGCCGTCCTGATCGTCGTGCAGCAGGCAGTGGCGCGCCAGGTCCCTTGGCGTTTTCAGCGTGCCCTGGTTGAACAGGCCGGGGCTGCACACCGGGAAGAACTGCAATGCGGGTAACGGCCTGACGAAATACGCCGAACTGTCGACCGGGCCGGTGCCATAGGTGATCGCCAGGTCGATGTCTTCCCCCGGTGCGGCGGCGTCGATCGGCTGCTCGTAGAGGTGCAAAGTGATGTGCGGGTAACGCGCATAGAAATCCGTGAGACGGCTCATCAGCCACTTTTGCGCCAACTCGGCGGTCACCGCCAGGCGCAACACCGCCAGGGACGAGGGATCGCGCAGTTCATCACAGGCATCGCCGATCAGTTCGAAGGCCTGTTGCAGACTTTGCATCAGGCGCCCGGCGGCCATCGTCGGGCGAATCTGCCGGCCTTCGCGGATGAACAGCGAGACGCCCAGTTGCTCTTCCAACTGGCGAATCTGGTGGCTGACGGCACTGTCGGTCACACACAGCTCCGCCGCCGCCCGGCCGAAATGGGCGTGGCGCGCGGCGCATTCGAAGGTTCTGAGGGCTGCCAGGGAGGGAAGTCGGCGCATCGGGTCGGGTCCGGAGTTGGAGGCGATCATGCTGACCTGATGGACTATGGGCGTCCAGTGGGACCGCGTTATCGTTCTTCGCGAGCAGGCTCGCTCCCACAAGGGATTTGTGACCACTGAAGATCCACCGTGGGAGCGAGCCTGCTCGCGAAGGCGTCGGCACTTTTGCCCCTTATCTTCTAGGCTAACCAAGTCACTCAAATCACTGGAGGCCCCCATGCATCTCGAAGGCTCCTGCCATTGCGGCGCAGTGTCGTTCAGCCTGACCAGCGCCCACCCCTACCCCTATCAGCGCTGCTATTGCTCAGTTTGCCGCAAGACCCAAGGCGGCGGTGGTTATGCAATCAACATCGCCGGTGACGCCAACAGCCTGAAGGTACGCGGTCGCAGGAACGTCACGATTTACCATGCCCTGCTCAAGGGCGAAGGCGAGGCGCGTGCCCACCGCAGCAGCGCCGAGCGGCACTTCTGCTCGGTGTGCGGTTCGGGTTTGTGGTTGTTCAGTCCCGAATGGCCGGAACTGATCCATCCGTTTGCGTCGGCCATCGACACACCGCTGCCGGTACCGCCGGAGCACACGCATTTGTTGCTCGACTCCAGGGCGCCGTGGGTAGAAGTCGACGTCCGGCCGGGCGATAAACAGTTCGATGTCTATCCCGAAGAGTCCATTGCGGACTGGCATGAGCGACTGGGTTTAAGCCTGTAGGAGCAGCCGGTCGACGCTCGATTGCTCGCGATGAACCAGAGAACACCACGGGGCATCTGTTTCCCCGCGTCATCGTTCACGACCATCGCGAGCATGCTCGCTCCTACACAGGGTCAGGCGGCGGTTGGCACGCCGCTGTGGAAGCGGAATTCAACGTCCGGGGACTCGATCAACTCCTGCTCGGCGGCGCGCACGCGGTCGATCACGTTGGCAATGTCCTTGGCGTCCCCGTACTGGTAAGCCAGTTTCAAGTACCCCTGAAAATGCCGGGCTTCACTTTTCAGCAAGCCGAAATAGAACTTGCCCAATTCTTCGTCCAGATGCGGCACCAACGCCTCGAAACGCTCGCAACTGCGGGCTTCGATGAACGCGCCGACCACCAGGGTATCCACCAGTTTCACCGGTTCGTGACTGCGCACCACTTTGCGCAGCCCCGAGGCGTAACGGCCGGCGGACAGCTGGCGTAGCTCAATCTTGCGCTTTTTCATCAGGCGCATGACTTGCTCGTGGTGAACCAGCTCTTCCCGGGCCAGGCGCGACATCATGTTGATCAGGTCGACATGGGAGTGATATTTAGCAATCAGGCTCAGCGCAGTGCTGGCGGCCTTGAATTCGCAATTCTTGTGGTCGATCAGCAGGGTTTCCTGATCGGCCAGCGCAGCCTGGACCCAGCCATCGGGGGTGCGACAGCCAAGGAACTCGTGAATTTCGGGAAGGATCATGGGGCCCACGGGATAAAAGGTTCAAAACGAAGGGCAGCGATTATACCGGCCTGCCGGCAGACCACCAGCCGCCGACCGTTGATATGTATCAACACCCCCGGCGGCGAGCAGCAACTATAGTTGTGCAACGCCATGCATTTTCATTTTCAGGAGATCCCGATCATGCAAGCCATACGCAGCATTCTGGTGGTCATCGAACCCGAACACTCGGAAAGCCTGGCGCTTAAACGGGCCAAACTGATAGCCGGCGTGACCCAGGCGCATTTGCATCTGCTGGTGTGCGACCCCAAGCATGATCACAGCGCGATGCTGAGCGTACTCAAGGCCGCTTTGCTGGAGGACGGTTACAGCGTCACCACCGAACAGGCCTGGAACCAGAGCCTGCAAGATACCATCGTCGATGTGCAGCAGGCCGAAGGGTGCGGCCTGGTGGTCAAGCAGCACTTTCCCGACAGTGCGTTGAAAAAAGCCCTGCTGACCCCGGCAGACTGGAAGCTGCTGCGCCACTGCCCGACACCGGTGCTGCTGGTGAAAACCGCAGGCTCGTGGAAGGACAAGGTGATTCTGGCGGCCGTCGACGTCGGTAACACGGACCCGGAACACCGCCATCTGCACAACACCATCATCGATCACGGCTATGACATCTCTACCCTGGCCAAGGCCCACCTGCACGTGGTCAGCGCCCATCCTTCGCCGATGTTGTCGGCGGCTGACCCTACGCTGCAGCTCAGCGAAACCATCGAGGCGCGTTATCGCGAACAATGCCGGGCGTTCCAGGCGGAATTCGACATCGACGATGAACACCTGCACATCGCCGAAGGCCCGGCCGACGTGTTGATTCCGTTCATGGTGCACAAACTGCAAGCGGCGGTGACGGTGATCGGCACCGTGGCGCGCAGTGGATTATCCGGAACGCTGATCGGCAATACGGCGGAAGTGGTGCTGGATGCGGTGGAGAGCGATGTGCTGGTGCTCAAGCCGCAGGAGATCGAGGATCATCTGGAAGAGATTGCCAACAAGCATTGAGATTTGTAGCGCCTGTCAGGACGCCTTCGCGAGCAGGCTCGCTCCCACATTTGGAATGCATTCCCCTGTGGGAGCGAGCCTGCTCGCGAAGCTCTTAAAATTACCCGCCAAACGCATCCTTGAGGAATCCAGGCGCTATATATCGCTGATAATGCGCCTCGGACAGCAGGAAAAATTCCCGATCAATGGCATCGCGCAATTCCGGCAGGTTCCAGTCGCGAAATTCCGGCAACAGCACCATCCCGTAAGCCTCGAGATTATTGATGACCCGCGCCCCCCGGGCGATCAGCTGGTACGCCCAGCAATAGGCCGACTGATGCGGCACGAAGCGAATCTTGCGTTGCTCCAGCTGGGCCCTGAGCAGCGATGCATCGAAAATTTCCACCTTGGCCGCCATCACCTGGGACAACAACTGCTCGAGACGCAGCCACACCGCGCGCTTTTCTTCCTCGTTGTAACCGTTCCAGTGAATCACTTCATGGTGGAAACGCTTGCAGCCACGGCACACCAGGTCACCGTAAACGGTGGAGCAAAGGCCGACGCAGGGGGTCTTGATGGTCTGATTGGGCATAGGTAGGCAAAACGCGAAAAGCAGGACAGGCGGGCATGTTAGCCCTTTGTCCGCCATTGATCACCCCTCAAAGTTCAAGGCCTCGGGTGAATCGGGGTTTACTGCCCGCCTCCACCAAAGTCCAATAAAACCTGACTTACCTTTAATTTTTTTTTGCCGTAGAATCAGCCTGCCTTTTTAGGCGCCAATGTCCGTTAGAAGCTGTTTTCAAAGCGTCACGAGCACAGTCGTTCCTTCAGAGCGGTGTTGGCGAGGGGTTTTTCCAGCGGGGAAAAGCCCAACGCCAACCCTCATCAGCTCCCGTTCTGCAGGCGTAAAACTTTGAAAGCAGCTTCTGTAAGGAATTGTCGGTAATTCTGGCTAAGTGGCTCACAACGCCATGCAGCGCATGAGTACGGCAATTTCGGGATGAGCGTCCCGGACACCCATTTGGGACCACTGATGAGGGTAATAACTGTGCTTGAAGCCTACCGCAAACATATCGAAGAGCGCGCAGCACTGGGTATCGTTCCCCAGCCGCTAAACGCCGAACAAACTGCAGGCCTGGTCGAGCTGCTGAAAAATCCCCCGGCTGGCGAAGAAGCATTTCTCGTTGACCTGATCACCAATCGCGTACCGCCTGGAGTGGACGAAGCAGCCTACGTCAAGGCCGGCTTCCTGTCCGCCATCGCCAAAGGCGAAGCCAAATCCCCTCTGATCGACAAGAAGCGCGCTGTTGAACTGCTCGGCACCATGCAGGGCGGCTACAACATCGTGACCCTGGTCAACCTGCTGGACGACGCCGAACTGGCGCCAGTAGCTGCCGAAGAACTCAAGCACACCCTGCTGATGTTCGATGCCTTCCACGACGTCGCTGAAAAAGCCAAGAACGGTAACGTTCACGCCAAAGGCGTGCTGCAATCCTGGGCTGACGCCGAATGGTTCGTGAAGCGCCCAACCCTGGCCGACAAGATCAGCCTGCGCGTGTTCAAGGTGACTGGCGAGACCAACACCGACGACCTGTCCCCTGCTCCTGATGCCTGGTCCCGCCCGGACATCCCGCTGCACGCCCTGGCCATGCTGAAAATGGCCCGTGACGGCATCGTCCCGGACGAGCAAGGCAAGACCGGCCCGATGAAGCAGATCGAAGAAATGCGCAACGCCGGCTTCCCGATCGCCTACGTCGGCGACGTGGTCGGTACCGGTTCTTCGCGTAAATCGGCGACCAACTCGGTTCTGTGGTTCTTCGGCGACGACGTTCCTTACGTGCCGAACAAGCGTGCAGGCGGCTTCTGCTTCGGCAGCAAGATCGCTCCGATCTTCTACAACACCATGGAAGATGCTGGCGCACTGCCAATCGAATTCGACGTTTCCAACATGCACATGGGCGACGTGATCGACCTGTACCCGCATGCTGGCAAAGTCTGCAAGCACGGCACCGACGAAGTCCTGACCACCTTCGAAATGAAGACCCCGGTCCTGTTGGACGAAGTTCGCGCCGGCGGCCGTATTCCGCTGATCATCGGCCGTGGCCTGACCGAGAAGGCTCGCACCGAGCTGGGTCTGCCACCTTCGACCCTGTTCAAGAAGCCTGAAGCACCGGCTGAAAGCACCAAGGGCTACACCCTGGCGCAGAAAATGGTCGGCAAGGCTTGCGGCGTGACCGGCATCCGTCCGGGCACCTACTGCGAACCGAAAATGACTACCGTCGGCTCCCAGGACACCACCGGTCCAATGACCCGTGACGAACTGAAAGACCTGGCGTGCCTGGGCTTCTCGACCGATCTGGTGATGCAGTCCTTCTGCCACACCGCGGCTTACCCTAAGCCGATCGACGTGACCACCCACCACACCCTGCCTGACTTCATCATGACCCGTGGCGGCGTGTCCCTGCGTCCGGGCGACGGCATCATCCACTCGTGGCTGAACCGCATGCTGCTGCCAGACACCGTCGGTACCGGTGGTGACTCCCACACCCGTTTCCCGATCGGCATCTCGTTCCCGGCCGGTTCCGGTCTGGTCGCGTTCGCCGCTGCCACCGGCGTCATGCCGCTGGACATGCCGGAATCGATCCTGGTTCGCTTCAAGGGCAAACTGCAACCTGGCGTCACCCTGCGTGACCTGGTTCATGCCATCCCTTACTACGCGATCCAGAAAGGCCTGCTGACCGTCGAGAAGAAAGGCAAGAAGAACGCCTTCTCCGGCCGCATCCTGGAGATCGAAGGTCTGGAAACCCTGACCGTCGAGCAAGCCTTCGAACTGTCCGACGCCTCGGCCGAACGTTCGGCTGCCGGTTGCACCATCAAGCTGTCCAAAGAGTCGATCGCCGAATACCTGAAGTCGAACATCACCCTGCTGCGCTGGATGATCGGCGAAGGCTACGGTGATGCACGTACCCTGGAACGTCGCGCTCAAGCAATGGAAGCCTGGCTGGCCAACCCTGAGCTGCTGGAAGCGGACAAAGACGCTGAATACGCCGAAGTCATCGAGATCGACCTGGCCGACGTCAAGGAGCCTGTGCTCTGCGCGCCGAACGACCCGGACGACGCTCGCCTGCTCTCCAGCGTTGCTGGCGAGAAGATCGACGAAGTGTTCATCGGTTCGTGCATGACCAACATCGGTCACTTCCGCGCTGCCGGTAAACTGCTGGATCAGGTCAAGGGTCAGCTGCCAACCCGTCTGTGGCTGTCGCCGCCGACCAAGATGGACGCTCACCAACTGACCGAAGAAGGCTACTACGGCATCTACGGCAAGGCTGGCGCGCGCATGGAAATGCCGGGCTGCTCGCTGTGCATGGGTAACCAGGCACGTGTAGAGCCGAACTCGACTGTCGTGTCGACTTCGACCCGTAACTTCCCGAACCGTCTGGGTGACGGCGCGAACGTCTACCTGGCTTCGGCCGAGCTGGCGTCCGTGGCTTCCATCCTGGGTCGCCTGCCGACCGTCGAGGAGTACATGGAATACGCTGGCAAGATCGACAGCATGGCGGCCGATGTCTACCGCTACCTGTCCTTCGACCAGATCGCCGAGTTCCGTGAAGCTGCAGCGAACGCCAACATCCCGGTCGTTCAAGCCTAACGCTACAGAGCAATGAAAAACGCCGCCCATCGTGAGATGGGCGGCGTTTTTTTATGCCCCTGCTTTACCTGAACACTACACAAACCAATGTGGGAGCGAGCCTGCTCGCGAATACGGCAGCACATCCAGCATTGATGTGTCTGATAAACCGCATTCGCGAGCAGGCTCGCTCCCACAAGGATCAGTGCATGCCTGGGGTATCAGGCTCTCAACGAATAGATCAACGCCGAAATCGCCACCAGACCTACCGCCACCACAAACACGTTCGACGCCTGACCACGGAAGCGGGCCATGGCCGGGACCTTGCGGATGGCGTACATCGGCATCAGGAACAGGATGGCGGCGATCACCGGGCCGCCCAGGGTTTCGATCATGCCGAGGATGCTCGGGTTCAGCGTGGCGACAATCCAGCACACCACCAGCATGAAGGCGGCGGTCATGCGGTCCAGGGTCTTGGCCGACGGACGCTTGCCGCTCTTGACGATCAGGCCTTTAAGACCTTCGCTGGCGCCGATGTAGTGCCCCAGGAACGACTTGGAAATGGCCACGAACGCAATCAACGGCGCCGCGAAGGCGATGGTCGGGTTGCTGAAGTGGTTGGCCAGGTACGACAGGATCGACAGGTTCTGTGCTTTCGCTTCGGCCAGTTGCGCCGGCGACAGGGTCAGCACGCAGCTGAAGACGAAGAACAGCACCATCACCACCATCAAGGCGTGGGCACGGGACAGGATCTGCGAGCTGCGCTGTTCGGCGTGGTCGCCGTAACGACGCTTCTGATCCACGGCGAACGCCGAGATGATTGGCGAGTGGTTGAACGAGAACACCATCACCGGAATCGCCAGCCACAGGGTATGCAGCAAGGCCGACGGCTCAGGCAGTGTGCTGGCCGTGGTCAGGATGCCGCCGTTCCAGTGCGGAATCAGAAACACCGCCAGGAACAGCAAGGCGACGATGAACGGGTACACCATCAGGCTCATGGCCTTGACGATCATCTGTTCGCCGCAACGCACGACCGCCAGCAGGCCGAGGATCAGCACCAGCGACAGCACCGCGCGCGGAGGCGGCATGATGTGCAGTTGATGCTCCAGGAAACTGCCCACGGTGTTGGTCAGGGCCACGCTGTAGATCAACAGGATCGGGAAGATCGCGAAGAAGTACAGCAAGGTGATCAACGCGCCGGCCTTGAGGCCGAAATGTTCTTCCACCACTTCGGTGATGTCCGCGCCTTCACGACCGGACAGCACGAAGCGGGTCAGGCCGCGGTGTGCATAGAAGGTCATCGGGAATGCCAGCAACGCCAGGATCAGCAGCGGCCAGAAACCGCCCAGGCCCGCGTTGATCGGTAAAAACAGGGTGCCCGCACCAATCGCCGTGCCAAACAGGCCCAGCATCCAGGTGGTGTCTTGGCGATTCCAGCTCGAAAGCGTCGCGGGTGTCGCTGTTACAAAGCGTTCGGTAACGCTATTGGCCTGATCATTCATCCGGTGGGATCTCCACATTCCGGTCACTTGCCACCCGGCCAGAACGCGTCGGAATACCCGACAGGCAGCGCCCTGGCCGAAACAGGGGCGCGATTGTCCGGGATTAGTGAACAGAAGCAAAGACTTAGGTGAGGAACGGTGGTACCAGGTCGGGATTTTTCAGACGATGGAGAACCCCTGTGGGAGCGAGCCTGCTCGCGAAAGCGGTGTGTCAGTCACGTCAATGTTGCAGCTGCCGCCGTCTTCGCGAGCAGGCTCGCTCCCACAGGGGGATCCAGGATGTTCAGCCCCTGCGATTCATCGCCAAATGACGATTCACACTTGATAAAGGTCAATCATCATGTATTTTTAAACACACCTGCCTTCTATCTGGAGTCTTCCCATGCCACTGGTTCGCGTCGAAATCAAAAAGCAACAGGACCCCACTTACGCCAAACGCATCGGCGAGCTGATCTACGCCGCGATGCACAGCACCATTGGCGTGCCCAAGGACGATAACTTCCAGATCCTCAACGAACACGACGAGCATCACTTCATTTTCGATCCGGGGTATCTTGGCATCCCGCGCACTGACAAATTGGTCATCATCCAGATCACCCTCAGCGAAGGACGCACCGTCGAGCAGAAAAAACTGCTCTACAAAACCATCGCCGAGAGCCTGAACAGCGAACTGGCCGTGCGCCTGGAGGATGTTTTCATTAATCTGGTGGAAGTGAAAAAAGAAAACTGGTCGTTCGGCAATGGCATTGCCCAATACGCCCTCTGATTGCCAATTTCGATACCTGTGAGCCGCCAATGCCCCGAGTTTCCCGCAAGCAAGCCGACCTCAACCGCGAAACCATTGTCGACGCCGCTACACGGCTGTTCCGCGAACGTGGCCTGCACGGGATCAGCGTGGTCGATGTGATGGCCGCTGCCGGCCTGACCCATGGCGGCTTCTATGGTCACTTCGAGTCCAAGGAGGCCTTGGCCAAAGAAGCCAGCGAACGCGTGTTCAAAGAGGTGGGCACGCGCTGGCGGGAACGGATCGCCACCACCGATGATAAAGCGACTGCACGTCGGGCCCTGATCGAGCCCTACCTGTCCGCCCACAGCCGTGATAACCCCGGCGAAAGCTGCCCGGTGGTGGCCTTCGCTGGCGACATGTGCCACGAGAGCGCCGAAAGCGGCTTGCGCGAGCCGTTCATGGCGGGTCTGAACCGGCTGCTCGACTCGTTCGGCAAACTGATGGATTCCGAAGACCCCACCGAAAATCGGCAGCAGGCGCTGGTCCAGTACTCACTGATGGTCGGTGCCCTGACGCTGGCCCGCGCCACCCGGGGCGAAGCCCTGTCGGATGAAATCCTCGAAGCGGCGCAGCACTTTTTGACCGCAGAGAAGCCCGAGCCCCCTTCCCCCGCCTGAATATTCAGTGTCGTCAGAAAAAAATCGCAGGCCGCGCCAGCTCCTACACTGAAAGCGAGGCTGCGAAGACAGCATTGCCAAAATGTCCCGGAGCCAGCACTCTCACGCGACGTTCGAGTCCGAATCTCATGCCCAACAGGAGCCAAGCATGCCCGCAACCGTTCTGGTACTGGTAGAAACCATCAATGATTACCTGCCCATCCTCGAACATCAGGGCTTCCACCTGATTCTGGCCCCGACCCCCGCCGAGCGCGCCGAAGCCATCAGCCGCCACGGGGCCCAGATCGATGCAGTCCTGACCCGCGGCCCGCTGGGCCTGTATACCGATGAAATCGCCGCCCTGCCTAATCTCAAGATCATTTGCGTGATCGGCGCCGGCTATGAAATGGTCGACCTGCAAGCCGCCGCCGACCGGGACATCACTGTCACCAACGGCGCCGGGGTCAATGCCTCGTCGGTCGCCGACCACGCCATGGCCCTGCTGCTGTCGCTGGTGCGTGACGTGCCTCGCTGCGACGCTGCCGTGCGCCGGGGTGAATGGCCGAAAATCATGCGCCCGTCCCTGGCCGGCAAACGCCTGGGCATACTGGGCCTCGGTGCCGTCGGCCTGGCCATTGCCAAGCGCGCCGCGGCAGGTTTCGACATGACCGTGAGTTACCACAACCGCCAGCATCGCAGCAACGTACCCTACGACTACTGCTCGACACCCACCGAGCTGGCTCGCGCCTCGGACTTTCTGATCGTCGCCGCCCCCGGCGGCCTCGGCACCAAACACCTGATCAACCGCCAGGTGCTCGATGCCCTGGGCCCCAAAGGTTTCCTCGTCAACATCGCCCGGGCCAGCGTGGTGGTCACCGCCGACCTGATCAGCGCGCTTGAACAACGTCGGATCGCCGGCGCGGCGCTGGATGTATTCGATGCCGAACCGCAGGTGCCAGACGCCCTGAAACATCTGAACAATGTGATCCTCACCCCCCACGTCGCCGGCCTGTCGCCGGAAGCGACCCAGGGCACCGTGGAACTGGTGGGCAAGAACCTCGTGGCGTTTTTCTCCGGTCAACCGGTGCTGACACCGATCGAGCTACCGCAGCCAGCCTCCAGCCTGCAAGTCCATTAGAGGACGCCGAGCAGCGTCCAGAGCCGGCGGGACTCGGCATCGGCGCTGATCAGCTCGCCCAGCAATTCACTCAGCGGCTTGTTGCCCCACTCCACCCCGCGTTTGATCAGGTACGGCACGGGGCTGTGGGGCTCGGTCCGCGACAGGTAGTCCGCGATGACCAGCAGTTGCCGATAGGCCTCCTCGCGACTGGCTGGCTCGCGAAATACCTGGGGCGTGGGTGCTGCCGCCGACTCGACCTGCGGCTCCACCACGGCCTTCGGCGCGGCTTCGACGGATGACGGGGCAGATTGTCCTGGATGCATGGCGATGAACTCCCGGACCAGGGTCAACAACGCTTCAATGACGTCTTGCAGGGGACGAAACCCCGGGCCTTGATCGCCGAGCTGCTGATCACTCCAGGCCTCCAGCCGCTGCAGCTGTTGCAGGCTGAGTTCCAGGTTGTCCCGCTTGTGCGACCAGGATGACAAGGGCGTTGAACGGACCTGCTCGATAAGCTTTTTCTGTTCGCTGCGCGCATTCTCCGCCGACGCCTTGGCACCCTTGCTGTCATTGCCCTGAACCTGCTGCAATTGCAGACGTCGCCAGTGATCGAGGCTGAAGTCGCCGAACTCGCTGTTGCCCGATTCAAACAGCGGCACGCGGGTCAGCAGTATTTCGCTGTAACGTCGCACCAGCCACTCCAGCGGCGTCACCCGCCAGGACGGATCACCGTCCTCGGCCTGCGGGTGCAGCTGGTGCGGATAGCGCTCACACAGGCCGGCCACCAGCGCCAGGCTGTCGGGCAACCCTTCAAGCCCCGCCTGATGCAGCCAGGCTTCGCCCAACCATCCGCTGAGCATCAGATCCTTGCTGCGCTCCAGCAGCAGGCTGGTTGCCAGTTTCTCCACCTCCGGCCATTGCGCCCGTTTGATCGACGCTTGCCATACGCCCGTGGGCAGGCTGGTGTCGTCTTCGCGGCGCAGCTCACGCAGCAGGTCGAACTCGCGCTCATAACGCAGATCCTGCCCGCAAGGTGACTCCTCGCTGATCGGCTCCAGCAGTTGGGTGATCCGTTCAGGCAACGTCATTGATGGCAGGCTCACAGGCCCTCCTCCTGCAGCGAATTGGCGGCGGTTGTGCCCGTGAACGCAAACGGCGAACGCGGGGCACGGGTGGGTAGCGGTTGAATCGACAAGGGCAACTTCGAGCCCTGGGTCATCAGCGACAGGCGCACGAACATCAGGGTTTGCCCCGACGTGACATTGGGCTGTGCCGTGACCGGCAGGCGCAAGCTCAGCGGGAAATCGGTGTAGTCCACGTTCGGCTGGCGCTGCACGGAATAATGCGTGCGCATCAGACGCAACAACGACCAGGGACCGCTGTACTCCCACCCTGCCTCCAGGTCCCGCACGACCAGACTCGATTGCAACGGATCGCTGACCGGACGCTGTGAACCGTTGCGCGCCCAGCGCAGGGTCAGGCGGATCGGCTGGCCGACCATCCAGCGCAGGTTCGACTGGGGTTCGCCGGGGTAGTTGACCTGCTGGTTGCCCGCGACCAGGCTCCAGGCAATCACCTGATCGGCACCGCGCTCTTCATCACGATCGGTCCGCCAGCGCACATCCAGTTCAACGCCGAGGATGCCGCTCTTGTCCCGGATAAACATCGGCCCCAACCAGGTGCTGGCCTGCTTCAGACGGTTGAGAAAATCCTCGGCGGCCAGCCGTTCCGGGGTCTGGCTCAGGGAGAGCCCGGCCTGGGCCACCGGTAGACGCTTGTCGATCAACTCCAGCAGATGCTGGACCCGTGCCGGGTCGGCATCGGCCACCTGCAGGCCATTGGCGAACGGAAAGCGATCGGCCAGGTACTGATTGAAGTAATTGGCAAGGTCATTCCAGGCGGCAGAAGCCTGCTGCTGTTGCAGCAACTGGCAGCGCCGCAGGGCAGTTTGTTGCAGGTCAAGCGCACGCATCGCCAGCGTGCCGCGGCCGCCGGACAGGTTCGCGGTTTGCAGGATCTGGCCGCAGGACCCGGTATCCATGTCAATGAAGTCACGACTGACCAATTGCTCGATCTGTGCCGGCGAGCTGGCCGGGTTCTGATCCTTGTACTTGAGCAGCTCATCGTTGAGCGCGCTGAACTGCGTCACCCGCTCGTAATCCAGCGCCGGCAGGTTCTGTTGCTGAGTCTTGAGCCACTCCAGCGCCGAAGTGCGACGCTCAGTGATGCCGAGCATGGTGTTGAACTGCTGCTTGAGATTGAGCTTCAAGTCCTGCACATCGGTGGCGCCAAACAGCTGCAAGCCGAGACTCTTCGAACCGTCCCACTGATTGATTTCCGCGCGTCCGCTGAACAACGGTTGCGCCACCACTTCCTCCAGGCCGTCGGTGATCTGCGCCATGGCGCGGCGGTTCAGGGCACTTTGCAGGCGCGTGGCCAGATCGCTGCGGCGCACCTCGATAAAGGCTTTCTGCAAGGCGATGGCCTGTGATGCCTGCACATTGAATACGCCATAGGCATGCGTCTGGTCATTGTGGGTGCTGATGCTTTGCCACATCGCCTTAGCCACCGCGCCTTCGGCGGCCTGCATCAGTGCGCCTCGATAATCCGCCGGGATACGTGGCAGCTCATCGGCGACATAGCTCTTGTAGCTGGCGAAGTAGTTCAGCGCCGCATTGAGGTCATCGCCATCGACACTCTCTCCTTGCATCACCGCCACGTCCGACTGATCCGAGTGCATCGCGATCGAGACGAAATCACGCTTGAACAGTGCCTGCACCGCGTTATCCAGCTGCACCACATGCTCCTGCAACACCAGTTGCCCACTGCCCTGCTGCGCGAGCAGGTTGCCCCGGGCGCCCAATTGCGCGATCCATTGGTCACGAAAACGCTGTTGCAGGTTCGCCGCCTGCAGTTCGAGGCGCTGCTCCACCTGAGGCCCGAGCAAGGTGCTCTGGCGCACCCGGTTCATCATTTCCCGATAACCCGGCACCAGATCCTGGCCCTTGCCGCGCCCCCACGCCGAGTTGGTCAGACCGATCTGCGCCTGCAGGTCATCCACCAGCCCGCGCAGGTCTTCGAGCTCCTTCAGGGAGTTGCCGCTGCCCACTTCCAACTGTTCCAGATGCAGCTTGAGGTAACCAGCCTGGCGCACGAAGTTGTCCGCCAGAAAATATTGATCCAGCCAGCGCTCCATGAGCCCGGAGAAGTTCTCCTCGACCAGAGCCCGGTCCAGGCTCAGGTCCAGGGCCTTGAAGTCAGTGTCGTCGGTGTCGAGCATCAGGCGGTTGTAGTAAGCGGCGTGGCGCAACGTGCCGGCGTTGAGGTTCAGCGACAGCGCGTTGTTGCTCAGTTGGATCAGGTCCTCGAGCGGATCCTTGGTGCTGTTCAAGGCCTGGTAGAACCACTGGTTCTGTTGCTCAAGGTTGACCGCCAGCGACACCAGCTCATTGGCCTTGACGTAGTTTTGCCACTGCGCCGGATCCTCGCTTTCCACATTGCCACGACGCTCGGTGTTGCGCAGGGATTTGAGTTGCGCCATCTCGGCAATCAGCAGTTCATGCAGCGGGTGCAGCAGATGACGTTGTGCTGTCTCGCGCAAGTGGCTCTCCAGGCGCTCATCCAGCGAGGAGAACCAGGACGTGGGGTACGCCAGGGAGGTAAACGTCCAGCGCGGCGCCTTTTCCAGCACCCGCCAGAAACTCTGGACATTGCGCCGCGTCGGCTCCAGCCAATGATTGTCGTCGGTCACGGCCACGAAGCTCTTTTGTGCCGCTTGCAGGTGACGCGCCAAGTCATGGGCATCCTTGACCGACTGCTGCCAGACCCACACCATGCAACCGGCCCAGATCACCCCGACCAGCAACGCCACGCCGGCGGTCAGACGCTGCCAGCGCTGGCGCAGACGCAACAGGCGCGGCACCACTTGGGCCAGGCCGCGCTCGGCCACCACGCGCTGACGCCATAACAGACGGATAAAGGCGTTGCGCTGCAAGTCGTTGTCGAAGGCCGAAAAGCCCTCGGATGCCGGTTGATTGGCGGTGAAATACACCCCTCGAAACCGTGGTGCCTCGCCTTGGCTGTTGCCCTGGAACACCGGTTCCAGCAGGGTTTGCAGAGGCCGGCGCAAGGTCTCGAAACGCTCCGGCAAGGCATACAGGTCACTGCTCAGTTGGCCGGACAAGGTGCCGATTTCGATGATCGATTCCGCCAGTGCCCGATACACCTGGTCCAGCGCCTGATCGGTGTTCTGCGATTGCCAGACGGTGTCCGGACCAAAGGGTGAAGACCATCCCAACGTGCGCTCGTGGGCGTCTTGCGGCAGCGCCGATATCAGCTCCTGAAATCCCGGCACTTCTTCGAGGCCGGTCACCACCACGTACACCGGCAGACTCAAGCCGAAACGCTGCAGCAAGTCGATAAACCGTCGCCGCGCCGCGAGCCCGAGACTGGCAGCCTGTTCCACATTGGCCAAACGGCCGACTGGCACTGTCCAGATCACCCCGTCCAAGGGTCGTTGGCTGCGCAGGCGCAAGATCAAGCCCAACAGTCGCCACCAGCCGCCCCGCTGCCGGTTCATCCCTTCATCCGGCAAAAACAGCGCCTGGGGCACCACCAGCACGGCGCCATCGGGATCGGACCACCAGCGGCCAAACCAGGCGGGTTTGTCCGTGGGTTGCAGTTGCCACTGGCTGCATAATTGCGAGCCCTGGGTTTCATGACCGAGCATCAGCAGCCAGGGCATCTGGTAGCGATCCTGGACGCCTTGTTCTTGCTCCATGGCGCGCACGGCGGCATAGAAACTGCGAATCGCCGCCCCGCTCTGCGTGCGCCACCACCACAGCGCCAGCAACAGCACAACCAGCAGCAACACCACTGCGATGACCGTTGCGACGATCGCCAAGGCACTCATTCCTCTGACTCCTGCGCGACGTCAGTCATCTGCAGCACCGGTTCGAGTTTTTGCGTGATGTCGCGCCAGAACAACTGCCCCAGTCCTGTCAGCAACAACACCATCCCGAGGATGCACAGCCACAGGCGAAAGCCGTCGGGCAACGACTGACGCACCGGCAACTGCACCGGCGCCACCAACGCAGGTTGCTGCAAGCGGGCACTGACATCCGCATAACTGGCCTCCTGCTGCCAGGCGAAGGTGTAAAGCGCCTGACGCCATCGTTCATGTTGTATCTGGCCTTGCTCCCCGCGCAGGCCGCCCTGAAACCCGAGAATCAGGCATTGCAGATAGACATTGGCCAGGTCGCGGGTGGTGGGGTCCTGCTCATCCAGCAGCGTCTTGATCGCCTGCGGCAACTGCTCGCCTGCCTGGCGACTGGCATAGAGTCGCGATTCCAGGGGCTTGTCCTGCCAGGCCGCTTGCCCCGGCCAGGGGCTGAACAACAGCGTTTCATCGATCAGCGCGACAAAGGCATAGACCAGCGCCTTGACCTGATCGGTGGCCGCGTCGCCGACCCGGGCAAACGCCGTACGCCACAGTCGCTGGGAGGCCTGGGTGGACAACTCGACGACCGCCTCCACCAGCGAATCGTCTTCACTGTCCTTGGGCAATTCGTTCCAGGCCCGGAACCATTGCTGCCAGGCTTCGCGAAAAGCGCTGCTCAAGGGCGCATCCTGAAGGCCTCGTGTAGCCGTTGCGATGACTTGCGACATGTCACGCCCCTTCCCTGATCAAACCTCTTCGCCAGCCTGAGCGACAAACAGCACCACCTGCCACGGACTGCTGACCGGCTTCGAGGCAGGTGCCGCGATCACCAGCGGCACCCGTGCGTCGAACCACGAACCCTCGGCCGTCACCACGAACAACCGCGTGTCATCGCCGACACCGTAGGCCACTTGCTCGTTGCGACTCATGGCCTGGTGGGCCAGGCCGCTCATGCGCTGGCGGCCGAGCAGTGCAACGTGCGGCGCCGAGGCAATGATCGCGGCGCGCAGCCATTCGCCGGCGGCCTGCTCGCTGGCGCCATTGGGCATGCGCAAGCCGATGACCAGGCGTTGGCTGGGTTGATCGTCGGTCAGTTGAATCGAAAAATTCTGTTCGTTGCGCTCGAAATTCAGGCTGCGATAACCGGCGCGGATCAGCTCCAGCGTCTTCTCCAGCCAATCGAGCAGCGCCTCATAGCCACGTTGCAGCTCAAGAAAGTCCAGTGGTGCAAACGCCGGCACCCCGGCCAGAGGATCGAAGGCCGACCAGGCGCCGGCCATTCCGAGCAGTTGCCCATGCAATCCTTGCGGGGTGGCCAGCCGAGTGTTCAGCGTGCCTTCGACCTCCGGCAGGCGTGCCCAGAGCGCGGTCAGTTGCCGGCGAATCTCCAGCGCGTCGTCCTGATTGCCCGCCTGCTGCGCCTGACGCAGGCGCCCGGCGAGGAACATGCATTTTTCCCGCGCCCGGGCACACAGCGCGGCCACGCGCCGCCCGAGCACCGAATCTGGCAACAGGCAGGGCGTGGGTGGCGTATAGGGCAGCGCGTGAAAACCGCCGCCCTCCTTGCGGATTCTCAGCAACGGCAGACAGATCGAATCGGCTTTGTTCAATTGCGTGCAAAGGCGTGGGTTCGGCCGCCACACCGTGATGGACTCCGGGTACTCGCCGCTGGTCAGGTCCGGCAGCGCCTCGCCGACCACCGATTGCAACCGCCCCTTGAGCGGCAACAACTGGCCAGCCCGCCACAACGGACTGACCGCCAGGTAGACCGTGACCGTGGCATCGTCGGTGGCGTTGACCGCGTCGCCGACATCCAGCTCCAGCATCGGCCCCACGCCCGCTTGAATGTTGACAGGCAAGCCGTCGGGCAAGGTCGCCTGAAGATGGAGCACTCGCACCCGCCCGCCGCTCAAGGCCGAAGGATCGAATTCTGCCCGGCTCACCCCCCAGAACCACGGGTTGCTGGCCTGCGCCAAATGCGCCGCCAGCGCTTCGGCGCGCAACCCTTGCAACTGGAAATGCTGAGGCAGCAATTGCATGCCTTCGTGCCAGCAAACCGCGTCAGGTAGCAGACTCATACGACTCCCTTCGACATCCTTGGGTGCCGCACACACCGGCGGCTGGCGCTGTTACTGCC
Organism: Pseudomonas sp. C2B4; assembly: GCF_013359695.1. GTDB lineage: Bacteria > Pseudomonadota > Gammaproteobacteria > Pseudomonadales > Pseudomonadaceae > Aquipseudomonas. Next base: position 65,399 of record NZ_JABFMU010000021.1, read on the forward strand.
TGGGTGGGTTATTGACCAGGCTCATCTCGCGACTGTCGAACTTGAGCCAGGCATCGCTCTGGTCATCCAGGCGCAAGCGGTGCGCCCCGGGAGTGTTATAGCTGGCGAAGACCAAAAGTCCAGCCGCCCGCTGCCCCCCCAACGGAAAGGGCTGGCGATCGATGAACTGCCCCGGCACCAGCTCCAGTCCCCACACCGTCATCAGTTGACGATAGTCGCGCTGGAACTGTTCGCGCTCGGCAAACCATTGCCGGGCGGTGATACCGGACAACTGTTTGAGCAAGTCAGGATCTTTTACCGCGATGAAATCCACGGCGATGGGTGTGTCGTCGTTGGCCCGTGGGGCGACATCCAGGGTCAGGCTGTCAAGGTCAACCCGTGGCCCGAACAGCGAACAACTGCAAAGACTCAGGAGCAAGGTCGCGGCAAACACTCGTGCAAACAAAATGAATTTTCCTTTTCGCTGGTCCGTCCAAAATTGTTTTTGCTTGCATTTTTATAGACCTGTTCTAGCGTCTTGGGTAGTTCGGCCCCCCCGCCGAATGTGGAAGGTTTGTCAAAGGAACGACAGGTCCATCTGCCACCCTTTCTAACCTACGGTCCAGTAAGGGAAAGCGATGAACGGGGTTCCCCGCTGCATTGCGCCCGCCCCATGCATCGGAGTCAGCCACCATGGCAGAAAGTACTCAGCACAAGCTCGACCGGGTCCGCCCGCCCAGAGTGCAAATCACTTACGACGTAGAAATCGGCGACGCCATCGAAAAGAAGGAATTGCCACTGGTGGTCGGCATTCTCGCAGACCTTTCCGGCAAACCCCTTGAGCCCCTGCCCAAACTGAGTGAACGGCGCTTCACCGAAATCGACCGCGACAACTTCAACGAAGTGCTCGCCTCGATCACCCCGCGCGCCACCTTGCAGGTCAACAACACCCTCAGCGGCGACGACAGCAAGCTCAACATCGAGCTGAACTTCAAACACATCGACGACTTCGACCCGGTCAAGGTGGTCGAGCAAGTGACCCCATTGCGGCGTCTGTTCGAAGCCCGTCAACGCCTGCGCGACCTGTTGACCAAACTCGACGGCAACGACGATCTGGACAAGCTGTTGCGCGACGTCATCGCCAACACCGAGGGCCTGCAGGAAATCAAATCGGCCCGTCCGGACACCGCCGCGCCCGCTGGCGACACCGACGCCGAAACCCCGGCCGAACCGCAAGCCTGATCACTCACGCCTCCAGGGAGACTCCGTCATGCCCGCCTCCGCCTCAAGCCAAGCCAGCGACAGTACGACCCAGACCTTATCCCTGCTCGACCGCATCATCGCCGAGGGCCGCATGGCCCATGACGACAGTCAGCAGGATTACGCCCGCGACATGCTCGCGGAGTTCGCCACCCAGGTGCTCGACGAAGGCATGGCCATCGACAAGGACACTGTGGCGATGATCAACGACCGCATCAGCCAGATCGACGAGCTGATCAGCGCCCAGCTCAATGAAGTGCTGCATCACCCGGACCTGCAAAAACTCGAGGCGTCCTGGCGCGGCCTGCACATGCTGGTGCAGAACACCGAAACCAGCACCCGGCTGAAACTGCGCCTGCTCAACGTCTCCCAGAAAGAGCTGCAGAACGACCTGGAAAAAGCCGTCGAATTCGACCAGAGCGCGTTATTCAAGAAGATCTACGAAGAGGAATACGGCACCTTCGGCGGCCACCCGTTCAGCCTGCTGGTGGGGGACTACACCTTCGGCCGGCATCCGCAGGACATCGGCCTGCTGGAAAAGCTGTCGAACGTCGCCGCCGCGGCCCATGCCCCGTTCATTGCCGCCGCCAGTCCACGGCTGTTCGACATGAACAGCTTCACCGAACTGGCCGTGCCCCGTGATCTGTCGAAAGTCTTCGAAAGCCAGGAACTGATCAAGTGGCGCTCCTTCCGCGAAAGCGAAGATTCGCGCTACGTGTCGCTGGTGTTGCCGCACTTCTTGCTGCGCCTGCCCTATGGCCCGGAAACCTTACCGGTCGAAGGCATGAACTACGTCGAAGACGTGAACGGCACTGATCACAGTAAATACCTGTGGGGCAATGCGGCGTGGGCCCTGTCGCAACGGATCACCGAAGCCTTTGCCAAATACGGGTGGTGCGCGGCGATTCGCGGCGCCGAGGGCGGGGGCGCTGTGGAAGGCTTGCCGGCGCATACCTTCCGCACCAGTTCGGGCGACCTGTCGCTCAAGTGCCCGACCGAAGTGGCCATCACCGACCGTCGGGAAAAAGAGCTCAACGACCTCGGTTTCATCGCCCTGTGCCACAAGAAAAACAGCGACATCGCGGTGTTCTTCGGCGGCCAGACCACCAACAAATCCAAGGTCTACAACACCAACGAAGCCAATGCCAACGCGCGCATCTCGGCGATGTTGCCCTACGTGCTCGCCGCGTCGCGCTTCGCTCATTACCTGAAGGTGATCATGCGCGACAAGGTCGGCAGTTTCATGACCCGCGACAACGTCCAGACCTACCTCAACAACTGGATCGCCGACTACGTGCTGATCAACGACAACGCGCCGCAGGAGATCAAGGCGCAGTACCCGTTGCGAGAGGCCCGGGTGGACGTCACCGAAGTCGCCGGCAAGCCGGGCGCCTATCGGGCCACGGTGTTCCTGCGGCCGCACTTTCAGCTGGAGGAGCTGACCGCATCGATCCGACTGGTCGCCACCCTGCCGCCACCGGTCGCGGCCTGACCCACCCTGCCCCCGCCGGATTTTTCCGGCGGGGTTCCCCGCTTATCTGACGCGATAACCTTCTGGAGTTACATGCGATGGATGCAATCATTCTCGACCTCGGCGGCGACATCAAAGGCGACAGCCTGCTCGAGGGCTACACGGACAAGATCGAAGTCATGTCCTACAGCCATAACGTGGCGATGCAAGTGACCAATGACGTGAGCAACTCGGAGCGCACCTCCGGCAAACCCCACATCGGCGAGTTCACCCTGACCAAATTTGTCGACAGCTCGACCCCCTCTCTCAACGAGTACTGCTGCGCCGGCAAACCGATCCCGGAAGCCAAGGTCATCGTCGGGCGCAACGCCGCCGAAGGCGACGGCAAGCTGATGCCGTTCATCATCTACACCCTGACCAACGTGGTGCTGTCCAACGTCAGCGTCAGTGGCGGCACCGGCGGCAAACCGGTGGAAACCCTGTCGCTCAACTTCACCAAAATCAAATGGGAGCTGACGGCGCAGAAAGACGACGGCACCAAGGAAGGCACGGCCGCCTCGACCTGGGACATGGCCGCCAACAAGCTGGCCAAGTAAGCGGACGCGGCGGCCATGGCCGGCACTGGCATTCTCCCACCACTGTTCGAGCGCCTGGCCTCAAGCGAGACGGATACCGCGCAGGTGTTCGATCGCCAGGACCTGCTCGACTCGGTGCACACGGAGTTGCTACGCCTGTTCAACACCCGCCGCGGTCCCCGGGCGCTGACCACCCCGCCGAGCATTCTCGACTACGGCATCGCTGACTGGACCGCCCTGCAACAGCAGCGCAGCGATGACCGTCGTCAGTTGGCGCGGGAGGTCCGTGCCGCCATCGAGCATTTCGAACCGCGCCTGCTGTTGGCCGAGGTTCAGATCAATCCACTGCCGGGGCAACCTCAGCAACTGAGCATTCGCCTGCTCGGTCAATTGCGCAGCGGCCGACAACACTGGCCGGTGGCGTTTGTCATCGCACAGGCCGGTGAGAGTCTGGAGGTGCGCCATGAGCGACTCGATTGACCCGCAACTGCTCGACTACTACCAGCGCGAACTGACCTGGCTGCGGCGCGCCGGGAGTCAATTCGCCGAACGCTACCCCAAGGTCGCCCGGCGCCTGGAACTGTCCCCGGACGAATGCCCCGACCCGCACGTCGAGCGCTTGCTGGAAGGTTTCGCGTTGCTGGCGGCACGCTTGCAGCGCCGGCTCGATGACGACTACGCGGAATTCAGCGACGCGTTGCTGGAACAGCTTTATCCGCTGGCCATGCGCCCCTTGCCGTCCTGCGCGATCGTGCAGTTCGAGCCCGATCCTGGCAAAGGCAAACTCGACGGCGGCTACCCCTTGCCCCGGGATACTCCGCTGTTCGTCACCACCAGCAAAGGCGAAAGCATCCACTTTCGCACCAGCGCGGCGGTGCGCTTGTGGCCGATAGAGGTCACCGAAGCCTTGTTGCTCGGCAGCGACGAGGCCCAGGCGCTGACCGGTGTGAGTGAGGCCCGCTCCGCCCTGCGCCTGAGCCTGCGTTGCCTGGGGGAAACCCGCTGGGATGAACTGGCGATCGACCGGTTGCGGGTGCATCTGGCCGCATCGCCGGTGACCAACGCCTGCCTGTATGACCTGCTCGGCGCCCACGCGATCAACGTCCTCGCCGGAGCGCCGGGCAGTGTGCCGGTAGCGCTCAGCGGTTTGCCGGACATCGTCGGTTTCGCCAGTGATGAAGTGCTGCTGCCCGATGAAGACGGTGTCCACCCCGGCATGCGTCTGCTGGCCGAATATTTTGCCTTCCCGGAGAAATTCAACTTCTTCGATTTACCGCTGGCCGGTGCGGCCAGCGCCGATCCGACCCTGTTGCTGTACATCGTCTTCGACCGCGCCCCGGCCAGCCGCCTGCCCCTTCAAGCCAGCGACATTGCCCTGGGCTGCGCGCCGGTCATCAACCTTTTTCCGCGCACATCGGAGCCGTTGCGTCCGGACGGCACCCGCAGTGAATACCGACTGGTCGCTGACAGCCATCGGGAAAACAGCGTCGAGATCCACAGCATCCGCACCGTGCGCGCAAGCTCGGCCCAGGGTGTGCAGCGCCTCCCCGCCTATTACGGCCGGCAGCACAGTGGCGGTGAACAGCAACGCTACTGGCATGCGCGACGGGTCAGCGCGCTGACGCCCAATCGGCTGGGCAGTGACGTGCTGTTGAGTCTGGTGGACGCGCGCCTCAATCCCTTGACCGACCTGTTCGACTACAGCCTTACCGCGGAATTGCTCTGCACCAATCGACACCTGGCGCAAAGCCTGCCGGCCGGCACGCCCCTGGGCTTCGAACGCCCGGGGCCGGTGGCCTGGGCGCGGTTGCGCAATCCGCCCAGCGCCCAGAGCCTGCCGCAACTGGACGGCGAGTCGCGCTGGCGGCTGGTGTCGCAATTGACCCTCAATCATTTATCGCTGGTCGAAGGGCCGCAGGCCCTGGATGCGCTCAAGGAGATCCTGCAACTGCATAACCTGCGCGATGAGGCCGCAGCCTTGCGGCAGATCCAGGGCTTGCTGGGCCTGGAGTGCGAGCGCGTGATCGCGCACATCGGCGAAGATGCCTGGCGTGGTTGGCGCAATGGCCTGGAAGTGCGTCTGCAACTCGACCCGCAGCATTTCGTCGGCAGCAGCGCCGTGTTGTTTTCGGCGGTACTGGCGCAGTTCTTTTCCCTGTATGCCACGGCTAACCGCTTCGTGCGTACGGTACTGGTGCAGTCCGACAAGGAGGTCAAGGCATGGCAACCCCAAGCCGGCATGCCCCTGTCCCTCTGAGCCTGAGCCAACGCTTGCGCCGCGACCCGCAGGCGTTCGAGCTGTTGCAGGCGTTGTTGCTGCTGGAGCGCGAAAGTCCGCAAGCCGACTCCCTGGGCAGCGGCAGCGCGCCCCAGGCCGAAGCCCTGCGCTTGCGTGGGCCGTTGACGCCGCTGTTCGCCGCCAGTGAGGTCGAAAGCCTGAGCGAAGCACCCGGCGAGCGCCCGGTGCTCAGCACCCCGATGTTCGGCCTCGGCGGCCCCGACGGCCCCCTGCCCTACGCCTATCAGGAATGGTTGCAGCAGCGGGCCCGGGCCAGGGACCATGCGCCGGCCGCGTTTCTCGATCTGTTCCAGCATCGGCTGTTGAGCCTGCTGTACAAGGTGATGCGCAAACACCGGATCGCCGTGGGCTTCACCCCGCCGGGCGCCTCACCCGTCCACGCGCAACTGCGGGCGCTGACGGGCTTGTTGCCCAAGGCGTTGCGGGAACGTCAGGCCATACCCGACAGCGCCGTGCTGGCGTGCAGCGCCTTGTTCGCCGATGGCCGCCGTTCACTGGCCGGCTTCGCCGCCATCGTGCGCGAACAGTTTGAAATGCCGGTGCAACTCAGTGCTTATGAAGGGGCCTGGCGCGAGATTCCGCCGGCCAGCCGCAGCCGCCTGCAACCCGGAGGCCGCAATCTGCAACTGGGGCGCAGCGCCGTCGCCGGCACGCGGGTGTGGGATGAACACGCCGGGATTCGCCTCACCCTCGGCCCCTTGAGCTCGGCACAAGCGGCAGGCTTTCTTCCGGACGGCGAAGCACACCCGGCCCTGGCCAGCCTCGGCGCCCTGTATTTCGGCCCGGACCTGGACATAACCCTGGTGCTGCTGGTGCGTGGGGCCGGGCCGCTGATACTCGGCCGCGACACGGCGCCGGTGCTCAGCTGGAACGGCGGTTTGCAACGCCAGACCAGCCTCGCCGTGCAGCGGATCGAAACCCGCCTTCGTCAGCCGGAGATCACCTGAACATGGAACTGGCCAGCCTGATCGGACGCCTCAACCCGGACAACCGCCGTGCCCTGGAACGGGCCGCGCAACGCTGCCTGCAACGGGGCCATCATTTCGTTGAAATCGAACACCTGCTGCTGGAGTTGCTGGATATCGAGGGCGGTGACTTTGCCTTCCTGCTGCCGCGCTTCGGTCTGGAGCGCGATGCCCTGAGCGCTGAAATCAACAAGGCGCTGGACTTGTTCAAGGCGGGCAGCACCCGCACGCCGGCGATCTCGACGCACACCCTCGGCCTGCTGGAGGACGCCGTGGTCCAGGCCAGCGTGCTGGGACTGGAGAGTATTCGCTCCGGCCTGTTGCTGCTGGCGCTGATCGACCGCGACGAACGCCGCAGCCTGCTGCTCAACAGTGCTTCATCGCTGCTGCGCATTCCCCGTGAAGCCCTGCGCGCCAACCTGTTGGAGTGGACGGAAAAATCCCGTGAACATGTCGGCGGTGTACGCGCTGTCGCCAAGAAGAGTGCACAACCCAAGCAGGACTCGGTGCTCGATCAGTACACCCAGGACCTGACCGCCGACGCCCACGCCGGGCGCATCGACCCGATCGTCGGGCGCGATGGCGAGATTCGCCAGTGCATCGACATCCTGCTGCGGCGCCGACAGAACAATCCGATCCTGGTCGGCGCCCCGGGCGTGGGCAAGACCGCCGTGGTCGAAGGCTTGGCCCTGCGCATCGCCGCCGGTGATGTGCCGCCCTCATTGCAAGAAGTCAGCCTGCGGGTACTGGACCTGGGCCTGTTGCAGGCCGGTGCCGGGGTCAAGGGCGAGTTCGAACAGCGGCTCAAGGGGGTGATCGATGCGGTTCGCAGCGCTGAAAAACCGATCATTCTGTTTATCGACGAAGCCCACACCCTGATTGGCGCCGGAGGTGCCGAAGGTGGCAGCGACGCGGCGAACCTGCTCAAACCGGCGCTGGCCCGAGGCGAATTACGCACCCTCGCGGCCACCACCTGGCTGGAGTACAAGAAATACTTCGAAAAAGACCCGGCCCTCGCCCGGCGTTTCCAGCTGGTGCAGGTCGAGGAGCCGGACGAAGCCACCGCCGTGGAAATGCTTCGCGGCGTTGCTGCGAAACTGGAAGAGCATCACGGCGTGCAGGTACTGGATGCGGCCATTCACGAAGCTGTGAAGCTGTCGCACCGCTACATCTCCGGGCGCCAGTTGCCGGACAAGGCCATCAGCGTGCTCGACACCGCGTGCGCCCGGGTCGCCCTCGGCCAGCACGATGTGCCGCCACCGCTGGAAAGTCTGCGTCACCGCCAGCAAAGCCTGAAAGATGAGGTCGAACGCCTGCGCCGGGAACAGGCCACCGGGCTTGATCATCGCGAACGCATCACCGGGCTCGAAAGCGAATCCCTGAGCAACGAACAGGCCATTCGCGAGCTGGAAACCCGCTGGAGCGAAGAGCGGGTCGCGGTGCGTGAACTGCTGGACACCCGCCGTGAACTGCTGGCCTTGAGCGAACGCGCCGACAGCGACAAACCCGATGAAGCCACCGACACCCGCATCGATCACCTGGCCGCCGAACTGCTGCGCCTGGAAGCCGGGCTCGATGCTATTCGCCAGGACGACCCCTTAGTGCCGGAACAGGTCGACACCAAAACCGTGGCGGCAGTGATCGCCGGCTGGACCGGCATCCCGGTGGGCAAAATGCTTGCCGACGAAGCCCACGCGGTCCGTACCGTCGGCCAGCGCATGGGCTTGCGGGTGATGGGCCAGAGCATCGCGCTGAACACCATTGCGCAACGCCTGCAAGCCTACCGCGCCGGGCTCACCGACCCGCAGAAACCGGTCGGCGTGTTCCTGCTCGTCGGCCCCACCGGCGTCGGCAAAACCGAAACCGCCTACGCCCTGGCCGATGCCCTGTACGGCGGCGAACGCAACCTGATCAGCATCAACCTCTCGGAATACCAGGAAGCCCACACCGTCAGCCAGCTCAAAGGCGCTCCGCCCGGTTACGTCGGCTACGGCAGCGGCGGTGTCCTGACCGAAGCGGTGCGGCGCAAACCCTATTCCGTGGTGCTGCTGGACGAAATCGAAAAGGCCCACCCGGACGTGCTCGAAGCCTTTTACAACGTGTTCGATAAAGGTGTGATGGAGGACGGCACCGGCCTGGTGGTGGACTTCAAAAACACCGTGATGCTCGCCACCAGCAACGTGGGCGCCGAGTTGCTGCTCGATACACCCGTGGCGCAGCTGGGCACCGACGCCTTCAACGAAGCCCTGCACAAGGTGTTGCTGCAAGCCTTTCGCCCGGCATTTCTGGCGCGCATGACCGTGGTCGCGTACCGGCCACTGGATGAGGCGACGCTGGAGGGCATTGTGTTGGCGAAACTGGAGAAACTGCGCGGCCGCTACAAAGCCGCGACCGGCAAGCAGTTTGAATTCGATGCCGGGATTGTGCAGGCCGTGCTGGCCAAATGCAGTGCGGCCGGGGCCAGGGATATCGAGAATGTGTTGATGACGCAGGTGACAGGGAAGTTGGCGGAGTGGGTGTTGGAGTAACGCGTCCAGCAACCGGCGGCCGACAAGGGTGTTCATCCCGAGATTGAATGGGGTAACAAAAACACAACGACGATGGGCTCGGTGAAACGCCTGTCCAACAATCCGAAGGAATGGAGATAAGCCATGCCACTTCAACAAACCACGAAAGACCTGCTCGCCAAATACTTTGGAAACATGATGGGTCCGGATGATGCCTCCTACGATGCAGCAGTGGCATTTTCTCGGGTTTTAACAAGCAACGGTGTCAACAGTGAAGGCGTTATCGCTGTTTGCTTGTCCGCGGGTAACTATTGGTACTTCGCCGTATCCCCCGACCTGCAACGAAACATAAAAACCGTAGCGGGCACTTTTGGCGTTACGAAGTGGATAGAGAAAGCCGCTGGAATTGCCGTGGCCAAGGCGAATGACACTGTTCGCAAAGGCATTACCGGCTGTACGACTACATCAGATGCCATCAGTGAATATCGCAACCCGGGATGTGCCGAAAAGAAAATAATTCATCAGATCCATGACAGAGGCGCCACCATCGCGGAGCTATCTCTCGTTGTGCATCCTCTGGGCAAGGATGTCTCATCACTGACTTCCTACGAGACCGTCGGCGACCGGTACGGCTCGTACATCACGCCATGCAGCGGCTGCATCGGTGCCGCCGACGCTTATTGCGCACCCGACTGAATCAAAGCCAATGCCCCGCGCCGCCGACAGCAACACCACCCTCTCCCTCACCGCCCCCTCGCTGTCGGCGCTTTACCCTGAGTCACTGTCCGGCGATGAAGCGCTCAATAGCCTCGGCTCGTACACCCTCAACGGCCTCAATGACGGCACTTCCCTAGCTCTGAGCCCGGCCATCGCCAGCCACGTCACCACCACCCTGCACAACGATGCCCAGACCCGCCCATTGGACGCGCTGGTCGCCGAAATCCGCCAACTCCCCGCCGATGCCACGGCTGAGCGCTATCAGCTGGTTTTAAGGCCTTGGCTCTGGTGGCTGACCCTGGCCAGCAACAATCGGGTGTTCCAGAACCTCAGCACGTCGGACATCGTCACCACGATTTTCAAGGCCCACGGCTTCACCGATTTCAAGCTCTCGCTCACCGGCAGTTACACCCCTCGGGAATATTGCGTGCAGTACGGCGAGACCGATTTCAGTTTTATCTCGCGACTGCTGGAGGACGAGGGGATTTTCTGGTTTTTCACCCACGAGGACGGCAAGCACACGCTGGTACTGGGGGACAGCAACGATGCGTTCGTGCCGATTCCCAACGGGCCCAAGGTCAATTACCTCGGCCAGCAAATGGGGGAACGCGAGCTGCATGGCATTCGCGCAGGCCAGGTCTGTGTGCAGGCCGTGGCCGGGGTGTACCGGGCGACGGATTACGAATTCACCACACCGACGACCTCGCTGTACGCCCAGGCCGAAGCCGTGGCCGGGCCGCGTTCGATGTATGAGCATCCGGGCGGTTACACCGCCAAGGCCCGTGGCGATGCACTGACCAAACAGCGGGTGGACGGGTTGCGCAGTGAGGAGAAGCGCTTTGTCGGCGAAAGCGACTGCCGCTGGCTGGTTCCGGGGCATTGGTTCACCCTCGCCGGGCATGATGACCCGGCGCAGAACATCGATTGGGTGGTGACCCGGGTGACCCATGACGTCAGCCACGAGCACTACCGCAACCGTTTCGAGGCCATCCCCAAGGCCACGCCGTTTCGCCCCTCGCGCACCACGCACAAACCACGGATGCATCCGCAGACAGCGCTCGTGGTAGGCAAGTCCGGGGAGGAAATCTGGACCGACGAATACGGTCGCATCAAGTTGCAGTTCCCCTGGGATCGCGACGGCAAAAATGACGAGACCAGTTCCTGCTGGGTGCGCGTGGTGCTGCCCTGGAGCGGCAAGGGTTTCGGCATGCAATTCGTGCCGCGCATCGGCCAGGAAGTGATCGTGACCTTCATCGACGGCGATCCCGACCGCCCCCTGGTCACCGGCTGCGTCTACAACGGCGATAACGCCCTGCCCTATGCCTTGCCCGCCAATCAGACGCAATCGGGGATCAAGACTCAGTCATCCAAGGGTGGCGGCGGGTTCAACGAGTTGCGCTTCGAGGACAAGAAAGACGCCGAAGAGGTGTTTTTGCAGGCGCAGAAAGACCTGAAGATCAACGTGCTCAACGATACCACTGCCACGGTGGGTCACGATGAAACCCTCACGGTGCAAAACGCGCGCACCCGGACCGTGAAGGACGGTGACGAAACCGTGACCCTGGAGAAAGGCAACCGTAGCGTGACGATCCAGACCGGCACCGACAGCCTCGACGTCAAGGACAGCCGCACGGTGAAGGTCGGTGCCGACCAGAACCACAGCACCGGCGGCAATTACGCGCACAAGGTCACCGGCGACTACAGCCTGACGGTGGACGGCAACCTGACCATCAAGGTGACCGGTACCCTGACCCTGCAAAGTGGTGGCAGTTTTGCGATCAAAAGCGGTGCGGATCTGGCGGCCGAGGCCAGCACCTCGATCAGTCAGAAAGCCGGGACCTCGTTGAGCAGCCAGGCCGGAACATCCCTGGAAAACAAGGCCGGCACCACGATGACCAACGATGCCGGCATCAGCCTTACGAACAAGGCCGCCGCCTCGCAGACCGTGGATGGTGGCGGCATGCTGACCATCAAGGGCGGCCTGGTGCAAGTCAACTGACAGGGAGTGACCATGGCCACGACGCCGCTGGATGTGCAGCAGAACGATAAGCAGCTCAAGGGTCGCCTGCTCGACGGGCAACTCGACGGTGCGCTGCATATCAAGGACGACGGTCGCGCCCAGGCCGATCTGCAATACAGCCGAGGCGAACTGCAAGGCATCACGCTGCTGTATCACCCCAATGGCCAACTGTCGGCGCAACTGCCTTTCGAGCAGGACAAACTGCAGGGCATCGCCAGTTTCTACGCGCCCGAAGGCTGGCTGCAACGCAAGGCCACTTACCGGCGCGGGTTGCTGCATGGCGAGGCGTTGAATTTTTTCCCGGACGGACAACTGGCTGAAGCCGAGCTTTACCGCGATGGCGTGCGCGAGGGGCGTTACCAGCGTTTTCATCCCAATGGAAAACCGGCGGTGGAGGCCCGTTATCTCAATGGACAACTGGTCGAGCCGGAACAGGGTTTCGCCAGTGACGGCCGGCCGCTGGATGACACGGGCAAACCGATCTCAAGGGTGCGTTGGTGGTTTCAGCGCTGGAATGATCCGGCCGAAACCTGAATCCGGTGTGCTGACTGTTCCGGCCTCTTCGCGAGCAAGCTCGCTCCCACATTTGATCCGGGTCGTTCATCAATCCAATGTGGGAGCGAGCCTGCTCGCGAAGAGGCCGGTACTGCCAACATTTTCGGTGCATCAATCAGGGAATGAGCATCTGCATCTGCCCCGGCATGACGATCTTGATCACCCCGGCCCAGTTGCACATCAGGGTGCTGTTGGCATCGATAGCCGGCATGCCGCCCAGCAGCAGGGTCGGCGGGCCTCCGGGGATCCATGGCGTGGCGGTGGCCGGGATGCACGGCATCGGCGTCAGCACGCCAAGTGCCGCGGCAGTCGCAGCGGCGACCGTGGGGTTGGCCAGGCTGGTGCACATGCCGAACGTGGTGACATTCACCAGCGGTATGTGGTCCATGATGTTCGCCGCTGGCAGCCCGCCGGTCAGCGTGCGGTTCACCGGCAGCACATTGAGCACCGCCGGCGCGGCGCCGAAGCTGCATTGCAGGGTGGCACTGGCACACACTTGCGGACAACCCATTCCACACCTCCGTCCTGGAAGCCATCAGCCCCTCTCAACCATAGCCCGCAACCGCGCTTCTCACACATCAGGAACACTGATTATCCGGCAACACGCTAACCTATAAGACCGTGTCGCACTTGTGGCGCTCAAGGCGCGCCATTAGATTAGCCAATGATGTCTGGCCTCCAAAATAAGCAGAAGGGATAAGCATGGCGCTTACTGACCAGTCCACCCGTATCCGCTCCGGCGAAGAACTCGATGCCAGCCTGATCGATCCATACCTCAAGGCGCACATTCCGGGCCTCAGTGGCCTGCCGCAGATCAGCCAGTTTCCGGGCGGCGCGTCCAACCTCACCTATTTGCTCGAATACCCTGAGCAGGAGTTCGTCCTGCGCCGGCCGCCCTTTGGCCACAAGGCCAAGTCCGCCCACGACATGGGGCGCGAATTCCGCATCCTCAATCAATTGCGCGACGGTTTTCCGTATTGCCCGAAAGCCTATGTGCACTGCACCGATGAGTCGGTGATCGGTGCCGATTTCTACGTGATGGAGCGGGTCAAGGGCATCATCCTGCGCTCGGAACTGCCACCGGAACTGGGGCTCGATTCAGCGAAAACCGAAGCCCTGTGCAAAAGCTTCATCGACAAGTTCGTCGAACTGCACCGGGTCGACTACAACGCCTATGGCCTGGGTGATCTCGGCAAGCCCGAAGGCTATGTGGCACGGCAGATCAAGGGCTGGAGCGATCGCTATGAGAAGGCCCTGACCCCGGATGCGCCGCAGTGGGAAGCGGTCAAGGCCTGGCTCAACGACAAGATGCCGGCCGATCACCCGACCTCCAGCATCGTGCACAACGACTACCGCTTCGACAACGTGATCCTCGACCCGAACAACCCGATGCAGATCATCGGCGTGCTCGATTGGGAACTGACGACGCTGGGCGATCCGCTGATGGACCTGGGCAACACCCTCGCCTACTGGATCGAAGCCGGCGACCCGGCCCCGGTGCAACTGATGCGCCGTCAGCCAAGCCACGCCCCGGGCATGCTGACCCGCCGCGAATTCGTCGATTACTACGCCCAGCGTTCCGGGATCCAGATCGACAATTTCGACTTCTACTACACCTACGGCCTGTTCCGCCTGGCCGGCATCGTGCAGCAGATCTACTACCGCTTCTACCATGGCCAGACCCAGGACAAACGCTTTGCGCAGTTCATTCACATGAACAAACTGCTGGAGCAGATGAGCCTGCAGGTCATCCAGAAATCCGATCTCTGACCCTGGCGATCCTCTGTAGGAGCGAGCCTGCTCGCGATGGTCGTAAACGATAACGTGGGCTTACTGAACCAACTCAATAAGCCCGCCCCTACCGACTGGCATCAGCTGCAACCCCGGCTTTTGACTCGATAACAAGACTTCATTAAAAGAGAATCCCATGTCCAAGACTCAGTTGTTCGACCTCGACGGCAAGATCGCTTTCGTTTCCGGTGCCAGCCGCGGTATCGGTGAAGCCATCGCCAAACTGCTGGCCCAGCAAGGCGCCCACGTGATCGTTTCGAGCCGCAAGCTCGAAGGCTGCCAGCACGTGGCCGACGCGATCATCGCCGCCGGCGGCAAGGCCACGGCCATTGCTTGCCATATCGGTGAAATGGAGCAGATCAGCCAGGTCTTCGCCGGCATCAAGGAACAGTTCGGACGCCTGGACATCCTGGTCAACAACGCCGCGACCAACCCACAGTTCTGCAACGTGCTGGACACCGACCTCGGCGCATTCCAGAAGACCGTCGACGTCAACATTCGCGGCTATTTCTTCATGTCGGTGGAAGCCGGCAAGCTGATGCGCGAAAACGGTGGCGGCAGCATCATCAACGTCGCTTCGATCAACGGCATCTCCCCGGGCGTGTTCCAGGGCATCTATTCGGTGACCAAGGCGGCGGTAATCAACATGACCAAAGTCTTCGCCAAGGAATGCGCGCAGTTCGGCATCCGCTGCAACGCCCTGCTGCCGGGCCTGACCGACACCAAGTTCGCTTCGGCCCTGGTGAAGAACGAGGCGATCCTGAATACCGCGCTGGCACAGATCCCGCTCAAGCGTGTAGCGGACCCAAGCGAAATGGCCGGCGCGGTGCTGTACCTGGCCAGCGACGCGTCGAGCTACACCACCGGTGTTTCGCTGAACGTCGATGGTGGTTTCCTGTCCTGATGCCCTGACACCCAAGCCAAACCACTGTGGGAGCGAGCCTGCTCGCGATAGAGGTCTGCCAGTCAACATTGAAGTTGAATGTCACACCGTCATCGCGAGCAGGCTCGCTCCCACAAGTGTTTACTGCGTGACACAGCGAGTGGTCGTAGTGACCCGCGTCACCTCGCCATTTTCATCACGCACATCGCCCAGCACATCGGTTTTATCCATGGCCTGGCAGGTGCGGACCGGCGGTGGCGGCGGCGCGGCGGGTGGAGGTGGCGGCGGACTGGCACAGCCACCGAGAATGACAGCACACAGCGCAAGTGGTGTGAAAACGCGTTTCCCAAGACTGTTCATAGGATGACCCGCGAAAAGTGATCGACAAGTTTGTGACAACAAAACACTGCCAAAAAGTTCACGGGCGAGTCATGGGAAAGCCGATTTCGTGGGTTCTTCAGCCCCAACGGTAGTCAAAACCGACAAAAATCACAGCACGGGATCGGAGCGATGCAGGGTGTTGCTTTCGAGCTCGTAACGCAGCTCTTCGATCAGCGCGGCGACCGCTTCGCTGGTGTTTAGCGTTGCCACGTTCAACCCGCTGACCACCAGGTCCACCTGCCCGGACACCGGATGGTAGAGCTTCACCGTCAACGAATGATCGCCTGTGATGGTGCATTCGCAGGCCAGGGGAGAAAAACTGCGTTCCAGTTGCAACCGCAATTGCGCCACGTGAATCATCGCGGTTGACCCTCGTGGCAAGGGACTGCAAACGTCAGGTGTTTCAGCTGCATGGCGAGTCCTTGATCGGCTTGAACAATCGCGCGCGAAGGATCCGGAGATCTCCGTTCGCACGCTCTCAGCCTAAGAGCCGCTGCACCCTGCCAAAACCTCCATTTGCACTATGACAGCTAGTGCATTTGCACCTTAGCGCTGCCCCCTGGATCGCCCTGCCCCGGCGAACAACCCACGCTCGCGCGCCCAGACGATCGCCTCGCTGCGACTGTGCACATCGAGTTTGGAATACACCGTCGCGACGTGGTTGCGCACCGTGTTCGGCGCAAGCTTGAGGCGCGCGGCGATTTCCTTGTCGGCCAGGCCTTCGCAGATCAGCTCCAGCACATCACGCTCGCGGACCGTCAGGTCGGTGAAGGACACACTGGGCAATTGCGGCGAATTGACGTTTTTCACGTTGGCCAGTTTCTCGATCAGCGTGCGGCTGAACCACGAAGCGTCTTTCATCACCTCTTCAATGGCCGCCACCAGCTCCAGCTCAGTGCGTTTGCGCTCGGTGATGTCCATCAACACCAGCAAGTAGCAAGGGGTGTCCTGTATGTTCACGGTCTCCGCCGACACGGCGCAATCGATCAGCCCGACGTCTTTTTTGCGGACGCGAACATCAACACGGTCCAGTCGTCCGGTTTTCTCCAGCGCCGCTAGCAGTTTGGCCTTCGCGCCCTTGTCATGGATGAAGTCGATCTCGGCGATGGATTTGCCCTGTACCTCTTCGCGGGGATACGCGAGGGTCTCCAGAAAGGCGTCATTCACATCCAGCACCACCTGATCCCCGGCGCTGCAGACCAGGATCGGCACCGGTGTCAGGCGAAATGCCTTGGCAAACCGTTCCTCGCTCTGCCGCAGGGCGACTTCGGCCTTGCGCCGGGGCTCCATGTCCACGAAGGAAAACAGCATGCAGGGTTCGTCGTTGAGCTCCAGGGGTTGGCCGGCGACGATCACTTGCTTGTAGTCGCCGTCAGCCATGCGCAGTTCGGCTTGCATTTGCGGAATGGTCGCGCCTTCGCGCAAGCGCTGTTTCGCCAGGTCCTTGTTTTCGGCCTGGTCCAGCACGTCCAGCTCATAAGTCGAGCTGCCAATCACCTGATCGCGGGCATAACCCGTCATTTCGAGAAAACCGGGATTGACCTTGATGTAGCGCAAATCGCTCAGACGGCAGATCACCGCCGGCGCCGGATTGGCGGCGAAGGTCTTCTCGAAACGCTGCTCGGCGCTGGCCCAGTCGGTGACATCGTCCATGATCAGCACCAGGGATTCCGGCTCTCCGTGGCTGTCGGTCACCACCAGGCTGCGCACGCGGTGGACCCAGGTATGTTCTTCGTCATGGACCGGCGTCAGCTCCACCAGCACATCGCTGAAGGTCTCCCCACGCGCCACGCGGTGAATCGGGTAATTATCCGCCGGCACCGGATGATGGTTGCGATAACGCAAGGCGAAACGCCGGACATAATCCTCGGCATCGGCCCCCAGTTCGCCGATCCGATCGACGCCGTGCATGGCCAGCGCAGCGTTGTTGGCCCAGACAATGGTCTGGTCCAGTTCCAGCAGAATCACCCCGTCGGACAGGCCGGTGATGATCTGCTGCAACTGGCGGCGACTGGTTTCGGTGGTCAGGACGTCCTGGCTCATTGGATCTCCACACATGCGATGGTCCCTGTGAAGAGTACGACCGCCAGGCCCAGCGATAGTGCGAAGAACTTGTGGGAGCGAGCCTGCTCGCGAAAGCGGTGTGTCAGCCAACATCAATGTTGAATGGCAAACCGCCTTCGCGAGCAGGCTCGCTCCCACAGGAAGAGTGAGGGCAGTCCTTATGCCGCCATTTGCCCCTTCGCAATCGCCGCCGAAGCCGCCAGCATCGCCCGCAACAGCACCGCGCACCCGGCCGCCAGGTCATCCGGCGCGGCGTTTTCGATTTCGTTGTGGCTGATGCCGCCTTCGCACGGCACGAAGATCATCCCGGCCGGACCGAGTTCGGCGAGAAAGATCGCGTCGTGCCCCGCGCCGCTGACGATGTCCATGTGCGACAGGCCCAGGCCTTGCGCGGCACCGCGTACCGCTTCGACGCAGCCCTTGTCGAAATACAATGGCGGGAAGTCGGCGGTGGGTGTCAGCTCGTAAGTGAGGCCGTGTTCCTCGCAGGTGGTTTCGATGACTTCGCGGACTTCGGCGATCATCGAGTCCAGCCGTGCCGGTTCCAGATGCCGGAAATCCAGGGTCATGCGCACTTCGCCGGGGATGACGTTGCGGGAACCGGGATAGGCTTGCAGGCACCCGACGGTACCGCAGGCGTGGGGCTGGTGACCGAGGGCGGCGCGGTTGACTGCGCCAACGATGACGGCAGCGCCGACCAGTGCATCCTTGCGCAGGTGCATCGGGGTCGGTCCCGCATGGGCCTCGACGCCGCGCAGTTTCAGGTCGAACCATTTCTGCCCGAGGGCGCCCATGACGACGCCAATGGTCTTGCGCTCGTCTTCGAGAATCGGCCCTTGCTCGATGTGCGCTTCGAAATAAGCGCCCACCGCGTGGCCGCTGACGGCTCGTGGGCCCGCGTAGCCGATGGCATTCAACGCCTCGCCCACGGTCACCCCCTCGGCATCGACCTTGGCCAGGGTTTCTTCCAGGGTGAATTTTTCCGCGAACACGCCGGAGCCCATCATGCACGGGGCGAAGCGCGAGCCCTCTTCGTTGGTCCACACCACCACTTCCATCGGCGCTTCGGTTTCGATGCCCAGGTCATTGAGGGTGCGCAGCACTTCGACGCCGGCCAGCACGCCGAAGCAGCCGTCGAACTTGCCGCCGGTGGGTTGGGTGTCGATGTGGCTGCCGGTCATCACTGGCGGCAGGTCAGGATTGCGGCCCGGACGACGAGCGAAGATGTTGCCGACGGCGTCGATGCTGACGGTGCAGCCTGCTTCCTCACACCACTTCACAAACGTATCGCGGGCCTGGCGGTCGAGGTCAGTCAGGGCCAGGCGACAGACGCCGCCCTTGACCGTGGCGCCGAGTTTCGCCAGCTCCATGAGCGACTGCCACAGACGGTCGCGGTTGATGTGCTGATGGGTGGATTGCAGAACGTCTACGGCTGCGTTCATGGGGATCTCCTCAGGCTGTTCTTGTGTGTTTCTTCAGGCAATTCGTTGGTGTTTGTGCCGCCGTCTTCGCGAGCAGGCTCGCTCCCACAGTTGAAATGCAGTCCCCTGTGGGAGCGAGCCTGCTCGCGAAGAGGCCATCCGC